>JAYWGM010000033.1:0-33721 GCA_043778225.1 Deinococcales bacterium | reverse complement strand
TAAGCGACGGAAACGTTTGAAGGCGTTATTACATGATGATTACTTGCTATCGTTACTTGGTTTATCAGGCAAGGCATAGTTGGTGCGTTTGCCCTACTAAAAAGGGGAAAAGGGGAAAAGTAAAAAAGGTTAAAAGTTAAAAACAGACCTCACTTTTAACCTTTTAACCCTTTGACCTTTTAACCCTTTGACCCTTTGACCTTTTCACCTTGCCTTTTTCAAGCGCAAAGCACATCCTAAGTTGTAGACTGGGCGGGTGGAATTCCCCAGTCTTGTTTGGCACCTCAAAAGCACCAGCTTATTTGAAGACTGGGAACTCGAGGATTTGGCAAAACTTTCTAAGACCACGCCATATCGCCGTTTTGCGGCGGGTGACGTGATTTATCATATGGACGACTTTGCCGATGCAATTTATTTTATCCGCTCTGGACTGGTTAAAATCTCCAAGTTATTTCCTAACGGCAAAGAAGCGATTCTGGGTGTGGTCGGGCAGTATGGTGCATTTGGCGAATTGCTCTTAACCCCAGCCGAAAAGCGTCCGCACCAAGCCGAAGCGATTGAAGACACAGTTTTAATTGCCCTACCGATTTCTGAACTCGAGGATTTAATCCGTGAACGTCCAGCCTTAGCCCTTAAATTTATTCAGATTATGGCGCAGCGCCTTTTTGAAACCCAATCGTGGCAAGCCGAAGTCAGTGCCTACAGCGCCCCAGCCCGACTCGCCAGTTTGCTCTACCGCTTTGCGCTCGAGTTTGGCAAAACGGGGACAGATGGCGTGCGAATTCACTTAAAACTGACCCAAGAAGACTTATCGCGCATGATTGGTGCAACCCGAGAAACCGTCTCGCACAGCTTAAATCGTCTCAAGCGTGAAGGGGCAATCGCTCGCACTCGAGTGCCATTTATTATCAACACCCAAAAGCTCGAAAAGTTTATAGCTGAGGATGAATAAGTGTGTTTGTGCTATTTCTCGAGGTTACTCTGCCTGAAACTGCCAACAGCGCCACAATGGAGGCGCTGCACCACTTAAAGCGTTTGTTCGATAGCGTGGCTGGCGTGACCAGCACCCGCCTACTGCAAAACACCGAAGACCCAAGGGTGCTGCTTTTAGAGGTCTCGAGCCGCGCCGAATTACTACAAACCGTGCGCCAAGCCGACCTGAACCTAGAGAATGTTAAAACCAGAGTTTGGGGGTTCTCGGTTCTCAAGACTCCGACTATCCTGCCAAGTGCTTAGAAGAATTCTGGGGTATGTTTACTTTTCACCTTTTGACCCTTTGACCTTTATACTCTCCTTTGTGGCATCTTCTTTATCCCCAAACACAATCATCACCCTTGATGGCTTGGCTGCCAGTGGCAAATCCAGTGTGGCGCAAGGCATCGCCAACATTTTACAGATACCATTTATCTCCAGTGGCTTACTCTACCGCTTGGTGGCATTGGCTGCCCAGACCAGTAAAACCGACCAGCATTCGGAAACTGCCTTACTTGAGTTATTGGGGGAGTTGCGTTTTGAGGCTCGAGTTTTGGGCAATGTGGTTTTTTTGAATAATTTGGATGTGACTGCCCAATGCCATTCAACTCTGGTGGATGCCTTGGTCAGTGTGGTGGCACAGCACCCACAGATTCGGGCTTGGGTCAACCGCCAAATTCGGCAACTCAAGCCACCATTTTTAGCCGAAGGGCGCGATATGGGAACAAATGTTTTTCCCAATGCCGATGTTAAAATCTTTTTAACCGCCAGTAGCCAGACTCGAGCCAAACGCCGTGTCGCAGAACGCAGCAAAAGTTTAGCCGAAGTCCAAGCCAGCATCGAAGCTCGAGACACGATGGATGCAAGTAACAGCGCCCCCGCCACCGATGCGATATTGCTTGACTCGAGCGACTTGACCTTAGAACAGACCATTGCCCAAGCCCTCGAGTTGATTCAAAAGAGGTTGGTGAATCCGTGAACGACAAAAATCCTGATTTATCAAATATGCCATTGGCGTTTGACATCATCAAAGCCATTTGGGGCGTGTATTTTCGTATTCTTGGCTCGAGCTACATGAACCCAAGTGCTATTCCCAAGGCTGGCGCTGCGATTATTGCCGCCAATCACATCACCGCCATAGACCCATTTGGGGTGGCGCAACCAACCAAGCGCCGGGTGCATTATATGTCCAAAGCTGAATCGTTTACGCATCAGCCCTTGCGCTGGTATATGTTAAGTGGCAACGCCTTTCCTGTCGAGCGCGGCAAAATGGATTTGACGGCGATCAAAACCGCTTTGCGTTTATTACAAAATAACCAATTGCTGGTGATTTTTCCACAAGGCACACGCGGCGGACAAGAAGTGAAGGGCGGTGCATCAATGCTTGCCCTAAAAGCCAAAGTGCCAGTCATACCCGCAGGGATTCATCTCGAGACCAATTGGTTTGGGGCTAAGCGCTTTGTGTTCAGGTACGGAACACCGATTCTGCCCCAAGGAACACAAGAAAGCCATGCCAAAGCACTCGAGGAAGCCCTGCATAGGCTCGAGCAACCCGCTACAAGCCGGTCTTGAGCTACCCAAGACGATATAATCTTGTGATGTCCGAAGACCTTGATTTTACCTTTCGAGTCAGCAAATCTGGTGAGGTTTACATCTCGAGAAACGGCAAGGAAATAACGATATTGCGTTCCTTAACCGCTCAAGCCTTTCTCGAGGATGTGGCTGGCGCAACCCTTGTCGAGGAACAACAACTGATGGCTCGGATAACTGGCAATTATAAGCACGGCAATGAGCGTTTAGCTGCCCAGCATCCCAGAAAACGTCGTTAGATTGTTCGACTTACTACAATTCTAAGCTATTGCAGTTTGCAATCTCATTATGTTATAATCTAAATACCGACAAACATATTGGCATAGAAAGCCATGAGACTTGTTGCGTAAAATTTTGCACACGGGTATACGGCACAAAGGAGTATTTTTATGGCACAAATCCAAGTAAACCTCGAGATGAATCACCTCATTGCCAAAAAAGCCATACTGATAGACACGACCCACAACCTCAGAACCGAAATTCTCGAGGCGATAACCGACCCCGATTTGACCTTTTCGCTCGGTGGCTCGAGCCTGAGTTTCGCCGAACTGCTGCTCGAGCAAGGCACATTTCAAATGGCGTACACCAAAGCCTTTGGCAGCTTTGAGTTGGTTTTTGATGCCACCGCGCCAGCCATCCACACGGTGGCAGAATTCAAAACTTGGTTTGAAACCTTAGACCAAGCCATGATGGCTGCCCTCGAGCAACTTTCTGACACCGACCTCAAAAAAACCATCGCTCGAGGCACGTGGGGCTTACCTGCCGAAACAACCTTTTTTACTTACCGCGAATCGGTTTTTATTTTTGCCGCCAAAGCCAGTGTCTATCTGCGTGCGCTCGGCAAACCACTACCAACACAACTGTTGGGTTGGGTTGCCTAAATCATGAGCAAAGTTTTTATAGACTTGGCAATGTCGCTTGATGGATTTATAAGCGGTTCTAACGGCGAAGATCATGGCTTACACAATTGGTACTTTGCTCCCGCCCTAGCCAGTCAAGCTGTTATTGCCGAACTGATCGAAAACATCGGGGCGATGGTTATGGGTCGCAAAAGTTACGAAGCGGGTAGTGACAATGGGGCTTATGACGAAAATAATCCTTATCAAATGCCACATTTTATCTTGTCGCGCAGTATCACAACACGGCGCATACCCGGAAAAACGCCGATGTTTTTTATCGCCGATGGTTTAGAATCCTGTCTCGAGCAAGCCAAAGCCGTAGCTGGCAAAAAAGATATTTGTATTGCAGGTGGCGCAAACACAGTCCAACAATTTATCAAAGCTGGATTGGTGGACGAAATTCGTATTCATCTTGTGCCAGTTTTACTGGGCGAAGGACTACGGCTGTTTGAACATATTGGTGCGGTCAAGCTCGAGCAAACCAAGGTGATAGAAAGTGTTGGTGTGACCCACTTGCGTTTTGATGTGGTCAAAACCCATAAGGAGAACCATGCAAGCCTACTTAGACAGCATCAAAGCCAAAACGGGTAAAACCCCAGCCGATTTTCAGGTCATTGCCACCGAAAAAGGTTTAACCAAGCATGGCGAGATTATTGCTTGGCTCAAAGCCGACTTTGGTTTAGGTCACGGACACGCCAATGCGATTGCAGCCGTACTAAAAACCCTTGAATCAGGCAGACCCAGCCCCGACGACCGACTCGAGCAAGTCTTTACTGGCACAAAAGCGGTCTGGCGTGAAACCTTTGAGGTACTGCTCGAGAAAATAAAAATCTTTGCCCCAGATGTGACCCTTGCGCCAACCAACAGCTACATCAGTTTACTGAAAAACAATAAGAAATTTGGCATTGTCCAGCCATCGAGTAAAGACCGACTCGAGATTGGCATTAAATTCAAAAACATGGCTGCCACACCACGTCTCGAGTTGGCTGGAACTTGGAACAACATGGTCACACACCGCGTTGGAATTAGTCACACCACCGAAATAGACACCGAATTACTCGGGTGGCTCGAGCAAGCCTACAGCGCCATCAAATAGGAGAACCATGCCAAGAAATATTTTTGTGAATTTACCCGTCAAGAATTTAGAAGCCTCCCAAGCCTTTTTTCGTGCCTTGGGGTTTTCCTACAACGCCCAATTTACCAACGAGGCGGCAGCCTGTATGGTGATTGAAGAAAATATCTTTGCGATGCTGGTGACCGAGCCATTTTTCCAGACCTTTACGCCAAACGCGATTAGCAATGCTCGAGTCAGCACCGAGGTGCTGGTGGCGTTGTCTTGCGAATCTCGAGCCGAAGTTGAAACCATGGTCGCAAAAGCTGTGGCAGCCGGCGGAAATACCTACAACCAAGCCAAAGACCATGGTTTTATGTACCAGCATGGTTTCCAAGACCTCGATGGTCATATTTGGGAAGTGATGTGGATGAATCCCGAGTATCTGCAATGAAAACTTTCCAAACCATTTTAATCCAAGCAGGAAAAACCGCCACAGGCATCGAAGTACCAAACGAAATTGTGACCAGCCTAAGCCCGAGCAAAAAGCCAGCCGTAAAAGTGACCGTAAATGGCTATTCATACCGCAGCACAATTGCTGTGATGGGCAGTAAATTTATGATTCCAGTCAGTGCCGAACACCGCCTTGGCGCAAAAGTTAAAGGCGGCGACAATATCACGGTCAGCCTTGAGTTGGATACCGAGCCGCGAATTCTCGAGCTACCCGCCGATTTAGCCTTAGCACTCGAGCAAAATGCAAACGCCAAAGCAAAATTTGAAGCCTTATCGTATAGCCAAAAGCGGATTCATACGCTATCGGTCGAGGGTACAAAAAACCCCGAGACTCGAGCCAAACGAGTGACAAAAGCCATCGAGACCTTAGAAAATAGCTTTTAAGGTGTTGCCAATGCCCAAGTGGGTAAAACCCCCAGCCCTAGACCGTCGGCTGGCTCTTGGCGAACAGCCCTCAGCCAGCCAGCCAGTGCAATCATTGCGCCATTATCAGTGTTTAACAGGGCGGGTGGAAAAATTACTCGAGCCACACCAGCAGCAAACACACGGCGCAAACGCTGATTGGCTGCCACACCACCCGCCACCACAACTGTGCTTCTCGAGTGGGCTTTGGCTGCCCTAAGCGTGGTTTTGACCAGACTCTCGACCATAATTCGTTCAAAACTGGCGGCTAAATCGGGGATGCTTATCTTGAGCTTGCCCGTGTTTCGGGCTTCGACGGCTAACCGTGCTTGGTTTTTAATTCCACTGTACGAAAAGTCAAAACCCGTCTGCCCTAAAAGCGGAATTGTAAATGGATAAGCGTGGTCGTTGCCTACAAGGGCTGCTTTAGCAATCGCCGGTCCGCCGGGGAAACCAAGCTCAAGCAGCCGCGCCACTTTATCAAAGGCTTCGCCGGCGGCATCGTCACGGGTTGCACCAATTAAACTGTACTGCCCAGCAATTTGGCAATCAAATAAATGGGTGTGTCCACCTGAGGCAATCAGGGCTAAAAAGGGTGGCTCGAGGTCTGGCTGACTGGCAATGGCACTTTGGATATGTCCCTCAAGGTGGTGCATCGCATAAAAAGTTTTACCCGTGCCAAAGGCTAAACCCTTGGCATAGACAAAGCCAACCAAAAGCGACCCCGCTAAGCCGGGTCCTCGCGTGGCAGCAATCACATCCATGTCTTCGAGTTTTAGCTTGGCATCCGACAGCGCCAGTTGTACCACTTGGTCAATGCTTTCTAAATGCGCTCGAGATGCCAATTCGGGCATGATGCCGCCAAAAGCTCGGTGCAGGCTTTGCGAGGCAATCACGTTGGCAAGGATTTTGCCGTCTTGGACAATTCCCACGCCAGTGTCATCACAACTTGTATCGATGCCCAGTACAATCATCGGTCAAATTTGCCATAACCCGCCAAGCGCCGACGATACTCACCGCGCACAAAATCGAGTAAATCCTCAATCGCTTCGGTATCGTTATTTTGTAAAGCCGACAGCTCTAACCAATTAGAAAGCGGGGCTTCTGTACCAAGTTGCACCATCAGTTTATGGTCGGACTCGAGGTGTAGGGTCATGCTATCAAAGCCATTTCTTTCTGCCCAAGTCTGGATTGTCTCGAGTGCCAGTTCGATGTTCTCGAGGATAAGCGGTTGATTATTTTTTAAGAAGCTGATGGTTGCCATGGCGCACCTCTGGCAGCAGTGTAGCACTGCAAGATGAAATCAATCCTTAGGAATCGATTCAATCCTTAAATCGAAGTGGAATGCGCCAACTTGCACCAGGTACTTTAATTTGGATATTCCATTCGCCCGGCATTCCTAGCCGAGTCTCGAGGAAATAAGAACCATCTTTGCGCCTTGTTGGGTTTTGGGCTATTGTCATGCCATCTGCCGACATAAAAAGATTGACATCCACTCGGGCATCTAACTCGAGCTTATAGCCATTTTGCCCAGTAATCTTAAACTCGAGCCGTAAGCCACCAATTGCAGGCGTGGTGGCATTAGCGGTCAGTGTCCAGACCCCCTTAGTTTCTTTGACCACAACTGGCGCAACCAGCCGCACATCGCGTTCTGGTGGGGCGGTACTGCCAAGCGTTGCAGTAGCAAAAAGTACGGTCACAAGTAAGGTGAGTTCAATTCGGGTGGCACTCTGAAAACGCCCAAATAAATTCTGCCGCTTTGAAAGTTGTGGCAGCCAATAAAATCGGTTGATGGCTGCAAAAGCCAGCACAACGGCATAGAGTAAAAGTTTAATCGTTAAAGTTGTGCCGTACTGTGTTTCGACCAACAGGGCGGGCGACCAGAGTTTAATCAGGCTTTGATAAATCCCCGTTAAGGTCAGTAAACCAACACACCAAGCGGCAATACTCGAGACTCGAGTCGCCGCCACAACCCCATCTCGAGCTACAAACTTGCCAAGTGCCAACACCGCCACACTGCTGACCCAGACAATCATCGAAAATAAATGCAGCAAATCGCCAAAGACTGGCAGCACTTCGCCCGTTGCGCCACTGTGGGTTGTCATGGATAAACTACAACCCAAAACCAAGCACGCCAAAGCGTGTAAATACTTGTCAAAACGAACTCGAGAAGTGCTGGAAAGCCACCACAAAGCGCAGGCGGCGGCAACTCGAGCCATGACCCACTGCCCGTGTCGGCTGGCAGTCATGTATGCTCCGTACAAATAGGGATTGAGTTCTAAAAGCGCTCGCCAAGCCGTAAAACCCACATCCACCAAGCTCGAGACAATCAAAAACGGCGCAGCCAGATTAATTATCAGGCGCAACTGTTTAGCAAAACGCGGCTCGAGATAGCGCCCAACCAAGCCAGCCCCAAGCAGTACCAGTGTGGCTAAAATCAACAACGCCTTAAAAATCGGGGCTTCTGGCGCGTGAATCATACCAAGCATCGGTTTGGATTAAACCACAGCAATCCTTAAAGCATATGAAAGCGACAGCCCTAAATTGGGCTGTCGCTTTTCTGGATAATTTTAGCGCCGTCCAAAACCACTGGGCGAAGCGGGTTGCTGGGCTTGTGGGGCTTGAGGTTGCGCCCCGACCGCCGGACGCTGCCCGGGCAGCGTCTCGCCAAGTTTAGCCAAACGGGTGTATTCCTTGGGGTCAACGGCTCGAGATTCGCCAACTTCGTAAGTGATCATTTTCTTTTTGTACATATCGGCAAGGCAAGCATCCATGGTCAGCATTCCGAGCGAAGCACCGGTTTGAATCACACTGGTCAACTGGTAGGATTTACCTTCGCGGATTAAGGCTCGCACGGCTGGCGTGGCAATCATGATTTCGTAAGCCACCAAGCGCCCGTCACCACTGATTTTGGGCAACATTTGCTGGGTCACAATAGCGCTCAGGTTGTTGGCAAGCTGGACTCGAATCTGTTCTTGTTGTTCCTCGGGGAAAACATCCACAATACGGTCAATCGCTTCTGGGGCGCTGTTGGTGTGCAATGTTCCCATCACCAAGTGTCCGGTTTCGGCAGCCGTGACGGCACTGCGAATCGTTTCAAAGTCGCGCATCTCTCCAACCAGAATCACATCTGGGGCTTGGCGCAAAACTGCCCTAAGCGCCATCTCGAAATCTTGGGTGTCTGGTCCAATTTCGCGCTGATTGACGATACTGCTTTTGTGTGAATGGGCAAATTCTACCGGGTCTTCGATCGTCACAATGTGTTTTTTCTTGTTGGTGTTAATCCAGTCAATCATCGAAGCCAAAGTTGTGCTTTTGCCCGAACCTGTCGGACCGGTCACCAGCACCAGACCACGCGGCAGGCTCGAGATTTGAATCAGAATTTCCTTGGGGATACCCAACTCTTCGATTGGACGGGTCTTGGTTGGAATCAGCCGCAAGACCCCACCGACCGAGCCACGCTGAAAAAAAACATTGACCCGAAAGCGTCCGCCGATGCCAGTTGAGGCAAACGACAAGTCAATATCGCGTTTTTCCTCGAAGTTGCGCTGTTGCTTTTCGTTCATGATTGAGTACATCAAACGGCGGGTTTCTTGGGCGGTCAGCGGGTTGGTGTTCTCGCCATTGCCCCATTCACCATGTACTTTGTACTGCGGTGGCAATCCAGCCGTGAGAATAATATCCGAAGCATTGCGCTCGACGGAATACTTGAGAATTTCAACGATGGTCAGTTCCTGCGCGGGTTGAGTCATAAAGCCCCCTTTTTATACAGTCTACGACGAAAACCAGACTTTGTGTTACCTCGAGCCTACAAGGCTACCCCAATATAGGCAAAACGCGGCACAAGAACGCCATTTTTTTGTACTTGCTCGAGAAACATGGCAACTGGTCGTACCTGTAAACGCAGCCCGGTGTGTTCTGGGATGACATACAACGGAACGTAAACCACCAATTCCTCGCCGCTTTCGGTGTGTTTAGCACAACCCAAGACTTGGTAATACCTACGGGCTTCTGGGGTGCTTTTGTGGTGTTCGTAAACGCCAGAGATTGGATAATCCATACGCCATTCTACTTGGCTCGAGGTACAACGTCGGCTTGGCTTCGAGGAGCGACATCGGCTTGGCTTCGGGTACAAGATGAGAACTGAACTTAGGCTGACATAAGCCCGATATAAGTCTGCCTGTATGGGGCAACCCATCTAGGAGAAAAATGAATACCAAATTAAACACAGCCGACCCTGTGCAGCTTGTTTTGGCTGCCAAAAAGACTTATACCGTACCAAAACTCGAGCAACATCAATCTTGGGTCATTAGCACAGGGGTAACCACGCCATTCAACACATTGAGCGGCGACTTTTTGGAGGAACAACCATGAATACGCCTCGAGTTTTAACGGCTTTGATTGCCTCAGCCATCATCACCGCTTGTACCCAACTTGCCCCACAAAAGCCTGTGCAAACTGTCAAACCCTTTGGTGCAGTTGAATTGTCTTTTGGTGGCGGCAGCCTTACGCCGCAAATCAGTACAGTTCAGCCAGATTCGGTTGTTGCTTTTGATTCATTTAATACCAATGTCACACCCGCCGCTTCAGTTGCATTCGACAGCAACTTTAAGTACATTCTGCGGACTTTTGCTTTTACCAACACGACCAACACCGCCCTCAATAACCTGACTCTTTATGCCTACCATCAAAGTGCCAATAACAAAGGTGGCACAGCCATCAAGAACCTTGTTAATTTTGCTGGGGGCAATGTCAACGATGCTCAAAATGCCCAGAGTTTACTGCCCACACATGGCATGAGCGGCAATGGCACAGTGAGTATTGTGGCAGGACGTGAAGACCTCCAAGTTTTCCAAACCAGCGAAGCAGCAGGAGTCCAGACCCAATCCCAAACTGCCAGCATTATCTCGAGCAATGACCGTGTACTCGAGTATGGATTTGTAACTCGTAGCCTTGCAATAACTGGCGGACGCACCATCGGCGCAGCCAACTGCAACACCGTTGCTGATGCCAACTGCAACCGAGGACAAGTGACCGTTGCCTATAAAATACCAAGCGCCAGCGCCAACACTGCTTACGGGTTTTCGGCAACTTTTGTGCTTACCACCGAAAGCGATACTCGAGTCAGCCGTAGCCCAGAAGAAAGCACACTGGCGGCGGCGGCTCGAGCCACTGCCTTGGCAGCAAGTCAAGTGGTTTTAGTTGGACAAGACACCGATACCACGGTAGGTGAAATTCGTTTGAGTAACGCTAAAATTAGCACCACGCCAGCGCTTTTACTCGAGCCAAGTTGCAACACGGGTAGCGTCAGCACTACAATTCCACAAATTCAAGGTTCAGGTTCGACCACCGCCGCCACAGGCACGGTCGCGGTTGAAGGTGTGGTGACTGGCGATTTTCAAGATGTCAGTACAACTGTCAACTCAATCACCACCACCACCAACCTTAGTGGCTTTTACTTACAAGACCGCTACGGCGATGGTAATACCAATACGTCAGATGGCATTCTTGTGTTTGGCTCGAGTTTTCCTGATGTTGCGGCTGGCGATTTTATTCGGGTCTCTGGCACACCAACCGAATTTACCTCGAGTGCAGCTTCGGGTGGCGTGACAGTCAACAGTTCTTTGACCCAACTGACCAGCCCGACCTTGGTGCAAAACTGCGGCACACGCCAATTGCCCGAAGCCATTAAAGTCAACTTCCCTGTCAGTAGCGTTGCCGACCTCGAGAAATACGAAGGGATGCGGGTCAGCATTCCAGACACCATGACCGTCACCGAGATTTTTCAGTTGGGGCGTTTTGGACAAGTGGTGCTGTCTTCTGATGGTGCATCCAATGCGACCGGAACAGATGCAAGGCTTGATAACTACACCCAGTTTAACACCCCGAGCGTCAGTGGTTATGCGACGTATTTAGCCGAAATCGCCAAGCGCAAAATTTATCTGGACGATGGTCGTTCGATACAAAACCCAGACCCTATTTTGCTTGGTCGTGGCGGTAATCCGTTGTCGGCAACAAATACACTGCGCGGCGGTGACACAGTTGCCAATCTGAGTGGGATTTTAGACGAACGGTTCGAGGGATACCGAATCCAGCCTACAGCCGCAATTAATTTTCAAGCTGTCAATGCTCGTCCGACTGCGCCCACGGTCGGCGGAACGCTGCGAGTTGCCAGCTTTAATGTCTTGAACTTTTTTACAACCCTCAACCAAGCTAGTTTTGCAACTGTCAGCGCTGGTTGCAGCAACACCATAGCGGCTCGAGGTGCGGATACAGCCCAAGAATTTACCCGCCAAAAAGACAAAATTGTACAGGCTATTTTGGCAATTAACCCCGATGTGCTTGGTGTCATCGAAATGCAAAACAACGGCACAACGGCTATCAATGACCTGGTTGCTGCACTCAATACCGCCACAAGTGCTGGTACATACGCCGCCGCCAGCGCTCCAGCCAACGGTTACGGCTGCGATGCAATTAAAGTTGACTTTATCTATAAGCCAAGTACAGTCACGCTCGGTACAATCGCCAGTCCAAACACAACCACATATTCCTCCTTTGGCTCGAGTGGGACAGGGCGTAGCCCCGTCGCCGCAACCTTTACCCAAATCAGCAACAGCCAAGTTTTTACGGCTGTGATGAACCACTTTAAGTCTAAAGGCTCGGGCAGTGGTGCAGGTAACACGGATTCAGGTGACGGGCAAGGGCTATCCAACTTACTGCGTACCCAGAATGCCACCGACCTCAAAAACTGGTTAGCCACCAACCCAACTGGCACAACCGACCCAGATTACCTCCTGATGGGCGACTTTAACGCCTACTACAAAGAACAACCCCTGACCACACTCGAGACGGCTGGCTATACCAACCTCAACCCAAGCAGCAGTTATTCCTATGTCTTTGATGGTACATGGGGCAGCCTTGACCATGCTTTAGGAAGTGCCACCTTAACAGCACAAGTGGCTGGTGCAGAAAAACTCCACATTAACGCTGATGAGCCAATAATCTTGGACTACAACACTGAGTTCAAATCAACAGGTCAGGTCACCAGTCTTTATGCCGCCGATGCGTACCGCTCGAGCGACCACGACCCAGTGGTGGTTGGCTTAAACCTTGGTGGAACGGCTACCCCGGGTTTTACCGTCAGTGCTGGCGCACTTGGTAGCTCGAGTTTCACGACTGGTATTGCTGCCTCCTCAAGCAGCACCATCACAATTAACCGCACCAGCTTTGTAGACCCAATTACCCTGACCCTAGAGGGCGCGCCAAGTGGCGTGACTGGCAGCTTTTCGCCAAACAACACCGCAGGCAACACCAGTACCCTGACCCTAGATTTAGACAACACTGTGGCGGCTGGAACGTATCCTCTGACCGTCAAAGGCACAAGCGGCACAACCACTGCCTCGAGCAGCAGCTTTAGCATTGTTGTCGTGCCTGTTTGTACAAGCCTGAGTGTCACGCCAAACGCCGCCAGCATTACCGTTGGGGCTACACAACAACTGACCGCAGCATTTTTACCGAGCGGTTGTGCCACCCCAAGCATTACTTGGTCAAATGGTGGTTCTGTGGCTGCTACAGTCAATACCACTGGTTTGGTTTCGGGCGCTGCCGTAGGTAGTGCAACCATCACTGCTAATGCCGGAACGCTTAGTGGCTCGAGTGCGATTACGGTTACGGCTTCAGTTTGTGCTTTAGTCACACCATTTACGCAAAATTGGTCAAATGCTGGCTTAATTACAGCCAATGACGATTGGAGTGGCGTATCCAATATTGTGGGGTATCGTGGAGATAACATCACAGCTGGCACAGGTACAGACCCACGAACTCTATTGGCTGATGATACTCCTGGCGTGCTAGATGTCAACGCTAATCAGACCGACCCAAGCGTCTTTAACACTGGTGGTGTGGCAGAATTTGCAATTGCCAACCCTGTTGTTGGTCTAGCTGGCTCGGGAACAGCCGACGCGCCGTATCTGCTTATAACAATCAATACCCTTAGCTGTAGCAATGGCAATGTTGCTTATAGTGTACGCGACATAGATGGCTCTGCTGATGATGCTGTACAACAAGTCGCGCTTCACTATCGTGTCGGCAACAGTGGAGCATTTACCAACATTGCCTCTGGATATATTGCTGATGCAACGACTGCCAATGCTGCTACTCAAGTAACAAACATCAGTGTTGCTTTACCTGCTGGAGCGCTTGGACAATCAACAGTACAACTACGAATTATGACTACCAATGCTGTCGGAAATGACGAATTTGTTGGTATTGACGACATTAACATTACAGGTAACTAAAACCACAAAAAGACCGCTCGAGCATTTAGCTCGAGCGGTTCTTTAATACCTAAGCCTCGACTCGCCGACGCTGTGGCATTTGCTCGAGCATCTGGGCTTGTGCCACAGCTTGCTGCCCAGCTTGCGCCCCAAAAACCCATGCCAGCTTGAGCATAAAGACCACAGTTTCCGAGTCCTGCTCGAAAATTTTGGTTTTCAGAAATTCTTCTGCGCCAAGTGGCAGTGGCATTTGTGCCAGATTTTCGGCGTGTTCAATTTTTAGTTTTTCTATGACTTCCGAGAAATTCTGATTCATGTTGCATAATCTAACACAACCAGACTCAAGTTTGATGTGATTTGTCCTACATTGGATGGCGCTGTACAGACACCTTGCGCCAAAAGAATTAAACTAAAATCCATGAAACGGTTTTTATTGGTTTTTCTGAGCCTCACCACCCTCAGCCTTGCCCAAAGCAGCCAAAAACTCGAGGTGGGTTCTGGCGTAACCTATTTTGCCAGTGCTGGCGCAGATAAATGGTCGGGTCAAGCCCCACTCGAAACACTGAACTGGAATTTGGACTTAAAACGCCCGCTCGAGACCGATTTTACTGCCACTGTTCGCCCAGCCAAATTTAACAGTGGCAATGGAATCCGCGACGACAACGCCCGAAACAATGTTTTTAAGGTCGCAAGATTTCCAGTTATCAGCATCAAAAGCAGCAGCCTAAGCGGCGAAAAGCGTACCCTGATTAGCGGCGAAAGCCGTACTTTCAAAGCCAAAGTTAAACTCGAGTTGGGCGGAATTACCAAAGACCTCGAGATTCCGCTCGAGATTGCCTACGATGGCAACACGCGGCGCTTGACTGCCGAAAGCACTTTTACAATTTCTCTGGATGCCCATAAGCTCGAGCGCCCAGAATTCTTGTGGCTAAAAACCGACGATGCAGTGCGGCTCGAGGTTAAACTTGTAACGATTTTATAGATTGCTAAAACAGCAAACCCGAATATCCAAACCGCCTTGGGTTAAGTGCGTGGTTTGCGCCTTCATTCCAGCCAAACCAGACTTAAAGGCTCGCCACGAGACTTCGGATGGGCATAAGCAAAAACCCGCTACTTTGGACTCGAGCGCCCATTTTTGTACCGATTTGCCAAGTTTGGCATACAGTAATTCGGGGTTCTCGGACGCTAAACGCAAGCCATATGGCGGGTGCAGTGGCAACAAAACAATGCCATCTCGAGCTAAAAAATCGGTGCTAAAAGCATCGGCATTTAAGACCGCAATCTCGGCTTGGATGGTTTTTTGCACTTTTTGCATATTGCCCTCGAGTTCGAGCAATTGGCTGGCATCATTTTCCAAAAAGGTAATTTCGGGCAATTGCGTGTCTGTGGCGGCTCGGGCAATTCGTTTTTGCCACCACTCGAGCGTGGCGGTACTTGGATTGGCGAGGCGCTGCCACGGGCGTTCTGTACCCCAAATGGCTGGCGGTAAGCCAAATAAACTTTGCCATGCCTCGAGTCCTAGTGTACCACTGCCCGCAAACGGCACCGCAATCTGGACTGCCTCGAGAACCCGTGGCTCGAAAGTGGCTAAACGCCATAGTGCCGCCGCCGCAATGTCTTCGCGCAAGGGTGCAAGTGTACCCGTGCTGGCTCGCCAGCCGCGCTTATGCAGGGCATCGTTGCCAAGGCTGACCGCCACCCGCAAGTAGTCGCCGCCAGAGGTGACATGAATCCGAAAATGCGGCTCGTCGGGCGTAATCCGAAAACCATTTGCCGCAAATAGTTCTTCGATAATTTTGGTCATTCGCCCAGCGTGTGGAATCACCCCCGGAAACGCCTCAGCCCGAATCTCGAGGCTGGCACGCTCTGGCAGCAACACGCCCCACGGTAATTTCTCGAGCAGGCGCGGTAGGTCGTTCCAGCCATGCACCCGAGACTTTGGGAAAGTCAGGCGCACATCATGCAAAGTCGTGGCTCGAGCCGCCAGTTCGCAAGCAAAATCCCATGAGGCATTGGCAAGGCGCAGATAGCCTTTTTGGATTGAGAAAATGGGCGCGAATTTCAGGGGTTTCCACGGTTTAGAAGCAATCACTTCTGCCTCGAGCAGCGCTTCCTCGAGACAACCGGGGGCAGCGAAAAGTTCAAAGGTTTGGGGTTTAGATAAAATTGGGTTCATGCTTGCACCATCGCTGAGGAGAGAACCAAATGTTGAACAAGCATTTTTGTGAAGGCGACTCTTCTATTCGCACTGCTCGTAATATATCTAAAAGCTTCTAATTGCATTATGGTTTCCACTCAATATGTCCATTAATCCCATGGGTTTCAAAAGTTGAAAGAATTGCTTTACAAAAATCTTGTAAATTCGTATCACCTTCCGATTTTGCAAGTTCATATAATCGTAAAAACATTTTTTTCCCTGTCTCAGTTTGCTTTAAAGTCTTTTTCATAAAATTGTGTTGTGCACATAATGTTTGACCGTTTTCAATTATAGCTTGTCCACCTAGTTCTTTGGGTTTAATATGATCAACGTGAAGTTCAATTCCGTCTTTAACACCTTTTCCACAAATGACACACTTAAAACCATCACGTTCTTTAATTATTCTTTTTTGCTCATCAGAAAAATACTCTAATTCGCGTGAATGAACTGCTTCAGGATCATAACAATAGACACCCTTAGCCTTCTTTATTAGAAATCCTTGTTGACTCAAAGTTCTAATTTGTCTATCTGGATCTGCAAATTGTCCACCTGTTCTTTCCTTAAAAGTTTGCTGTAACCAGCCAACCACTTCGCTATGTTTTATATCTTCATTTGGATGACTCATGAAATATTCTTTTACAAGATCAACTTGCTTAATTGCTCTTTTGCCTAGGTTATCTGCCATATTTTCTCCTCAATAATCTTTACCAACATTTTTAAGCTAAATGTCGTGAATAGGCTTTACTTCTACGTTTTTCATTAAAATGTACTTGAATAATTTTACCAAACATCTGTTTAGCAATTTCGACTATCACAGGTATAGTCACCGAATTTCCTATCTGACGGTACATTTGGGTTCTCGAGACTGGGAATATAAAATGCGGCGGGAATCCCATAATCGCTTTGCATTCGTTTTCGGTCAGTAAGCGCAAGCCAGTCTTCCCATCACGCACAAATGTTCCTGTTAAGCGCTGAATTTTATGATACGAAGCGACTTGGGTTTTAATCTGAATCCTCGAGTCTGGGCTAACTATCGCAGGTTTACCATCGTCTTTTTTGAAAATATATGTTTTTTGCAAATGCTCAGAAATACTGTACCCTTCGATATTCGATTCAATAAATTGTCCAATAAAAACATCTGAACGTGTGCCTTTTGGAAAGGCAAACTCTGCATTCTCGAGTTTATGTCCAACAATATAAATGCGTTTGCGTTTCTGAGGCACACCAAATTGCGAAGCATCCAGCACTTGGTACGAAACAGCATACCCAAGTTCGCGCAGGGTCTCGAGAATAATGCTCATGGTCTCACCGTTGTTATGTGTGACTAGCCCTTCAACATTCTCAAGCAGAAAAGCCAGTGGTTTCTTATCGCGCAGAATCCGCGCAATTTCATAGAACAAAGTGCCTTGGGTCTGATGTAAAAAACCTTGACGCAAACCAATACTGCTAAAAGGCTGACACGGAAATCCTGCCAGTAGCACATCAAAATTAGGAATTTCACTCGAAGGAACAAGTGTAATATCGCCCTTTGGAAAATCAGCATGATTTGCAAAGTACGTTTTTTGCGAATGCACATCCCATTCTGAAGAAAAAACGCACTGCCCGCCAACCGCTTCAAAACCAAGTCGCATTCCACCAATTCCCGCAAAAATATCAGCAAATCGAAACGCTGGACTTTGGTAATCAGGAAAAAGTGGTACTCGAGCTTCGGACATACCAGAATGTTACCATTCAAAAGCAGAGAAAAGAGGAAAATAATATGCTGACCTTCCTCTTGTTTCTACTGTACGTTCAATACATTTATTCCCGCTTCGGTCAGCCGCTCCGACAACGCTTCTAGGGTGTCGCCCGTGGCACGAATCACCAACTTGCGCTTGCCATTGCTCGAGCCAGCCGTGGCAACACTGACAATGTTGGCGGGTTGAATCGCTTGACTGGCAGCCACCAGACTGCCGGGGACATCGGGCATCTCGAGGGTCAGGCGCACACCGCCTTCTTTTAAGCCCAAAACTTGGGTAAACGCTCCTAAAACATCGGTGATCGTCAGCATTCCAACCAGTGCGCCTGCGCCATCCAAAACTGGTAAACCGGCTATTTTTTTAGATTGCATCGTCAGGGCAGCACTCTCGAGGGTGTCCGAGGCGCGACAAGTTTTGACAGGGGTTGCCATGACTTCACGCACCGTTAATTTTGCCAACAAGTAATTGAGTTCCCAGACCGAAAGGGTTGTGGCTTTGGTTGGCATCGCATCTTTGAGGTCTTTATCGGTGACAATACCGACCAGTTTTGCACCATCCACCACAGGTAAACGCCTAAATTTATGGGCTTTTAAGAGTTTAAGCGCCTCGAGAACGACTGTATTCGGTGCGATGGTCAGTGGGGCTGGGGTCATCCAATCTTTGACAAGCATGAATTATCTTACCCCCTTGTGTTAAACTCGCGCATCCCTAATCTCTCGGGTTTTGCGGGAGTCCATCTCGAGGCAGCATGAAAGAATCCATCGGCGAGAAGTTCGTAGACCAAACCAAACTCAAGCGCGGCGATACCTTTCCGGTTGGAAAGCGCGTACCTGCTTTTAAGGTGTATGCCAGCCCACTCGAGACGATCCGTTTACCGTCGGCAAAGCAAAAAGGCGGAGCGGGATTTTGGAGCGTGGTCACGGCGCGGCGTTCTCAGACCCCTGAAATTGGCGCTTCAATTACAATTTCCGAGGTGGCGCAGTTACTCTGGGCAGCCCAAGGGATTACTGGGCAGCGTCCCGGCGGCAGCAATTTGCCTTACCGCACTGTGCCGAGTCCATCTGGGGCGTATCCGCTCGAGATTTACCTTGTGGCTCGCAGCATTGCCGATACTTTTGCAGGGGTTTACCATTATGTGGTGCGCGAACATCAACTCGAGCAAGTCCGCATTGGCGACACCACCAAGGATTTGGTTGGCGCACTTCTCAACGATGCCAGTGTGGACACCAGCGCTATTGCCCTGATTTTTACGGGTGTGGTCGAGCGCACCGTGACCGCCCACGCCGAGCGCGGCTATCGGCATCTGTATCTCGAGGCTGGTTATGCCGCCCAAAATGTTTTGTTGGCAAGTACCGCCCTTGGTTTATCGGCACGCTCAATCAGCACTTTTTTTGATGATGAAGTCGGTTTTTTACTGGGGCTACAAGGCAACCGAGAATTGCCATTAAATGTGATTCTGGTCGGGCGATAAAGTAAGGTTAAAAGGGTAAAAGGTTAAAAGGGAAAGCAAATCAAGCCTTTGTTGTTTACTTTTAGCCTTTTTTACTTTTCACCTTTTCACCCTATGCTTTACCCATCTCGAGAACAAATTTGGTGATTTCCTCGCAGATGCTGTTCCGTTCGGCATCCCAAAAAACTTCGTGGTTACAATTTTGCAGCCAGCGAATGCGCTTGACACTACTGCCAATTCGCTCGAGTGCAAGGTCGGCTGCGCTGGGTGGAATCACGGTGTCTTTTAAGGAGTGCATAATCAGGGTTGGTGCAGTCACTCGAGGCAGGATTTTTTGGGTCTCGGTTGCCATTTTCCAGAGTTCGCTAAAGGTGGCGGTCGGGAATTTTTGATAAGTGATGTTTTGGCTTTCGGCTTGGGCGCGTAAAACAGGGTCAAGAATTGCACTGCCCTCGCCCTTAAAATCTTTAACCACGCTTTGTAGTAAGCCAACAAAGGGCGCAAGCGGACTGGCGAATTTGAGGGCTGGTGCAACCAAAACCAAGCTCGAGACTGGTTTTTGGGCGGCAATCTGGGCTGCCACCAAGCCACCCATGCTGTGACCAACCACCGCCACGCGCTCGCAACGCGCCTCGAGACTGGCGTAGGCAACAAGGGCATCCTCAAGCCAGTCTTGCCATTTTACGCCACGCAAGTCTGTCCAGACCGTGCCATGACCGCGTAAGGCTGGAATTTCAAACGGTAGTCCAGCTTGCTCGAGAAACGGCGCGATATACTCAACCGTTTTGGGTTGTGCCGTAAAACCATGACAGACCAAGACACCTAGAGGATTCATTGGCAAAATACTACTGTATTCGTTAGGCTAAAAATACTACTTCATTCGGATAGGCTAGACCTATGAAACTCGACCCCAAAGTCCGTGCGGCGACCGACCAAACCTTTATGGAACTGCTGGCAGTGGTGCGTGTGGCTGTGCTGGACGCAAAACCACCTGCGATTGCTGCCTCGAGCGCGATTGCAAAGATGTTTTTTACCGAAAACCAAAAAAGCGTTTTACAAGACCTCGCACAACTGACCGCCAGTTGGAACGACTCAGAAGTGAATTTAGCGGTGGCACAAAAAGCCATAAAAACCCTTGAGGGCATGGAATTGCTCGAGGCTCGAGACCGAATTGCCCAGTTACTGAGCCTGACTGACCCACAATAGCTTTGAATTAAGGTATTCTTTAGCCTATGTCTCGAGTCTTGATGATAGGTGCTGGCGGTGTTGGCGGCGTGGTCGCTAAAAAATGCGCTCAAAACGATTCGGTTTTTACCGAACTGATGATTGCCAGTCGAACCAAAGCCAAATGCGATAAAATTGCTGCCGAAATAAAAGAGTTTTTCCCGAACTCTAAAACCGTTGTCACGACTGCCCAAGTGGATGCTGATGATGTGGCGGCGCTGGTCAAGTTAATCGGTGAGTACCAACCCAAAATGGTGATTAACGTGGCTCTCCCCTATCAGGACTTACCGATTATGGATGCTTGTCTCGAGACTGGGGTTCATTACTTGGACACCGCCAATTATGAACCCAAAGACCTTGCCAAATTCGAGTATAGCTGGCAATGGGCGTACCAAGAGCGTTTTGCTAACGCGGGCTTAATGGCACTGCTCGGTTCGGGTTTTGACCCCGGTGCAACCAATGTCTACAGCGCCTACCACGCCAAGCACCACTTTGACGAAATGCACTATATGGACATTGTGGATTGCAACAACGGTAATCATGGTAAAGCCTTTGCCACTAATTTTAACCCGGAAATTAACATCCGCGAAATTACAGCCAATGGTCGTTATTGGGAAAATGGCGCGTGGGTCGAAACCGCACCGCTCGAGATTAGCCAAGATATTTATTACCCAAGGGTGCAAACCCGCAAAAGTTTTGTGTTGTACCACGAAGAACTCGAGAGTTTGGTGAAGCACTACCCGAGCCTTAAACGCGCACGGTTCTGGATGACTTTTGGCGAGCAGTACATCAAGTACCTGTCGGTTCTCGAGACCGTTGGCATGACCAGCATCGAACCAATTCGGATTAAAGGTGTGGATATTGCGCCAATCGAATTCTTAAAAGCGATTTTACCCGCGCCAGAAAGTTTGGCTGCCAATTACACTGGTAAAACCTGTATTGGGGTGCAGATTAAAGGCATTAAAGATGGCAAGCCAAAAACCCATTTTATTTACAATGTCTGCGACCATGCCGAGACCTTTAAGGAAGTCCAAGCTCAAGGTATTAGTTACACCACGGGTGTTCCTGCCATGATTGGTGCAATGCTGATGCTTGAGGGGGTTTGGATGAAGCCGGGCGTCTGGAATATGGAGCAGTTTGACCCAGACCCTTTTATGGCTGCCATGAACCAGTGGGGCTTACCGTGGCACGAACTGACCGATATTGAACTGGTCAAGGATTGAAAAATCGATGCCTCGAGTTTGGATGCTCGAGACGTGAAATTTAAAAACCTATTCGGGACTGTTTAATGATTCAACCAACTGATACACCAATGTGACAGGATTGTGGTCGGCGGGTGAATTTGAAATGTGCATTTGGGCTAATCTTTTTGCATTTCTGATAGCCGTAGCCTGATTTGGTAGCAGTGTTTCATACATCTTGGGGTCGTTCTTTTTGTATTCTTTACCAAAATATTTTGTCAGTCGCTTTTTATAGGTCGCTCGATTCAAGCCAGATTCACAGTATTCAAAATGCAAAAGATACCAAAGTTCAAACGCCTCGTTACTGTATGCAGCTTTCATTTTGTTTGAAAGCGCCATTTGAATTGCTGTATTAAATTGGTTGGGCTTGAAGCTATCTTTGTCAAAAACACACCAAACCTCATCGTATTCACCATAGTAACCACTTTCTATTTGTTCAATTACATCTCTGACAAGACTTTCAGTATTAAACCCCGTTCCCTCGACTCTGTATTTTCTAACATCTGCGCGTATCCGAAAAGCCCTAAAATAATCTGGCTCGGTTTTTTCACCTTCGCAAAAGATTAAGAACGTTTTTTTCGTGGTTTTGGTAGGTGCAGGGCGACCTTGAGAAAACTTGGGTTTTGAGTGGCGAGCCATATTAAAACCTCAAGTTTCCAAGGTACGGAATTGCTCCATATTTACCAATAAGATAGTTTTTTTCGTACAACTCATCGGTACGAACATTTTTGCCTTGAGGCTTGAAATCATAAAGCGAATACATTTGGGTTGCCCCAAATTTGTCTTTTTCAGCAAACCAAATTTGGTCACGCCTAAACAACTCAGATGTCAGTAAGTTTGTGTCATGAGTTGTAAAAACCAGTTGTGAGCAATGTCCTGAGCCGGTATTTGAGTGGAACATTTTGATAAGTGCAATCGTCAGTAGCGGGTGCAGCTTTGCATCAAGTTCATCTATGATGAAAATTCTTTGATTTTCTAAGCCCTCGAGAAAAGCGGGTGCAAAATTAAATAGTTTTTTTGTTCCCTCAGATTCGTATTCAGTTAAATCAACCGTCTCAGAACCAATCAAGTTGCCATCCGATGAAAATTTGTTGTGTCGTGTCATTACCTGAAGTCTAGTCCTCTCTTTTGTTGATTCTCGGAAAAATTTTGTTGTGAGTTGTATAAAAGAGAGTATTTGTGACCCTTCACTATCTCCATCGATTACATTAGAACTTTTTTCGACAGTGACATCTTGGATTGAAAGGTCTAAGTTTTTTATAAAGTCACTGACTTTTCTCTTTAGTTTCTCATCTGTGATTGCTTGGGCAGCCGAGTTACTTTGGTCTTGGTCAGCAGTTCCGTCTATAATTTGAATTCTCCTAAACCAGTCTATAATTAGTCTCGAGACTTCTCCGTTAAATTGGGCAACTGTCGGTAAAAATAAGGCGTTGTCTCGAGTTTTGTTTGCTATATTTTCACCTTCAATAAATTTCTTTTTAACATCAAATTTTTGCTCTCTCCTTTCAAATAAGCAAATTTCTCTTGATGTACTTTTGACGTAAAGCCATTCTTCAATCACTTTTTCGTTGGTAACGCTAAAACCATAGCGATAAGTCTTTTGGTCAGATGCAAAAAAAATAATTTCAAATGATGATGGTTTCTCTTGAAAACCTTCAATAAAACGAAATGCTGACACATCAATGTTGTCGCCTATTTGCATTGCAGAGGAACGCAAAACAAAATTTCGCATAAAACGAATTGCTTGTACAAAATTACTTTTTCCACTTGCATTTGCACCATACAAAACGGCAGATTTCAGTAATTTTGTATTTGGTATCTCAATTGATTTTCAATATCAACACGCATCTTTTTAGCCCGTTTTGAGGTGGGTGCTACTTCCATTGAAAAATTAATATCACTAGCAATTGAACGAAAGTTGCCAGTAGTGAATTGAATGAGCATAATTTCACCTCTTTAATTCAGTTTTTGGTGAAATTTTCACCAAAAACAGTATACCATAGTTTTTTGGCACAGTCCAAGGTCTTTTAGCAACAAATTACCTTTCCCCGTATTCCTATTGCTAAAATTAGCTGTCAAAAATACTGTGAAGCGTCGAGCAAAGGGTCGAGATGTTGTCCAATGACCAAAGGTATAAATCACCTTCATTAAATAGCCAAACAGTCGTTTGCTAGGCAAGAGCAGAATTTGGGGTAAAGTGAGGCGTTTGGCTCGAGGGTACAAAACCCAGACTCGAGCCTCCGGAGGCTGTATGACTACGATTATTGACGTGCTGGCACGCGAAGTTCTGGATTCTCGGGGCAATCCAACGGTAGAAGCCGAAGTTTTTCTCGAGGATGGCTCGAGCGCTCGGGCGATTGTGCCAAGCGGCGCAAGCACAGGAACACATGAAGCCCTCGAATTACGCGACGAAGATTCGCGGTTTATGGGCAAAGGCGTACAAAAAGCCGTTGAGAACATCAAGGGTTTAATTGCCGACGAAATTGTCGGTTTGGATGCCACCGACCAAGTCAGTGTAGACCATGTGATGCTGGCGCTGGACGGTACAGAAAATAAATCAAAACTCGGTGGCAACGCCATTTTGGCGGTTTCTTTGGCAACCGCTCGAGCCGCCGCCAACGCACTGGGGCAACCACTTTATAAGTACCTCGGCGGTCCAAATGCTCGAGTCCTGCCTGTGCCACTGATGAACGTCATTAACGGTGGCAAACACGCCGATAACAGCGTCGATTTTCAAGAATTTATGATTGTGCCGGCTGGCTTTGATAGCTTTAAGGAAGCCTTGCGGGCTGGGGTCGAAACCTTCCATGCGCTTAAAAAAGTCCTCTCGAGTAAAGGCTTAAACACCAATGTTGGCGATGAAGGCGGCTTTGCTCCAGACCTCAAATCCAACCGCGAAGCCCTTGACTTGCTGATGCTGGCAATCGAAAAGGCTGGCTATACGCCCGGCAAAGAAATGTTTATTGCCCTCGACCCAGCCGCTTCCGAAGTCTACAAAGATGGCAAGTATCATCTCGAGGGCGACGGCAAAGTATTAAGCTCGGACGAAATGGTTTCGTATTGGGTCGATTGGATTAACAATTACCCGATTGTTTCGCTCGAGGACGGTTTAGCCGAAGACGATTGGGATGCTTGGAAAAACATCACCGACCAAGTTGGTAAGCGCTGCCAGTTGGTGGGCGACGATTTGTTTGTGACCAACACCAAGCGTTTGCAGATGGGAATTGACCGTGGTATAGCCAACAGCATTTTGGTCAAAGTCAATCAGATTGGTTCTTTAACCGAAACGCTCGAAGCCATCGAATTGGCGCACCGTCACGGTTACACCAGTGTTACCAGTCACCGCTCGGGCGAATCCGAAGATGCCTTTATTGCCGATTTAGCCGTAGCCACAGGGGCTGGGCAAATTAAGACGGGTTCTGCCAGCCGTTCAGACCGCATTGCCAAGTACAACCAGTTGTTGCGAATCGAAGAACAACTTGGCTCGAGTGCTGTCTTTAATGGCTTAAAAACGTTCAAAAGATAACCGTAAGGGCGGGCGACCTTGCCCGTCAGGTGCGTGTATTGGGTCAAGACGGGCTTGCCTCGCCCTTGTATTTGTGGGGGTGAGGCAAGCCCCGACAAAAGGAGTTTCATGAATCCACGTCGGACAAAAATTGTTGGAACAATCGGACCCGCCTCGAGCAGCCCCGAAATGATTGGTAAACTGATTGATGCAGGCTTAAATGTCACCCGCCTCAATTTCTCGCACCTCAAAGACCCTGCCGAAATGGCGGCTCGAGTCGATACAATTCGCCGTGTTGCCAAAGAAAAAGGGGTGGCAATCGCTATTTTACAAGATTTGCAAGGTCCCAAAATTCGCACCGAGCGCTTTGAGCATGGGCAAATCGAATTGCTCGAGGGGCAAAAATTTATCATCACCTCGGATGATGTGGTTGGCAACGAGGAGCGCGTCTCGACCACCTACAAAGAATTACCTCGAGATGTCACAGCCGGGCAGGATTTGCTGCTTGACGACGGCAATTTGCGTTTACGGGTCGAAAAAATTGTCGGCAACGATATTCACACCGTGGTGATTTACGGCGGCATCCTCAAAGACAAAAAGGGCATCAATGTACCCGATGCAAACCTGTCCACCCCAGCCGTGACCGATAAAGACATCGAAGACATCAAAACCGGAGTCGAACTTGGGGTGGATTGGGTCGCCATGAGCTTTGTTCGCAACCGCGAAGATGTCTTGATTGCCAAAGAACACCTGCGCCGTGCGGGTTCTAAAGCCAAACTGATGGCAAAAATCGAAAAGCCCAGCGCGGTTGAACCCAGCGAATTTGCACGGATTCTCGAGATTGTGGATGGTGTGATGGTGGCTCGAGGTGATTTAGGCGTAGAACTCGAACCCGAAAAAGTACCGATGATTCAAAAAATGATTATTCAAATGTGCCGTGATGCAGGTAAACCTGTGGTGACTGCCACCCAAATGCTCGAAAGCATGATTGATAACCCACGCCCGACCCGCGCCGAAGCCTCGGATGTGGCAAACGCGATTCTTGACGGCACAGATGCAGTCATGCTGTCTGCCGAGAGCGCCAGTGGCAAATACCCAGTCGAAGCCGTTTCGATGATGGATAAAATTGCCCGCACCACCGAAAGCTCCGCCGCCTATCAAAAAACAATTACGGGGCATCCTGAAGCCTTGCACACCACCCAAGACGCGATTGCCTTGGCGGCTTGCGAAGTGGCAGGCACAATTCAAGCCCCATTGGTTTGCTTTACCGACTCTGGCAGCAGCTTATGGCGTTTATCGCGCAACCGTCCAGGTGTGCCAATTATTGCTTTAACCCGCACCGAACTGGCAAAAAACCAGCTTGTGCTTGCCAGCAATGTCACCACCGAAATTGCCATGGACATTAAAGACACCGACCACATGGTCGAGTTGGCTCGAGCCGCAGCCCTGCAAAGTGGCATTGTTGCCAAGGGCGGAAAAATCGTGATTGTTGCGGGTGTCCCTTTTGGACAAGCTGGAACAACCAATTTAATTCGTGTCGAACAGGTGTAGAGCGAGGGGAAAAGTAGAAAAGGTTAAAAGTAAGAGCAGCTTTTACTTTTAACTTTTTCCCTTTTTCCCTTATACTATCTCCATGATCTCGAGATTCCTTGGTGCAGTGGCGGTTTTTGGTGTTCTTTCTTTGGCAATAGCCCAGCGCGATGCCAAACACAGTTATTCTTTAACCAAGGATTTTAAGGTCAGTGCGCCGCTCTCGAGCCGTGGTGGCACGATTTTATTAAACGCCTCTCGAGCCAGTAAAAAACTCGAGGTGCAGATTGGAGTTAAAACCCAAACGTTTGCCCTCGAGACGATCGACGATTCGGGTTCACCCGCCCAAGGCGATGTGCTGGTCGAGGATTTTGATTTTGATGGCTTTAATGATGTCGGTCTGCCAAGCGGGATTGGCTATGGCGGGGTCAATAACTTTTATGACGTTTGGCGTTACGAGCCGCGCCAAAAGCAATTGGTGAAACTCGAGGGTAAAGATTTCCAAGTCAGCAACCCTATGTTTGACCCGAAAAATAAAATTCTTTTTGGTAATTCACGCAGTGGACCGTTTTGGTATGGCTTTGCCTATAAATTTTCGGACAATAAGCCTTGGTTATACCGCAGCTCGAATTATCGCAATTTATTGGTCTTTGATAAGACCGACTCGTACCTCGAGCAAACCCAAATTTTTAATAAAGCTGGGGATTTAATACAAAGTAGCCTCAACGACACCGATAAAGATGGCAATTCGATTCCAGTCAAGCGCACCGTTCCCGCAAAAATGTTCTTGTACTCCAGCCCCAAAGAAAGCGCCAAAACCACTAACTACATCATTCGTGGCGATACGGTCTTGGTTCTCGAAATTGCTGGAAAAATCGAGACGGTGACGATTGAAACCGAGCAATGGGTCAAAATTGCCTACCAAAGCCAAAAACTCGGGCGGATGGTGCGCTGGTTGCGCTTAAAGCAATAAATGTGTTGCACTTAAAAACCCAGTAAAAGGTTAGACTGGTAAGTGAATGAAAAAACCTTGGCTGATTGTTTTTTTGCTTGTCTCGAGCCTTTTGGCATTGGCGGGGTCGTATACCGTACAAAGCGGCGACACACTCTTTAGTATTGCCAAGCAGTATGGTATTTCGGCAGATGAGTTAAAGCGCTTAAATAACCTAACAACCAATGAAATTCGGGTTGGACAAGTCTTAGATGTGCCAGAAAACCCACCAAGCTCGAGTCGCTTTACACTGACAACCGTCAAGGGAATTGGGGCTGGCTCGAGCCTGACGCACCGTGAGTCTGCCATTCCGGGCGACCCTGTACTGATTCGCTTGCGTGGCGTGGTGGCGGGTAGACCAGTTGTTTTTTGGGGAAAAGAAGAACTGGTCATGACCCAAGATAGCAACGATTGGGTTGGCATTGGGCGCGAATTGTTGGGGACAAAACCAAAAATTGTGGCAATTCAAGCCAACCTTGGCGGCGAAGTGATTAACTCGAGCCTCAAGTTACTGCCAGACCCACAAGCGGTTCAGAATGTTTTTATGAGCCAAGCTGTTTTGTCTACCCTGACCGATGCTAACCGCACTCGAGAACGTACGATTTTAGATGCAGCCCACAGAAAATCGATTTCCACACCGCGTTTATGGAATAAAACTTTTGCTTACCCACGCCCGATGGTTTTTACCAGTCCTTTTGCCCAAGCTCGGCTGTATAAAAAAGACGATGTTGTGAATTATCACTATGGCTTAGACTTGGCTGGAAAAATGGGCGACCCGATTTATGCGACCAACGACGGGGTGGTTGAGGTGGCTGGTTTTTACCCGATTCGTGGTGGATTAAGTGGCATTAACCACGGGGCTGGGGTGGTCAGCTTGTACTTTCATCAAAGCCAGATTTTGGTCAAAGTCGGGCAAGTGGTTAAAAAAGGGCAACTGATTGGTAAGGTTGGTAACACTGGTTTTAGCACCGCGCCACATTTGCACTGGGAAATGCGGGTACGTGCCGAAGCGACCGACCCCAAGCAATGGGCGAACAGAATTTTCCCGTTATAAAAAAATCTCGAGACGCAGCGTCTCGAGATTTAGGATGATTACTGTACGCTGACCATCAATTCGAGGGTGGTGGTCTGACCAGTTTGGGTGTTCTCGAGCGTAATCATGATTGGGAAGACACCAAAACCGCCATTGCTAACAACATCAAAGACCATGGTCAGGCTTGGATTTCCATTTGCATCTGTGCCAAGGGCTGCCAATGTGTCGGCGCTCAGGCTGACTTTTACACCGCTTGGGGCAACAATGTTTTTGATTCGCAAGGTTTTTTGTAAATCTTGAAAACCATATTGCAGTCGTATCAGTTCGGAATTGTCAATCAGGCTCATGGCGTTAATGCTGACCTGACTGGTGCTACTCGAGTTGATGCTCACTGTCGTTGAACTTTGCCAATCGGCTTGGCTGCTGGCGGCGAGGCTGGCGTAGCTACCAGCAAGGGTGGCGAGGATAACGAGGGCGGCGGTTTTTAAGTTTTTCATATTTTTTGCTCCTTGGCGCTTCTGCGCTTGAGATATAGTTTGCCCTCGAGCAATGCAGAAAAAACCCAAGGCTCGAGCGGGTTGTGTGAACCACTCGAGCCTTCTAAAAAAATGCCTATTAAGTTGTGAATAACGACTTTCTTAACTAAAACCTAAACCGAGTACATTCATGGTTTGTGCATCAATAACGTGGTAAATCGCGCTCGAGCAGGGTTGTACCAGCCCCACAAGTGACTTTGACCAGCGAATCGGTCGGTTTGGTTTGCTCGAGTTTGCAGTTAAAAGCACTGACCAGACGAGCCGGGACAACCGTGCGCCCACCAACAATTTGGACTGGACGGGGTAACTCGAGGCTGGTGTTTTGAATCGCATTTTGGACGGTGGTGCTGCCGCGCTCGAGTAACAATTTAACACCGTTGTATTCCCAAGCCAGTAAGTTTCCTTCTGGTTCAAAGCGCCCACCAAAGGCTTTGGCAAACTCGAGCGGCGCGATAAAAGCCACGGTCGCATCCAAAATACGGCTGGGCATCATCGTGCTGGTGACCGTGGTGGTATTGCCAAGAATCATACCGCTCTTGCAAGGTAATTCGACATAGGCTTCACGGAAACCAGTGGTTATAAAAGTGGCATTCCAAGCCAAGTTATTTTTTTCTGGGAAAGTCATGCGGGTTTGGCTCGAGTCGGCAATACCTTCCAGAAATTGGCGAGTAAAATTTTGTGGCAAAATCAGTAAGCCGCTTTCGGGTTCAAAGTTCCAACGCTGCTGGCGCATTGCGGCATCGTCAAATTTCCAACTAACCAACGGCGACTGATTGCGCCTGATGTTCAGTTTAGAGTCAAGCACCACTTCGACCCTCGAGCCAACACAACGCATTTTTAGGTTGGCAGCCCGAGGCGAAGATTCCGTGACCACAAGCTGATTATTTGCGCCGGGGGTACGAAGCACTTCAAAGCCATTACTATTTTGGGCTAAAGCCAAACCAAGGATTGCTGCCGCACCGACAAAAATAAGATTTTGTTTCATGGCGGTATCTTCTGCCAAAAGCATGAGATAAGTCTGTGCCGAAACTGAGGCTTGGCTGAACATTCTTATGCCTCGAGTAGCCGTACCTCGAGAACGCCATAGCGACAACACAATTCGACTTGGGCATCAGTCGCTGTCAGCCAAGCGCTAAGCTCAAACGGCTCGAGCAACATCGGAACACAACCTTCTAGCCACAATACTGTGGGCGGATAGAAACTGACCTCGAGAATTTCAATGCTTTGCCGAGTCAACCCCAAAACCAGATGATGCACCCGAGTTTGTAGCATTTGCTGTCCGATTCGCGCTAAGTTTTGTGGGGTGCGCTCGAGGTGTGCGTCTGGCTCGAGTGGGTACAAAAAAACCAGAGGGGCAGATAAGCCCCTCGAGAAACTGGATTGCATACCTAGGCGGCGGCGCTGCGGCGCTGACGGCGAACAGGCGGGGCTTCAAATGGAAGGTCTTCGCTTGGGGCTTGGGCATTTTCGGTCTGGCTGGCACGGCGCTCGAGAATTTCGAGGCGGTCAGCACTGATTTGCAGTTTAGAGCGCTTTTGTCCACTGCTGTCTGTCCAAGAATCGGACTCAAGCCGCCCCGAGACAAAAATCGGTGTGCCTTTTTGCAGCATCGCGGCACTTTCTGCCAAAGAACCCCAGAGCGTGACATCCAAATAATGGGCTTTTTCGCGCCATTCGCCACTGGCATCTTTCCAAGATTCGTTGACCGCCACCGCCACACTCGTGACTGGTGTGCCAGCACTCGTATGACGCAGCACCGCATCCTTGGTCAGGTTGCCAGCAATGACTGCCCGATTGACCCCTTCAAGCAGCCTGTAGCCACCAGTGCGGTCGGCGGTTAAACGCTCGGTACTGGTTTCACGCAGCACCTCGAGTTGATTGACCCGCAAGACCACGCGGTTGCGCTTTTCGCCAAGGTCATTTTCCCAAGCCTGATACTCGAGTTTACCCTCGAGCAACAATGCCGCCCCCGGTTTAAGGCTTTCGGCAAGTGTTTCAGCGTTTTTCGAGATGTACTCGGCACGGTGATACCAAGCCACACTGCGAACCTCCCCAGTGCTGTCGGTGATGGTGCTATCGCCAGCCACGGTAAACGAAAGGATTGCGGCACCATTGGGGGTGTAGCGAAGTTCTGAATCCCGAACCAATGCGCCAATTAAAAGAATACTGTTGATACCTCGAGCCATAATCTGTTCTCCTTGCTGTTCTCTGAGTGAATTTCTTGATTGCCTAGTATGTTGCTTTGACACTCGAGTGTGTCGGTTATGGTTATAACATAATTTAATTGACCTGTCAAGCCTCGGAGATTAACGCCGTGACTTTTAGGCTTTGGTAGCTTATTCTTCATCGTTGGCTGCTTGAAGTTTTTGAATCACACCAACATCCTCGAGCGTGCTGGTGTCGCCGCTCATGGCTTGCCCAGAAGCGATTTGGCGCAGTAAACGGCGCATGATTTTACCACTGCGGGTTTTGGGTAACGAATCGGTGAATTTTATTTCGTCGGGTCTGGCAATTGCGCCAATTTCTTTGGTCACATGGGCGCGAAGTTCTTCGGCAGTGGCGGTCTTACCCGTTTTTAGGGTTACAAAGGCAATAATTCCTTCGCCTTTAATCGGGTCTGGTCTGCCGACCACAGCACTTTCGGCAACACTTGGATGCGAAACCAGCGCACTTTCAACTTCCATTGTGCCTAGGCGGTGTCCCGAGACATTCAGCACATCATCTATCCGTCCAACAATCGTAAAGTAGCCGTCCTCGTCGCGCCGAGCGCCATCGCCAGCAAAGTAAACATTGGGAATCTCGCCGTAGTATTGGCGCTTAAAGCGTTCGTCGTCGCCATAAATGGTGCGGAGCATACTTGGGAAGGGTTTGCGAATCACCAAAAAGCCACCTTCGTTTGCGCCAAGTTCGTTGCCTTCTTTGTCCACAATCGCCGCGTCCACGCCAAACATCGGTAAGCCCGCACTGCCCGGTTTGGTCTCATGTGCGCCCGGAATGGTGGTAATCATCATACTGCCTGTTTCGGTTTGCCACCAGGTGTCTATAATCGGCAGTCTTTCTTTGCCAATCACACGGTGATACCACAGCCATGCTTCGGGATTGATTGGTTCGCCAACTGTACCAAGTAAACGCAAGCTCGAGAGATCAAAGCGGTTGGGTTGCTCGTCGCCGCCACGCATAAAGCTGCGAATAGCAGTTGGCGCAGTATAAAGAATCGTGGCTTGGTGCTTTTGGATAATTTCCCAGAGCCGCCCCGCGTGTGGGTAATTTGGCGCACCTTCAAAAATCAGGCTTGTGCCAGCGTTCTCGAGAATCCCGTAGACCACATAACTATGACCAGTTATCCAGCCGACATCGGCGGTGCAAAAATAAATATCGGCATCGCGCAAGTCAAAGACATACTTAGCCGTGATGTACGTGCCGACCATGTAACCGCCTGTGGTGTGCAGCACGCCTTTGGGTTTGCCAGTGCTGCCAGAAGTGTACAAAATAAAAAGCGGGTGTTCGGCATCCAGAGGCGTGGCTGGGCAGTCGCTCGAGGCAGTTGCCATCAGGTTGTGATACCAGTGGTCTCGAGGATTAACCGTGATTTCGTGGGCGGTACGCTTCACCACAATCACATTCTTGATGGTTGGCGCATTCTCGAGGGCTTCGTCCACATTTTGCTTTAATGGCACAATTGCGCCACGGCGGTAACTGCCATCGGCGGTGATTAAAAGCGTACTTTGGCAATCGTTGATGCGGTCAGACAGTGCGCCAGCGCTAAAGCCACCAAAGACAACACTGTGAACCGCCCCGACTCGAGCGCAAGCCAACATTGCTACGACGGCTTCGACAATCATGGGTAAGTAAATCGTGACCCTATCACCAGACACAATACCTAGGCTTTTAAGGACATTAGAAAATTTGCAGACTTCGCTGTGCAGCTCCTTATAGGTCAGTTTTCGTACATCACCCGGTTCGCCCTCCCAGACCAGTGCAACTTTATTGGCGTGTTGCTCGAGATGACGGTCAAGGCAGTTGTACGAAATGTTGGTTTGACCACCAACAAACCACTTGGCGTGCGGTTCGTTCCACTCGAGAACTTTGTCCCACGGCTTAAACCAATGCAACTGAGCCGCGATACCAGCCCAGAAGACTTCAGGTTGCTCGAGACTTTGTTTATACATCGTGTTGTATAAGTCTAAATTCATGTTGCCACCAAAGTCGGCTGGCGGGGAAAAACGACGGGTTTCGTGCAGCACAGATTCAATACGGTTATCGGACATGAGAGGAGACTCCTTAGATTTGGTATACCTCGAGTTTAACTGATTTGGGGCTTTGAAGCATCAAAGTTAATTGGAACGCTTAGAATGACTTTGAAACTCGAGGTTTCAAGGAGCGTATCTAACCAAACCAATGAGTCTTGTGATACCTGGTTTACCGAATGCGATAAGAAAAATACCTCTAAGTACCTCCCCGAAATGTTTTAGAGTTCTTTGCTAAAACATTTCCGACTAACAGGAGTAAGGGTGACGTATCTCACGCCGTAATGACAGATTTGCCGTTTTGTGAAAAATCTAAAATGCAGGC
>JAYWGM010000032.1:0-106363 GCA_043778225.1 Deinococcales bacterium | reverse complement strand
GTGTATTTTGACTGATTAACCGACTAAAAGGAGTGATAAAAGACCGAATTAACGCTTGAGTGACAGTTTGACCGTTTTTGGGTCAAACGAGAGTGATTAAGTTAATTCGGTATAAGTTATCAACTCGAGTTTGAAACTTTCAGCCAAACCGATACTTTGCAGGTTTTGGCGTGGCAGGGGTCATTGTTTGTATTAGCCAGCAATGATTTAGGCTCGAGTGTGGTTGTACCCTCACAGTTTAGAATTCCAGACTCCACCAAGGGCTAACCACGCCTGCACCATATCCTCGGGCGGGTCGCAAGTAATTCGCAGTGTCTCAAGTGTGATTGGATGTTGTAACTCGAGCAAATAGGCATGAAGCGCTTGGCGGTCTATCAGATTCGAGGGTCGTCCGTAGACATCATCGCCTAAAATCGGGGTATGCAAATGCTGTAAATGTACCCGAATCTGATGGGTGCGCCCCGTAAAAATTCGGGTTTCAACCAGTGCATGGTTGTTTGGCGTGGTGTCCAAGACCTTAAATTCGGTTTTGGCATCCTTGGCGTTCGTTCCAGCCACACTCATGCGGGTTTTAATCGTCGGGTGTCTGCCGATGCTGGCATCCAAAGTAATTTCTGGCGGGATGCCCACGGTAATGGCTCGGTACTGTTTGCGGGTGCGGCGGTCGGCAAATGCCTTACCCAGTTTGGTGTGGGCTTCCCTTGTTTTGGCAACAATAATCACACCACTGGTGTCTTGGTCTAGCCGATGCACAATCCCCGGGCGGTAGCCTTCAGCCCCAAAATCCTCACCCTCGAGCGCCAAAGGCACACGCCCTAAGAGCGCATTGACCAATGTTCCACTATGCACATGAGCCGCCGGATGGGTCAGCATTCCAGCTGGTTTATCCACGGCAATCACAAAATCATCTTCAAATAAAATCGTGAGCGGAATGTTTTCAGGCAAAATTTCGGAAGGCAACGGCGGTGGTGGAGTCCACTCGAGCATTTCTGTGCCTTTTAAGTTGGTACTGGCTTTTAGCACCACCAGCCCATTAACCCGTGCTGCCCCAGCCTCCAGCCAGACTCGAGCCAATGCCCTCGAGATTCCTGCGACGCGACTGAGCATCACGTCCAAGCGCCCCGTGTCTGGGGTGATGGCACTAAATAGTTCTTGAGGCTCGAGAATTTCGAGTTCTGGGTTCATGGGTACTCCTATGTGATTTGATTACTGATTGAACTCGAGTTTTGGGTACGCCACGCCTCGAGACCGCAAAATCTCGGCTTCTTTCGGATAGAGCCATTCGTATTCGATTCGCGCAAATTCTTTGGCACTCAAGCGACTGCTTTTATACATTCCCGCCTCGAGCCGTTGGCGTTGAGCTTCAAAAAGGATGACCGCCGCCGCCACCGAAACATTCAGGCTTTGTACCATACCGTGCATTGGCACAATAATGTGGGCATCGCAAAGGTTAGCAGTTTCTTCGGACACACCCCATTTTTCTGCACCAAGCAGCACCGCCGTGGGTTGGGTGTAATCCCAAGCTCGGTAATCCAAAGCGGTACTGGATAAATGCGCTGCCACAACCTTAAAGCCCTTGGCGCGTAAACTCGAGAAGGCGCTGGCGGTGTTGTCATGCGCCACTAGCGGCACCCATTTGTCCGAACCTGCACTGGTTTCGTTAAAAGTTGGCGGACGACCCTCGAGCGCCACAATGTGCGCCTCGAGCAACCCAACCGCATCGCAGGAACGCAGAATCGCCGATATATTATGGGGTTTATGGACGTGTTCGAGCAGCACCGTTAAATCTGGTTGGCGTTTCTCGAGAACCGCTCGAATGCGGGCGTGGCGTTCTTGGGTCATGAATTTCCTTTAGACTGAGATTTTCTAATCTTAAACGCAGCAGCTTCTTCATAGATTTGCCAAGCCTCTACAAAATTGGTTTCTAGCAATTGCAAATAAGCTCTGGCACAAGCGGTATGTTCAGATTGAGGACTTGTGAAAGCAAAAATTAGTTCTTGGTCTGATTGTAGTCTCTCGGGGCTATGTTCCTTTACCGTGTTTTCAAAAGCCAGATACAATTGCCGAATGACAGCAAAACGTTCCAAGTACAAATCTTCGCGTGAATGCACATGAGCGAGTCGAAAAAAATCGAGTGTTACCTGAGCGCGATTGTATAAATGACCATTTAAGTGCCTGATTTGTGGGCTTGCTCCGAAAAAATCAATAAATTCTGTTGGGTCGTCCCGATATGGAAATAACAGCAATGGCAACTCGAGTTTGTCAAGTTCTTCAGTTGATTGCACGGCTTTACCTCGAGTACCCGCAATTGGAAAATGTTCTGCTTTCAAACCCGTGTTACAGGTTTTGCAGCATAAAGCATAATTCTCCAAGTCATAAGCCAACCAGTAATAGCCGTTTGCAGCATTACCCGTTGAAAAGGAGTACGAAAAACCGTCATCCGCCTTGGGATAAATCGTTACTTTGCCCTTAGGTCGGTAATGTTCAATGTCAGATTCAACAGAACCATGCTGCAACGGTTTTAAGCTCGTCTCGCAATAAGCACATTTTTCGCCCTGTAAATCAAAAAAAACCTCTTTAATTTCGCCCCATATACTCGAGGATTCTTCGTATCTTCCAAGTTGAGTGAGGTTATTGGTACGCTCCTCGGCACGTTCAAGCCAACCCGATTTAACTTGTTCTACTAAATACCTTAAAGCTATTTTTTCAATCCGAATCGCAATCATGTTGTTTTGGCTTTTTGCTTCGCAGCGATTTCTTTAACCCAATCTGGCGTTGGACTTTCTTCAAGAGCAGCCTTACCTCGAGCTAAACCGCGCATCAAATCCAAAGCAGCTTGATTATCTCCCTGAGCAGCTTTTTTCTCTAAAATCTCGAGTTCATCTAAGAAACCTTCGGCTCGAGTTGATTCTAAACCAAAAATATCTGAGGTTAGAATCTGATCGGAATTCAAACCATAAATTTCAGTCTCAGGACGCTCAATGCTGCTGTTCCCATCCTCGAGAATACGAGTCACCCAAAGATTTTCTCTCGAGACTGAACCAGCAATAATTGGGCTATGGGTTGTAAAAATGAATTGCAAATTGGGTAATGTTATGGCAATGTGCGAAATAATGTTGCGTTGCCAACTTGGATGAATATGCAGGTCTATTTCGTCCACCAACACAACTCCAGTTAAATCTTGGAGCTTGGTATTGAGCGGACAGACCATATCCATGTAATAGAGTAAATCGCAAATCCAAGCCAAATAAGACTTGTAACCATCTGCTAATTCAAATGCTCCGATTTCGGTATTCTGATGCCCAAAAGCCAGTTTTTCACGATTAAAAGCAATACCATTTGGTAGGAGTTGCTCGAGTAAATCAAAAACTGCTTCTTTGTTTTTAGCTTCCTTGAAAAGAGTTTGTGGTGGTACAAGAATAACTTCATCTGAAAAAAGTGTAATGATTTGAAAATAACGATGTTTTTCTTGGCGGTCAGAAAGCGAAAAATCACCTAATTCTAAACGGCGGTTTGCTCCATAAGCCACAATAAAAAAACCATTCTTCTCGTGTGCTTCGAGAATCGGGTAGAGCAATTGGAGGTCAATAAACAGAACAGTTTTACTAAGTAATTCCTCTCCGTTGCTAAAACGACTTATTGTTGCTTCAAATTGATTAAAATTGCGTTCAGGTTTTTCCGTTGGTAATACATCCAAAAAGAGTTTGGCTGATGAATTCTTAGTTAGATCTTGTTTTCTAACCATATTTTCTGGATTGAATGAATTTGGAAACTGTGCCAAAAATGTCATTGCAATGGCTCGAAGTATGGTCGTTTTTCCTGCTCCGTTTACGCCCAAAATAACATTTACATTATCAAAATTTGGCACACCTTCTTGAACAACAATTTCATCATCAGGAAACCTAAACTTGAGTGTCCCTTCTTTGAAACAACGCAAATTCTGAAATTCAACACTTTTAACGTACATGGCTGTATTCTAAAGCACTCGAGTGAGTTTATGTCGGCACTTCTCGAGTTATGGTGAAAAAGGTGAAATGAACTTTTAACCTTTTAACCCTTTGACCTTTTGACCTTCATTCTGTTCCTCGAGCCACTTTCTAAAATATGTGTTGGCAAACCAGACCACGCCCAGCACCGCAAAACCGATTGCGCCGCCAATGGCGATTCCGTTGACGGTACGAAGCAAACTGATTAAAAGCGGGGTGTGGAAATGCGTGAAGCTACCAATAATGCTGGCTTGTCCGATTGAACTTGCCATCAGCAATAAGTTATTGAGCCACATCGGAAATAAGCCAGATAAGCCAACCAATCCGGGCGCGTGTAGTGCCAGTTCTTTACTGCGCGGGCGAATAATGCTGTCCTGAACGGCGGCTCGAGTTTTGGCTTCGGCATCCGAAATTCCAGCCCCAGTGTCGTTGCCGCGCCGCAAGACAATCAGCGCCAGCGCAGCCCCAGCAAATCCCATCAGCGCGATTAAGCCTAGGCTAACGGGGGTGTTCCAAAGGTCTTTAATGGTTTTGCGAATGTCTTGGGCTGGAATCATTGTTAAACCAAGCAAGACTGGCGGCAGCACCAGCAGCAAGCCGACTCCTGCGAATGGTTCAATTGCTAGAACTTCGTTGCGGCTAACCCCAAGGGCAGAAACAAAGAATGCACCCATAACCGTAATGCCTGTGGCTCTTGCCCAGTCGAGCAGTTTGGCTCGAGCCAACGCAAAACCCAGCACCGAAAAAACCAAAGCAGTACAAAGCGCCAGTCCTTTTGCGCCAAACCCAGCAAAAAATACCGAGATGCCCAGTACACCAAGGGCGGTTGCCGCACCAAGCCACCACCACGGGAAAAGTGTGGCGAACAATGCCAAACCCAGCAGCGCCCCAAAGTAGGATAAACGTGTCAGCAGCGTATCTTGGGTAAACTCGAGGGCAATCGGTTGCCCAAGTTCTAAGTCGGCTCGCTCGAGACCTACCAAAATGGCTTTGAAAAAAGTTTCGCTGTCGTCTATGCGTTCATATGGGCGCAAGTACAACAATCGGTGATTGCGTTCTCGAGCCGCCAGAATAAATTTACTGGCTGTTTCTTCTGGCACAAGGCGTTTTTGCCAAGCGGCTGGAATTGCAAAAACGCGCACCGTTGGATTGACCGTAATCACTTCCTCGAGACCGTCTTGTTTGTTGGCTTCAACCATGCCCGTGATTAAATTCTTGGTGCGCTCAACTATTTTTTGGCGTTTTTGGTCGGTGCTGTTGCCAGTAATTTCATCGCCAGCGTAAACAATAAACGGCACTTTTGGAAAATCTGCTCCGGGGTCGCGCAGTGCGCCGGCTTCAAATGGGCGGTAAACCACGTAAAACCCCAGTTGCTCGAGTTCGGCTTGCAATGTTAAATCAGGTCCGGCGGGCAATGCTAAGATATTGAGTGGAAAAGCCGTCCAGAATTGCCCATCTATTTGTACTTGGCGCACTGGATACTGGTATTTGGCGATAAAACGTTCGGCAGCACCAGCCTTGAGTGAACGCAAATAAAATTCTCGAGAGCGAATCTCTGAAACATCCAAACGGAGGCTTAAACGTTGGTTGCGCCATTCTGCACCTTCGCGATACAAGACCAAATCGTTTTGGATCAAACGCCCAAGGCTGGGTTCGTAGACCGAAACGCCATTGATGCCAAGGGCTTTGTAACGCTTTAAGAGGTCGGCGGTCTCGAGACCATTTTCTCGGGCTTGCTGCACCACATCGCCGTAATCGATGGTCAAGCCAACAACGTTATAGTTGCGCTCAAAGGCAACCCGTTGCCAAGCCAGAATCAGGGCTGGAATCAGGCTAATGGTTAATAGAATCGAGAGAATCAGTTGCAGTTGCCGCTTTTGCACGTTCTGCATTTTAACGCCCCGCCAGATGAGAGGGGGCTTAGAAAGTAACCAGACCTTTTGGAGTCTCGAGCGTGGCACAGAGTTTGGGCTTTGGGGCGTATTGTACAGGTAGCTCGAGATGCAGAGCAGCTAGATTGGCTTGGATGCGTTCGGGTTCTGGGTGATACGCCTCGAGTTTGGTGAGTTCTAAACCACGTGGCTCGAGCTTACTGCTTGGGTTTGGACTGTGCCATTGAATTAAACTCGGAACAACGCCGCCACAAGGCAAGTGTCCATCTTCGGGAATCGTTAGACTCCAAGAAAATACGCCTCGAGTCAGTTTGGTGATTGTGCCTAGGTTCTCGAGTGGCTGTATTTGCTCGAGGTCATCGCAACGTGCCACCCAATGAATCAGGTGTGGTTTGAGGATTGGTCTATCCAATTCAAACCATCTGGCTCGAGGTGGTTTGGCTGCATCTGGGTCTATGGCTATAATCTCGAGGTAGGTATCTGTACCGAGGCGAACCAGCAAATTATGTGTTCCCATCAAGGTGTGTTTGCCGCCAGCTTGGGGACTCACACCCGTCTGCTCGAGCAACCACGCTGCGCCAATTTTAAGAGTTGGTGCAGCAATGACTAGATGGTCTAAGGTCATAAAGTCTCGAGCCATGCCGCAAAATCTTTTTTTCCTCGAGCATACAAAATCGGGCGTTTTTCTTGTTTGCCCAGTTTTTTCTTGTGCTGTAATTCAGGTGGTTTTTCGTGCGACTCTAAGTCTGGTACAAGCGCCCAATTGGTATTCATCGGCTGGAAATTCTTACTTTCGGCGGTGGCTAAAAAGCGCACCAAGCCGCCAAGCATACTGGTAACTGGCGGCACAACCGTCTCGAGACCCAGTGCCAACCGAGCCGCGTTTAAGCCAGCCAGCCAACCCGTGGCAGCACTTTCGAGGTAGCCTTCTGTTCCAGCCAGCACGCCAGCCGTGAATAAGCGCGGGTGCGCCTTAAATTGCAAAGTTGGCTCGAGCAGTTTTGGAGCGCACAAATAAGTGTTGCGGTGCATCACACCATAACGCGCAATTTCGGCATTCTCGAGTCCGGGGATTAAGCGCACCACCCCCCGTTGGTCCCCCCACTTTAAGCCAGTCTGAAAGCCGACAATGCTCCAGAGTTGCCCAGCGCTGTCCTCTTGGCGCAGTTGTGCCACCGCATACGGCTCGCGCCCAGTGCGTGGGTCGGGCAGTCCTTTAGGTTTGAGTGGACCAAAGCGTGGGGTGTCTATGCCGCGCCGTGCAATTTCTTCGATGGGCATACAGCCTTCAAAAAACTCGAGTTTTTCCCAGTCGTGTGGCGTGTGGCTACGTGCCTCCTCGAGTGCTGCAAAAAAACGCAGGTATTCTTCTTTGTTAAATGGGCAGTTCAAATAATCGGCTTCTTGCCCGTAGCGCCCAGCGCGGTAGACCAAATCCATATTGATACCGTCAAACTCGAGAACTGGCGCAGCCGCATCATAAAAACTCAAGCGTTCACCGCCAGCAAAACGCGTCAAAATATCCTCGGCAAGTGCATCCGAGGTCAGTGGACCCGAAGCAATCACCACAATCCCATCGGGGACTTGGGTGAGTTCTTCACGGTGCAAAGTAATGTGTTCGTGGTTCTCGAGCAACTTTGTAATATAGGCACTAAAGCCATCGCGCTCGACTGCCAAGGCATTGCCGGCTGGAATTCGGTTGGCATCGGCAGCCTCCATAATTGGCGCAGCCGCAATTCGCATTTCGGCTTGCAATAAACCTTTGGCGTTGTTGTCGCCTTCGCCACCAAAGCTGTTGCTACAGACCAATTCCGATGCTCCGTGGCTACGATGGGCTGGAGTCATGCGGTTTGGGCGCATTTCAAAAAGTCGAACCTTCACCCCAAGACTTGCCGCCGCCAATGCTGCCTGTGAACCTGCCAAGCCAGCCCCGATAATTGTGATTGCTTTCATTGGTTTAGTTTAACTCGAGATACGTGGGTCTTCAGCTTGGCTTTAGTTTGGCTTTAGCTTGGCTTTAGTTTTCCTTAACTTTTCTTGCAAAAAATGCGTTTCACAGTTAATTTAGTGATGTCCGTCTGGTGAGAGTTTCATCTCACGCTCGTGTGACGCTGATTAAGTAAGCTCGAAAAGTACCAAGGAGGATTTATGAAAAACGTTTTGAAATTTGGTTTAGCCGGAATCGCCGCCCTTGTTTTAAGCAGTACCTTGACCAACAGCACTGCCCAAGGTCGTCTAATTTTTGATGGTGTTTACAACATTGCTGGTACATACCCAGATGGCTCGACCTACACGGGTACAATGACCGCTGTGCCGTATGGCGATGGCTACCGCCTCAAACAAATTTACCCGAGCGTTACTTACAATGGTGTGGGCAACGACATCGGTGATTATTTTGCGGGTTCGTACCTTGTGGATGGTCGTCCTTCAATCTCGATTTACCAAGTTACGGCAGCCAATACCCTCACAGGCTTTTGGCAAGATTACGATCAAGCTAAAGAAGGTACAGAGACCCTGACCCTGACGGCTCGAGCTTTTTCTTTTGTCCCAAGCGCACCAGTCAGCAACACTTGGAACTACGCTGGAACATATGGCATTCGCGGCGATGGATACACTGCCACCATGGTTCTGAGCAGCTTTGGTGATGGCTACCGTGCAACCTACGTTTCGGGTGGTAACACTTGGCGCGGTATCGCCAGTTACATCGGTAAATACTTGGCTATTTCTTGGAATTCGGCTGGCGCACCCGGTATTACCTTGTTTGAAGGCAATCCAGCCTCGGGCGATATGAGCGGCTTTGACATGGATTACAACACCCCAAAAGAAAGTCTTGAAGTTGCCACCCGACGCTAAAAATTCTCGAGATCAAGTTATAAAGGAGTATTATGAAAAACGTTTTGAAATTTGGCTTGGCTGGTATCGCTGCTTTTGCCCTCAGCAGCACCCTCACCAACAGTGCTGCTCAACAACGCTTAGAGTTTGCGGGAACATACAACGTCAAAGGTAACGATACGGCTGGCACAGCCTACACGGGTACAATGACGATTGCTCCATACGGCGATGGCTACCGTGTGGCACAAAAATTTGGTGACGAAGCGTACCGTGGCATTGCCACAGATATAGGCGATAACTTGGGTGTTTCACTGCTCAGTGGCGGTAAGCCTCAAGTGGTGATTTATCGTGTCACAAGTGGCAACACCATGACTGGCTTTTGGCAAGACTACGACAATACCAAAGAAGGCACAGAAGAAGCCACCGTGTCGGGTGCAACGGCTTTTTCGGGTATTTCAAAAGTGCTTGCTGCCGCAACTTGGAATTACAGTGGTACATATGGCATCAATGGTAAAAATCCAGATGGCAGTGCCTACACTGGAACAATGGTTGTGAGCGATTATGGCGCTGGCTACCGTGTCAGATTCACCTCTGGTGGTACAACTTGGCGTGGCATTGCCACGTATATTGGCAGTAACTTGTCAATCGCTTATCAAGCTGGCGGCATCCCCCAAGTTTCGATTTTTGTAGGCAACCCAACCACTGGCGACCTGAAAGGCTATTACCAAGATTATGACAACACCAAAGAAGGCGCAGAAACTGCGACCCTAAAGTAACAGCGCTACACAACTCGAGACTCCAGAAGTTAGCGCTTTTGGAGTCTCGAGTTGTTAAAGGGGTTGTCATAAATAGTTGTGTTTTGTTTTCGTCTCACGGGCGTGTGACGCTGACCATGTAGGCTTAATCTAAGTCCATGCGACGCTGGTGCGACGCTGTACTGAGTAAAGTTGACAAGTACCAAGGAGGATTTATGAAAAATGTTTTGAAATTCGGCTTAGCTGGAATCGCTGCTCTTGCCCTTAGCAGTGCCTTGACCAATAGCGTGGCACAGGGTCGTCTGGTATTTGATGGCACATACAGTGTCTCGGGTAAAGGACCAACGGGTGAACTTTATCAAGGCACAATGACCATCGCGCCGCAAGGTGACGGCTACAGCATGGTTCAAGAATATGGCAGCGATGTCTGGCGCGGTGTCGGCAACGATATTAAAGACTACTTAGCCGGAGCCTATATGGTTTCGGGAGTCCCAAGTGTCTCTATTTATCGTGTGACTGGTGCAAATACAATGAGTGGCTACTGGCAGAGTTTTGACAACAGCGCCGAAGGCTCTGAAGAAGTAACCCTGAGCGGCTCACGGACTTTCTCGAGTGTTTCAAGCGCACCCTCAACCCAGAGTTGGAATTTTAAGGGTACTTACGGCATTCGTGGTTCAAACCCAGATGGCACAACCTATGATGGCACGATGCAACTTGAGAACTTTGGCAACGGCTATACTGCCCAATTCACCAGCCGTGGTCAAGTCTGGCGCGGTATCGGTACATTTTTGGATGACTTTATGGCGATTGCTTGGCAAGCCGGCACGACCCCAATGGTCTCCATTTTTTCGGGTAATCCAAGCACTGGAAATCTACAAGGATTCTGGCTTGACTTTAAGGCGACTAAAGAAGGCAAAGAAGTTGCAACTCGTCGCTAAAACCCTCAAGTAACAAGGCTCAACAAACCCCGAAATTAAACCTTCGGGGTTTTGAATGCTGCCCAAGCCATCTCGAGCGCCGCTTCTGGCACACGCTCGAGCTTAGGCTTGGCAACATCCTCGAGCAGCACAAAACGTACTCCTGTTTGGTCGGCTTTTTTATCGCGTGCCATAAAATCACGAATTTTAATCCATTCCAGACTTGGTAAGGCGGTTGGCTTTTGGTACTCGAGAAAGGCGTTTGTTAAGTGGGTCACATCAGCATAACCAAGGGTTTTACCAAGCAGCGCCGCATAGTGCATTCCATAACCGACTGCCTCTCCATGTGGAATAGCATGGTGGGTGATTGCCTCGAGTGCATGAGCCAGCGTGTGTCCAAAATTCAAGAAAGCCCGTATATTTTGCTCAAACGGGTCTTGCTGCACAATATCTATTTTGACTTGTACTCCAGAGGCTAGTGTCGTCTCGAGCCTCGGGTGCTGGGCATTAAATCCAGCCTCGAGAACCAGTTGGCAGAGTTTAGAGTCGGCAATCAAACCATGCTTAAAAAGTTCGGCTGCACCTTCGCGGAAAGTGGCACTTGGTAGTGACTCGAGGCTACTGGTGTTCATAAAAACAGCACGCGGCTGATGAAACGCGCCGACTAAATTCTTACCTTGGGGCAGATTGACCCCAGTCTTACCACCAACACTGGCATCTACCATCGCCAGCAGTGTGGTCGGACAAACATAAAAAGCAATACCGCGCAAATAACTGGCAGCCACATAACCCGCCAAGTCCGAGGTTGCGCCGCCACCCAGCGCCACCACAGCACTGTCTCGAGTTAGCCCAAGTTGGGCAAGTTCCGACAATAGTTTTGCATGAACTTCGAGCGTTTTGGCGGCTTCGCCACTTGGCACAAGCAATAAATGCACCTCCGAGCCACCTCGCTCGAGACTCGAGACCAAGGCTGGAGCATACAACGGTGCGATACGTTCGTCGCACAGCAGCGCCACGCGGCGTTCTGGTATTCGCACCGATAAAAAAGCATCTCGAGCAATTAAAATCGGGTAGGCGGGTTGTAAATTGACCTGTAGTTCTATCATCGTACTCGAGTTTACCGCAAAAGTGGTGTGGCTCGAGTAGCTAAGAACTTTTCGATTCATTTTAGAGCGTGCTGTTTAAGTGAGGCGAAATGCCTCACTTAAACGCAAAATTGGTATTATTTCCAGACTGTAGAAAATACCCGAATTAAATTGCCGCCAAGAATACCTGCGATTTGCTCCGAGGTGTATTTGCGTGCCTCGAGTCCAAGAATCACATCGTTAATTTGCGAAAAACTATCGAATCCTTCGGTGTAGCGCAGTGGTGAACGAAAAGCGATTGGCACAGCTTGATTGTACTTTGCCATGGTATTTGGATAATTGGGGTGTCCCCAGACATCGTAGGTATGGTCTGGATAAGAACCAAGGCTCATGTCGCTACCAATGCCAACATGGTCAGCATTGCCAACCAAGTTACACAGATAATCGATATGGTCAAGAAAATCCGATAAGGTTGGGCGAACATTCTGTTCGGTTTTTTGGGCGAGCGGTCCCCAATTGACCGCCCCAATAATACCACCTTTAGCGACACAAGCCAGAATTTGCTGGTTGTCTATGTTGCGTGGATTTTGTGCCAATTGACTTGGGTTTGAATGACTAAAAATAACAGGCTGAGTGCTTTTTTCGATGATTTCAAAACTGGCTCGGCGGCTGACATGGCTGCAGTCAAGCAGCACTCCAAGGCGATTACATTCTTCGATCACCAAATGCCCAAACTGGCTTAGTCCAACATCGCCCAAGTCCAGACAGCCTCCACAAATCAGGTTATTGCGATTATAGGCTGGAATCATAATTCGCATTCCAAGGCGGGCAAAGGCTTCAAGGCGGTGTAGTTTGCCCCAGATAAATTCGCCGTCTTGAGATGCCAGCACAAAACAGGCTTGCCCTTGTTGGTGGGCTTCAACGATGTCGGCAGCCGTGGTTGCCACCCGCAGATTGGGGTTACGGCGAGCAATCAAGTGCCAGTACATGATTTCCTCGAGCGATTCCTCAAGGGTTTTTTGTGGATGAAAAGCCGTCACACAATACGCTGTTGCGCCATGTCGGTGAGCATTGGCATAATCGGCATCGGGCCAGGCTTGAATACAGGCATCGACAAACGGGTACGGCGGTGGGTTCTCGAGAATGGCGTGGAAGCCTCGGTTTTCACGGTTGGCAATCATATAGATACCCCTTGGAGATGGCGCTCGATGTCGAGTTCTGCGGCAATATGACCAAAGGCACTGGTCTGTTTGAGGTTAAGTACGCGCTGAAAGGTCTTTTTAGCTTGCTCGAGGTCGTTGTTATAAAAGTACCAATTGCCTAAACCATAGCCTTGGGTGGCGATTTCTCTGGAAGAATCGGCATTTTCGGGTAGTAATTCTTCGGGTTTGACCAGACCTTGATACATCAATAAGCGCTTAAAATACGACGACTCAACAATGTGCATTTCGGGATGGATGGTTTTAAGGACAATCGCGGCTTCAGCTATTTGCCCCAATCGGCGCAAGCTCATATACAACCAATCGGTGGTCGCGGCTCTCATGTCGTCATCCACACAATGGGTCAGGGTTTCGCGGTAAATCTGGGCGGCTTTTTCAAAATCGCTTTTGAGATAGTAAGCTAAGCCGTAATGGTAGTAGATACTCGATTTCAGGGTGCTTTTATAGGTATCTTTTAAGCGCTTGAGTGTTTCTGGGGTAATTAGGGTTGGTTCGGTCTGAATTTGGTCAGCTTGGTCAAGGATCAAATGGGCAATATCGCGCTCGACTTGTGGTTGATAATATTCGATTTCATCCGGCATATTGCGGGTCAGTTCAATGGCTTTTTCAAAATCCAAAATGGCATTGTCAAAATCACGCAAGGTAATAAAACGGTGCGCCCTGTGGCGGTATAAATGCGGACTACTCGGGAATTGCTCTAAACCTTGGCTAAAAACCTCGAGCGATTGATCAAATTTATTGAGGTAGGCTTTAAGCCGACCCAAATAGACATAACGAGCGGGACTACTCACAAAAACCTCCAAGATGGTCTGAATTATTTAGTCGGCTAATGCCAAAGCCGTTGGGTTGAAAATTGAATGCAAGCGAAAGACAGCGTCTTGACTGATTTCAAACTCAAGTTCAAAACGCATGGTCTGGGGTATGGCTGCGTTGTCAAGCAGTTTTTTAACACCCAACGAATACAAGACTGTATCAAGGTTTGGCAAAGCCTTTTTAAGTTGCTCGAGCGACTCGGGTAGAAAAACCTTGACTTGGTGGTGATCTATTTGACTGTGCTGTTGCAAAATTGATAAAAAAGTGCTGACATTGCGCTCTTCGGTGACCAGTCCATAACGACCCTGCGGCGGTAAGTTTTTTAAGCCCGCTAAAGTTTTATGGCTGGCTTCAGCAGTAATACCAATCACATTGGCATGAAGACCTTGAGCTTCAAGGGCGCGGCGTGTGGCTGGAACAAGCAAGGTGAAGGTCACAATATGGTAAGCAACCTCGAGTAGCTTGAGCAGCGCGGGCAAACCAGACTGGAGTTGCTCGAGCGTAAAAGGATGTAGCGTTTGGCTTCTTATGCCAAGTGCATTGTGAATTTGGGCAGCATACTTGCGTCCAATGTCTTCGGTTGGGGCAATTAGCACGGCGGGTATAGGTGTCGGTAAAAGATTCAGGGCAGTTTGAAAGGCTTGTTTTAATTCGATTGCCCCAAAACCAAGCGCCCGTCCGCGCATGACAGCATAACTTAGGCTCTCGAGCAGCAGCGTTTGGCGTTCGTTATAGCTGTTGTCACTTTGCGATAAGGCATTGACCACTGTTCCGCGCCCGGCGGTGCTGTCAATTAAGCCATCTTGTTGTAAGGTGCGGTATGCCTGTACAACAGTATTAACATTAACTCCAAGCTGCTGCGCGACTTCACGTACTGAAGGCAAACGCGCCCCTTCATCGAGCCGACGGCTGATGATGTGATGCCGAATCTGGTGAGCGATTTGCAAATAAATCGGCTCATGACCTTCCTCGGCAACCAATAACGGCAGAGGTTCGGCTGGACTTCGTTTAATGACCCGAGTCAGATTTGCTCCCCAGCTTCACGTCGTCTTTGACGTTCGGCAAATGTTAGACCGCCTTTACCCCAAACATCCATCTCGAGTTCATAGAGTAACACTTGAACCCCTTCGGTGTGTGCGCCGTTTTCAACCAAGACTCGAGTAATACCTTCAATGATTGCATCGCGCTGATGTTGTGGACGCTTGGCAATTTCTACACGAACGATAGCCATGACTTCCTCCTAAAAAATTGTACTATTGTACTGGTACAATTAAGAATTGTAGAACTCAAGGCTCAAATTGTCAAGATGATTTCAAAAATAGAGTATTTTGTCGTGACAAACAGATTTTTATCAATGTCAGCAAATTGTAAGATGATTCTTGACAGACTGCCAAAGAAGAGAATAATATACTAGCGTACTGGTATATTTTGTTGGGTTCATCATCACTCAAGTAAACGATTCATGCGTTTTGGAGGTCATATGGGAATTCGTTACGATGGATTGAAGTTCTTACGCTTCGCCGCACTTGGTACTGTGCTTTGTGCCACAGCCCTAGTGCTGACACAAACTGGTACCCAAGCGCAGAGCGAAATCCAAAAAGGAGGAATCCTCGAGATTCCATTGGCGACTCAGCCGGGTTCGTTTAACCCGATTTTGCCTGCCGAATTAGCCGCTACGATTGTCAATTGGACGATGTTTAGTCCACTGACTGCCGTCAATCCATACACCTTAAAACTCGAGCCATACTTGGCTCAAAGTTACTCGAGCAATGCCGCACTGACCGAATGGACTTTTAATTTACGGCGCAATGCCCGTTGGCACGATGGTAAAGCCGTAACTGCCGAAGATGTCAAATTTACCTTTGACCGCTTGCGCGACCCAGAAGAAGGGGCAACCAACCTACCAGATTTTCGCAAAGTCAAAGAAGTTCGAGTGATTGGTGGCTATTCGGTACGGGTCTTTTTGAACTCACCCGACGCTTTTTTTGATGACCGCTTGGCGCTGGGTGGCAGCGAAATTTTGCCAAAACACGTTTTGAGTGGCTTTAAGCGCCTCAAAGATGCAACCGCTTTTAACACCCGCACCCCAATTGGCAATGGCGCATTTAAGATGAAACGGGCTGTACCGGGGCAATTTTTTGAACTCGAGGCAAACCCACAGTTTTTCTTAGGTCGTCCTAACCTTGATGGTATTACCTTTAAGATTGTGCCAGACGGTAACACACGGGTGACCCAACTCTTGACTGGACAATTAGACTGGGTAGACATCGAAGCTCCACAACTGAACGCCGTCCGAGCCAACCAAAACATTAAAGTCACCACCTTTGACAGCCTTGGCTATCAGATTTTTGCTTGGAATTTGCGCTTACCGATTTTTCAAGACCTGAAGGTACGCCAAGCCATGATGCACGCGGTAGACCGCCGTAAAGCTGCTCAGACTGTTTCACCAAACCTTGGTTATATAGACGATTTGTATATTCCTAAAGGTTTAACTTGGGTTCCACGTCCCGAAGTTAAATTCCGTGAATACGACCCAACCCGTGCCAAAGCCTTACTTGCCGAAGCTGGCTGGCGACCCAACAGTAGCGGTATCCTCGAGAAAGACGGCAAAATCTTTGAATTTAAGATTTTAGTAGACAAAGGTGATGTGCAGCGCGAGCAATTTGGACTGATTTTGCAACAATACTTTAGCGATATTGGCATGAAAGTGACTTACGACCTCGCAGAACGCGGCGGTCGCTGGCTCGAGGAAACCACCAAAGGCACATTTCAAACCCGCCTTGCTTCTTTTCCGATTCCTAACATTGACTGGATTCAAAGGCTGTTTTTAAGCGTTGGACAAAACAACGGACAAGCCTACAACAATCCACGGGTGGATAACTTATTGGGGCGCTTGGTTGCAACCGCCGACCGCAACCAACAAATTGCGGTGCTGGCACAAATCCAACAAGCATTGTACGACGACCCACCCAATATGATTCTGCTATTTCGTGAACGTATGACCGCCTCGAGTGCGCGTTTACGCAATGTGCCACCCTACAACATTAAAGATGCCATGCCCTATGCCTTTAAGCTCTGGATGGCGCGTTAGCAATGTTTAATTACCTGCTGCGTCAAGGACTTGCCAGTTTAGCGGTGGTTTTTGTGGTGCTGACTGCGACTTTCTTTTTAATTCAGTCAGCCCCCGGAAGCCTGAGTATTCTGGCAGACCCCAACCTTGACCCGGAGGTACGTGCCACCGTTGAACGCGGCTATGGTCTTGACCAACCTGTTTTTGTGCAATACACCCAATGGATGGGACGGCTATTACGGGCTGATTTAGGCAGTTCATTTAATTTTCGTCGTCCGGTTCTCGAAATGATTCTCGAGCGTTTACCGGCTACCTTACTGCTTGGTGGGGCAGCCTTATTACTGACCCTTTTGATTGGTTTTACGGGCGGTGTGATTGCCGCCCGTCAGCCCAACAGTTGGCTTGACCAAACTTTAAGTTTTGTCAGTTTTGTTGGCTTAGCCACCCCGGGGTTTTGGCTTGGGATTGTTTTGATTATTATTTTTGCCGTGCAGTTGCGGATTTTACCAGGGGCTGGTATGCAGACGGTTGGCACGGATTTTTCGCTGCTTGACCGCTTATCGTATCTGGTTTTGCCAGCCCTTGTGTTATCAGCTTCAACCACGGCTGAACTAATGCGCTATACCCGCTCGAGTTGGCTCGAGAGCATGAACCAAGATTATGTTCGTACCGCCCGTGGCAAGGGCTTAAAAGAAAGTGTGGTTCATGGTAAACACGTTTTTCGCAATGCCCTTGTGCCAGTGCTGACGGTTTTTGGTCTATTTCTACCGCGTTTGGTAGGAGGTGCAGCCGTAATCGAATCGCTGTTTGCTTGGCCCGGAATTGGCAGCATGGCAGTTGAGGCTGCCATTGGTCGTGATGCACCCCTAATTCTGGGAATCACGATGTTTATTTCGGTCACTGTGATTTTTAGTAATCTCGTGATTGACGCGCTGTATGTTTTGATTGACCCTAGGATACGCTACTGATGGAACAGACCAAGCAAACAACGGTCGTGGCAGTCACTCGAGCTTCTGGGCGTTCGCTTGGCAGCATCATTTGGACACGCTTATGCGCTAATCGCTTAGCCCTATTTGGAGCAGGATTTTTATTGTGTGTTTTGGCATTGATTGTACTCGAGCCAATTTTACCAATACCTTCAGCCACACGAATTGATTTGAGTAAGCCACTTGCCGCGCCAAATGGCATCAATCTACTTGGCACAGACGAAAATGGACGTGATGTCTTGGCACGCTTGATTGCTGGTGGGCGGGTTTCTTTGATGGTGGGTTTAAGTGCGGCGCTATTGACGGTGCTGCTTGGCTCGAGTTTAGGTTTAATCTCTGGCTTTTTTGGTGGCTTGACCGACCGCCTGATTATGCGCTTTACCGATGGAATGCTGAGTGTGCCTGTCTTTTTTTTACTGTTAGTGGTGGTTGCCATCTGGGGTGCAAGCCCGATTATTTTGGTCTTAGCCCTTGGCTTGACCCGTTGGATGGGACCTGCTCGGTTAATTCGTGGCGAGGTGATGCGCCTCAAGAGTCTGGACTTTATTACAGCTGCGATTGGGCTTGGGGCAAACGATACTCGAGTCATGTTTCGCCACCTTTTGCCACAAGTCATGCCATCCTTGATTGTGGCGACCACCATTGGTATTGGCAATGTGATGCTCTATGAAGCCAGCCTTAGTTTTCTTGGGCTTGGTATCCGCCCACCCGACCCTTCTTGGGGCAATATGCTCACCGCCAGTCAAAATTATGTCTTTAGCGCTCCGTTATTAGCAATTTACCCTGGGCTGATGATTCTTTGTGCAGTGATGTCGTTTAATGCACTTGGCGATGTGCTGCGCGATGCCCTTGACCCACGTCTACGCTCGAGTGGCGATAGCAAAAACTCGAAACCAGACCGAAGAGAGAAGAGTCCATGACCACAATTCTTGTTAGTCATTTGTATGAACCGATCTATACCCAAGACACCTTTGCACGCTATCCAGACATTGAATTTATTCGTTTAGAACGTGGTGCTGATTTGCCAAATGCCGTTTCTCGAGCCAAAGCACTGCTGTACGGCGGCATGGAAAAATCGCAACTCAGTCAGCTAATTAAAGCCGCTACTCAACTCGACTGGGTTCACACTGGCACAGCTGGTTTTGATTGGGTCATGGTTCCCGAAATTTTGGAGCGACAAATTAAAGTCAGTCGCTCAGCAGGCGTGATGAACATTCCGATGGCAGAATTTGCTTTTGCCACAATCCTAGGTCATGCCAAGAATTTAGCCTTGTTGCAACAAGCCCAAGTTCAGCACCAGTGGTCGCCGCCCATGCACAGCGAACTTTACAACAGCACCTTAGCGGTGATTGGGGCTGGGGCAATCGGCGAGCGACTAGCGAGTATCGCCATCGGTTTTGGAATGCGCCTAATTGGGGTTCAGCGCAACCCTCGAGCCACAGCGCAATTTGAGGCAATTTATCCCCCCAAAGAGCTTGACCATGTTTTAGCCCAAGCCGATTATGTGGTGCTGGCTTGCCCACTGACCCCTGAAACCAGAGGCATGATCAATCGTGGGAGGTTAAAAGCCATGAAACCAACAGCTTATTTGGTAAATTTGGCTCGAGGTGGCTTAATTATAGACAGCGATTTACTCGAGGCACTGCATCAAGGCACAATTGCTGGAGCTTGTTTGGATGCTTTTGAAACCGAACCACTGCCGCCAGAAAGTCCATTATGGGATGCCCCCAACCTGTTGATTAGCCCGCATTGTTCGTACCGCAGCCCAATGATTCGCCATCGGGTGGTTGCCGAATTTAGTGCCAACCTAGAGCGTTATTTAGCTGGGCAGCCGCTCGAGAACACGATGAAACACGCTGATTTAGGCTATTAAAATGGCAACCCACCATGTTCTTTTGCGTCTGCCATTTGGCAATCTCGAAAACCCGACGGTTCTTTCCGATACCAGTGCATATTTAAGCGACGCAAGTTATCTGCCCAATGGATTTGCCCTTGGGGTGGTACGACCCCACTCCGAATCTGGGGTGGCTCAAGTTCTCTTGACGCATTCCAGTGTTTTACCGATTGGCGCACAATCGTCGGTGACGGGCGGAGCAACGCCGTTTGGCGAAGTCATCCTGAGTATGCAGCATTTTTCTGAAATGACCCTCGAAAACGATACGGTTTGTGTTGGGGCGGGGGTCAGCTTGCGCGTGTTACAAGACTTTCTTGATACCCACGGGTATTGGTTAGCTGGAATCCCGACTTACGACGGCGCACAAGTGGGTGGAGCGCTTTCGACCAATGCGGCTGGGGCAACCACCTTTAAGTACGGCAGCATCCGCAATCAAACCATTGGGCTGACAGTCGTTTTAGCCAGTGGTGATGTTTTAGACATCCAGCGTGGACAGTACCAAGCCCATATTGACGGGTACTTTGAATTTAGTAATCTCGAGCGAACCTGGCGCGTTCCAGTACCGAGTTACACCATGCCAGCCGTTGAAAAATCTTCGGCAGGCTACTTTTCTGCACCTCAGATGGATTTAATTGACCTTTTTATAGGGGCAGAAGGGACATTGGGTATCATCGTGGCGGCTAAATTTCGAGTCATTTCGCCACGTCCTCGAGTTGCCATGGCGCTTATTCCCTGCCCTAATGAACTTGCTGCGCTTAAATTCACGGCTGCCCTTCGCTTACTGGCTTTTGAGCGACGCGCTGGAAGACGTGGACTTGATGTCAGTGCCATCGAGTACATGGATGGGCGTTGTGTTGAACTGCTACACCAAGATGGCAGTGATCAACGCCTTGGCTTTTATCTCGAGCCAAGTACCTGTCAAGCATTGCTTTTGGTACAAATTGAATTGCCCAAGTCGAGCCAAGAAACCGATTTAGCTGATTTTTTTAGTTTGCTCGAGCAACACCAATTGGAAAACACGTGCCTGTACGCCGCACCCGAAGATCACAAAGCTGCCAAAGCCATGATTGCCTTACGCGAAGCTGTTCCAGAAGGCATCAATGCACGTTTTGCTCGAGCCAAGCGCGAAGTTGACCCGAGAATAACCAAAGTTGGCGCGGATATGGTTGTGCCATTTGCCCAGCTTGGCAAAGCCATGCAGGCTTACCGACAAGTCTTTGATGCTACGGGCATAGATTATGCAATTTGGGGACACGCATCAGACGGAAATATGCATCCCAATATGCTGCCACGCCATTTTGAGGATGTCGAAATTGCCAAACAAGCTGTCCTCAAACTAGGAGAAATTATTATTCAACTGGGTGGCTGCCCAATGGCAGAGCATGGGGTAGGTAGAAATCAAACAAAACAGGCTTTGCTGTTGCAGTTATACGGTGAAGCTGGAATTAGGCAAATGCAGAATGTTAAGAAGAGTCTTGACCCCAACTGGATTTTATCTCCAAATGTCTTAGTGTCGTTTTATTTTTGATGCTTTTTTACCGCCTTTAGGCGACTGCCAACTTGGTGCATTTATCCTCGACCTCCTTGCTCGATTGTTAGATTCATAATTCTCATTTCATTTTGTATACACTTTTACGGTTGCCATCAAGAGGATGGCGTGATACGCACGAAAGTGCGTAGGGTCGCGTAGGCACGGGATGGTTCTGGGTTAAGCGCGAATGAGCGAGTTGTTTAGAGAGAAATCCTCTCGAGAAACGTCTCTAGTTGCGACCCCGAAAGGAATACCCCATGTTTACGGATTATCCGTTGTCTGCTGATGTCGTCTCGAGCCTTGCCGCCCGAGGAATCACCATCCCTACCCCGATTCAAGCTGAGTCGTTGCCGTTTTCACTCGAAGGTCGCGACATTTTAGGTCGCGCTCGGACTGGAACGGGTAAAACCTTAGCCTTTGCCCTGCCAATTGTCACCAAACTTGCGCCAAGCCGCGTCAAGGGTCGTTTACCACGGGCTTTGGTGCTTGCCCCAACCCGCGAACTTGCCAAACAAACCGCCAAAGAATTCGAGCAATTGGGCGTTCTCGAGGTTCAAGAATTTTACGGTGGAACAAGTTATGCCTCCCAAGAACGCGCCATTCGTTTTGGTGTGGATGTGATTGTCGGTACACCCGGTCGGATTCAAGACCATTTGGATCGCAATAACTTAAACCTTTCCGAACTCGAGTTTGTTGTGCTGGACGAAGCTGACGAGATGCTAAGCATGGGCTTCCAAGAGCAAGTCGAAAAAATTCTCGAGACCGCACCAACCGACCGCCAAACCATGCTTTTTAGTGCCACGATGCCGCGTTGGGTTGAGCGCTTGGCTGCCAAGCACCAAAAGAACGCTGCCAAAATAGATTTGGTCGAAAATGCCACTTCGGTGCAAAGCAACGTTCAGCACCACAGCATTAAAATCCAACCCGCCCACCGCACCCGAGTCTTGGCGGATATGCTGACCGTTTTAGCCCCCGAACGCGCCATTATTTTTACCAAAACCAAGCGCGATTGCGACGAACTGGCTTTAGAGTTAATCCACCGTGGTTTTGAAGCCGAAGCGATTCACGGCGATCTTGCCCAGAGCCAACGCGAACGGGTTTTGGATGGTTTCCGCGCTGGTCGTAGCCGAGTGCTGGTGGCAACCGATGTGGCAGCCCGTGGTATCGACATTCCAGACATCGAACTGGTGGTGCAGCACCATTTTCCACACGACACCGAAAGCTATGTGCATCGTTCGGGTCGGACTGGTCGGGCTGGTCGCAGTGGTAAAGCGATTGTCTTGTTCACCCAACGCGAAGAACGCGACCTACGAAACTTAGAGCGCGTGATTGGCAACAAGTTTATCCCGCTCGAAGCCCCAAGTGCCAACGAAGTCCGCACGGCGGCTGCCCGTCATGCAGCCAACGAACTGAACCGCATTCCAAGCGAAGTGCTTTCGCCGTTTCAATACGAAGCCGACCGTTTGCTTGAGGAGATGGGTTCAGAAGCCTTGGCTCGCGCCTTAGCGGTGATTGCTGGTGTGACCCACGCTCCGAAAAAAGTCAGCTTGCTGACCGAAGAAGAAGGCTTAACTACCTTAGAACTTCGCGGTCAACGCCTGAGTATCCCTCGAGCGGTCGCCATGATTGCCAAAGGCGCAAATATCTCGAGTAAAATTTTGGGCAAAATGCAGATGTTTGGCGATGGTATTTATGTAGATGTGCCAAACGACTTGGCAACCAAATTACTGGCGCTTTCTCCACTCGAGGATGTCACCATCGAAGTGGCGACCGAATTGCGAAGCGAACCACAACAGCGCCCAAGCAGCGAACGCCGTTATGATGACCGTGGCGGACGTGGCAACAGCTTTAACAACCGCAACAACAGCTACAGCCAAGACCGTGGCAACAGCCGTCCACAAAGTGGTGGGTATGCAAATACAAGCAGCAGCCCGCGCAGTGGTGGTTACAAGTACCGTGATGACCGTGGCAATCCCGTAGCGGCTGCCCCACAAGGCAACGCCCAAACCCGCGCTCAAGCTGTCCAGAGCGGCGCTCGAGATGACCGCCCAACTGGCAACACCAGCCGCCGCGAGTTCTCGCCAGCCCCACGTGAAGGCGGATTTGCTCGCGGCAAGCGCTTTGAACGCCGTTAAATTTTAGTCTTCAAGAACCCTTTTCGGCACAATTTGCCGAAAGGGTTTTTCCTATAATGCTGGTCATGAAACGTAAAAGCTCGAGCCTGACCCCAGATGCTTTTCTCGAGGCGGTGCTGGATGCAAACGGTCTCGAGGATGGTGTTTTAATTGCCTTGGAAGTCAAACCCAAAGCCTTGCACAGTTTTCTCGAGAAGCACCCAGAATTGCGCCAAGCGGCTTTGTCCGAACTCGAGGAACGAGAACTCGATACTTCCGAACCCGATTTTGGCTGGTTGCGCCCAAGCGCCAAGCCCAAGCCACCCGAGGAAACCGACAGCAACTGGGCAACCTACAAAGCACTGCTCGAGGAAGAACCACGGCTTGAGGCAATCGAGAGCTTGGAGAACGCCAAAGCCCGAACCCTCGATTTGGTGACACAATTGCAAACTGCCAAACGCGCCAAACTCGAGGCGAAAAAAGCAAGTCAGGTGCGTGATTGGGAGGAATGAAGAGAAAAAAGGAAGGAAAACATCCTCCCCTTTTACCTTTTTACCCTATCTCTTCCCCCTCGAGCGTTTCTGGGGCTTCCCTCCGGGCATATTGACGGTTTTAACCTCTTTACCCGATAACTTTGCCTCGAGTTGCCGAATTTCGTCGCGCAGACGGGCGGCGGCTTCAAAATCCATGGCTTCGCTGGCTTGCCACATATCAAGTTCTAAGTCGGTGATGGCGCTTAAAATGTCATCTTTACTCAAAGTCAAGTCGGTTGGCTCGAGTGGCGTTTCGGGGCTTTCTTCGCCGCGAATGACTTTACGAATGCTTTTGCTGATGGTGGTTGGGGTAATGTCATGTTCAAGGTTATAGGCAGTTTGGATGGCTCGGCGGCGGTCGGTTTCTGAAATGGCGTACTGCATGGCTGGGGTGATGCTGTCGCCGTATAAAATCACTTCGCCGCCAACATTGCGAGCGGCGCGACCGATGGTTTGAATTAAGCTGCGCTCGGAACGTAAAAAGCCCGGCTTATCGGCATCCAAAATTGCCACCAAGCTGACTTCTGGTAAATCTAGCCCTTCACGCAAAAGGTTAATGCCCACCAGCACATCAAAATGCCCAAGCCGTAAATCGCGGATAATTTCTTGGCGCTCCATCGTGTCTATTTCCGAGTGCAAGTACCGTGCTTTGACATTGTGCGACAGTAAATACTCGGTCAGGTCTTCGCTCATTCGTTTGGTTAGGGTTGTGACCAGAACCCGCTCGTCTTTGGCGGCTCGGATACGGATTCGCCCCAATAAATCCTCGACTTGCCCGAGGGTCGGGCGCAAGTTAATTTGTGGGTCAACTAAGCCGGTCGGTCGAATCACTTGGTCTATAATTTGGCTCGAGATGGTGCGCTCGTACTCGCCGGGGGTTGCCGAAACATAGACGACTTGCCCAACTTTATCGTAGAACTCTTCGTGCTTTAATGGGCGGTTATCCATACAACTTGGCAGCCTAAACCCATAATCGGATAAGGTTTTTTTGCGAGCATAATCGCCTTTGTACATCCCACCGATTTGGCTGTGCGAAATATGGGATTCGTCCAGAAAAGTAATAAAATCATCAGGGAAATAATCGAGCAGCGTATACGGTTTTTCGCCCGGGGCGCGACCGTCAATGTGTCTCGAGTAATTCTCGATGCCCGAACAGTAACCAAGCACCCGCATCATCTCGAGGTCATAAAGCGTGCGTTCCTTAATCCGTTGCGCCTCGAGCAGTTTACCAACACTGTTAAAATACTCGAGTTGGCTTGCCAGTTCGGCTTCGATGCCCACAATTCCTGCATCTATATTGCCCTGTTCGGTCACATAATGCTTGGCTGGATAAACGACAGTGCTGTCTAAATCCTGCAAAATTTCGCCGGTCAGTAAATTTACGACTTGAATCTGCTCGAGGTCATCACCCCAGAGTTGTAGGCGCATTGGGTGTTCGTCGTAGCTGCACCAAATTTCTAGGGTATCGCCTTTGGCACGAAAACGCCCGGGCATCAGTTCTATATCATTGCGCTCGTACTGAATTTCGACCAGCCGCTCGAGAATCGCGTCTCGTGCAATCGGTTTACCTTTCTCGAGGTACAAATTCATTTTTTTATAGGCTTCTGGGTTGCCCAAGCCATAAATACAGGAAACACTGGCAACCACAATCACATCGCGGCGGGTCAGTAAACTGCGGGTGGTGCTGTGGCGTAAGCGCTCGATTTCTTGGTTGACGGCAGAATCTTTTTCGATAAATAAATCTTTGCCCGGAACATAGGCTTCTGGTTGATAATAATCGTAATACGAAACAAAGAACTCGACCGCATTATGCGGGAAGAATTCTTTGAACTCGCCAGCCAATTGGGCAGTTAAAATTTTATTGGGTGCAATAATTAAAGCTGGGCGCTGAAGTTCTTGTATTGTTTGCGCCACCGAAAAAGTATTATGGACAAATAAGCCACCTCGTCCGCATAAAAACGTTTCAAACCCTTCGACACTAAAATCATAGACAAATGGTTTTTTGGCAGTCACCACTTCGACCGATTCTACTGGTGACCATTTCAGCTTCCCTAAGCCTCTAAATGCCAAATCTGTAATCCCCAAAGCATCGCATAATTTGTTAAAAAGCTGTCTCGAGGGATTGCGAATACCGCATTCAATAGCCGAAATCATGGTACGAACACAACCTGCTTTTTTGGCAATTTGTGATTGAAATAATTGTTTTGCTTGGCGTTCTAATTTGAGTCGTTGACCCACACCAAAAACCAAATCAACATTGGTGTTGCCTATTTTTAGGGCATTGGTTAAAGCAAGTTGTTTGCGCTTAGAGGCAAATCCAATCTGTTGTTGGTATAAGCCTAGATTATCTGCACCAGAAATTGTTATTTTCCAATAAGTACCATACTCACCATTTGGTTTTTTCTTCTGGATTTGGCGTTGCCGCGCCCAAATACCAAACCTAAGTAAAGCTATACAAAGGTCGCTGCTGAGTTCTTTAGAAAGTGTCACAGCCGTGACTGCGCCTTTGTCTAAGCCACCGTCACCTTCAAAATAGCCACGCAATAAAACACTTAGTTTAGAATTATCCAAAGCAGCCCAGAAATACGGTAAGCGCTTATCCCCAGCCGTGTTTCCCATAAACCGATGCAGTAAATCCGACCAGATTTTCTCGGCAATCACAAAATCACCATCTTGACGGCGAAAAAAATGAATCCCAACAGCCTGTAAGCAACACTCGAGTTCATTCTGGATTTCTAGTTCTCGAGTTGAAATCAAGGCAAACCGTGCTGCCCCATGACCCTCAGCAACATACTGCCCAAAAACAAACATCAGTTCGGTTGTGATTGATAAGGTCATTGGCATTGAATAACGCTTACCATGCAAACGCATTTGCTCGAGTTCCAAAACACCCTTCTCGAGCAGCGCCACGGCTGAACTTGGGCGTACCCAACGTCCACGAATGCCACGTTCTATCGCGTAGGCTTTGGCTTTAACCAAAGGCTCGAGGGTTTCTCGAAAAAGCGGATGTCTAAAACCAGCACTGACATCCACGGCAGCACTCGAGTTTTGGTCGGTCAGAATATCGAGTAAATTAAGCTCGAGAAGGGGGAACTGTGGTTCTGGCACAAAGTCTGGAATTGGTAGGGCATCTCCCTTGTCAACTGAATCCCCAGAAACCAATTGAAGTTTGCCGCTCCGTAAAACCCAAACACTATGGTCAGATGTGACGGTCACAGAACGCCCACAACTTGTGACCAATTGGTGCAGTTCTTCGGGGCTTTGATGTCGGCTAATGGCGGTGATGGGTTGCCAAGAATGCTGACCATTGGTTGTGTCCCAAGCTAAAACACGCCACATTCCTGGTGGTGGCATTTCAAGATGCTCGGTATTTTGGTCTGCACCAAGGGCGTGGTCTATTAGCTCTCCAATTTTACCAAAAAAATACTGGTCTGCACCCAAATGAATCGTTACAGGTTCATCCCACGCCACACTTTTTCCGGTCCCAGTTGCTCCCAATAATGTCTGAAACCGAAAGCCACTCTCGATTCCATCCACCATCTGGGCAATGGCTTTGGGCTGGTCGCCTTTGGCGGTAAATGCCGATTCGAGCTTAAAACGTTGATCCATGAAAACCTCCGCCTCGAGTCCCGAGGTTATTTTGTCTATTCTCGAGCATAAGTGTATTTTCTGTCAATAGCAGAATGAGCTTATGTTACAATTGATGCTATGAATCAGAGCGCAAAAGCTACTGACACTACTGTGCGTCTCGAGAATGAGAGCCAAGAACTCGAGATGATTTATGGTTACGGCGAAATTGCCGTGGCTCAAGCTGATGGGCGATTGGTCTATGATGACCTCGAGAATGGCGATGGACTCGAGAATGCCATTTGGTAATCAATCAGCGCGATGTAGGATTTCAAAACCAAGTTCGGCAATTTCTGGAGGTCATGCACTGTCTATTTGGCTGTAGACATCGTTCAATTGTGCGGTGATGGTCTCTTGCTTGAGCTTGTCTGTATTTTCGGTCGTTGTTTCAATCATCTTTTCGAGTATGCGTCTTTTATCGGCGCAGGTCAATATGACAATTCTATGGCAATAACCTAAAGAAAAACTGAAAGCCACGAACTACTCGAGAACACATCAAAAGCAGTATTCTAAGATGTTCAAATATACCCTTTGAGGAGAAACGCATGAAAAAACCATTGCTTATTGCTTTAGCCATCGCCGCCTCGAGCTTGGGAATTGCCCAAGCCCAAGTCAAAACCACGCCCGCCGAGGATTTGGTCAAACAAGCCAGTTTCTATATCGGCTTTTATTACAACGGACCCGCCAAAGTGCCATACTGGCGCGAGTTGCAAAAAACGATGCTGGCAGATGTACAAAAACTCTGTGCTGGCGATACCAAATGCGGTTACGAAAAAGGCAGAGAAGTGATTGTTGGCTACATGAAAAACCTCAATGACCCATTTACCAAACTGGTCAGTGTGGACGATTCAGACACCTCTGACCGCTATGTGGATGGCAAAGGACCTAGTACCCCGACCATCGGCATTCAGGCTCGAGAACTGCCCGGACAGGGTTTAGTGGTTCTTGAGGCATTTCCGGGCGAACCAGCTTTTAATGCTGATTTAACCCGAGGCAATCTGATTAAAACCATCAATGGCGCAGCCGCCACGCTGGCAGCCTTAAAAACTGCCGAAGCCAGTGGTAAAGCCTTGGCGCTCGAGTACACTGTTGCTGGTGCAAGCAAAACCGCTTCAGTCACACCGATTTTGGTCAATGACCCACGTGCGCCATACCGCAGCAGCGTTGGTAAAGCCCTGATGATTCGGATTCCGCATTTGTATGGCAGCATTGGTACAAGGGTTCATGCCAATGTGACCAGAGCCGTGCGCGACAATGCGGCTGGCGTGGTTATTGATTTGCGCGATTCGTTTAGTGGTTTTGATTCCGAAGCCCTGTTGGCGGCTGGTGCATTTATTAAAGAAGGTGGCTTTATTTACGACCAGCGCTTTGCGGGTCAAGACAGCAGTTACTTTCTCGAGCGCAACGGTGCTTTGGTGCGTGGTCAACCCGAAGGCGGGCAAGCTCAAGATGTTGCCCAAGCCGCCAGCCCAGTTCAGTACACTGGTAAAGTCGTGATTCTGGTCAATCAAGTCACCGAGAATTCTTCGGAGATGTTGGCGTACTTTTTACAACGGGTCGGACGCGCTCAAGTGGTTGGCGTGACCACCAGTGGTCAGAATGGGGTCAGTGGTAGCGCACTGGCGCAACTGATTAACGATGAAATTATTCAAATCTCGGCTTACCGAATGCTGAACCTCGATAAAACGCCATTCCCAATGGCAATCACCCCAGATGTGGTTGTGCCAGAAGACTTGGCAGCCCTTGCAACTGGGCGCGATGTTCAACTCGAGAAAGCGCTCGAGCTTCTTGGGGCAAAATGAAACGCTTGGCACTGGTGATGGCTGCTGCACTGGCTTTCTCCTGTGCGGCTGGCGCACAAAAATTCATTGGCGCTCCAGCCCAAGATTTATTTGATGAAGCCAGTTTTTACATCGAATTTAATTATAATGGCTTTAGCACCAGCAATTTAAGTAACTTAATCGCCAAATACCAAGCCCAAATAGACCAGCTTTGTACGGGTCAAGCCAGCAACTGCCCTTTTGATGTGGCGCGTCGCCCGATTGCCAGCATGATTCAAGAACTCCAAGACCCACACAGTTACTTTATTCCAGCCGATGTTGCCCAGCAGTTTGCAGGTCAGCTTGATGGGGCTGGTACGGGTACGCCAAGCCTCGAGTTAAATACCGCCAAACTGCGTGGGGTTGGCGACCGTGTGGTTACGGATGTGCGCGAGGATGGTCCGGCTGGCAAGGCGGGTCTGCGTCGCGGCGATAGGATTACTGCCATCAACGGGCAAGCCCTACCGGGGACACGCAGCGCCAACGAGAACCTGATTCCAACACTCGAGCAACGTGGACAAGCAATTCGTTTTAGCATCACCAGAGGCAACCAAGAAAAACTCGAACTAACCATCACCCCGATTCTTCTTGCCAGTGCATGGTTGCCCGAAGCCAAAAAGCCAAACGGTTTACCCGCCAATGTGGCTGTCTTGCGAATCCATGAATTTACGCCTTTCAAGGAAGTTGGCACAAAATTCCATGAATTGGTCAATGCGGCACAGACGGCTGGCGCAACCAGTATTGTGGTGGATTTACGCGATAACCCCGGCGGGGTTGCCACCGAATGTACCAGCGCCCAAGGTGCATTTTTGCCAGACGGTGTGGTTAATACGCTCGAGAAGCGCTACAGCAAAACAGTCTATGCTTATAAAAATGGTTTGGTTACGGGCGGCAATGGTCAGAAAATGAACGAAGTCTACTCAATTGCTAACCCAGCCCAATTTAAGGGCAAAGTGGCAGTGCTGGTCAATAGCGACAGTGCATCTTGTGGTGAAGTTTTCCCAGCCCATATCCAGTATGCCAAGCGCGGTATTGTGGTTGGCGAAGAGACTTACGGCATCCTGAACACCGCCACCAGTTTTTTTCCGCTTGCCGACGACAGTTTACTTGGGCTGACGATTGCCCGCAGTTTGCGTCCAGACGGACAACCATTTAGCGAGCGCGTTAAGCCCGATGTTGAATTTGCCGAAGACCTCGAAGCCTTAGCCCAAGGGCGTGACGCGATGCTCGAGCGAGCGCTCGATGCGCTGAGTGGCAAAGCCAGCACCTTAGTTTCCCAACCCATACTGCCTCGAGAACTTCGAGCCTTAGGAGGATTATGAAAAAGTTTGTTATCGCCATCAGTGCTGCCTTGTTTGTCTCGAGTGTGGCAGGAGCGCAGAAATACTTGGGTAGCCCAGCCCAAGATTTATACGACCAAGCCACGTTTTTCCTCGATACCCAGTATTTTGGTCCAAGCACGATTAATGTCCAAGAAATCATTGCTAAGTACCAAGCCAAAGTGGATGAAGCCTGTACCGAACTTAAAGAAAAGTGTGGTTATGATAAAGTCGAGCCACTGCTCGGACAAATGTTTGCCGACTTTGAAGATGACCACACCTACTATTTATCTGCCGCCAATGTGGCTGCCGAAAATGCCAATCGCAGTGGTACAGCCACCAGTCCAACTCCTCGAGTTGGCTTTACCAACCGTACTTTTTGTGAAACAGCCGATGGTGAATGTACTTTTGACAGTGCTGGAAATTTGACCAGCAAAATCAACGGCGACCGCCTTGTGGTCAATGTGGTCAAAGATTCACCTGCTGATAAAGCGGGTCTAAAATATGGTGACCGTTGGATTGGGTATAACGGCGCACTGTACGCCAGCCTCAATGGTGACGTGGCTGCCCTTAACAAGTTCCAAGCCGATTTTACGACCAAAATCCGTGCCAGCGAAACCGTGACGATGCAAATTCTTCGTGGTGCAGATAAGCAAAAATTGGATATTGTTGTCAAAGGCGCAATTATCAATACTTCAGAAGTACCGCAACTCGAGCTGCGCCCAGATGGCATTGGTATTTTACGTGTTCCAGATTACTTAATCAGTGGTATCGGACAACGCATTCACGACCTGATTCGTGAAGCCACTGGCAAAGGACTCAAAGGCGTTATTTTTAACCAACGCGGCAATGGTGGTGGCTCGGCTTTAGAGCGCTGGTTTGCAACTGGGGCATTTATGAAGACCCCAGACCCAATGCGTCGTACACCGCGTTACAATGCCGATAAGAACACCGTTGAAGAGGGCTATGCCAATGGTGCATTTTATCAGCGTTATGTTTCACGTCCAGAAATTGGCAACAGTTTTCCCGTTAAAACACCCGTACTTTTTGAGGGTCCAATGGCAGTCTTGGTGGATACTGGTTGCGCCAGTGCTTGTGAGTACATTTCCTCGAGTTTTCAAAAAGCAAAACGTGCTTTGGTGATTGGCGAACCAACGGTTGGCATTGGTAACACCAACACGGCTCGTTTTCCATTAGCCAATGGTGGCGCGGCTGGAATGCCTACCTTGCGGGCTTTTTGGGCAGATGGTATTAGCTTGCCAGCCCAAATCAAGCCAGATTTTGTGGCAACTGCTTTTAATGTCTTCAAAACAGGGGCGGACGAAGGCATGAACAAAGCCCTCGAGACAGTTGGCGTAAAAACGCTACAGACAAACGGCAGCAGTCTGGAAATTCATGTGCCATTTGCCCCAATTCCAACCTTTGGCTACAATGCCATCGAAGCAATTCTCGAGAAATCTGCTGCAACTTATCATCCAAAATTTGAGTTGCAAAGCCAAAATTAAGTTTGACTCGCAGCATAAAGGCAGCCTTTTATTGGGCTGCCTTTTACATTTGATTCATAAGTATCCTGCTATAATTTGTACAGATGAAAAACCTGATTCGATTGGTTGTAACCGTTGTACTGAGCCTCTGTAGTGCCTCGGTGGCACAAAAATATATTGGTAGCCCCGCCCAAGATTTATTTGACCAAGCCAGTTTCTTTTTTGAAACTCAGTATTTTGGTCCAAGTACGATCAATATCCAAGCCTTAATTCTTAAATACCAAACTAAAGTAGACGAGGTTTGTGCCGAACTTAAAGAAAAATGTGGTTATGAAAAAATAGAGCCACTGCTCGAGCAAATGTTTGCCGATTTTGAGGATTTCCACACCTATTATTTATCGGCTGCCAATGTGGCTGCCGAAAATGCCAACCGCAGTGGTACGCAGACCAGTCCCACGCCTCGAGTTGGCATTACTTTACAAAATTTTTGTGAAACACCAACAGGTCGTTGTACCACCGATGAAAAAGGGACTTTGACCAGCAAGCTGATTGGCGACCGTTTTATTGCCAATGTGGTCAAAGATGCCCCTGCCGATAAGGCTGGCATCAAATATGGCGACCGTTGGATAGGCTATAACGACATTCTTTTCTCGAGTTTTGATGGCAATGTCGAAAACTTAAATAAAGCCTACAACGATTTCACCACAAAAGTGCGGGCGGGTGAAACCATCAAAATGGTATTGATGCGTGGCATAAATCGTCAAAAACTCGAGCTTCCCTTAAAAGGTGAACTGATTAATACCTCCGAGCAACCCGGACTCGAGCTACGACCAGATGGTATTGCGGTGATTACCATGAAGGACTACCAAATCAATGGTGTGGCTCAAAAACTTCATGAATTGGTCAAAGAAGCGGTTGCAAAAAATGCCAAAGGAATTATTTTTAACGAACGCAGCAATGGTGGTGGTAGCGTTCTCGAGACCATTGCTTCGGTCGGTGCATTTGTTGAGACTCCAGACCTCATGCGTTGGATCACCCGCTATAATCCAGACCGCAACACCATCGAATGGGGTTACAATGCAGGTAAGGTTTTTGCCCGCAACTTAAAAGAAGTTGAAATCACAAGTCTACAAATTAACAACCCCGTTGTGTACAAAGGACCTCTAGCGGTTTTGGTGGATGGCGGTTGTGCCTCGGGCTGTGAATACTTTGCTTCTTATATCCAAAAAGCCAAACGCGCCCAAGTTTTTGGTTCACCGACTGTCGGTATTGGCAATACAAACACGGCACGTTTTGGACTGGCAAACGGTGGCGCGGCTGGAATGCCTACCATCCAAGCTGTCTGGAAAGATGGTATTCCATTGCCAGCCCAAGTCAAACCAGACATACTAACCGAAAATTTTGAATTTAAGCTCTTTAACACGGGGCGCGATGAGCCACTCGAGAAAGCCCTCGAAAGCCTTGGGGTCAAACCCACAATTGCAGTCTCGAGCCAACCAGTTTCTTTGGATTTCAAACCGCAAGCCACAACTTGGACAATAGAACAAGTCTTACTTCTGAATCAGAATAATTTGTACTAAACCCACCTCGAGCCAAAGGGCAGTCTGCCAAGGCTGCTCTTTTTTAGTTTCTCGAGTAGACTTTATTCAGCTTCTTGTGCCACAATAAAACCATGAGCTTCCTCGAGTTACAAAAAGAAATGACTCAACTCTCTTTTTATGAACGCACCGAGTTGCTTAGGCAGTTACAACTTTCTTTAGGGCAACAAGAAATCGTTTTGCTCGAATCGACACAACCCAGAATTTCATGGGCTGGCATTGGTGCTTCTGGCATTGGTGATTTATCTGAACGGGTAGATGAACTGCTTTTTGCCGACCATCCGCTCGAGCGAGACAGATGATTTTGTGTGATACAGGGGCTTTAATCGCCATGATTGATGCAACCGACAAATATCACTTAGCCGTCAAGTCTTTTGAAACACAAGGTTTGCTTGTACCAACTTCTGTACTATGCGAAGTGGACTATTTTCTTTGTAAGTACCTTGGTGAAGATACCGCAAAAACTTTTTTTGAGCGGGTTGTTAAAAATAATGAGTTACTGACCTTTGACCAATTGGATTTAGAACGAGTCAATCAGATTAGACGGTATTACCAAGATTTACCGCTTGGTTTTGTGGATGCAAGTATTGTCGCACTTGCAGAACGTTACCGTATTCGCAAAGTGCTGACCTTAGACCGAAGACATTTTCGTGTTGTTAAACCACTTTATTTAGATTATTTGGAGTTGCTACCTTAAATTTGTATCTCGAGCCAAAGGGCAGTCTGCCAAGGCTGCTTTTTTTATTTTCTCGAGTGAACTTCATCAGTCTCTTGATGTATTTCTTGATTTCTCGAGTACAATGCTTCTATGACCACCCTTGAAATTGTCAATCCAGATTCTCAGCTTACCGCTTTACTCGACCGTGTGGCACATGGTGAGGAAGTCGTACTGACTCGGGATGGACACACACTGGCTCGAGTCAGCCCAGTTCGTCAAAACCCTAAGCCAAGACGAATTGGTTTTCTCGAAGGGAAAATTCAAATTAGCGATGATTTTGAAAACACTTCTCAAGAGATTATTGAATCTTTTCATACTCCTCTTTTTCCGAAAAAATAAAGTATGAATTTTTTGGTAGATACACACATCTTAAAATGTATTGCACCGCACACCACAGGGCTGTCCAGTGCGTACCATGGGCGCGAATTCTAGGAGAACCCATGACCCCACTCGAGTTACAAAATTTTTTGAATCAATTAATTTCTAACGATGTCAAACTCGCCGTCATGATTTGGGGCGCACCCGGCATCGGCAAAAGCAGCATTGTGCAGCAAGTGGCTCGAGCGCAAGCGCTAGATTTTGTGGATGTCCGCCTTTCACAGCTTGCGCCAACCGATTTACGTGGCTTACCGGTCGCCGAAAATGGCACTGCCAAATGGTTTCCGCCGGAGTTTTTGCCAACTTCTGGGGCTGGGATTCTTTTTTTAGACGAACTCAACATGGCAGCCCCGACCATGCAGGGCATCGCCCAGCAACTTATTTTAGACCGAAAAGTTGGTTCGTACACCCTTCCAGATGGCTGGTTTGTCTGGGCAGCCGGCAACCGCCGCGAAGACCGCGCCAGTGTCTTTGAAATGCCTGCGCCACTCGCCAATCGGTTTTTGCACCTCGAGATGAAGCCAGATTTGGACAGTTTTAAGTCCTATGCTTTAGATAAAAATCTAAACGAACGAATCATTGCCTTTTTGGCATTCCGACCAAGTTTGCTGCACGCCCCAGACCCAGCCCGTCCAGCTTGGGCAAGTCCACGCAGTTGGGAGATGGCTTCGCGCTTGATGTCGGCAAATTTGCCAATTGCTCCAGCCGTGGGCGAAGGCACAGAAGCCGAGTTTAGAGCCTTTGAACGGATTTACTCGAGCCTCCCCGAAATCGATGCGATTTTGGGCGGCGCAACCAACCTCGAGTTTCCAGAAGAACCCAGTGCGCGTTATGCCGTAACGATTGGTTTGGCGGCTCGAGGAAACGGTGTAAACCAAGTGCTAAACGCCTTTAAGTGGTTGGTAGACAAAGCCGAAGTTGAGTGGGTGCATTTTTACACCATGGATGCTTTAGCAAAACTGCGAGCCACCGAGCAGCTTGGTAGCTTGATTGGTTTGGTGAACCAAGAACCGCGCCTGAAAGAATTTATTCGTGAAATCAATGAATTGACAGGTGCCTGATGACTGACCTCGAGCAAGCCCAAAATCCGCAGACCAGCCAAAAAATCCTCGAGCAGTTGGCGCTGGCTCGAGCCTTGGTGGTGCGGCTGGCAGTTGCTAAAAATCCAAATACCCCCGAAGCTGTACTCTCGAGGTTAGCAGCCCTCTACCCCGAGGCAGTTCTCGAGAATCCAGTGCTGGATTGGTTGCGTTTTGAAAATCCAGCTTGGTTTGAACAGTTGCCAACGTATGCCAGTTTTGCCTTGTTGGGCGCAAAAAGCTGTCCGAGTGGGTGGCTCGAGGCAGCCGAGCGTTTGGGTATAGAAGCGCAGTTAGCCGCTTTACGCAATCCAAATCTGCCAGCCAGTCTGCTCAAAAATTGGCTTGGCAATGCAGAGGCTCGAGTCGCGGATGCCATTTTGGGTCATGTGGCAAATTCACACCAAGCCAAACCGATGTCACTGCATGAACTGGAGCGCAACAGCGAATTATTTAAGGATGTTCTGGCGGCTGGCTTGGCACTCGAGCCAGAGGTTTTGGCGGTTTTAGCCGCCGATTACGATACAGAATTGCGAACATTTGTCGCCATGCGTCCAGATTTATCTGACACCGTTCTCGAGATGCTGGCATTTGACGAAGATGAAACCGTGGCAAAAATGGCTCAAGCCAATCAGGTCTCGGATTTTGTTATACGTGCCGAGCAACTTCGATTAAAAAGCGCTCGGGATTTTAATAGGTTAGCAAGCGGCTCAGTCCGCGCTCGACGTTTGGCAGTACAACACAGCAATATAACCAAAAAAGTTTTGACCCAGCTTGCCCAAGACGATGACTGGCGGGTGCGCCAAGATGTGGCAAAAAACCCAAAAACGCCCAGCCTTGTGTTGGTGCGTTTGGCAGCCGACCACGACCGCGATGTCCGCCAAGCGATAGCTGCCAACCCAAGCAGCAGCAGCACCATTTTAGAGAACTTACTGGCAGATTCGCACGAAGCGGTGCGCTTAGCGGCTCGGAGCAACAAAAATGCACCTCCCAAAACGGTACGCCTACTCGAGCAGCTTGAAAATAAAGACCCACACCTGACCGACCTCGAGCAGTTACCGCGCTGGATGGCAGCTTTGGTGGCAGCACACCCCAACATCAGCCCAAAACTCCTCGAGACTTTTGCCAAAAACGAAGAATCCGAAGTACGAATTGCGGTCGCAAGAAACCCAAAAACACCACAACGAATGCTCGAGGATTTACTCGATGACCCAGATGTTGAGGTGCTGTTGTCACTGCTCGAGCGCCCACATTTGCCAGACTTCATTTTAAGTCAATTGGCAACCCATATCGATACTCGAGTGACCGAAAGCCTATCTGCCCATTTGGGATTATCTAAGCGCTTACTCGAGGATTTAGCCAAGAATTCCAATTGGCAAGTGCGGCGCAACATTGCTGCCCATCCGCGCTGCCCGACCATAACCCTCGAGCAACTGTCCCAAGACCCCGATGCTGATGTGCGTGAATCAGCCGTTGGCAACGTCAATGCTAATCCACTGGTGGCACTCTATGCCCTTGGGGTCGAGTTGCGGCTGCCGCAAGTCTTACACCAACTTCAGACCCACGACCCAAACCTGAGTGTCAGTTGGCTCGAGTTTGTCGCACGGCGCGGCAACGACCTTGCCAAGCGCTTGGTTGCCAGCCACGGCAATTTAAGCCACGAAATCATGACTTGGTTCTTGACCCACGATGATTTTAAGATTCGGCTGGCTTTGGTCTTGAACCCGAGCTTGCCACCCGCCCTGCTTGAGCAATTAGCCGAAGATGCCGACCGTGATGTTCGTGTCGCCGTTGCCACTCGAGCCAATACGGCTACCCTCAAGCGCCTTGCGACCGATGCGGATGCGCTGGTGCGCTGTGCGGTGGCACAACGCGGCGTGGCTTTTGAAATCCTTTGTTGGGACGAAGACGATTCAGTCCTCGAGTGCATCCCCCAAGAATACTTGGCACTGCGCCAAAAACTCGAGGCTGGTCTGCCCTTCACGCCCCAAGAACTCGAGCCTTTACTCGAGATTCCATTGGTCTTGCAACATCTCCCCCCAACCGCCTTGTTGCCAAACCTTGAATTGTGTTTACGTCACGAAATGTGGCAAGTTCGGCTGGCAGCGGCTGGCAACCAACATTGTACGCCCGCCCAACTCGAGACCCTGCTGACCGACCCAGACCGCGATGTTCGCGCCCAAATTGCCAAGCACCCCAACACCACCCCAAAACTGCTGTCTCATCTGATGCGCGACGATGATATTCTGGTGCGCCGCGCCGCCCTCTCTAGCCCAGCCCTCGAGCCAAATTTGCGTGCCACCGCCCAGCGCTATATCTTGGACGAAAGCCTGCGCTCGAGTAGCCTCAATCGCCTTGTGGCGCTTGGTTTAACAACTCGAGTCTCGGAAATTTGTAAACGCCGCAACGCCCAAAGCCCAGAGTGGCGCGAACGCTTGGCAGTGGCAAATAATCCAAATACACCAGTCGCCATTCTCGAGCAATTAGCCACCGATGCTAATCGTTTGGTACGAGCGGCAGCCCAACAAAGACTTGAGGTGCAATCATGACTGCCGAGCAACGAGTCCGTGGCAGCTTACTGCGCTTGCGAGGCAAAAGCCCATTTCTAGCAACCTTGGCACTGTTTGCCAAATTTCGGGCAGACCCAAGTCATCCGACCGCCGCTACTGATGGGCGCGAAGTGATTTACAATCCTGATTTTCTCGAGTCCTTACCGCTCGAGCAAGTGGATGGTGTCCTGCTGCACGAACTTCTACACGCGGCACTGCTGCACGTCACGCGGCGCGGCTGGCGCGACCCCAAAGGTTTTAATATCGCTGCCGATATTGTGGTCAATGGAATCCTTGACCAGAGCGGTTTTGTGCTGCCCCAAGGCACAATTCACGACCCAGAACTACAAAAATACAGTGTCGAAGAAGTCTATGCAATTTTATTAAAACAAGCCCCTCGAGAACTCGAGAACCCAGATTTGCTCGAGTCTGCTTCAGATAGTCGTAAACCAGCCTCGGGTGCATTGGGTCAAAACCAAGCCAAAGAACTCGAGCGCCACTGGAAAGAAGCCCTCGAGCAAGCTGCCAGTGTGGCTCGAGGACAGAAAAAAGGCGATTTGCCGGCGGGACTGCTCCGTGCCATTGGTGCGTTAGAAAATGCCCAACTCGATTGGAAAACCCTGCTGTGGCGTTTTTTGACCCGTACTCCTACAGATTTTACACATTTTGACCGACGGTTTTTGTATCAGCGTCAGTACCTCGAGGCGTTAGATTCTGAATCGGTACAAGTTTTTGCTTGTATTGATACTTCTGGCAGTGTCGAAGACGCACAAATGCAGGTTTTTATGAACGAACTTCGCGGGATTTCGAGGGCATACCCACAAGCCAAAATTCGAGTGTTTTATGCCGATGCAGCGCTTTATGGTGGTTTTGACCTCGAATCTGAATGGCTAGACCCGATTGGTGGCGGCGGTACAGACTTTATTCCGTTTTTTACCCACCTTGAAACTTTAGCGCTTGAGAACAGCGTGGCGGTCTATTTAACCGATGGCTTTGGGGATTTCCCACCAATCCAACCAAGCCTACCTGTGCTGTGGGTGGTCACACCCGGTGGTCTCGAGTCTGGTTTATTTCCATTTGGTGAGGTTGCACGACTGCTTGACAATGGTTGAAATGGCACAGTCACTTGACAATGGTTGAAATGGCACAGTCACTTGACAGTTAGTAACTGAACAGTTATTATTTTTTTATGGGACGTACCGCTACCATCACCAAAGCTCAGATACTCGAGGCTGCCCGTGAGGTTTTTCTCGAGCAAGGCGTGAATGCAACGGCGGTGGATGTCGCAAAACGAGCCAAAATCTCGAGTGCCAGTATTTTTAAGCACTATGCGACCAAAGAAGATTTGTTTTTTGCAGCCATGTCGTTACCACCGCGTCAACCTGTTTGGACTCCAGAACTAGCGGCTGCCATTGGTCATGGCGACCCGCAAGCCGATTTGCTGCTGATTGCTCGGCGTATAGATGCCTACATTGCTGAAATTCTGCCAGGCATGATGTTGCTGATGTCGGTGCAGCAACCATCTGGATTTCCGTTGCCGCCACCTGCCGAAAATGACTTTGCAGCTTTAACCGCTTATTTGGCACACGAAATGGCATTGGGAAGAATTATTCGTGGTGATCCAACTGTTCCCGCTTTAACCTTAATGCACACGGCGGCTGGTTTTGCGATGAGTAAAGCCGTCCAGTCGGTCTCGGGGCAGTTTGGTACAGCCAGTTTTCTCGAGGATTTTATGGTCGTTTTTTGGCGTGGGTTAGACCCAAAGGCAAAGGAGGCATAAGCATTTTTTTTACCAAAAATAATAACTAACTGATTATTTATAAAACATTCTCGAGCGCCATACAGGTTGCTCACCGTTTTTCACACCCCTAGGAGGCAAGATGAAACAATTGATCGAATTTATTCTCAAACGAAGCTGGCTGGTGATTATCGGCTTTTTAGTCGTCACGGTACTGGTAATGAGCGGCACAACTCGAGCCAAAATCAGCACCACAGCCAGTGTCATCCAACCAGACCATCATCCGCTCCTGACCATTTCTGAAGAGATTAAAAAAACCTTTGGTTCAGTCGAAAACGTCATTGCGGTGCTGGGTGGCGATATTTACACTGCACCACGGATTATTGAGCTACGAAAATTAACCACCCAATTAGAATCGGTTTATGGTGTTGCCAAAGTGACCTCATTGGCTAATTTCTCTAAGCTCGAGGAAGAGAGCGGCTTTATCAAAACCAGCAAATTATTCAAAGGCGATACTCCAACAGCCCAAGAACTGGCGGCGGCTCGAGCCTACATAGACCAAGAACAAACCCGTTTGGTCACCAAAGACGGTCAGAACACGATCATTATTGTCGAAATGAAAGATGGCGTAAACCAACAAAAATTTGGAACTGAGGTCGGCAAAACCATCAATGCTGGGTGGGCTGGCGAAACAGCCATCGCGGGCGCACCGTACATTATTGCCGAAGTCAATCGTACCTTGGTCAACGATATTCAAGTGGTTGGGTTAATTGCCCTTGGACTGATTTTACTATTTTTATTCCTGAATTTTGGTTCGATTCACGGCGTTATTTTGCCACTGATTCAAGTGGTGCTGGGTCTGGTCTGGAGCATGGGTTTGTACGGTTGGAGCGCTGGTACGTTTGGACCTCTGACCGCGATTGGAATTATTGCGGTGCTGGCAGTTGGCAGCAGTTTTTCGCTGCATTTACTCGGGCGTTTTTATTCCGAACTGGCACATGGCAAAAATAAAGCCGACGCACTGCGGGCAACCTTTTCCGAAACCGCCCAAGGTGTGGTGATTAGTGCGATTGCGATTATTGCTTCGATGATGACCTTATGGTTATCCGACATTGGTACGTTGCGCGAACTTGGCACACTGATTATTTTTGGCATCATCGGAGCGTTAGCAGGGGCAATGACCCTGCTGCCAGCACTGGTCAATATTTTGCCACAACCAAAAGTGCGGGTCAGTCCAGAACAACCCGGTGCAATCACAGGTTTGCTGACCGCATTGGCAAGGTTTGTCAACGCGCACCGTGTGATTGTGATGATGGCAGCCGGTGGACTGATTATCTTTGGACTAATTGGCGCACTAAGGATTAAACCAAACACGTCTTATGTCAGTTTCTTTCCAAAAAATTCGCAAACCATTAAAAACATTGCCAAAGTGGACAAACTCTTTGGTGGCACAAGCAGCATCAGCGTGCTAATCGAAGGCGATATTCTCGAGCCTAAAATCCTCAATGCCATAGAAACCTTTACGACTCGAGCCAAAAGCGAAATTCCGGGGGTCACGAACACCATCAGTCTTGCCGACACAATTATTACCTTAAACAATTTGTTCACAGGCAAACGAGAAATCCCAGTTAGCCGCGAAAAGGTTTCGCAGGAACTGCTGATTTACCAGTCCAGCGCCAACACCAACGCCATCACGCAGCAGTTATCGTTAAATCAACAACAAACGGTTATTCAAGTTGGCGTTCCACTCGGCGATACCTTTACCACCCGAAGTTATTACAATCAAATAAAAACCCTGTCCGAAGATGTTTTTAAGGATGTCGCCACAGTCAAAGTTGGCGGACAAGGACTGAGTGGTTTAGCACTCGAGGACGCAATGATTCGAGATTTTATCATCAGCTTATCCTTAGCCATTGTGCTGGTGATTATTATTGACAGTTTTGTACGCAGCTTCAAAGCCGCGATTGTGACCATCTCGAGTCTAATCATGACCGTGGTTTTACAATACGGTTTACTCGGCTGGCTAGGCATTGACCTGAACATCTCCACCATGCTGCTCGGCGCACTCGCCATTGGCGTGGGCGATTACGCGATTCATTTAACGGTGCGTTTTCTCGAGGAACGCCGCCTCGGAAAAACTCCAGAAGAAGCCCTTGAAGCCACGATTATCACCAGTGGACGCAGCATCTTGTTTACTGCCCTAACGCTAGGGGCTGGTTTTGCGGCATTGTCTTTTAGTCAATTACAACCCGTCTCGAGCCTAGGGCAAATGATGGTTTTTACGGTGCTGGCTGTTGGAATCTCGAGCCTGACCTTACTGCCCGCGATGTGTTTACAGTTTTTACGCGACCCGATTAAAAAACCGATTCTAGCCTCAAGCGCCGCCAATTAAGGAGCAAACTATGAAAAAACCAGTTCTTTACCTCGTTTCTGTCAGTAGTCTCGCCATTCTTGCCTTACTGGGTACGCTCGGACGCGCTCAAAGTGCGTACATTCCAACCTATTACGTGGATGTCCAACCAATTCTCGAGAAAAACTGTGTGTCGTGCCATGTGGCTGGGGGTATCGCCCCGTTTGCCTTGGACAACCCTAAGGACGCAGTTTTACGCGCCAACGAAATTGCCGAGGTGACTCGAGAAGAATATATGCCACCATTCCCACCTAGTCGTGATTCACAACCATTTTATAACGAACGTCGGCTTGGAATTGCATCCAAAAAAATTCTTGAAGATTGGGCGAAAGCCAAAGCGCCACTCGGACGCGCTCCTAGAAAGTGAGGTCATGTATGAATCCTAAACAAATTTGGCGTTGGACACGAGGTTTAACCGCACTGACACTCGGTGTGACTGGTATCGCATTTTTGGCTCAGACCTCGCAGATTCGTTTGAATCTCGGGGCGGCGCAGGTTGGAAATAATCACCGTGGACAAGGACAATTTCAGGCATTATCGGATTTCCCAATTTCGCTTTCCAATGCGTATGCCGCTAACGGCGATGAAACACTCGAGTTTGATGTCTCCGAAGTGCCATTCACCCCAGATGGTACGAAGTCATTAGATGTTTACCAGTGCTTTTTGGTTAATCCCAAGTTCAAGCGCGATGTAATGGTGACTGGCGTAGAAATTATTCCCGGAAACCGAAAAATTGTGCATCATGCGATTTTGTATAAAATCGAACCCAACCAAGCCGCCAGTGTCCTCGCCAAGGACAAAGCCACCCAAGGCAAAGGCTGGAGTTGTTTTGGAGGTCCTGGACTCGAAGTGGATAATCCTCAGAACGGAACGGCTGGCGGTAATTGGTTAAGCGTTTGGGTTCCTGGCGCAGGCGATGGTCATTTTCCAGATGGTATCGGCAACCCCATGCCAAAAGATTCTTTGATTGTCATGGAAGTGCATTACAACCTCAATAACGGCATTGGCTCTGACCAATCCAAAGTTAAAATAAGCATTGCCCCAGAAGGCAAACAACTGACCGCCATTAAATCCCAATTACAAGTTGCCCCTGTCGAAATAAAATGTCCTGATAATATCAAAACACCTACTTGTACTCGAGAAAATACGATTCGTGAAAATGTGGCTCGAGCCGGCGTACTGGCGGGTTCTTTCTTGCCCAATGGCATTCTGCAACTGTGTGGACAAACTGCCGAACAGTACCAAAAACCAGTCGGAGATGCCAGCAATGTGATTAGCACTTGCGACCAACAAACTCGAGCCGCCACCACCCTCTATTCGATAGGTGGACATATGCACTTACTGGCAAAGAGCATCAAAATCGAACTGAACCCCGATACCAGCAGCGCCAAAACCTTGTTGCACATTCCAAAATGGGATTATCACTGGCAAGGCAATTACTGGTTTAGAACACCAGTAGAAATTAAACCCAACGATGTCATTCGCACCACTTGTGTATTTGATAACTCAGTTGAGAATCAACCAATCATTGGTGAAAAAGCCACCAATCCCAAATATGTGATGTGGGCAGAAGCCACCACCGATGAAATGTGCCTTGGCATTGTCATGGCAAGTAAGTAAAGGAAAAACTCATGAAAAAAATCGTTATTACCACCATTATCGCCACCATTGGCGCATTAGCCCTCGCCCAGAACCAAAGCTACAAGACTGGACTCGAGGTGATGCAAGCCGCCTATGACCGCCCAACGCCAAAATCCAGCATTGGTACACTGAACCTCGAGATTAGTAAAAATGGTCAAACCCTGTCGCGCACCATGAAATCATGGGCAAGTAATGACCGCAGTTTGATAAAATTCCTTGCGCCCGCCGATATTAAAGGCAGTGGGATACTTAGCATCAAGAAAAATGGTGTAACCGAAACACTGCTGTACTTACCCGCCCTAGGGCGAACCCGCCGACTAGCCACAGGCGGCGGCGACTCGAGCGACTGCGACGGGGCATTTTTTGGCTCGGACTTTAGTTACTGCGACCTTGGACGCTCAGACATCAAGGACTTCAATTACAACTTACTCTCGAGTGACAATGACAAATACATTATCGAAGCCAAAGCTAAAAAAGGCAACAGTTACGACAAAATTGTTTTTGAAATCGAGAATAAAACCCTAAACACCCTAAAAACCGATTACTACAAGGGCGATAAGGTTTTTAAGACCCTTCGCGCCCTCGAGATGGTTGTAGTCAAAGGTTATAACGTCATTAAATCGCTTTCGATGGAAACCATTTCACAAGGTTCAAAAAGTACCTTCAAGCAAACCAGTATCGAAATGGACGTACAAATAGCCGATAGTGTCTTCACAGAACGATTTTTGAAACAACCATAAGGATTTTGTTATGCGTAAAATAGTGTTAATGCTGGTTGCTTTGCTGTTCTGCTCGAGTGGCTTGGCTCAAACCGAGGATGCTCAAAGTAATTTTCGGTTCTCTATCGGCGGTATTCTCGAGGCACAATTCGGGTTGGTCTCGAGTGGTGCGGTACTGGGCAACACGGCTTTTACCCTGAAATTCTCGGGTTCACTCGGCGCAGAAGATTCCCCTACGGCTGCTTTTAATGCTAATTTGCGATCAAACTTCGATGCCATAACCAGTACAACTCGAGTAACTTTAGGCGAAACGTTCATCACGGCTTATGTTGGTGCTTTTGATTTGAGCGCTGGGAATTTACTGATGAACTGGGGCGCAGTGGATGTACTGGGTTCGGTCAGTAATCTCAATCCGTCAGATTTAACCACCCAAACTCAAATTGCGATTCCTGCCATTCGTGCCATCTGGAATTTTTCGGATGATACCCGTCTCGAGGGTGTGCTTGCGCCAGGATTTACCCCAAGTGTGCTGCCCGTATTTGCCTTGCCAGCCCCAACCCCACCGCCGGGAGTAACCATTGTCGGACAGAATCCTGTACTGGATAATCGCCCTACCGCTCGGCTTGAAAATACGCAGTATGGGCTGCGTTTCTCGAGTAACCTTAATGTGTTTGATGGGGCAGATTTTAGCCTTAGTTTTTACGGTGGGTTTCGGCACACACCCACACCCACAATTCGGTTATTGCCCACGGCGCAAGCAGGCGAATTCATTGTGCAGCCCGTATTTAATTACGATTGGATTCATGTGCTTGGCTTAGAAACGAACATCAGCCTTGGTGAAATTGCGGTGCGTGCCGAAACGTCGTATACCTTTACCCAAGACCCTAATGGTACAAATCCTGAGATTGGCAATCATGCTTTTGCTTTTACAGCCCAAGCCGAAGCTCGAGTTGCTGAAATTGGTTTGACTGGAATTCTGAATTTACGATGGCAAAAAGGAGAAATGAATCAAGCCGATTTATTTTGCATTAACGCGGCGCTCATTGCTAGTTATGCCCTCGATAATCGCACCAGCCTCAGTGCGGCTTGGGTTCAAAGCCTGACCGATGGAAGTGGGGTTTTCGCACCGAATTTAAGTTACACACTGGCGGATGGTCTAAGTTTCAAAGCCAATGCTGGTTTGAACTATGGTGCGTTAGGCTCGAGCCTCAATCCAAGTGGGGTGTTTGGAATTCAGATTCGTTTTGGGCTGAGTTTAAGTTTTTAACGGCTCGAGAAATTAAAAGGACGCACCGAAAGAGTGTGTCCTTGAAATGGTGGGCGGTATAGGATTTGAACCTACGACCTCTCGCGTGTGAAATGCTTTACTTTTATATAGTATTGGAAAATTGCTTGTGTGACGTGAGAAAAACCCACGCCCAACCATGACCCCAAAATACTAAACATTCGTATCCTCGTCAATCTTTGAAGCTGCAATCAGTTCAGACAGTGGAATAGCTGCTTTGACATTTCGCCGTGCCTGATTCTTGGCATAAACCCGCAAAGTCATACGCGGGTCTTTGTGTCCGAGTCTTTGCTGTACATCCTGAATCGGTAGCATCACCGCCGCCAAAGTGGCATAGGTTTTACGCATGGCGTGAGTTCCTTGGGCGCGTAGTCCAGCTTGCTCGAGAAGGTCTCTAAACACACGGTTATAAAAATTCTTGGCATCCAAAGGTGTGCCAGTGGTAGACACAAAGACCAAAGCAAATGGATTAAAGCCCAAACCTTGGTGTTTTTGTTCTTGGTCTTGTTGGGCTTTGTGCTGGGCAAACAATGCCAGTGTGCCAGTATCTAAACGCAATTCTCGAGCGCTACCCGACTTGGCAGGATGGAAGAGTTTTTCGCCATTTTGCTTAGAGTACAAACGATTTAAGGTGTGGTTGACTTGCAGAACCGACCCGCGCAGATTATCCCAACACAAAGCACACGCCTCACCGATTCGTAAGCCACACGCCAAGCAAAGATGAAACAGCAACTCGAGCCGATGACCGACTAAGAGCTTCACCAGTTTCTCGACCTGTTCAGGCTCGAGCGGTTCAGTCTCATTGACTGGTTTTAGCTTTGGACGTTTAACCGCATTCATCGGGTTACGTGCCAACACCTCGAGATTAACCACATCTTGCAAGGCACGTTTCAGTAAGCCATGGATTTTCTGCTGGGTACTACCCGAAAAATCGGTGATTGAATCCATAAACGAACGCAACATAAGCGGGTTAATTGTACCCAAACGAACCCCGCCTAATTCGGGCAGGATTCGCTTTAGATAAGACCTTGCATTGACCTTGGTGCTACGGGTCTGGGTGTGGGTCTCGGAAGTCACAAAATGCTCGAGCCAAACACCAAGCAGCATTTGAGGCGTAGGCAAAACACCACGCTGTAAAGTCGTTAGACCCGCGACTCTATCGGCTGCACCACGCCCGTAAATACTCGAGGGTGACGAATCCACAACAGATAAGGCTTTGGATTTTGGATTGTTCTGATTTTTAAGAATGCGTTTGGTCATGAGTAACGCCTTTGACGTTGCCACGGGAAGCCATGACCAAGTTCTTGTAAGCGCCTAAACTGGGTTTTCCTGTTGATTTTTTGAATGGCTTTTGGTTCTGGGGCAGAGACAGGCAACGGCTTGAAAGTCTGGTCTTTGGCAGACTTGATATAAACAGCATTCAGACCATACAAACTCAGCAAAGGCGGGGCTTGTTTGGTGCAAGTAGGGCAGTAATGGAGAACAGCCACACCAAAGCGATTAAAGGCACTGATTGAGCCTCGAGCCAAGCCAGACGAACGCTTACCGCAATCATCGCAATCACAAGCCTGTGCCGCTCGAGCAGCAATGCACAGGGGCGTACCAGCCAGCAGCAACGCCATAACAGCACGGGTCATGGTGACACCTCAGATTCGTCCTCAAGTTTTTCAATTCTCAGTTCTTCACGCTCGAGGGTTGCCAATTCACGGCGAAACTCGAGACGGGCTTCTTGACGCTCGAGGGCTTTCTGCTCGAGATTTTCGGCTTGCCAATCGGCACGGATGACAATGGCAGGGATACGGGCAGGCTTACTCATTCTATTTCAACTCCCCGGTCAAGCACATTTATCCAACGGCAACCAGACTGTAAATACTTTTGTGTTTTTAAGTGAATGCACAAACTTTTTAAGGCTTCTTTTAAGTGTGTTTTTGATGTTTCACTCGAGATATACAGGACAAACAAAGCTGATTTTGAATGGATTTCACAAATGCTTTTCCAGATTCGGACATCAGGATGGACACGCAACCAAGAGTCAAACTGTTCTGTCAGTGCCGTTACATCGGCAGTACGTGGGATGGTCAAGAAACCCGCATGGCGAGAGAACACACCACGCCTAAAGAAACTCGAGTCAACATCTGGAATGACTGAGGTAAAAGCAGTAAATGAATTTTCAGACGATGCTGTTGGTTGTGTACCGACCACTAAACCAAGAAAGTTAGACATGGGCAGCACCTCCAAACAGTGGGCTATCTTCGGAAGTGCGCGAACCGCTCAGGGACTCGAGGTTAGCCAGACGCAAAGCATCAGCAAAGGCTTTCAGAGCCATCGCTTTAATATGATGATTATCCGAAGCGCCGCTTAGTAACGCAATAACGCGATATATCGAAGCCTCGAGATTATCAGAATCCTTGATTGTTGGGCAACCATGAAGCGCATTTTTATTAAAGTAACGCATGGCTCGAGCAAGATTTTCAAAGGCTTCTTGCTGTTCAGGTGTAAAGACAGAGTTGATATTTTGATGATTTTCGGCTACAGTATTCATAGTTTCCTTTTGACCACGCTTACCCGGCAAGGTATGTAGAGCGTGGTCTTTTCTTTGCACCGTCAATACGGGTGAGAGGACGAATTAACGACCACGAAACAAACGCGCAAAAAAACCGCCGCCTTTTGGTTTGGCAACCGATTGCTTAAAAGGTGTATTTGATTTTCTGGCTTCATCTTTTACTGGCTTTTTAGAGCTTAAAGCATACACATTTAGATGTGGTTCACTACCTTTTTTGACAATTTCAATTTTCCCAACTTTAACTAAAGATTTTAGTAAGGAAAAAGTTGTAGAACTGGTAACGGTTTCGAGTGACATTTGCTTTGCGAGTTTTTTGCCGTTGGCTTTACCATATTGTGCCAACCAAAACAAGATTCGACCTTCGTAATAAATTCTTGGGCTTTCAAGCATTGGCATAGTCAATACGCCGCCTTTTGAATGTGCAGACTCGAGGGTGAAAAGCGTCCTGTCGTGCCATTGGTCAAGCTCTGCACAAGAACAGGGAAGCGCTGCTTTTTATCCACCTCGAGAACTTTGTACGCCTTGCCTAAGCCACTAAAAACAGTCATACCAACTTTGATAGACTCTAGGGTCATAGGTACGCCCGTTTTTGTTCCTCTGGAATTCGCATAACCCGATTCTCGAGGGCTGCCGTGTACTGCTTTTGATTGTCGGCTTCTTTTTTGTCGTTGCTTTGTTTATTTTGCAGAACAACAAAAGCAACGGCTGCCACGCCAAGCAATCCAGCAGCAGCAAAGCCAAAAGTTAAGCCTGTGCTTTTACCTTCGAGTTTGCCAGTCTCGAGGGCTTGAGCAGCACCCGCTTTTTTGGCGGCGACTACCACCATAGCCGCCGTTTTTGGGTCAACATTCAAGGTGTTCACTTGAGACCCTTCTCTTTTTGTTTTGCAAACTCGTTAAACCGTTTAGCAGCAGCATCGTATTCTTCTTGTTCAATTTCTTCGTCGAATTCTGCTTGGTCATCCTCGAGCGCTTGTTCATCGGCTTGTGTGGTGGGCAAGCCCTTTAAGCGCTTCTCGGCAAAACCTTTTGCACCACTGGGAAGCGATGCAATAATAGATTGAGGGTCAAGTCCAGCGTTCTCGAGTTCGGCAATAATTGCCATGAGCGAATCAGCAGGGGACAGCCTTTTGATTGTGCCATCTTCTAAGGCTTGGTGTTGTTGCAAGTGATTAACTTGACCACTCAGAGCAGCCCGAGCCAAACCCTCGAGGGTCATTTGTTGCGCCTCGAGTTCTTCGATTCTTTGTTCTTGCTCTTCTATTTTGATGTCCTGCTGCACATCCTCGCGCCCTTTGAAGTAGACCTTCTCGAGGGCTTGGGCGAGAGCATCGGCAGCAATACCAACACCTGACAATGGCTGACCCTTTGGGGTGAGGGGCGGAAGGACAGAATCATTCTCGAGCCTGATTTGACTTGCCAAGTTTGGATAATCAGCTTGCAAACCGTACAGGGTTTCTTGGGCGCTATAACCACTATTTTTGTACTCAAGCGCACGGGCTTCGATACTTTCAGGATAAACAAGTTTAGCCATACAACTCCTTAAAAATTGATTGAACGAGATGCAGAACGGTTAAAACCATTCACGGACGAATTTAAGCCGAGATTCTTAGGCGTAAGTGGGGGTAATGGGCGCATCCGATGACCACGCGCCTCGAGTTCTGCAAGTGCTGCCTCGCCACGTTCAAGCAGAACCTCGAGCGCAGCCGCGAAAGTGATTCCTTTTTCTTCCGAAAGTGCCATAACGCGCCTGTGAACTGCGTCAGGGACTTTACAAATTCTTGTATGCGCCATTTTTGTTACTCCTTATCTGAATTGGTTTACGTTTTTGCCTAGAGACCAGTTTCGTATATCAGTTGAGAAATGTCACGCTTGACTCGAGCGTTCGATACAGGAAAAAATGTTTCTAGGACTTAATAAACTTGTGTTTTCACTACTCGATTATTCACTTGCATCTCGTTTACGTTTTTTGAGATGCGATTACATTACACCTCAAAAAGTAAAAATGCAACTCTTAAAGTATTTTTTGAGGTGCAAAACAGTATTCTGGTGTGTATGACCAAAAATGGAAAAATAGGACGACCTCGAGCAGCTAGTCCAAGAAATCAAATAAGTTTGACAATTTCCCCAGAAGCTAGAGAGTATCTGGAGATTATTGCAGAAGAGCAGGGCTTAACTATTTCTGAGTATGTTCGTTTGAAGGTTTTTAATTCTTCGGATACCCGCCAAATGCCAGTAGGCGTACTTTTTGAAATAGACGAACCACCACCTTCAAACTGGAAGGAGTACCGCCAACGAATCACAAACAAAACGGCTGAACTTAGTAGGCTCGTAAGTGCTTGGTCTGACCATTTGACAGCTAGAGATAAAGGGGTTTCTTTGGATGAGTACAGGGACAAGTCAAAAAGTCGTGTACCTGAGTATTTACAGCCATTTAATCAAGAACAACGTTTCCAATTTTGGGATTTTATAAGAAATGGCATAACCAAAGAACAGGCTTTACTCGAGCTTCAAAAGCAATCGAATTCTAAGCCGTAAACGCTCGAGTTTACTGGTACTGCACGGGTAAACGATTTTAAGTACCTATTGTGTAGCACGCAGAATATACGGTTACTATGCTTCGTGTGTTTGCAAAGCGTAAACAGGCATAAACGCCAAATTGGTAAACCGTGCCAAGAATTTTAGGTTAAAAATAGATTGACCATGTAAAAATCACGGTCAATCCATTTAACGGTCTCGCACGTTCGACACCAGAAAAAACGTGTCCAGAGTCGGTGTATACCGTGTTTTATTTGGCTTTCTTTTTCTTCTTTTTGCGTTTTTCGTATTCTGCTTCTTCCACTTCGTCAATTGTTTCTTGCAAGCACCTCGAGCGTATCTCTATGTGCATCAGCAGAATGGAGAACTCTATTTCTAAGTCCTCGCGCTTGGGGTGCTTTCGCCGCATCTGTTTTAGTTTGTTGCTGATTGCCTCGAGTTGCTTACCCCACTCTATGAACTCATCAACAATTGGATTGACCGCCAAGCCAAGTACGGCAATTACTGGCTTCACTGGCAACCACCGCACACAAAAACTCGAGAAATCATGAAACAGCTTACAACAGGCTCGAGTATGTAGTTTTTTGCATATTTATACAATTTATGGGCAAAATATCGAGAATCTATACAATTTTTTGCATAATGCCTGATAAGCTACGCTCGAGAACCTGACCCGTCAAACCTTTGGCAATTGGTGGCATTTTTGAGACCACAACCTTTACAACGACCACCGCACCAACCAGTAATGCCAGTTTTGCCCATGCTTGTTTGATATTTGTGTTTTGCATATTTATAAGTTTACTCGCTCGAGCAGCAAACCACAGCCACGCAGCAGTAACCGTCTTAGGGTTATTCGACTGGATTTGTCTTAGCATCGATTTTTTTACTGGATTTAGTTTTTACTATAAACCATAATTCAACTCTAGGCATCCCAAGAGCTAGAGCGCGATTCAGTAGGCTATCAACTTGTTCTGCAATGGGCATACTTAAAAGCTCTGTGCCATCGGGTAACGTTCGACTTATAGGAACATCGTAAATTACAACCACGCGCTTGCTTCGCTTTTGGGTATGAGTAAAAGTTTTGGTCTGCATATTTGCAAGTTTACTTGCTCGAGCAGCAAGTTATCCGGCTGGATTTGTCTCAGCATCGAACGCAATTGTCTTAACTTCGCCTAGGGGTTTTGACTCATGAGACTCGAGCGCCCGGACAGACTGGACCGCGCACTTGTGAACAACCACCGCCGCGAGGGAATACAGACACCTCGAGCAAGCTGTTATACAATTCATCCATGCCACTGATTGAAGTCTCACCCGACAACCTAAGCCGCTTAGATGCGATTCGCAGCACTCGAGGTATGACCCGAGAAGATGCCATGACCAGAGCATTCACAGCTTTAGAAGCGATTGAACGCAACCGCCTTATTATTCTCGAGCCAGACGAAGCAAACGCGGATTTAACGCCAGAGCAAGCCGATGCCTTAGCCGAAGAAGCTCTAGCCGCCATTCGTGGCACTGCATGAAGCGCGTCATTCTGGATACCAATGTTTTTATCTCTGCTTTACTCGCCCCACAAGCCGAAAAGGGTTTGATACTTGATTATTGGATGGGTGGGGCGTTTGTATTGCTGTACAGCGATTACCAGTTCTTTGAGATTCGGGAAGTAGCCACATATCCCAAGCTGATTACCCGACTTAAAAGCGCTCGAGTCGAAACGCTGATAAGCCAGATTAAAACGTTAGGTACAGAAGTTAGTCCTTTCACAACTGGACTCGAGCCAAGCATTCCAGACCGCAAAGACGTGTACCTGTTAAGCATGGCAATCAATGGGCAAGCTGACTATCTTGTGAGCAGTGATAAGCGCCATTTGTTGCCACTGGGGAACATTGGACAGACTGCTGTGATTGACCCGACAACGTTTTTGGCAATGCTCGAGCATTCTTAGGCTTTTTAGCTTTGCCAGTCACTCAAGCCAAAATCATGACCCGCGCCCAAGCGCCATGATTTCGGCTCGAGCGAGATTAGATAAGGCAGTGTCGCTCAGTGGGTCAAGCCCCAAGTAAATTTGACGGGCTTTAATTTTGCTTGCACCTTCATCTGAGCCAAAATACTTGGCAATACTGGTTATAAATTCGGTCAGAGGGTCAAAAACCTCACCTGTCACAGTATTGATTGAACGCCTAAACCTTGGGCTGTCCATTTTGGCTAACAGGCTTGTAGTAACACCTTTGACTTGGGCTTGTAACTGCTCGAGAATCGGCTTAGGTTCTTGTTTCGCTCTGACAATTCCAGCCTCACCCGCGTTATGAGCGCCTTGAATAATTGTCCAAAGTTCCGAGGCTGGGCGTTTTCTGATTGCATCGTGACTGACATTGTAAGGGCTACCTGTATGGTGTACCAGCCATTCATGGGTCAGGTACTGCCAGAGTCTAGGGATTGCCAGTAAGCACATCCCAAAATCTCGCAGGTCAAGCACTGCGCCATCTATTTCTATGGCACGTAGGAAGTCACCTGACAGCCTAAACTCAGTCCGCCAAACGGGTGATTCACCATCCCAACCATTTTGAAGCCAGACATCACGCATAAATTCTTTGCCATGCACAGCAAGAGCGTTAAGTTTATCGTAACGCCTTGCAAACAATGGGCTTTGGTAACGCCCAAAATACACGGTTTGAAGTTCACTCGAGCCATTACTCACAACCCGTGTGACTTCGCCCAAGTCTGGGTCAAAACCAACACCGCTTAGGGTTCGCTCGAGTACCCATGTCAAATTGTCCGTGTCTATATTCCGAACCGCCGCTAATTCAGCAACCTTACTTTTTAGGGAAACGGAATGGAGTATTAGATTCTGTTCGTGTGGGGCGTGTGGGTTTGGTTTTGCGTTTCCGTTTCCACCCCCCTTGTTATTCCTTGGGGGGGCTTTTTTGGTGTCCCGAATCATTCTATCAAAAATGCCCTCGAGCATCAGTTTCTTAAAAGCATCCCGTTTTTTAGAGCGGCAAGTATACAGGTCAAGGTCTGACCACTTCATACCTCGAGGTTCTTGGGTATCTACCGTTAAGTCTATGTTTGAGACACGCCAGAAGTCAGGCGAGACACCTCTAGGCATTTCTAGCACCTCGAGCGGTTCAGGGCTGCACATGACCGCCTCGAGCAACCCTAGGTACTCTATGGCGGCTTGTGTGCCTTTGAATTGCAAGAACTCAGAACGAAAGGTGATGTAAAACTGTCCAGTCTGACCAGCAACAGCTTTATCCCACTTGTCAGGATTCCAGACTTTGATTTCACAGATTTTAGGATTCGACAAGCCAAAGTCATAATGACCACCGGTACGAGCATATACCGTCAAGCTGCCAAGGTCCGGGTGTTGAATTACCAACTTCTCGAGGTCTGGTTTCTGCTCGAGTTTGGCACGGTACTCAATCACCTGTTTTTGAACATCTCGCAGCCACTGGGAAGGCTGGGCGTTCTTGCTAAGGCGAATCATCAAAGTATCGATCACCTGATTAACCAGCTTCGGGGCTGTCTTGGAACTCGAGCGGCGGGTCATGCGAAACCGCCAATTGTGAGTAGGCTCACCTTTGGATAATAAGCAAACGCATTACTCGTATTTTTACAAGTAATGCGTCTGTATGGTGGGCGATACTGGATTTGAACCAGCGACCCTTCGCGTGTGAAGCGAATGCTCTACCACTGAGCTAACCGCCCTCGAGTAATCTCTCGAGCTTTGGGATTGTCGCACAGTCACTCAAGAATTGCAAGTTTTACCCATGCCCAGCAATACCTGTTGGATTAGGCAGAAAGAAAAACGCCAGCGCTAGAATCACATAGACACCAAGCAGCATAAATCCCTCGAGCCAGTTGGTTTCACCGTCCCTTGTCACACTGTTACCGATTAAAACCGCACCAATTAAAGTCACAATCTCGAGCGGGTTGTTCAGCACCAAGTCCATTGGTTTGCCAATCACCCACGATAAAATAACCAAAATTGGAGCAACCAACAATGCCACTTGAATGGTGCTGCCAACAGCAATCGTAATCGCTAAACCCATACGGTTTTTCATCGCAAAAACCACCGCACTGGCGTGTTCGGCAGCGTTACCAACAATTGGAATAATAATGAGACCGACAAAAAATTCGGACAAGCCAAAAGTCTTGGTAAAGCCTTCGATGCTGCCGACCAAAAATTCGGACATAAAGCCAACCAACACGGTGCTACCCAGCAACACGCCAAGGGCGACTGGCACACTCCATTGGGTGACATGATGCTCAGCTTCGGCTTCATCGGAAGTGGATAGAATATCTTTGTGGGTGATTAAGGTAAATATAATGTTGGCGGCATACAATGCCAGCAGCACAAAAGAAACACCGAGCGCAAGGTTAGCATCATCTATTTTCACTTGGGCGCTCGAGATGCCAAATTGCTTTTCGGTGATGTCAAATAGGGCGGGGACTAAAAAAGCAATCACGCTGATGACCAATAAACTGGCGGCTGTACCAGCGCTTTCACGGTTAAAAGTTTGTTTGGGGTATTTTAAGCCACCTAAAAAGAGGGCTAGACCAAGCACCAACAGTAGATTGCCGATAATGCTGCCAGTAATACTGGCTTTCACAACATCAAATTTTCCAGCCGACAAAGCAAAAAAGGCAATGATTAACTCGGTCGCATTGCCAAAGGTGGCATTGAGTAAGCCGCCAATGGTTGCGCCAGTGCGGGCTGCCAGTTCTTCGGTGGCTTTGCCCATCAAGCCCGCCAAGGGTAAAATTGCGGCGGCTGAGACGATAAATATCCACATATCCCCAGGGTGAACAAAAAACTCGAGGATAAACGCTATCGGGACCAGCACCAGTAACCAATTCAACATAGGCTTAGTGTACGGGATTTTTTGGCAAAAGTGACAAGCTCCAGCCCTCAAGTCAGCGATTTACGGGTAGACTGCTGTCTATGCCGATTCATATCCGAGCCAACCCAAGCGATATAGCCCCCTATGTGCTTTTGCCCGGCGACCCCAACCGAGCCAAGTTTGTTGCCGAACATTTTCTCGAGGATGCCGTGCTGTACACCGAACATCGTGGAATGCTTGGCTACACTGGTCATTACAAAGGCATTCGGGTTTCGGTGCAAACCACGATGATGGGTTGCCCGAGTGCAGCCATTGCAGTTGAAGAACTGGCGATGCTTGGTGCAAAACTGCTGATTCGGATTGGGACGTGTGGCGGCACAAGCCCAAACCTGAAACCCGCTGATTTGGTGATTGCCCAAGCAGCACTGGCTCGAGACGGCACAACACGCCAATACCTAGGCGAAGGTAACCATGCACCGATTGCTGATTACCGTGTCGTCAGGGCGCTCGAGGTGGCGGCTGGGGCAAAGCGGCATCATGTTGGTTTAATTGCCTCCGACGATGCTTTTTATGCGGTCACTCCCCAAGAAGCCCGTGGTTTATACGACACCCGTGGGGTGCTTGGACTCGAGATGGAATCCAGTGCGGTTTTTACCGTGGCGCGACTGCGTGGACTCGAGAGTGGCGCAATTGTGGCGGTCTCTAATTATATTGGCGATGAGAATTTAGTGCCAGATGAGGTCTTAAAAATGGGTGTAACGACCATGATTCAAACTGCGCTTGAGGCAATTGTGTTGCTCGAGGCAGAACGACCACTCTAAATCAATTGGTTTAGAGTGCAAGCACTTGGAGGTCTTATGAAACGAGTTTTATCGGCAATTGGTTTGGTCTTCGCCTTGGCGGGTGCGGCACTGGCTCAGGACGTGCGTTCATTGGGTTTAGGCGGCGCACTTGTGCCGGGTCCTGGGTTATCGCCGTACAATCCAGCCTACCTCAGTTACCCTGCCGACGGACGCGGTGGCGGTTTTAGCTTGCCTGTGGGTTTACTCAATTTTGTGCTGAATCCACAGATGAATGTGCTTGATTTTTTGAGTAACCGCTCGCCGTACCTCAGCAACCCACCACAAAAAGTCTTTAATTTCTTGGCGGCGTTTGACCAAGCCACCCACCTCAATAGCTTTATTTTGAATACCCCAACCCCACCCGGCGAACTGACGATTAACCTCAGTGCCAGTGGAATCAGTTTATTTGATGTCACCAATAACCGCCCCATCAGCCTTGATTTCTCGAGCCTTGGCAGTCTTTTTGGTACACCGAGCGCCACCAGTGGCGTGACCCCATTTTTAAGCCTACCCTTTAGCATTGGACCTGTTTCGATTAAAATGGGTGTTTTTGCCAACATTGCACCCAGTTCACCACGCATTGACCAAGCCCTGATTGCCGATGTTGCCGACGGCAACCTCAGTTCCGATTATGCAAATGCGGTGGTTGCCAGTGGACAAGGCGCGGCGGGTGTTTCGCTCGACTTAGCCTTTAGTACACCGCTTGCCTTTGACAGCACAAAAGTCTATCTTGGCGCTCGAGCCAGTGGTTTTTTCGGGGCTGCCTATGCCGATGGTCGAGCTTTAATCAACATCACCCGAGGCTCAACCCCTGCTTTAACCGACGCAAAAATCGGTTATGAATACACCTATTTTGTCTCGAGTCCTTTGGCAAGCAGCCTTGGTTCTGATTTTAGCAATGGTTTGGGCTACGGGGTGGCTGGCGATTTTGGGGTGGTGATCGATTTAGCGGGTGCAAGCCTTGGTGTGCCAGAACTCGAGAAATTTACAGTTGGTTTGGGGATTATTGGTTTGGTCGAAGCCAACACCTGGACAGGCACAGAATTTCGCACGGTCTATGATGGTGTGACAGGTGTGACCACGGTTACGCCACCGACCGCCGCCACTCGAGGTGGCATTAATTTCAATCCACTTTTTACCGCCAATCTGGCTGGCACATTCAGCTTGGCTGGAGGTTTTCGGGTGCTGGCGATGCTCGATGCTCAACTTGGACGCGGCAGTCTCAATTTGCACCTTGGGGTAGAAGCCCAATGGGTGCTGTTTGTGGTTCGTGGCGGTATTGGACTCGAGAGCGGGCGTTTTCGCTTTGGGATTGGGGCTGGACTCGAGTTTGCACCCGGTATCGGTTTAGACCTTGCTTTGACTGCTCATCCGACTCCGTTTATTGGCGGAACATCTTGGGGCATTGCGGCAGCCTTGCGCTTTGGCTTCTAAAGGAGAGATATGAAAAAATTATTTTTAGTGGCAGCCTTAGCAACCATTTTTAGCGCTTGCAGCACTGCTACCCTGATTAACATTAACGTGGATGGCGATAGTTTTATTCCAGCCGCCAACCGCACAACCACGCAAAATGTCACGGCTGGACCAGCCATCAATATCCCGATTCCAGAAAATGGCTTGGCTGTGCCGCTGCCAAGCCTAAGTTTCTTAACCCGAATTGCCCTGAAAATAGATGCCGGCATTGTCTCGAGTGTGGCTGGGGCAATCAATGGCACACTCGAGTTATACGTTGGTCCAAGCAGCGCCACCAATGTTACGCTTTATGACCCGAACAACAAAGTTCCGACTGGCGCAAATTGTGTTGGCGATTTAACTGTGGACGGCACAAATCCAGTTAAGGTGGATTTAAGTCTGACCGCCAGCAGTCCAACCCTTTGCGCCAACGCTTTTAACCGTATCAAGTCTGGACAATTTAAGATTGGCGCTCGAGTCAGCTTTGTGGCAACCAGCAACACCACCGTCACGATTAACCTGACCAATTTTGATGTTGGCGTTTCGGGCTATCCAGTGCAGATTTTGAAATAGATGACTTTTGTCGAGTTGCCAAGATAAGTCAAATCCTATCTTGGTATACTGGACTGGTGCAGCGACTCGAGGTTCATAACTTAGCCCTGATAGATTCACTCGAACTCGAGTTGAACAATGGTTTTAATGTTTTTACCGGCGAAACAGGGGCTGGTAAAAGCATTATCGTGGATGCCATTTGGCTTCTAACTGGCGCTCGAGCCGATACCGAATTGGTGCGGCAAGGTACAGAAAGTCTGGTGGTGACTGGTTTTTGGGATGGGGTAATGCTCTCGCGGCGGGTTTCGGTCGGTGGGCGCAGTGTGGCTCGAGTGGATGGCGAAGTGGTCAGCAACAAAGAACTGGCAGAGGCAGCCGCCAAAATGGTGACGGTGCATTGGCAACACGCTGCCCAAGCACTTTTAGACCCCAAGTATCACCGTGATTTTTTAGATTCAGCCTTAGCGGATAAATCAATACTCGAGACCTTTAAATGGTCTTTTAATTTGTATGCCAGTGCCAAAACTCGACTCGAGCGGCTACAAAATTCAGAGCGCGAACGCACCCGACGTATGGATTTATTGTTGTACCAAGTGCGCGAAATCGAAGAAGCTAACCTGACCGCCGATGAAGAAGCCACCCTGCGGCTCGAGCGCGAACGGCTCTTAAATGCCGAACGGATTACCCAAGATGCCTCGAGTGCGCTCGAGGTTTTAGATGAAGCCGATGTCAATGCTATTTCTGCGCTTGCCGATGCGGTCAAGTTCTTAAATAACGCTGGGCGTTTTGAGCCTCGAGCCGCCCAGTTAAGTCTTGAATTGCGTGAAGCCTTATCGAGTGTTCAAGCGATTGTTGGCGAGGTGCGCGATGTCGTGGACAGCACCGCTTCTGACCCCGAAAACCTTGACAACACCGAAAGCCGTTTAGCGCTGCTCGAGAAACTTAAAAATAAATACGGCGCAACCTTAGCCGATGTGCTTTTGTATGCCCAAACACTGCGCTCCGAAATCAGCGAACTCGAACGTGCCACCACCGATGCTGCCGACCTCGAGCAGCAGTTGGCTGAGTTACACAGCCAACTGCTGACTCACGCCCAAAACCTGACAGTTGCCCGACAAGCCGCCGCCCTGCGGGTTGCACCACAACTCGAGCAAGTGATTCAAAACCTTGGAATGCCCAAAGCCAGACTCGAGTTTTTGCTGTTGCCAATCGAAATCGGCACACACGGCGCAGAGAGCATCGAGATTCGGTTTACCGCCAACAGTGGCGAAGACCTTGGCGATTTAAGTAAAATTGCCTCGGGCGGCGAACTGAGCCGTGTGATGTTAGCGCTTTCGACCGTGCTGGGGGCAAATACCCCAACTGTGATTTTTGATGAAGTGGATGCGGGTATTGGCGGACAAGCCGCGCTGGCGGTTGCCGAGCAACTGGCACAACTTGCCCAAACTCATCAGGTCTTGGTGGTGACCCACTTAGCCCAAATTGCGGCTCGAGCCAGCCACCATTATAAAGTCGAAAAATTTGAAGAAAACGGGCGCACCGTAACTCGAGTTAAGCGCCTTGACCAAGACGCAAGGGTGCGCGAACTTGCCCGAATGCTTTCGGGTTTGGAATCCAACACCGCCATCGCCCATGCCAGAGAACTCTTGGGGACGAGCTAAGAGGTATAATGTCGGTGCGTTTGCTGGTTGGGGCTTCGGGCAGTGGTAAAACCCGCGCCGCGCAGCGTTTTGCTTATGCTAAAGCACTCGATTTTGAACGGGTGATTGTCCTGACCCTGCCCAGCCAGCGCTCTTTTTGGCTCGAGGGACTGGCAAGTCTTGGCTCGAGTTTGGGTGTAGAAGTTACCAATTTGCAAAATTTATGCTACCGAATGCTCGACAGACTGGGTGCAAATAAAGGTGTGGTCTTAAACCCCGGACGGGTCGCCCTGACGGCTCGAGCGCTCGAAAATGTTTTGGGACGCGGCGTGCAACCCGGCGAGGCACGGCTCTATGCCCAAGCGATTGCCGAGTGCAAACGGGCTTTATTTGTGCCACAAACGGTTGGCGAAAGCTATCAGGATACTTTAGCGCTGGTCTACCGCGATTATCAGGCACTGCTTGAGTCCGAAGATTTACAAGATTTAGACGATGTGCGGCTCAGGGCAGCACAGTTGCTCGAGGATAGTCCATTGACACTCGGGGCGCATTTTGTGGTGGATGGCTACAGAACCTTTAACCCTTCAGAATTAAGCGCCATTCGGGTTCTCTCGAGCCAAGCGATTTCATCCTTAATCACCCTGCCGAGTGGCGCTCCAGACACCAGCCACGAAGTCTGGGCGCACCCTGTTGGCTTATCCGAACTGCGGGCGATTGTGGCGGTTTTGGGGGCAAAGCTAGAGCGCTTAGAAGCCTCGGGTAAACCATGGGCGGGTTTAGCCAAAACCGTGCGGCTGCGTGCCAGTGCCAACCCCGTTTCAGAAGCTCGAGCCGCCTTGCGTCAGGTCAAAGCGTGGTTGCTACAAGGATTTGATGCCTCGAGTCTGGCGTTGCTTGTGCCAAGCCATGTTTCGGCGCGGGTCTTGGAGGCATTGGCGCGAGAATACCACGTACCACTTGCGCCAGAATCCTTGGGTGGCTTACTCGAAACTGCTTTTGGGCGGGTTCTCGAGGCAGCCCTTGTTGCCCCAAAGCGAGATTTTCCAGCTCCAGAATTACGGGTTTTGGCATTGGTTTTTCCCGAACTCGAAATTTTAGCCAAGACCCTCGAGCAACGTGGTTTGCACGGTGGCAGCAGCCCATATCGGCAACTCACCCCAGAATTAGAAACTGCATGGGCAGTTCTGGATGACTTAAAAATTTGGCTGACCCCACCAGCAAGCGATTTTGTGCCATGGTTTGAAGTTTTGCTGGAGCGGCTGATTCCGACGGCTTCGTGGCTCGAGTCGGCGCGGGTTTTGGCTCGAGAAGCCGCCAGATTACTCTCGGGCGAGGGCACACAGTTTACCGAGTGGTTACAAACCCTGCTGCAAGCCTCGGCACTGGCACACCCCGAGGCTGGGCGTGGGGTGGCGGTTTTAACCCCAGCCGAAGCCAGTGGCAGACGTTTTCAGAAAGTCATGGTGCTTGGTGTGACCCAAGGGGCATACCAGAACCTCGAGAACGAGGATTTCTTTGTGCCAGAAGACAGCCGCACACAACTCGAGCAGCTTCTTGGTCAACATACCCAGCAATTGCCACTGCGAATGAATGGTTTAGCCGACAGTACCTTGTACGATACCCTGACTCGAGCCAATGAGGAATTGATTATCAGTTTTGCCAAAGCCGAGCGCGGCGCAAGTTTAGCGGCTCATCCGCGTTTGGCACGACTGGGTTTAAGCATCGAAGCCGAATTTAACCAGACCGCCGGAATGCTTGAATTGGCGCACACCAAAGCCACGCCCAACCAAGTCGTCTCGAGTGGCACTTTTCGGGTAGCTGCCCGTACTGAGCCATTTAGTGCTACCGAACTCGAGGGTGTGGCACGTTGCGGCTTGCGGGCTTGGGCTGGGCGTTTATTACCCCTAAACTCGAGTTCGAGCCTCGTACCGAGTTTGGTCTTAAAAAATCTGCGGCGCAACCAGCCACAAAAAGAAACTCTGCCCAACAATTTTGAGCGTTTCGACCCAACTTTTTTGCGGCTGCTCGAAGCCAGCCTCGAGCAGAACCAGTCCAGTCCAGAAATGCAGCCCTTTGTGTACACCAGCCAAGGCATTGAATTTCGCCTCGATGGTCTGATTCGCCGTAACGACCCAAATGGCAAAGCCAAATTGCTCGAGATTTATCGGCGGGTAGAGAACCTCGAAGAGGCTTGGGAGGCATACCGCGACAACAACCGCCACCGCGAATGGTGGTTTGCCGACCTAGCGATCGAAAATGGTCTGCGGGTTGCTTTTTGTGCCGTAGACCCCGAGGGCAGACATAAAAACATTATGAATCCAGCCAGCGAAAAAAGCCTCAAGCGCCGTCTCGAGAGTCGGGCAGTGCTTGAAAAAGCCAAAAACGACCTCGAGTCTGGGGTGGTTCGGGCAGTGGTGGGGTTTCATTGTCGGACGTGTTCGTATCAAGATTTATGCCGTGAGGCAACGTAAATTATTTTAAGCAGGTAGCTCTTGTCCTGTGGCAAATCCCGTAAATTTTCGTTTGAATGGGGCATGAAAACCAAGCACAATTCGATTTTTTGGTATGCCTTGCTCGAGTAAGGCTTCGGCAATACCATAATCGGTATTATCAGCTTGTAGCCAAATAAAATCTTGTTTGATGTCAATATGTACCATAATGTCATGAATGAATTTTTGGGATTCCCAGCCAACATCAAGAATTTGATAATGCCCGTTTTCATCGTCAAGAATAAACTGGCGTTCAATCCCAGTTGGCATGAGTGCATGATGGGATTTTAATGTCTCAAAGACATGATGAATGGCTTGCTTGTATTGTTTCAGTACCATGTTTCTATCACCTCTGTTTGTTGATTGTAAACGAGGATTCTTAATTTGTGGAGTGCCACGATTTCTCGAGCAAATTGGCGCTGGAAAAAACTTTGGTAGGTATCTTTTGGTACAGCCAAATAAAGAAGGCGCTCAGGTTCAAACTGTCCAAGTGCATAATGATAGGCAAGGTATTGTCCAAGGGCTGCATGGAATTCATTCGAGGTTGAAGGCTGGATAAAACTTTTGATTTCAACAGCGATGAGCATATTTTCTCGCTCTGCTGCAATTAAACGTTCTGCACCCAAATCAATTTCAAAGCTGGTTTCACCATACCTAAAAGCAAACGGGTCTTTGGTGATTTTCCATCCATCTTTTTCGAGTGCATGACGAACAATCTGATGGAAAAGGTCTTTTGCCATACTTTAGTCCGCTACTTCGGCTTGCTCGAGTGGAGAAGTCACTTCGGCTTGCTCGAGGTCATGACTTTCTTTGCCTACGACTTCCTCGAGACTCAAACCTCTGGCACGTTCGATTCGCTCGAGTCGGCGTTGAAACTGCCCAAAAGCATAAGCAATAAAATCTTCGGCTTCTAAACCAAATGGCATTTCTTGGTAAGTATCAAAAACTTCGTTAATCACACCAATTGCAGGCATAATCAGGGTTTGCATTTCGGCTTCAATCACTTCCCACACGGGGTCGCCATGTTCGGCAACCAAACGACTCAGCAGATGCACCCCATACGCAATATGGCGGCTTTCATCTTGCTTAAAGAGCAGCATCGCACGGCGCATTCCCGGCAAAATTTTGTGGCGCTCGAGCATCTGTCCGTAAGCATGATAACCCGTTTCGGCAAGTACCCCTTCAACAATCATGTTGTAAGTCACACTAGCACGGGCTTGAGCAGTCGGGCTGGGGTCAGTCTCGAGGGCGTGTAGGGCTTTTGGCAAAGCCTGATAAATAATTTGGCGGTAACTCTCGGAATGAAATGGCTCGAGGTCTGGGTGATGCCCAACCACATTGGTCCAAAAGCGGTCAAAGGTTTCGATGTGTTTAGCTTCTTCCCATAAAAAACTGGTCAGGAACATTTCTTCTTCAAGCCGCCCTTCTTTGGCAATGGTTTGAATTAAAGGCAATAAATCAAGCGTCACGCTTTCTTCGCCAGCCTGAAATAAGCCCGATAAATGAATCAAGACTTGCTGCTCGAGACCAGATAATTGCTGCCAGTCTTTGGTATCTTGGCTAAAGTCTATTTCTGACGGATTCCAAATCCCAAATTTTTTAGCTTTGCGCCATAAACGCATTGCAAAGGAATCATGATTTAAGCCGCGTTTGGCAGTGGTAAAACCAGTTCGGGTATGCTGACCGGTTAAACTCATAGTTCTTCTGCCCAAATTCCACGAGCCAGAAACTCGAGGATGGTGGTACTGGCAAGGTCGGCACTCGAGCCAAGGTTCTTGCGGATATTGCTGTACTGGGTGGCATAAGTTTTGGCATAATTCAACCACTCTTTTTTCTTTTGATTTGCTTCGGCAACGGTATACCCATCAATATAGGGATTGGGTTTACTTTGTACTTTTTGAAGCCGTGTCTCGAGTGTATTTTTGGCTTTATTGTAGCGCAATGTAAGGCTGGCATTTTTGGCTGCGCCAGCTTTGGTGCTTAATAAATCAATCAATTGAACAAAATGTTCTTCGATGCTCGGTTGGAATCTGGCTCTGCCGTGTGGGTACATCGTGCCGCCACCCCCTGCCAAGTAAGCCAATTCGGTCTCAAGACTAAAAAATTCGTTCTGCGAGCGATATAGATTTGTTATTTTGGCTTTTAGTTGTGGAAAATTGGCAAGTTTGGCTTGGTTGCGTTTTGCCATGCAGTCTGCCCAATACAAGGCGGCTTGGTCTTGACCGGCTTCGCTGCCGTCGTTGTTTTTGCTGATGTACTGCTCCATAAAGTCGGTCGGGTTAGATTGCAGTGTTTCGGCACAACTGGGCGCAAAAGGTCTTTCTTGGGCAAAACTCGAGACTCCAAGCAGGGCAAAAAGCGCCATCGCAAACAATTTTTTCATGGCTAACAGTATACCTCGAGTTTAGGTATTCAGTGCCGTACTCAATAAGCGATGAAAATGATGCACACAGGCTTCTCGGGCTGGACTAAAGCGCCCAGTGTTATAGAACCTCGAGCACACCCCACGCTGCACGGCTTCGACCACCACTTCGTCCTCGCGTTCAACTCGGTCTAAACCCGCTCCAGCCCCAGACTCGAGCTTGCTGGCATCCCAAACATACGGTATAAAACTGACCTTACAACGGTCATGACCGAGTGGGCGGACGACGTTAATACTGAGTCCCCATGGGTAGAAATTCAGCATCATGTTTGGGTAAACCCAATAATAATAAGCAGCAATTTTCTGCCCATAATCGGGGCTGCTGCGCGGCAGGTCAAAAACACTTTCGCCACTCGAAGACACCCCAAGTTGGAGGTTACACCAATCGTACTGCTCGGTGACGTAGCTGCCATAATCGATGGTGGCATTCAGGCTGGCATGAATATAGGGAATATGAAATCCTTCAAGGTAATTGTCGCAGTACAGCGCCCAATTTGCCCGCACCAAGTAATCACGCGCTCGGGTCTGGTCAAAGTAAAATTCACGCAAAGGCAACCAACCCATTCGGGCTTTAATCGGTGCAAGCATCGTCTCGAGCGACACGCTGGGGTTCAGGTTAATAAAAGCCAACTTATCCCAAGTCTCGAGTGCGATTTTAGGCAAATTGTCGGCTGTACTCGGGAAATTTTTAACGGCTTCAAATTCGGGCATACTCTGAAAGCAACCATCCAAACCAAAACGCCGTCCATGATAACGACAACGCAAAAAACGTTCGATGCCGCCAGCTTCGGAGACCAGCATTCCACGGTGGGTACAAACATTGGAAAGCCCGTGCAGTTGGTCGTTAAAGTCTCGGGTGAGTAAAATCGGCTCGTCCAAGCAACCTTCCAAAACCGTGATTGGTTTGACACTACCCGGTGCTTTGAGGTCGTCGGTATCGCCAACAAACTGCCAAGATTGGGCAAAGACTTTTTCTTTGGTTTGCTCAAAAATACTTGGGTCTTTGTAAAACGAACTGGGCAGTGTATCAGCTTGGGTAATATCAGTATGTACCTCGAGTCTCATGCTTATAATTATGTCATGGTTTTGGCAAAATCAATAAAAAACTCGAGCGAACTTGGGTTGGCTAAGGCATCTACATTTAATACTGTATTAGCATCCACCCCAAGCAGAATTTTACGAATCGGCAACTCGAGTTTCTTACCATTGAGGGTGCGCGGAATTTCTTGTACGACCACAATCGCATCTGGAATTAAACGCGGCGATAATTCGCTGCGAATCGCGCTTTTAATGCGTTGCTCGAGGTCTGGCGTGAGGCTTACGTCTTGGCGCAGCACAATAAAAAGCGGCATAAAAGAAGGTTTACCGAGTTGCTCGAGGTCAATAATCAGGCTGTCCAGAATCTCGGGGATACCCTCGACCACGCTGTAGACTTCGGCTGTCCCCATTCGTACCCCGCCTTTGTTCAAGGTGGCATCGGAACGCCCATAAATAATTGTGCTGCCTTTGTGGGTTATTTTTATCCAGTCGCCGTGTCGCCAAACATCTGGGAAATCGGCAAAATAGCTCTCGAGATAGCGCTTATTGTCGGTATCGTTCCAGAATTTGACGGGCATACTTGGCATCGGTTTGGTCAGCACCAATTCGCCGACTTGCTCGATAACTGCCCTGCCTTGTTCGTCAAAACTCTCTAAGCTCGCACCTAGGCTACGGCAGGAAAGTTCCCCAGCCCAAACTGGAGACCACGGGCTACCACCTAAAAAAGCACTGCAAATGTCTGTACCACCAGACACACTCATCAGTTGAATATCGGGTTTGACTTTTTCGTAAATAAACTTAAAACCATCCATTGAAAGCGGCGAACCTGTACTGCCAATGGCACGTAATCTCGAGAGGTCAAATTTCTTAGCTGGCTCGAGACCAAGTTTGATATTGCCATGAATAAACGCCGCCCCACATCCAAAAACCGAGACCTTTGCTCGTTCGCACAGTTCCCACAGCGCATCTGGACTAGGATGCGTTGGAGAACCATCCCACAAGACAATACTCGAGCCAAGCAGCAAACCCGAAACAAGGTAGTTCCACATCATCCAACCTGTGGTGGTGAACCAAAAAAAACGGTCTTTGGCGGATAAATCGGTTTGCAGTCCCAATTGCTTGTAATGCTCGAGCAGAATGCCACCATGACCATGCACAATCGGCTTGGGCAGTCCTGTCGTGCCACTCGAGTACAAAATATAAAGCGGATGGTCAAAGGCAACAGCTTCAAACTCAAGGGCTGCGGGGTTTTTGAGCAGCGAATCAAATTCTGCACCCAGCCGAATGGTTTTTTCGAGGCTTGGAAGGGCATTCTCGAGGTCTGCCACCAGACCTGAACGGTCAAAAAACTTGCCATTGTAGGTGTAGCTTGTATCAGCCAATAAAACTTTGGGTTCAATCTGCGAAAATCTGTCCACAATGCTGCCCAAGCCCATTTCCATACTGGTGCTGCTCCAAATCGCACCAAGGCTGGCGGTCGCCAAAAAAGCAACAATCGCCTCGGAGGTGTTACCAAGATAAGCAACAACCCTGTCACCTTTTGTTACACCAATATGCCGTAAATAAGCTGCCAGACTCGAGACTTGAATCTTTAAGTCAGTCCAAGAAAGTTCGCTGTGGTCGCCCGATTCGTTGGCAGCAATAATGGCTGGATTCTCGGATTCAGACCGTAAACAGTGTGCTGCATAATTCAGGCTCGAGCCAGTAAACCATTTGGCATTTGGCATGACACGCGCCTCGAGAACGTACTGATACGAACTGCCATCAACCCCAAAAAACTGCCAGATAGATTCCCAGAAATCTTCTAATCGTTCCACACTCCAAGTGTGCAGCAGGTCGTATTCAGAAAATTCTAAGCCCCGAGTGGCTTTTAGAAACGCCGCAAAAGCCGTCAATTGGCTTGAGGCTCGAGTTTCGGTACTTGGCAACCAGAGTAATTGACCTTCTTGCATAATTTATTTGCCTAGCTGTTGATGTATCGGTTTGATTATCTGATTTATGGTCATATCCAAGGCTTTGAGTTTGGCTTGACATTCGCCTCGTGCTTCAGCTTTAGCCATGACAGTTTCAAGAGCGTATCTCATAGTTGCACAATTATCTCCCAAGACTGATTGATTTAGCAATAAAAAACGCGCCACGTAGGCGCTGATAAAAGAAAGTGTATCACGGTATTCTCTATTCGTCAAGTTTATTCACTCGAGTCGTGTTTGACAGTGTATAAACAATTCCACAAAGTCCAAGAGAAAGCTCGAGCTTGGTGGATGTCACGGCTTGTGTAGAAAATTAGTGAGGTTTGAGTATTTCTTTGATCAGTTGTTTGCGTTCGTTGGTGGTTTGGATGCTGATTTGTAAGGCTTGGTTAAACACATTAGGTATCATTCCTAGGCAAATAAAAACTGACATCACTTGCATGGTTTTGAAACGAATTTCAAAATCTGTGACTTTGGCTTGTTGTAATTGGGCAAATCGCACATTAAGGTTTTGCAAAAACGTCTCTAAACGTTGTGCGACAATGGTTTTCCCCTGTTTTGAGAACATCAGGTCATGAATTAAGACTTTGGAAACATTGGGGTATTCAGCCAGTCCAGTCGCATAATGAAGTAAAAATTCTTGTAATTGCTGCTCCAATGGTTGACTAGAAAGCTGATTGATAAATTCGTCTAGGTCGCTAAAGGCATTGGCAGTGGCAAGGTCAAAAACTTGTTCGAGCAGTTTTTCTCTAGTTCCAAAATGATAGTTGATGGCTGCGACATTGACCTTAGCTTGGGTGGCAATTTTTCGTATTGTCATACCATCTAGTCCGTACTTCTCGAGGCATTCTAAAGCTGCCTTGATGATGGCTTGGGCGGTGCTGTCGCTAGGGTTTTCCATGTTTTGTTTATTGTAGCCCTCGAGTTTAAGAACTTGTAAGGGCTTGACAAAATTGTTATTTCAAACTAATGTTTTAAGCAAGTGTTTGAATAATCGAAAAGAGGTCAACAACATGGCATTCAATACCTTTCAACAAACTCCAGAAAGCTCACAGGCTCGAGCCACATGGCAAGAAAATCTAATCACAGTTTTCTTCGGACTGTGGCTGATTTTTGGCTTTCTCATAGATGGTTATGCCCATGGTAATCTAGTCGAATCTTTAGAGGATTTCTTTACCCCTTGGCACGCGATTCTCTACTCTGGATTTCTGGCAACTGCGCTCTGGATAATCTGGATGGTTTATCGTCGTTTGCGCCAAGGTTGGCAGGGTCTCAACGCCATTCCAATTGGTTATGAACTTGGTTTAATCGGTGCTTTTATCTTTGGCATTGGTGGTATCGCAGACCTGATTTGGCACAGCACTTTTGGCATAGAAGTCGGCATAGATGCCTTACGCAGCCCCAGCCACATCATGCTTTTTGTTGGTGCAATTTTACTGATTACCGCACCGTTACGGGCTGCATGGCACGACCCAAGTTCCAAAAGCACACCCAGTTTTCTCGAGTTTTTACCCAATCTATTCGTTATTTTTGCAGGTTTTTGTTTCGCCAGCCTGATGAACCTCCACATTTGGGGCTTGATTAGCGTACCAGACTCGATAGAAAACTTAAAAAACCTTGTGCCAAGTCAAAACCCAGCCATACTTTACGCCCTCAATAGTTTTACAGACGCAGGTATTTTGTTTACCAACGCTGCCATCATGTTTACCATTTTGTTTATTCTGCAACGCTGGCGCACCCCATTTGGCACGTACAGCCTTGTTCTAGGACTCAGCACTTTTGTATTGGTGATTATTGTGGACAACAACCTGATGCCTCGAGTCTATATGGCAGCACTGGCTGGAATGATCATAGATACACTGATTCAAACCCTTAAACCCAGCCAAACACGATTACTTGAATTAAGAATTTTTGCTGGACTCGCGCCGCTTGCCATTTGGGGAACACATTTTTTAGCTGTTCAAATGACGGGTGGCTTAGGCATTAGCCCTGAACTCTGGACAGGTATCCTGACCATGACTGCCTTATCAGGTTTAGGACTGAGTTTATTGGTTGCCATGCCCAAACCCGAAATAACCTAAACGGCAAGACTCGAGCATTTATGAGCTTAAACGGCTTTGTAATTCGAGCAAACATGATATTTTATGCCCATGATTAAAGCCATTGTTTTTGATGCTGACGGGGTGATTGTTCGCCCAAAAACATGGTTTTTTGTACCAGCCGAAAGCATTTATGGTATCCCACAAAAAACCTTTCTCGAGTTTATCCATAATGATTTTCAGCGCTGCATCAAAGGCGAACTCGAATTGCTGGATATTTTGCCACGTTTGCTCAAGCAGTGGCAAGTGCGGGTTAGTGCCTCGGATTTTATTCGGGCTTGGATGGAACACGAACACCACGTGGATGCTGTCCTGCTCGAGCAAATTCAGGTATTCCGAGCATCTGGTACACCCTGTTATTTGGCAACCAATCAGGAACGAAACCGCGCTGAGTACATGAAGCACGAAATGGGATTTCAGAACTTGTTTGATGCTATTTTTATCTCGAGTGAATTGGGAACACGTAAGCCCGAAGCAGCGTTTTACCAGAAGGTACAGTTGGCTTTGGGTCTCGAGCCTTCAGAAATACTGTTTTTTGATGATTCAAATTCAAATGTGCAAAGCGCAAAGAACCTTGGTTGGTTAGGCGAGACTTTTACGCCTTTGGAATTTTCTGTGCTTTTGGAGAAGCATAAAATTAGGCAATAAAAAATGCGCCACTTCTGGGCGCTTATAAGATATAACGTATCACGGTATTCTATATTCGTCAAGTTTATTCACTCGAGTCGTACTGGACAGTATATTGATTACTTCGGTAGGTCGCGCACCTGTCCCCACCTTGACAAAATGAGAGACCTAGGATTACGATGTTGCTATCCTAGGACGGAAACTCGAGGCAGCGCAAAACCGGAAATGCAGCCAACTCGAGAACGAGGTACAACCCATGAACCCAAACCTCTTAAAAGGCAACCTCGACCTGATTCTGCTTGCTATCATCGAACCAGAACCGATTTACGGCGGCGAAATCACCCGCGAAGCCAGCGAACGCACAGGCGGCTACTTCGACTTTAAGGAAGGCACACTTTATCCAGCCCTACACCGACTCGAGAAAAGCGGCTTTATAAGCGGCTCATTCCAGTACCTACCACGCGGTGGTAGTCCCGTAAAATTCTACGAACTGACCGAAAGCGGCAAGAAAGAACTGTCGTCAAAACGCCTCGAGCATCAAGCCTTTGGCGGAGCAATGAACGCCCTGTTGGGGAAATCATGAAGCGTCTCGAGCAGTACATTTCTCGAGCCACACGTGGGCTTTACGGCATTAAGAAACTCGAGATACAAGCAGAGTTGCGCGGCAGTATCGAAGCACGAATTTGGCAACTCGAGGTACAGGGGAGTACCAACGCCCTCGAGACTGCGCTGCTCGAGATGGGCGCAGCCAAGACCATCAATTCAGGACTGATAAAGGAGCATCTGATGCCAAACATTTCCAAAGCCATTTTTGTTGTTATTGCCGCAACTACACTTACCATCGCTGGAATCTCGAGCAGCCACGCTCAAATTAGTTGGGCAGTACCACAAGACAAACGCCTCAAGAATTGTAGTTGTCAACAACCATACATCAGCCTTAAAGACCTCAAAACTTGGTTTGAAAAAGCGGGTGCAACTGTAACCGAATCCATGCAGCTACCTGAACTTTTTGAAACCACGTACAACAGAAGACAACTACCAACCGGTATCCTCAGTTGGCAAGACATGACCACCGACATCAAAGTCAAGACTTTAGACATCACATTTAGAAACACAGAAAAACCATACCAAGTACGATTACAAGCCCTAGCAAATTTTAGTTTGAATGCCGAAGAAAAAATTGCAACCCGCCCCCAAGATGCTGAATTTATTGCATTTCAATATGTAATAGACCAATTCTTGACTACGGGATTACCGATTCAATTTACAGGTTGGCAAAAACCCAAAATGCAGCTTGGCAACCTCAGTTTTTTACTCGAGCGAAATGGTCAAATGCCAAACATGGGTATTCTCTACAACGATATTTTTGCACGTTGGTGGACAACCAACAATGGCAGACCGGGCGTGAGAAACAGGTTTACAGTACAACACTCTCTATCAGGGGCAACAACTTACCCACACCGCCATGTCATCCGTACCAAAGACCCAGCCAACACGGTTTACGCAATCATCACCAGTGGCGGTGGTTTTCGCGTAGCCGCAGGTGCAGACGAACCACCCACAACTCTTATACTCGCCCGAACCAACGCCCAAGGAATTCTTGAGTTTAATGCACCATTTAAGGTACTCGAGTTTGGCAAAAATTCGCTGCTCGAGAAAACGGCTCGAGCCGATGCTGGTTCAGAAAAAAATCCTGCTCAAGCCCTGTTATATAAATTTACTGGACGAATAGACGACTTGGCTAAACCTGTCGAAATTGTGCTGCCCAGCAAAACTAAAATTGCAGCTATCAAATAACTGATGTTGTGGCTCGAGAAACTACTCGAGCTACTACTATTTTCAGCCTGTCCTCAGCCTTTTGCGTCCTTGTCTTCAAAGAAATTTTCTTAGACTGAGGCTCGAGGTTTACCGTGTCTTTATTTCCTTTTGATTTGCTGCGTAAAACAGTTGCTAAATGGCAAGCTGATAACATTCCGACTCAAGCGGCAGCTTTGGCGTATTACACTATTTTTGCGTTAGCGCCGTTGCTGCTGGTGGTTCTGGCAGTAGCAGGGTTTTTTGCTCCTGCTGATGCGGCTCGGGAGCGTTTGCTGACTGAAATTTCAGGGTTAATTGGTAAGGATGGGGCTGAATGGATTGGTGCTTTGCTCGAGCGAGCTTCGGCGAATCAAGGCTCTGGTGTGCTTGGCGTGATTTTGGGTACGGGTGGGTTGTTGCTTGGTGCAAGTGGAGCATTTGGGCAGTTGCAACAAGCGCTCAATAAAGTCTGGAATGCTGTACCACCGGCTCATGTTGGGGCGTTGCTGCGGGCGCGAGCCGTTTCCTTTGGTTTAGTGCTGGTGATGAGTTTCTTGTTATTGGTTTCGTTGTCGGTCAGTGCGGTGCTAAGTGGTCTTGGGGCGCAACTTGGTTTAGATGATGGGGCTGGTTGGTTGTGGGGCGTGTTCTATGAGGTTGTCTCGGCTGCGTTGGTGGCGTTTTTGTTTGCTTTAATTTACCGTTTTTTGCCAGATGCGCCAGTGCGTTGGCACGATGCCTTGGTTGGTGGAGCGCTGACTTCAGTGCTGTTTGCAATTGGTAAGAGCTTAATTGGTTTGTATTTAGGACAGAGCGCTTTTGCTTCGGTGTTTGGTACGGCAGGAACATTGGCGGTGTTGTTATTGTGGGTTTATTATGCGGCGCAGTTGGTGCTTTTTGGGGCTGAATTCACCCAAGTGTATTCGCAGAGCCGAGAAGTCAAAACCCCAGAAAATCATTTGGGTTTGCAAGCCTCGGCTGCCGAACAAGCCGATACGAATCTGACTAAGAATCTCGAGTCAACGCCTGTGGTTCGGGTGGCAGCAGGAATCATAACTGTTTTAGCAGTGTTGGTCGCGTGGCGCTCGAGCCGTAGTTTGGGCGGTTTTTTGCTGAAATCGTGGCTGAAAGGTGATAAGCGTTAGCTGTATGGAAACCATGCCAAAAAAGCACCTCGAGAATCTAATCTCGAGGTGCTTGATTTTACTTTACGCACTGGCGCTAGGCTGGAGTTTTCCCCGAGGTTTCTTAACATTCTTTGTGTTCACCACATCGGTAATGGCTTTCTGCTCGAGTGCCGCCAACCCACCTTCAAGCGCCACCTCGAGAACTTGGTCTAAATTCTCGCACGGATGAAAGGTCATGCTGCGCCGTAAATGGGTTGGAATATCATCGAGGTCGGCGGTATTGGCTTTGGGCATAATAATGTGTTTAATTCCAGCCCGACGTGCGCCCAAGACTTTTTCTTTGAGTCCACCAATTGGCAGCACCCGCCCCGTTAAGGTAATTTCGCCAGTCATCGAAACATCATGGCGCACGGGTACGCCAGTCAGGGCGCTAATCAGGCTGGTGGTCATGGTTACGCCAGCGCTTGGTCCTTCTTTGGGGATGCCGCCCGCCGGCACATGAATATGAATTTCGCGGTCATCAATACGCTCGAGAGGAATATGGAATCGGGCTGCGTTTTTCTTGGCGTAACTTAACGCCGCTCGAGCCGATTCTTTCATCACATCGCCCAGTTGCCCAGTCAGAATTAAGCCCTTGCCCGGCATGACGCTGGTTTCGATAAACAGAATATCGCCACCGACTGGGGTGTAAAACATTCCAGTCGAAACGCCGACCAGATTCTCGAGGTTTTCGCGCTCGACTTGGTGTTTTTGTCCGCCAAGGTATTTTTCGAGGTCGGTATCGCCAATTCGGACACGCTTTAGGTCGCCGTTAGCCAGTTTACGGGCGGCTTTTCGCAGCAGCGAACCAACTTCGCGCTCGAGGGTTCGCACTCCAGCTTCGCGGGTGTAATGCTGAATCAGGCGCAGCAATGCCGCATCGGTAATCAGGACTTGGTTATCCTTTAAGCCGTTTTCTAAAGTCTGGCGCGGCAAAATATAGCGTTTGGCAATCTCGAGTTTTTCTTGTTCGATGTAACTGTTAAAGTCTATAAATTCCATGCGGTCTAAAAGCGGCGCTGGAATTTGCTCAGGGAAATTTGCCGTGGCAATAAACATCACTTCGGATAAATCAAACGGCACGCCAAGGTAATGGTCGGTAAAAAATTCGTTCTGCGATGGGTCTAAGACCTCGAGCAGTGCCGAACTTGGATCGCCTTGGTAACTCGAGCCTTGCTTGTCAATTTCATCCAGCAAAAAGACAGGATTCTTTGTGCCAGCCGTTTTTAAGCCCTGAATAATCCGTCCGGGCAACGAACCAATGTAGGTGCGACGATGCCCACGAATATCGGCTTCATCCCTCGCGCCACCAAGAGCAATTCGCACATATTTACGCCCAAGGGCTTTAGCGATACTTTTGGCAATACTGGTTTTACCGACACCAGGTGGTCCAACAAAGACCAAAATTGGTCCTTTGTTGACATCAGCTACGGTCATTTCACCTTTTTCGGCACGGGATTTACGCAAAGAACGCACCGCTAGAAACTCGAGAACACGGTCTTTGACTTTTTCTAAGCCGTAATGGTCTTCGGCTAGAATTTTCTCGGCAACTTTAAGGTCGAGCATATCCTCGGAGCGGGTGTTCCACGGCAACTCGGTAATCCAAGTTAAATAGGTGCGAATCACACTGGCTTCGGCGCTATCGGGGTGCATCCGCGCCAGACGATTCAGTTCGCGGTCAATTTCTTTTTTGGTGTCATCACTTAAACCAAGTTTTTCGATTTTGGCGCGGAAGGCTTCGACTTCATCGTCGCCCTCTTCTTCGCCACGCAGTTCTTTTTGAATCGCCTTCATCTGTTCGCGCAAAAAATACTCGCGCTGGTTTTTGTCAATTTCTTCTTTGACCTGAACCTGAATACGCTGTTGGGTTTGGTTTAACTCAAGTTCTGAGACCAGTAGCACCAAGACCCGTTTCATCCGCTCGAGAATGCTCAATTCCTCGAGTAAAGCCTGTCGCTCCTCGAGCTTAAAGTCCAAATGAAAAGCAATGTTATCGGCAAGTTGGCTCGGATTATCGAGCGTTTGAATAAATTGCAAGGTGTCTTGTTGTAAGTTCTTGCCCCTCGAGACCTCGAGAAAACGCGTGTCCAATTCGCGTTTCATGGCTAGAGTCTGGGCAACATCGCCTTCGATGTCTTCTAAAATTTCGATGTCGGCTTCGATGTAGCTGTCACCAAAATAATACGCATGAACCTTGGCTCGAGCCGAAGCCTGAATCATTGTGCCAACCGTACCATCGGGATTGCGGCGCATCCGCAGAATTGTGGTCAGTGTGCCGACCAAGTACAAGTCGTCCTTTTGTGGTTCATCTATGTCTTTAATGCGCTGTGAAACAATAAAGAGGTTCTTATCACCATCGGCTGCCGCCTGAATGGCTGCCACCGAAATGGTTCGCCCAGCATCCACACTTTGCACAATGCTTGGATAAATCACGCTGCCACGCACAGGGCAGACTGGAACACGAATGGTTTTGATGGTTGGAACTTCTTCGATTTTTACTTTTTTGGGACGCGGCATAGGAATCTCCTCCAAGAATACGGCATTATAAAACCTGAGTGTACTATTATCAATGTAACTGAAATGACTTAACGCAACCTTTAGCTTTGAGGCTTATGGCAGTCTAACCCAAACTGGACAAAAGACTGCCGAAAATGCTACGGTTTAAGCCAATGAAACCCAACGGCACAAATTGGTGGTGGCAACTCGGATAATCGGGCTGCTTTTTTGTTGTATTGGCGCACCCGAAGATAATTTTTCGGGTGTTTTTTATTTGAACCGTAGGGGCTTGCCTCGCCCAAGCAAGCAGGGCGACCACAAAATCAAGAGCAGGGCGACCACAAAATCAAGAGCAGGGCGGGCACGGGGGTCCGCCCCTACGAAAAACAAAAAACAAATAAGGGGCATGATGAATATCAATTTGGCAGAGTTTCAAAAGGTAGCAGGCGGCACTCGAGTTCCGGTTTACCGCGAGATATTGGCAGACCTCGAGACACCAGTCTCGGCGTACCTCAAAGTAGCGGCTGGTCATCAGGTTAATTTTTTGCTCGAGAGCGTCGAGGGCGGCGAGCGCTGGGCGCGGTACAGTTTTATTGGCGTGGGGGTGCAGGGTAGCATCAAAGGCTTTGGGCGCAATATAACCTTGACTGGGACTTTTGGTGACTCGAGTTTTGAAACCGACGACCCTTTGCGGGTGCTGTACGAAAAAACAATTGCCAAAACCCAGCCAGACCCAAACCTGCCAGACTTCTTTGGTGGTGCAGTTGGTTACTCGAGTTACGATTTGGTGCGGGTTTATGAAAAACTCCCCTCGAGCAACCCAGACGAGCTTGGCATTCCCGATTTGCATTTTGTCGCCCCCGAAGGGATGGTGATATTTGACCACTTAAAGCACCGTATTTTTATGGTGGCGGTAGCGACCGGCGGCAATTTAGGCAGTTATACCAAAGCCCTCGAGACCGTTGGCGAACTTGAACGAAAATTGCGTGGCGCACTGCCCGGCGTACCCGGCGACCGCCCCAGCCGTAAAAGCGAATTTAGTAGTAACTGGACTCAAGAAAATTACGAAGCAGCCGTTGAAAAAGCCCTCGAGTACATCCGCGCTGGCGATATTTTTCAAGTGCAAATTTCGCAAAGGTTTACTGCCGACTTGCACACCCACCCGTTTGCAGTTTATCGCGCCCTACGAAATGTCAACCCAAGCCCACACATGGGCTACCTCGAGTTTGGCAACTGCACTTTTGTGGCTGCCAGTCCAGAAAGTTTATGCAAATCCGACGGGCGCACTGTGATTACCCGCCCAATTGCTGGCACACGCAAACGTGGCACAACCCCCGAAGAAGATTTACAACTCGAGGAAGAACTGCGAAACGACCCCAAAGAACGCGCCGAACACATCATGCTGGTAGACCTCGGGCGCAACGACATCGGGCGGATTGCCAAATACGGCACGGTGCGGGTTCACGACCTGATGTTTGTCGAGCGTTACAGTCATGTGATGCACCTTGTTTCGGATGTGCGCGGCGAACTGGCGGATGGCAAAACGCCACTCGATGCGCTTGCCACGACCTTGCCAATGGGAACAGTGACCGGCGCACCGAAAATACGCAGTATGGAAATAATCGAAGAACTCGAGCATACAAGGCGTGGCTGGTATGGCGGGGCATTTGGTTATATTGCCTTTGACGGAAGTATGAACATGGCGCTGACTTTACGCACGGCGCTGGTTAAAGACGGCAAAATTCATATTCAAGCTGCTGGTGGGGTCGTGGCAGACTCGAGTCCGACTTTTGAGTATGAAGAGAGCATAGCCAAGGCTCGAGCTTTGCGGCGGGCTGTAGAACTCGCAGAAGCAGGACTGTAAAACACAAACCAAAAGCAGGACAGACACAGGGGTCTCTTGACCCCAAAGATGCACCTGGCGGGCTGGGTCGCCTGTCCTTACAGTCGAGGGATTCATGTACAATAAACGATTTCAAAACCAAAGAAAAAGCATTCGACTCGAGAATTTTGATTACTCGAGTGCAGGCGCATATTTCATCACCATCTGCACCCAAATGAGGGAAACCAATTGGTTCGGAGAGGTGACTCGAGATGGAATGCAATTAAACGATGCTGGACGAATGATTCTTGAGAATTGGCATGAATTACCAAACCGATTTGAAATTGAATTGGACACATTTATGATTATGCCAGACCATGTACATGGTATAGTCTGGATAGACCCCAAACCCGTAGGGGCGACCCTTGTGGTCGCCCTGCCACAAAACGATGAGGCACAAACCACAACACAAAACGATGCCCCTGTTGAATTATATGATGTTATTGATAACCAAATTGGTTTATTGGATTTGAGTGTCAATTCTACGTTGCACAGGGCGACCACAAGGGTCGCCCCTACGAAAAATGTGGCGTTGGGTGAAATTGTTGGTGCGTTCAAATCCTTAACAACAAATGCGTATATTCGTGGTGTGCGTGAATTGGGTTGGAAACCCTTCGAGAAACGTTTTTGGCAACATAATTATTGGGAACGTGTTATTCGTGGTGCGCGTGAACTCGAGAAAACCCAATCGTATATTCTCGAGAATCCTGTGCGTTGGCTTGAGGCTCGGGAGGTTTTATGATTTCTCATGCACCCGAAAGTTATTGCTGTCCGTTTTGTGCGCTGGCTCGAGGTGAGTTTACGGATTCGTTTCCGTTGTCTCGAGACGAGGATGTTGTTTGGCGCTCGAACCTTGTGACAGCATTCATTTGTTTGTGGCGTTCGCCGCGTAACACGGGTCATGTTCTGGTTATTCCGAATACGCATTTTGAGAACATTTATGAACTTCCACTCGAGTTTGCGACTGAAATTGCCTGTGTTTCTCGAGCCGTGGCGTTGGCGTTTAAGGCGGTGTATTTGTGCGATGGTGTGTCCACGCGGCAGCATAATGAACCTTCTGGCAATCAGGATGTCTGGCATTTTCATACCCATGTTTTTCCGAGGTACAAAAACGATTGGTTGTACTTAACCTATTTGTTTGGTCGTAACGCCACGCCGTCTGAACGCGCTGTGGATGCTGCACGTTTACGCAGCTATCTCGAGACTCACAAATCTGACCTTGGTCTTTCGTAGGGGCTATGCTTGTCATCGTCCTGCCTTTCTATTCCCATATACCAAAGGAATTCTTAATGAAAAAAATTCTAGTCATAGACAACTACGATTCGTTTACTTACAACCTTGTGCAGTATCTCGGCGAACTGGGCGCAGAACCAATCGTCTGGCGCAATGACCAATTCAGCCGTGATGACATCGCCATTCTTGCCCCCGATGGCATTTTAATCAGTCCGGGTCCATGTACCCCGCTCGAGGCTGGTCTGTCTGTACCCGTGATCGAATACTACGGCTCGAGTATCCCCATTTTGGGCGTTTGCCTTGGTCATCAAAGTATCGGTCTGGCATTTGGGGCAAAAGTGGTGCGTGCCAAAAACCTCATGCACGGTAAAACCTCAAGTATCGAACACGATGAAAGTGGAGTTTTTGCAGGTCTCGAGGCAAACTTTACGGCAACCCGCTATCACAGCTTAGTCATCGAAGACTTACCGGACTGTTTGCTGGTCAATGCATGGGTAAACGAGGCGGACGGGCGCACGATTATGGGTGTGAGGCACAAGGACTACCCAATTCATGGGGTACAATTTCATCCTGAGAGTGCCTTAACACAACACGGACATCAAATGCTCGAGAATTTCTTGGCAATTTGTTAGAAGCGCCAACTCCAGCCGATTGTTGCAAAAAAGCTAAATGTCTCGTAAGTTTTACTCGAGCCACAAGCAGGGGTTCTATTTTGTACTACGGCAGGTTCTATCGGTCCGCAACTTGTACTGCTCATGTATTTCGATAAAGAATTGGCTCGGAAACTGAACACCAAATAAGCCGTGCCAGTCGGATGCAGGAAATGAAAGAATGGCAATTATCCAGCGTCTTCCAGCGCCAAAGTAAAAAGCTGTTCCTTCGGGAGAAACGTAGCGGATATACTTAGTGGGTCATTCAGTTTTCATAGTATCTTTGAGTTATCTCGAGAATAGCGTACAGCACAGTTTTCTTGACCATATACACGCATCTGTCTTGACCCTAAAGACGCACCTCACGGGCACGATCGCTCACGGGCATGGTTTATCCGTCATTCCGCTCTTGGTGAGCGCTGCGAAACAATTTACTTTTGTCCGAAAACCAGAAGGCAATAAAAGCTCCACAAAACCAATAGTTTTGTTCGCCCTTGCCACCGATTTTGACTATCTCGAGAATTCTGCATACACCAAAAAGCCACTCCTACAAGTATAAATCATGGATAAGCGCTTGTGTATCCAATGCCTAGCAGTTGTAACAAGTTTCGCACTTCGCGTTTGAGATTCAAAATAATCAATTGATTTTGATGTGCAACACGCAAAAGATGCACATCAAAATCAATTCAAAGACCCACCGTGTGGTTGGTTTTGAGGTCGGCTTACCTTTTTGATCAGGCACAGTAGCATTGTTACTGATTCCTGCATAAATACCTTCATACCCTATTTCCAATTGCAGAAGTATTCCAAAACTTGGTGAATAAGCCAAGTTCAACTTTGAATCAGTGTGCCAACCCGTTCACCAGCAAACAATTTCTCGAGATTCCCATTTTGGTACATATCAAACACCACAATCGGCAGTTTTTTCTCCATGCAGAGCGTAATTGCCGTCATGTCCATGACCTCGAGCCGCTTTTCGACCACTTCGATGTGGGTTAGGGTATCAAACTTTTTGGCATCTGGATTTTTACGTGGGTCGGAATCGTAAACGCCATCGACCTTATTTTTTGCCATCAAGACCACATCCGCTCCAATCTCGAGCGCACGCAGGGTGGCGGCAGTATCGGTGGTAAAGAACGGGTTGCCCGTGCCACCACTAAAAATCACGACTCTCCCCTTCTCGAGGTGGCGCATTGCCCGACGGCGAATGTACGGTTCGGCAACTTGCTGCATTTGAATGGCGGTTTGGACTCGAGAATCCACCCCTGCTCTGCCAAAGGCATCTTGCAGCGCCAGCGCGTTCATGTTGGTGGCAATCATGCCCATATAATCTGCTGTAGCCGCATCCATGCCTTTACCGTTACGAGCGCCACGCCAGAGGTTGCCAGCCCCAACCACACAAGCAATTTCGATACCGACACTGTTGGCTCGAGCCTTGGCAATGATTTCGGCAAGTTCTAATGTGGCTTCTGGCGAAATACCAAAGCCGTTGCTGTCTGCCAGAAACTCGCCGCTAAGTTTGAGTAAAATTCGTTGATACATAATTGCTCCTGGTTGGCATAAAAAAAGAACGGGCAATGCCCGTTCTCAAAAAATCTGGTCTACCTCGTCTCGAGGTGAAGAAAAATGTTTTTGATGTGCTTGGTTCATCTTTGTCCTCGAGCTTGGGCGAGGCGTGCCTCGCCCCTACGGTTTTTTGGTTTTCGTAGGGGTGAGCGACCATGCCTGCGCGTTTATGGTCAAGAAACCCTCGTGGTCGCCCTGTTTTTGCATGATGCAAATGGCTTTGGCATTGTTGAGCGAGGCAAACCCCGTTACGGTTTTGGTTCGTTTAACCGTTGCCAATTTCAAAACGGGCAAAGCGCACAATTTTCGCGTTTCCGATTAAAACCTTGATGGTTTTGTCGTTGTCTTTAACAAATTTCTGCTCGAGCAGCACGTTGTCCTCATAGAATTTTGCCAGTTGTCCAGCCACAATTTTTTCAACAATGTTGGCTGGTTTACCTTCGTTAATCGCTTTGTTGGTCAGAATTTCTTTTTCTTTCTCGAGGTCGTCGGTGTTGACTTCATCGCGGCTCAGATAACGCGGGCGTTCGGCGGCAATGTGCAGCGCAATGTCTTTGGCAAGGGCAACATCCCCACCCTCGAGTTCAATCAACACGCCAATTTTGTCACTCTGATGCACATAGGAAACAACAATACCTGTGTCGCTCGAGAATCGGGCAGCGCGGTGCAGGATTAAATTCTCGCCAATTTTTGAGATGTTCTGGGCGAGGTGGTCGCCAAGGCTGATTTCTTGGTTCAAAAACTTTTGGCTCGAGAGCCTTTCGACTTCAATAATTCCGTCGACATCGGCATTTTGTGCCACGTGTTCGGCAAATTCAGCCACCATTTTTTGGAAGTCTGGATTGCGAGCCACAAAGTCGGTTTCAGAGTTGATTTCGACCATACCAGCAGTTTTACCATCGGCACTGATAAAAGCCCGAACCACACCGTCAGAGGCTTCGCGGTCAGCTTTTTTGGCGGCTTTGACAATGCCGCGCTCACGAAGTAGGGCAACTGCTTTTTCTTCGTCGCCGTTGGCATCGGTCAGGGCTTTTTTAACATCCATCATCCCAGCACTGGTCATTTCACGAATTTTCTTAATTGATTCCATCATAAGGGTCTGTCTCCTTGGGTGATTTGTAATTTAATGAGCTATGAGCTTTGAGATTTCCTCATAGCTCATAGCTCATGGCTTTAAGCTATTTAATTGACGGTTTCGGCGAGTTCGCTGGCGAGGGCGCTATTCTTGGTTGGGGCAACATAATCGCTTGGCATGGTGGTGTCTTCTTCGCCATCGGTGGCAGCCACAGCCGCAACTGCACCGCCGCCACGGCATTCGATAATCAGGTCAGAAAAGCGTTGGGCAATTAACTGAATACTGCGAATCGCATCGTCGTTACCAGGGATGATGTAGTCAATCACATCTGGATCAGAATCGGTGTCGGCAAGGGCAACTACTGGGATGTTGAGCTTTTGGGCTTCCTTGACGGCAATTGCTTCTTTGGTTGGGTCAATAATAAAAATTGCGTCTGGTAGACGGGTCATGTTGCGGATGCCACCAAGGTTCTTGAGCAAATCCGACAATTCTTTTTGTAACAGCACCCGTTCGGCTTTTGGGCGTGCCATGATTTCGCCCGTCTCAAATTCACGCTCGAGGTTTTTCATGCGCTCAACCCGCAAACGAATCGTGCGGAAGTTGGTCATTAAGCCACCGAGCCAACGGACATTGATGTACGGCAAACCACAGCGTTTTGCCTCGAGTTCGGTGATTTCTTGGGCTTGCTTTTTTGTACCAACCATCAAGATAACGCCGCCCCGTTCAGCCACTTCTTTGACAAAATCAAAGGAACGGTCGAGTTGCTTTAAGGTCTTTTGCAAATCAATGATAAAAATTCCGTTGCGTTCAGCAAAAATAAAACGCTTCATCTTTGGATTCCAACGCTTGGTTTCGTGACCAAAGTGAACTCCGGCTTCGAGCAACTGCTTCATTTGAAGATACGACATCTTTTCCTTTGTGGGTAACGTTAGGCTTTAGATTTGACGACCCGTGGTCAACTGCACTCAAGGACGTTATCCAAGCCTCGAGCTAAACCAGCGAGAAGTGTTTGGCAATGCAAACTTTTAGAGTGTACTTGAAAATCTGTCTCGAGGCAAGTGCGCTTTTTAACCTAAGGTGACTCGAGGCTCAGAGGCGCGGTAAGGTCACACCCGTCTGCCCTTGGTATTTGCCTTTGCGGTCGCGGTAAGTCACTTCTGGTTTTGGTCCTTCAAAAAACAGTAGTTGCACACAACCTTCGTTGGCATACATCTTGGCGGGCAGTGGTGTGGTGTTGCTAAACTCTAACGTCACGTGTCCTTCCCAGCCCGGTTCTAAAGGTGTAACATTTGCTACAATTCCGCAGTTATGCACAAAAACACCCGCCTCAAGGGCAAAATTACCTGCTTCTGGCACAGTTAAACAGTAGGTGTCGTGTTCGCCGGATAGGGTTCTGACCAAAACAACTCGGTGATTGATAACTGATGTGCCTCGAAATTGCTGTAAAATATGTGGGAAGCGCCTAAAGGCACTGCGGTCAACATCTAAGTAACGGGCTGCACCACGGATTGAACCTGTGGCATCAAGGGCTTGGCGAACAGTGCTTTCGGTGATGTCGGCTCGGATGCGAATTTGCCGTGCAATTTCACGTTGTTGTGCTTGGCGTGTGCCGTCATCTCGCGCCCAAGCTGCGCGACTAAAATCCGCAATTTTTGAACGCAGTTCTGGGTTGTTGGCATAGGCAGCAGTAATGCGTTGGCGCTGTATTTCACGTTCTTCTTGGGTATAAAAAACAGCCCGATTGGCGCGTAATTTGGCTCGAGTTTCGGCATACACGGGGTCTTGCCAGAAATCACTGGCTTTTTTACGCTGCTGCTGGCACAATTTTCGGTAGCGTAGATCATCTTGACGCAGCACCTCATAGGCATCTTTGATGGCAAGGCTGTGGGATTCAGGGTCAAAATCTCCGCCATCTTCGAGGCGTAAGTACGATTTGGCATTGTGCATCCTAAGATGCTCCGAAGCATCCATTCGTTCAATATTCCACGGATTATTATTGCGTCGGTTGTGGTCTTTGTGGTGTCGGTGACTGCTTGGCATCTGAGGGTAAATACCCTGCTCGAGATTCCATTCATCCGCCAGTCGGTGGGTTGGATAATAAAAACCATTGACAGGTTGGTAGGTCATTTCATAACCGCGAAATGGCTTGCGGTACAGTGGCATCAAAGAATCATTGGCGCGTAATTCCGAAGCCAGTACCGCCCGACCATCTCGCGTAATAAATTGATGGTCTGGTGTGGCTTTTATCGTTTCACCGTTGTCCAGTACAATCTCGAGCAGCGAATCTCTACCTATAAAACGCGGTGCATCCAAAAGCGAAACCACAATCCGCCCATACTGATTAAGGCTATAGCCCCAAAACATCTCACCACTCTCGGCGCGGTGTGCCATCTCCTCGAGGGTTGGGCTTGAACCATCCACCAGTGCGACTCGAGTGTCTGCGCTAAAACAACGGGCATAACTGGACTTTCCCAGTGCCACGACCATCACATTGTCTGGAATTCGCATATATTCGATGCTCCGCGCCAAGACAAAACTGTTGGGCGGGATGATCACTTCGTCGCCCTCAAAGTCTATAAAGGCTCGAGGGTCAAAGTTTTTCGGGTCTACAACTGTACTGAACGCATTGACAAAGATTTTCCACTCTCTGGCTGCCCGCAAGTCATAGCCAAAACTCGAGACCCCATAGCTGATAATCCCACCATTTTCGCCACTGCGAATTTGTCGGTCTGCGAAGGGTTCAATCATGCCTTCTTCGAGGGCTTTTTGGCGTATCCACCAATCGGGTTGAATCATGGGGCGCAGTTTAACCTAAAACTCGAGCCGCTTGTTTTGCGCTACAAGTCAGTGGCTTGTTTTTGTGCCTCAAAAGCGGGACAATTCTATTTGCCAAGCCAGACAATTATTTTTAGACTAAGTACAAAAAGAGGAGCAACATGAAAATTCTTTGTTTAATCAGACAAGTTCCCGATGCCGAAGCCAAAGTCAAAGCCGCCAATGGCAAAATAGATTTGGAGGGTGCAACCATGGCGCTCGATGGCATGGACGAGTATGGGGTCGAACAGGCACTGCGAATCAATGAAGGCGGTGTCAATACGGTGGCAGTAGCCCTGGGCAATGCCCGTTTTGAAGATGCGATTCGCCGCAGTCTCGCCATGGGACTCGAGCGAGCCGTGCATATCGAAACCGATATGCTGCTCGATGTCGTTTCGCAAGCCCAGATTCTAAAAAGCGTGGTTCTCGAGGAAGCTCCAGATGTGGTCTTTGTTGGTGGACAACACGCCGACACCGATTCACAAGCCCTTGGTGCAGCTTTAGCCGAAGCCTTGGGTTGGAATCAGGTCACATGGACAACCATTCTTGGTTTTGAGGACGGGCGAATCCAAGCCACCCATGACACCGACGATGGCAAAGAAAGCCTCGAGTTGGCACTGCCCGCCGTGATTACCACTCAACAAGGACTGAACGAACCGCGCTATCCGACTTTACCAAATATCATGAAAGCCAAGAAAAAAGAGATTCGTAAAACCACGCCAGATGCGTATGGTATCTCGAATAGCAAAGTGAAAGTCGTCAGCCAAGAAATTCAGGAGCGCCCACGCCTCAATAAAATCATTGATGGCAAAGACCCAGTTGCGGCGGCTGAGCAACTGATTAAACTGCTGCACGAAGAAGCCAAAGTTATCTAAATCGCCCTAAAAAACAACCGTAGCGGCGAGCCACGCCTCGCTTGAGGAGAACCATGATTCTAGTCGTTTGTGAATTCGATGCTAAATTAAAGAAAAGCGCCCTTGAGGTACTTGGAGCGGCTCAACGCCTTGGCGATGATGTCACTGCTGTGCTGCTCGGGACTGGTGCGTCGGCGGTGGCTGCTGAAGCTGCCCAGTATGCCGCCCAAGTGCTGGTCTGCGAAGATACCCTGCTCGAGGGCGCAAAGAACCTAGCGCACGCTGTGGCTGACTTAGCCGAACAAGCCGAAGCAAACACCGTGCTGCTGGCAGCTTCTCGAGCCGGACGCGAAATTGCCCCTCGGGTGGCAGTGCGCCTCGATGCGCCGTATCTCGAGGACGCGATTGCTTTAACGCCCGTGGCTGGTGGCTTACAAATTCAGCATTATGCCTACCTCGCACGGGTCACAGAAACGCTCGAGGCAATTGCAGATGTGGTGGTGGTCAGCGTCAAGCCCAATACCCAAGCGGTGGTGCAAGCCAATGCCAGTGCTGGGGAAGTTTTTGATGTTGAACTTGAACTTAGCCCCAGTGGTGTAACTGTTTTGGGTCGGACAGTCGAAAAATCGGCTCGAGTTGCTTTAACCGAAGCCAGTGTGGTTGTAACGGGTGGGCGTGGTTTGGGAAGCCCAGAAAACTTTGCCTTGATCGAAAGCCTTGCCGATGTGCTTGGGGCTGGCGTGGGCGCAACTCGGGCGGCGGTGGATGCTGGCTGGCGACCCTACGGCGAGCAAGTCGGGCAAACAGGTAAAACCGTGCAGCCGAACGCCTATATTGCGATTGGTGTCTCTGGGGCAGTACAGCACCTTTCGGGCATGGGTAAGTCAAAAAACATTATTGCCATCAATAAAGATGCCGAAGCCCCGATTTTTAAGGTTGCCGATTATGGCATCGTTGGCGATTTACACGCAATTATGCCCGCCCTGATAGAAGCGGCTAAAAAATTACACGATTAAACCTAAGAATCTGGCATACCACCCTGCGTTTCTCGAGTAGTATAGAGACCTCATGTTATTACCAGACTCTTTAGTGGGCAAGGTTATCCTTGTTACCGGCGGCGGCACAGGCTTAGGACGCAGTATGACCGAGCGTTTTTTAGAACTCGGGGCAAAAGTGGCAATCACCTCGAGACGCAAAGAAATGCTCGAGGATGTTGCCAAACAAATGACAGCTAAACACGGCGGCGAAGTTTTTACGACTGGCGTGGATGTCCGCGACCCCGAAGCCGTGAAGCGAATGATAGATGAAGTCTGGGCGCATTATGGGCGAATTGATGTGCTGCTCAATAACGCGGCTGGGAATTTTATCTCGCCGACCGAACGCCTTTCGCACCGAGCCGTGGATGCAGTGCTGGGTATTGTGCTGCACGGAACGTTTTACTGTACGCTTGAGCTAGGCAAACGCTGGATAGAAGCTGGAATTGCTGGCAACGTACTGAACATCGCCACAACTTACGCGGGTTCGGGCAGTGGCTATGTTGTGCCAAGCGCTGCCGCTAAGGCTGGTGTGGTTGCCATGACCAAAAGCCTTGCTGCCGAATGGGGCAAGTACAAAATTAGATTAAATGCGATTGCGCCCGGTCCGTTTCCGACCGAAGGCGCTTGGAGTCGGTTGATGCCAAGTAAGGAACTCGAGCATTTGTTTGAACGCCAAATTCCTTTGCGGCGCATGGGCGAACACATCGAACTGGCAAACATGGCAAGTTACTTGGTGAGCGATTACTCGAGTTTTGTGACTGGCAGTGTCTTTACCATAGATGGTGGGGAAACCGCTTGGACAGGTGGGGAGTTTAACGTTCTGGATGAAGTGACCAAAGAACAATGGGATATGCTCGAGGTCATGAGAAAAAAGGGTTAATTCAATTCCAAAACTCGAGCAAAGAGTAAAAATATTTATCACTTGGTAAAGAACTTTATTACCAAGTGAAGAACTTTATTATTCTTGAGATGTGGGAAACGAATAAAAAGTCTAACTGAGTGCTTGAAAGCTACACGTTATAGAAGCATTTGGAATTTCAGCCCGAATAAAATATAACTTTACCAATTCAAAAATTTCACAAACTGATTGAATATTAAAATAAAATATAGTTTTACTATTTTAGGCTGCCTTGAGTTGGGTTTGACCATTTAGTTTGTTCAGAGGCTGCTTGCTCGAGCCACGTTTCTATTCGTTCGAGTTGCTGATCCAAAAAGATTGGGTTATTCATGGCGTTGGCTAGGGTATACGCCCCATATAACCTAGCGATGAAATCTGCTGCTAATGCTTGGGCTTGAGGGTTCTGGAGCAGTATAAATTGCTGTTCGGCAAATTCGATGTGTAAACCCAGTAATTCACCGGCTTGTTCGGCTAGAATTCCACCTGTGTCACGTAATCCTTGGGCTAAAGACGCATATGGGCAACCATGGGCAGTGAGTAATTCGCGGTTATTATGCGAATCTTTGATTAAGGAACGTAGGCGTTCAAGTGGATTGGCTTCGCAGCCAGCAAGTTCAAGTTCGGCTTGGACTTCTTTGCGTCTAGCAGCAATCACTGCGCTGATTAGGGCTTCTTTACTTTTGAAATGATAGTAGACATTGCCTAGTGGTACATTGGCAGTTAAGGCAATATCAGCAATGGTTGTGGTGGCAATGCCATGCTGATGATAAAGGGTCATGGCTGCCCCGAGCAGACGTTGTTTAACCGTGCTTTTGCTATTTGGTTTTTCGAGGACAGTGGTCAACGTTATCACCTTGATAGAACGAATTTGTTTAGTTTGCAAGGTTGCGATTGGATTGTCAAATTTTATGGTGCAAATAGGTTTTCCCTCGAGCCAGTGTTTTCTCGAGGGAAGGTTTGTGAATTTGGTTTTAGTTCAGGGTTGCACCACCAAAAGTAACGCCTGCTAGATCACACCAAATGATGGCGCTTTTAAAGGCATTTAAGTCTGTGCCTACTGGGATTTTATATTCGTAGTAACCACTAAAAGGGGCTGGGAGTTTCCCAAGGTCAATGTACTTGACGGCTCTAACATCGGCTGGTTTGGCATCTTTGCTTGGTAGCGCAGCAGCGTACAAGTAGACGTGTAAATCAGGTCCAACTTCGGTTTTGAGGTTTTGTAGACGCAATACAGTGCTGCCATCGGTTTTTTTGACAATAGCGACTGTGCCTGTGGTTGGGGCGGCAACGCTGGTCAGTTTTGCAAAGTTCAGAACAGTTTCAACAGTGGTTACGGTTTGAATGGTTTGGGCATTGGCAACAAAACTTGGGATTACGGCAGCAGCAAAGCTGGTAGCGGCGATAAAAGCAACAACGGTTTTTTTGATATTCATGATCAATCTCCTAAAAGGTGTCTCGAGTTGAGAAAGTGGTGGTAAACGAACGCAGCACGATTTGGTTATTTGAGTTTTGCTCCTGCAAAGGTCACTTTGGCAACGTCGCACCAGATGACTACGCTTTTGAATTGCTCGAGGTTAGTGTTAGCTGGGATTTTATAGCTGTAGTTGCCTTTAAATGGTGCCGCCAATTTGCCTAAATCTACGTACTTAACGGTTTTGATGTTCTTGGCTTCTTTACTTGGGATATTGCCAGCGTACAGGTAGACGTGAAGGTCGGGTCCTGCTTCGGTTTTGATGTTTTTCAGGTTTAAAACTCGGTTGCCATTGGCTGATTTGACAATCTCGAGTGTGCCAGTGGTTGGAGCGCCAACAGCAATTAATTTGGTGCTTTGTAAGACGCTGCTCATGGTGTCAGATTGCATGATTTGGGCATTGGCAAGTATGGCTGCACCAAAGGCGAAAACTGTGAGGATGGATGTCAGAACTTGGTTGATTTTCATGATGAACTCCTGATTGGTTTTTGAACGAGAGAGGGCTTTTGATTGCTGATTTTTACTTAGGTTCGAGGGTGAAGTTGACTTTGACGGCGACTTTTGGATCTGAACCAGGGATGCTGATGTTGTGGTCGCTAAGGGTGATGTTAAAAGCAGTGCTAACGTTGACTCGAGTGCCATCGAATTTCAGGGTGATTGGGGCGCTGAGTGGTTTGTTAATGCCATTAATGTTGAATTTTCCGTTGGCGGTGGCTTTGATTTCTTTGTTCTTCTCGAGGGTTTTTGTGCCACTGATACTGGTTACGGTAAAGATTGCATTGGGGTGTTTTTCTGCGCCTAGAAAGCCGCGTCCGTGTTCGTCGCGCAGTCCTATTCCAGTGTCGAGTTTGGCAAGGGCAACACTGACTGTGCCACTGGTTTTACCAAGGTTCTTTGGGTCGAAGTAAAGGTTGGCGCTGACGGCATTGATCCGACCTGGAATAGGGATAAGGGTCACACTGAAATTGAATTCAGCCGTTGCGGCTGGGGTGGTGGCGACTTGGTAGCTAGGATTGGCAGCAAGGGCTGATATGGTCAGGGCTGCGGTCATTAGGGCAAGGAGTGCAGGTCGAATCGTTGCCACGTTGATTGGGTTCATAATTCCTCCGAATAAGTTAGAAGTTAGCTAACTGACTAAATTACGGAAGCCAAAACCGAAAGGTTCAATCTCAAAAAGCTAACTGGACTTGAGTCTAAAATTTTAAGATTTGAGTAAATTCAAACAACACCAAAAGAGAACATGGGGACGCATTCGCCTTTTTGCTGCTCGAATCCAACGAGGTTTTTAATGCACTGAATCAGCGTAAATCAGTTGCCCAGCCCGCCAAGTTGCACTGACTCGAGAACCGCGCAGCAAAGTTAAATCGGCTTGAAGCCCAGTTTTGATTGCTCCAGTATTGTCTAACCCAGCCGCTAGTGCAGGTTGCAACGTAATCAGTTCAACTGCTCGATGAAGCGCCATACCTTCGTTTGCCATTCGCAGGGCGGCATGAAGCAAACTGGCAGGGTGATAATCGGCACACAAGCCATGCACCACACCTGCTTTTATGCCCTCGAGTGCCGATAAATTACCTGAGTGACTGCCGCCACGCAGGGCGTTTGGTGCGCCCATAATCACTTTTAAGCCCATATCATGGGCGGCACTGGCAGCCTCGAGTGTGACTGGAAACTCGGCTATTCCCACCCCCATTTGGTGCATCACCGCAATTTTTTCGGGCGTGTCATCGTCGTGTGAGGCAAGCGGTATGCCTTTGGCTCGAGCCAAATCGGTAATACCTTGGGCAACTTCCCAACTGATTGGGGTCTCGAGGTGAGCTTTGGCGGTCTCCTCGGCAGCTTGGCGGTTGCCGCCTAGCCATTTGGTCATGTATTCGACATAATACTCGAGGTTTCTAAATTGTCCTTGTCCGGGCGTGTGATCCATTAACGAAACCATTTGCACAAGATTTTGCTCGAGTAAGCGCTTCAGCATTGGTACGCCACTTGGCACACTGATTTCAAAGCGCACATGAATCAGTATTTTGGTACGAAGTTGGTGTTTGGCTTGTTCGATGGCTTTGATTAAATTCTCGGCTCGAGCTTCGGAACGCAGCCCAGGACCATCGGCTAGGGCAACGGCGGCATAGGCAGTGGTAATGCCATTACTGGCTAGGCGTTTATCGAGTTCGACTAAGGCAATTTCGGTGGGAAACTGCGTGTTTGGACGAGGCTCGAGTTCGCGTTCAAGCATATCGCCGTGAATATCCACAATCCCGGGCAGTAAAGTACAACCACTTAAATCGAGGCTTTTGAGATTATGGTGCGGCAGCACGTCGGTAATTTCGGCAATAAAACCATCTTCTAAACGAACATGACCATGCTCTAAAGTTTGGTCTGGTAGCACTATTTTTGCGTTCTCGAGCCAGATATTCATGTTAGTTTCGCCCTTATTTTAGCCGAGATAAAATCCACCAAGAACACGGCTACTAAAATCACGATTAAAACTGCACTGGCTTCCTTAAAATTAAAACTCCGCATCGTTTCGGTCACAAATAATCCAATCCCACCAGCGCCAACCAAACCAAGTACACTGGCAGCACGGACATTGCTTTCAAAACGGTACAAGGTCATGGATACAACCGTTGGTACAATTTGCGGGAAAATTGCGTGCGTAAAGACTTGAATTGGATTTGCACCACTGGCTTGTACCGCTTCGATTTGCCCTGTGTCCACGACTTCGATGGCTTCGGCATAGAGTTTAGCCAGCACACCCGTGGTGTGAACCGCCAATGCCAGAATCCCAGGAAAGGGTCCTAAGCCAACGGCTGCCACAAAAATCAGTGCTAAGACAAATTCATTTAAGCCGCGCAGTACATCTAAAATTCGCCTTGCGATTTGGTAAATCACTTTGTTGGGGGCAGTATTGGCGGCTGCCAGAATCGAAATAGGAAGGGCAGCCATGGCAGCCAGCACCGTTCCCCAAATTGCCATTTTGACGGTTAGAAGCATTTGGTCAATAAAAACCCAGCCTCGAGTAAAGTCTGGTGGAAAAAACCCACTGTCAGGGCGTTCAGTAGTGCCAAACAAGAGTTTTTGTGATTCGCCAAAACCAGAAATGAGTTTAGCAATACTTAATTCTGTGCCAAAAGTTGCCCAAAACAACAGCCCAGCAATGCCAAGCCAGATAACTCGAGTCCAAAGTCGTTGTTGCACTACTTTTGCGGGTGCTTCGATATTGAGGTTTGCAATCATGGTTGTTCCTAACGTTGCGACCTCGAGCGGTATCGGCTCGAGGTCTTCAAGGTAAAAGAGGAGGAAGGCGCGTCTGCTAAGTTATTCGCCTAGCAGACGCGAAGAAGAAGTTTATTTTAAGCAAGTCGAGCTTCTATAGGCGTTAATTTGACGAAATGGTTGGTAGTCTTTGCTCGAGGTGCTGACGTAACCAGTGATTCCACTGGCATTCAAAAAAGCTGGGTCACGAAAGCGTAAAAATGCCGATTTAATCTGGGCTTTGAGGCTTTCGGGAAGGTCTTTGCGGTAAGCCACGGGCGAAGCTGGGATTTTCTTGGATTTATAAACAGTTTGGAAATCGGTTTTTTTAACGATTCCCTTGTTGATCGCGGCATCTAAGCTGACATCATTGGTTGCACCAATGGCAATTCTACCATTGGCAATACCAAGAATGACGTTTTCGTGTGTGCCAGCAAAGTAGACGCGCTTAAAGTAGGTTTCTGGTTCGATTTTAAGTTCGGTGCAGAAGCTAAACATCGGGACACGAAAACCACTGGTGCTGCTCGGGTCTACAAAAGCAAATTCTGCGCCTTGAGCATCTTTCATGGTTTTTAAGTTACTGCCTGCTTTAGCCAGCACAAGGCTGTAGTAACCTGTACCACTCGAGATGCTGTTTTCTTTGACAAAGGCTTCGGCATTAGCGCGGTCTTCGGCATCCAAATAACTGCTGGGTCCAAAAAATGCCAAATCCACTTGTTTAGCACCCATGGCGACAATCACGGCAGCGTAATCCGCACCATTGCGGAAATTGATTTTTAGGCGCAAATTCTTTTCCATGTAAGTAATGAATGGCTTAAAGCGTTCGGTAGCATCGCGGCTGGTCTCGACGGGTACGGTAGCAATCGTGATTTCGCTGGGCCAATCAGCGCGGTTGGTTTGGGCGCTCGAGACTCCAAGCGCAGTGAGGGCGGCAATTCCAAAGGCGGCAACAAGAACTTTTTTCATATTTTCTCCTAGGCGGTCATTAAAGTATTGGGGATAATGTCTGGGATGGATTGAAGAGCTTTTTCTTCTTCGTAGTACAAGGCTCGAGTCACGCTTTCGGTTAGGGCGCTGGGTTGCCCATCAAAAACCACTGTGCCGCGCTGCAATGCCACGACTCGCTCGGCGTATTCACGCACCGCATCCAAATGATGCAAATTGGCAATCACCGCAATTCCATCTTTACTTTGAATGTCGCGCAGCAAACCCATGACTTGCTCCGAGGATTTTGGATCAAGGGCGCTAATGGGTTCATCGGCTAAAATCAGTTTGGGTTGTTGCGCCAAGGCTCGAGCAATCCCAACCCGTTGCTGCTGCCCACCAGACAGGGTGTCCGAGCGCTGCCAAGCATAATCCTGCATTCCGACTCGCTCGAGTGCCGCAAACGCCAATTGGCGGTCTTCTCGAGTGTATAGACGAATCGTGGAGCGCCAAGTTGGCATTACACCAAGCCGTCCAATCAGCACATTTTCTAAGGCAGTCAGGCGTTTAACCAAGTTAAACTGCTGGAATACCATACCGATTTTGCGTCGGGCAGCTAAAACTTGGCTGGCTTTGGCACGGCTGACTTCTAAGCCATCAATAAAAACCTGTCCAGAACTTGGGCGCACCAAACCATTTAAGATTCGCATCAACGAACTTTTTCCCGCACCGCTCGGACCAATTAAAACCGTAAATGCCTCTGCGCCAATCTCGAGGTTGATACCCCGCAGCGCATGAGTTCCATTTGGGTAAGTATGATTGATATTTTCAAGACGAATCATGACCGATGCCTTTTTGACTTCTTTAGTCTTCGGGAAATCTAATGGTCATTTGTCAGCCACCTGCAAGTCACATAACCATGACAATCTATTAAAGGCTAGTGGGTCATTCAGTTTGCGGGTGCACTCTGAGTTATCTTGAGAATAGCCTATAACACAGCTTTTCTCCTTCCTCTTTTCTCTTTTCTCGTTGTCGAATGACCCACTAGGTCGTATGGTTTTGAGCGTCTTGAATCGTGCTGCCGCGAATCACCACTTCGGCATCCAACCAGACCGTTCGGGATTCGCCACGGTAGCCAGCCAAGCGCTCGAGCAAAAGTTTCATAGCAACCTGGGCAGCCCGTAACCCCGGGCGACGAATCGTGGTCAGCCGAGGGCGTACCACTTCGGCTTCTGGAATATCATCACAGCCAGCAATTGCCATATCTTGGGGGATTCGCCAAGCCGCATCGTGCAGCCCCAGCAGCGCCTCGATTGCCATTAAGTCGTTGGCGATGACCAAGGCATCAGGTGGGGTTTTTTGGCAAATCAACTCAAGCGCTAACCCAGCGGCACAACCAGATTTATATGTTCCTTGGCGCATCCAATTTTTTTTGTAGGGTAAGCCAGCCACAGTTAAACCACGCCGATAACCCTGTAAACGTTCTTGGGCTGTGGCGGTGGTCAGTGGACCAGAAATATGTCCAATGCGCTGATAGCCTTGCGCCGCCAAATGCAGCACCATTTGTTCAAAAGCCTTGGCGTTGTGGGTTCGTACACTATCTATGTTTGGATAGGTCATGCTGCCGCCAATGGTAACAATTGGCAACTCGAGTTGTGCCAATAGTTGTTGGGCGGTTTGGTCTAGTGGGCGAGCAATCATGATTGCTCCATCCACCCGCCGTTGCCCAAACGAACGCAGCACCGCTTCCATACCCCTGATACCAGTTCCACCATAGACCAGCACATCCAGACCATGTTCCGAAGCCACTTCTTGAATACCCCGCATGGTGCGAAGGTAGACACTGTTGGTGAAATTGGGTACCCAGAGCGCCAGCAGACCCGTTTTTCCAGTGCGAATGGCTTGGGCTTGGGCATTGGGGAAATACCCGACTTCTTCGGCAACTTGCAGTATTTTAAGTCGGGTTTCTGAAGAAATTAAAGCGCGTTTGTCCAGGCGGTGACTGAGGGCATACGAAACTGATGCTTGCGAAACTCCAACTCGAGCCGCAATGTCTTTGGCGGTGATGATTCGTTTAATCATTTGCTTTTAGAGCATAGCACGGTCTTTACTTATACGATTAAGCTGACTTTTTCCTGACAAGCCACGCCTACCTTAACGGGGTCGTTACGTCTACCGAAAATAAGTCAAAAGGTGAGTCAAGATGCTAAAACTCGAGCGGGTCAGCCATCAGTTTGCCAATGGTACAAAAGCCTTGCAGGACGTAAGTCTTGGTTTTGACAGCCAAGCCTTCACGGTGTTAATCGGACCAAGTGGGGCGGGCAAAAGCACCTTGATGCGGGTGCTGAATGGCTTAATTCGTCCAAGTCGTGGCAAGGTTACAGTCGGCAATACCGAAATTACCTCGGCTCGAGACCCCCAGATTCGACTGGCACGCAGAAAAATCGGCATGGTTTTTCAGCAATTCAATCTGGTTAAGCGCCTGACTGCCCTCGAGAATGTGCTGCTGGGCAGACTTGCCTACCGAGAGTCTTGGCGCAGTTTATTGCACTTACCCGCCAAAGCCGAAATGCAGCGAGGCTTGGAAATCCTCGACCGTGTTGGCATGGCAGATTACGCTTGGCAGCGCTCGGATACGCTTTCGGGCGGACAGCAACAGCGCGTTGGTATTGCCAGAGCGCTTGCCCAAGAACCACAATTTATTCTGGCAGACGAACCAATCAGCGCCCTTGACCCAAAATCCTCCGAGCAAGTTATGGAGTTACTGCGCGATATTCATGTCGTGGACGGTATTACTGTTATCGCCAACCTCCATTATTTGGGAACCGTGCGTGAATATGCCAATCGGGTCGTGGCACTTAAACAAGGGCAAGTTATTTTTGATGGTGCAGTCGCCGCCCTGACTGATGATTTGACTCGAGCTTTGTACTACGGGGACTCCACGCCGAGTCTCGAGCCAATAGAAAAAATGGCGCTGGTAGCTGCTTAATGGCTTTGAAATACTTGAGAAAAAACACAAATTAAAAGGCGAACACAAGGTTCACCCCTACAGCAATGCAAAAAAACAATATCACTCGAGCTTTGTTGTTTTACGGAGGAAATTATGAAAATCGTATTCGCCAGTCTTACCGTCACTGCCAGCTTGCTTGCGCTTGCCAGCAGCCAAGCCCAAACCCCAGCCTCAGATTGCCCCAAAGAAATGCGCTTTGGGATTTTACCGACCGACGAAAGCACCGCCAAAACCCGTTACACCCCACTTTTTGATTACCTCGAAAAACGCCTTAACTCGAAGCTCCAATACACCATTGGTGCAGATTATGCCGCGATTATTATTGCCATGGCAACCAAGCGTTTAGAAGTCGCTTGGCTTGGACCAGAATCCTATATCCAAGCCACCAAGCAAGCCAAAGTTTATCCGTTGGTTATGCCCGACAACAAAACCACTGGTTTAGGTTACTACTCGAGTTTATTTGTGCGTAGCGACTCGAGTTACCGCAGCATCCAAGACCTGAAAGGCAAAACCTTAGCATTTGTAGACCCCAACAGCACCAGTGGCTACTTATTTCCAATGGTTCATTTCTTAAAAGACCTCAAAATCAATCCAACTGATTTTTTCGGGCAAGTTATTTTTGCGGGTAATCACAATGCCAGTATGTTGTCTTTGGTCAACAGTAAAGTGGATGTAGCTGCAATTGCTTCGGGTACAGTCAACAACGCAATTATTGCCAAAACCATTAAAGAGGGCGAATTACGGGCGGTTTGGCAATCGAAATTGATTCCAAACTCGCCGATTACCGCTTCGGAAGTTGTGCCAGCTTCGTGCCGAGCCTTGATTCAAAAAGCCTTTTTAGATTTGCGTGACCCTAAGGTGCTAGACCAGCTTTCGGCAAAACGCTTTGTAACTGTCAATGACGGTACGTACAACGTAGTGCGCGAAGCTGACCGCGTTAAAGAAGAACTGCGTAAAAAGTAAATCATGACCCCAACTTCGACTTCTCTAAAACTCCAACCTCCTGTGGCGATTCGTCGCGCTCGAGGTTGGAGTACATTGGCTTTTTTTATGATTCTTGGCATTCTGGTTTTTACTTATCCTTTAACCCAAATTAGCCCTAAAGGTCTGATAGACGGCTTAGGTAGCAGCATCGAATTTATTTTTGGCTCGAGTAACCGCCCAACATGGGGATTTTTTCCACCTGATTTCTCGGGCTGGGAACGCTATTTTAATGAAATGCTCTTAACCATTGCCATGGGTATTTGGGGAACAGTGCTGTGCTTATTTATTACCGTGCCAATGTCCTTTGCAGGAGCGCAAAATGTTGCTCCTGCGTGGCTTTACCAAATCACGCGGCGGGTCATGGACTTTTTACGGGCGCTCAATGAATTGGTACTGGCACTGATTTTTGTGGCGGCAGTAGGTTTGGGACCATTCCCCGGCATTCTGGCATTGGCAATTGGCAGCGCGGGTTCGCTGGGCAAACTCTTGTCCGAAGCCATCGAAGCCGTAGACCCCGGACAAGTCGAGGCGGTACGCGCCACAGGTGCGTCGCCTTTTATGGTGATTGTCTACGGGTATTTTCCTCAAATCATGCCGCTTTTTGTCAGTTACACGCTTTACAGGCTCGAGATTAATGTCCGAGCAGCCACAATTCTGGGTTTAGTTGGTGCGGGTGGCATTGGATTTTTCCTGCAAGAAGCCATGCGTTCGTTTGATTGGAAAGCCACTTGTGCGATTTTAATCATGATTTTTGTGACCGTCTTTTTGGTGGATTTTGCCTCAGCGCGGTTACGCCGCAGCATTATTTAAGGATACAAATGCAATCAACTTTTACCCAAGCCCAAAGCCTGAATATCCTGACCCACGCGCCTGCCCCCCAAGTCAAAGCGCTTGCCGACGAATTACTGCCTGCGCTCGAGCAAAGCGGCAATCTTGAGGTGGTGCAAAATCGGACTGGGTTGGTGATGCTGCCGGCTCGAGATACGGTTCATGGCACGTTGTTTCATCTGGGCGAAGTGCTGGTTGCCGAAGCCGAGGTGCGTCAAAACAGTTTTGTTGGCTATGGGGCGGTACTTGGGCGCGACCTCGAGCAAGCCTTGGCGGTGGCGCTGCTCGATTTAGCGTGGCAGACCGAAATTGCTCCAGAGCGCCTAAGCCAATTTCTCGAAGCAGCCCACAGCGCACAACTGGCAGCCCACAATCTGCTTTTTTCTAAAGTCGAGGCAACTCGAGTGCAAATGGAGACCTTTTAATGCCCTTACAAACCCAATTAGAAGCCAAAACCCACGCCACGTTTGATGCCCTGATGTGGGCGTTTGCACATCCCGGACGAGTCCAAGCCCTACAACTCGAGCCAGACGAAAATGCTTTTTTTAGGATTGCTCAAGCGCTTTTAGACCTCGAGACCAGTGCTTGGACCAACGATGCTGCGCTCGAACCACAACTTTGTGTTTTGGGGGCAAAAATGAAATCGCTCAAAGAAGCCGATTATGTCTTTTGTGCCAATACACCAGTTAGCGACTTGCTGCACGTGATAAAACGCGGTTCGCCAGTTGCCCCAGAAACGTCAGCCACGCTGGTGGTTAGCGCCGCACTCGAGATTGGGCGGCTGGTGCGCTTGACGGGGGCGGGAATCCAAAGTTCACTCGAGCTGCAAATCGATGTACCACCCGAGTTTTGGCAGACCCGCGAGCAGATTATGTCCTATCCCATCGGTTGGGATTTACTCCTGACCAATGGCTCGAGTTTAGTTGGAATCCCGCGTACCACGCGAATCGAGGTGCTGTAAATGGCATATGTGGCAGCCAGAGGTGGCGAACAGGCAATTGTCGAAGCCGAGAATTTTTACCGCGAATTGCTCGGCACACTCTCGCTCGAGCGGGTCAAAGCCATCGAGGATGCGCTGCCGTACTTGCTAGACCGTGTGATGGGCGAGGCATCGTTGTACGCACCCGAACTGGCGGCGCTGGCGATTACCCAGACGGGCGGCGAATTGTACGAAGCGGTATTGCTGCTTCGGGCGTACCGCAGCACCCAGCCAAGGCTCGCCTACGCCACGCCACTCGAGCAGGACGACCTCAAAACCGTGCGGCGGGTCTCGGCAGCCTTTAAGGACATCCCCGGCGGACAGGTACTTGGACCGACGCTCGATTACAGCCACCGAATTTTACGCATGGAGGCTTTGCGCGGACAAAGTATCTCGCACCAAACCACACCAGCACCACAGATTTCTGGCTCGAGTTTCCCAGCCTTGGCGGCATGGCAGCGCCAAGCTGGATTGTTGCCCGAGATTAGCCCCGACCAGACTGTGCCAAGCGACATTCCCGATATTACCCGCGAACCACTGCTTTTTCCAGTCTCGAGAGCGCACAAATTGCAAAGTCTGGCTCGAGGCGATACCGGTGGGATTTTAGCGCTCGGCTATGCCAATATGCGCGGCTACGGCGCAGTGCATCCGACGATCAATGAAGTCAGGCTGAGCTATGCCGATGTGCGGCTGACCCACCCGAGTACCAAAGTAGAATTTAGCGCTGGGCAAGTGCGGGTTAGCTCGAGTGAAATTGTCACGAATTTTGCTGGCGACCCACAAGACCCGCGTTTAGACTTGGGATTTAGTGCCACGCTCGGCTGGAACGAAGTCAAAGTGATTGCCGCTTCGATGCTCGATTTAAGCATGGAGCGCTCGAGTCATCCGTCGCAGACTCCAGAATTTGTGCTGTATCACACCGAACCCGTCGAGGGCAGCGGTTTTTGTATTCACTTTAAGTTGCCGCATTATGTGACGTTTCAGAGCAGCCTCGAAGCCATGCGCGATGTCAAAAAGCAAAAAAATACAGCGCCAGCCGCCGAAATGCCACTCGAGGAGGTCAGTTTATGACCCTTGCCGAATTGACCAAGCCAGTCCAAGACCATGCCTATGCGTTTTTGGACGAAGCCAGCAAGCGCGAGTTGCGCCGTAAAATCCTTAAAGGCATCTGTATTCCGGGTTATCAAGTGCCGTATGCCTCTCGAGAAGTGCCGATGGCGCGGGGCTGGGGGACGGGCGGTTTGCAGGTCACGCTAACACTGGTTGCGCCGCACAGCACGGTCAAAATTATTGACCAAGGGGCGGACGATAGTGTCAATGCCGCCAACATTCGCCGCTTTATTGCTCGAGTTGCCAACGCCCAAACCACCACCGATACTTTGGCAGCCAGCCTGATTCAATCGCGCCACCGAATTCCCGAAGAGCGTTTACTCGAGGGACAAGTTTTAATTTTGCAAGTACCAGAACCAGAACCGTTGCGCGGTGTGGAAACCAGCAGCGCCGCCGCCGCCGAACTTCATGCCGATGCCGATTACGGGCTGATGTGGCTAAAACTCTACGAGCAAATGGTGCGCTACAAACGAATTATTCAAGGCGCGAGTTATCCAGTCTTGGTAGCAAGGCGCTATATCATGTCGCCCAGCCCGATTCCACGTTGGGATGTGCCGATGTTGCACCAAGCGGCGCATCTAACCATCCTGAGCGCAGGGCGCGAAAAAAGACTGTATTGTGTGCCACCCTATACCGAAGTCCGTCCGCTCGAGTTTGAGGATGTGCCATATAAAACCGAAAATGTGGATGGGATGGTCTGTTTTCGCACTGGGGCAGCCCAAAAATTTATGAACGAATTACCACAAGAAGACGGCTCGAGTTTATATGAATTATCCGACAGTGGGTATGGCGAAAAAATCCTGTCCGAGAGAGCTTTGGGCGCAACCTATTACGATTCAGAAGGGAGGTTCTACCATGATGGCTTCCTACGCGACTGAGATTGCCCTCGAGCCGCCGCGCTTGGTGCAGCACGCCCCGCTTCTAACCGCCAGCCGCATCAATAAGCGCTATGGCAGCGTGATTGCCCTCGAGGATGTCAATGTCGAACTTTATCCGCGAGAAGTGCTGGGGATTGTTGGCGAAAGTGGCAGTGGCAAAAGCACGCTTTTACGGATGCTGAATCTCGAGGAAAACCCAGACAGTGGTGTTTTTGGGCTTCATTTGCCCAAATACGCCGAGCAGAACTTGTTTGACCTCAGCCGTTTTGAACGCCGCCAACTGCGGGTGCATCACATCGGGATTGTTTACCAGAATCCGCACCTTGGGTTACGGATGAAAAACTCGAGCAGTGGCAATGTCGCCGAACGGCTGGTGATTGCGGGCGAGCGCAATTTTTCAAAGTTACGCGCCGCCGCCAAACGCAGTCTCGAGGTCAGCGAATTTCCGATTAGCCGCATGGACGACCCACCCAAAAATCTATCGGGCGGAATGCAGCAGCGAGTGCAACTGGCAAAAGCCATCGCCTTAAAACCTGCGCTGCTGCTGCTGGACGAACCAACCACGGGTTTGGATGTTTCGGTACAGGCACTGGTCTTAGACACCCTGCGCCGATTACAGCGCGACCTTGGGATTGCAATGCTGGTGGTGTCGCACGACCTCGGCGTGATTCGTACCCTGTCTGACCGCGTGATGGTGATGCGAAACGGGCGGGTGGTCGAGCAAGGACTGACCGACCAAGTTCTCGAGGACCCACAGCACAGCTACACCCAGCAATTGGTACACGCTAAATTATAGGAGTAACCCATGATTCTCGAGGTCAATGACTTAACCAAAAATTTCTTTCTGTTTCAACTCGAGCGCGAAGTGCTGGCGTTCTCAAACCTTAACTTCACCCTCTCGAGTGGCGAATTTTTGCTGGTGGCGGGTGCAAATGGGGTTGGCAAAAGCACCTTGTTGCGGACGTTGTACCGCTCTTACCGTGCCTCGAGCGGGGCAGCGCTGTACCAGAGTAAACACGGGCAGATTGATTTGGTTCGGGCTGCTGATGTGGACATGATGCTGCTGCGCCAAGAAGAAATTGGTTTTGTGACGCAGTTTTTGCGCCCACGTCCGCGAGTCAGTGCGGTCGAATTGGTGGCAGAGCCGCTTTTATTTGCGGGTGTGCCACAAGAAATTGCACTGCGCCGTGCTTCTGGGGCGCTCGAGATGTTTGGCTTAAAACCCGAACTCTGGCAGGCGTATCCAACCACGTTTTCGGGTGGTGAGCAGCAAAAAGTTAATCTGGCTCGAGCTTTAATCCAACCTCGGCGCTTGTTGCTGCTGGATGAGCCAACCGCGTCTTTGGATGCCACGGCTCGAGTGGCGCTGCGTGAACGCTTGGCACAACTTAAAAACGAAGGTGTAGCAATGATTGGCGTGCTGCATCACCCCGAAGACGCAAGCGGTTTAATCGAGCGCGAGATACTTTTAACCAGCGATTTGCCGCTCGACACAGGTTTTCTCGAGCCAGAGGAGGCAAATTATGTGGCTTAGCGATGTGCGACTGGTACTGCCAGATTGTGTGCTGCCCAGTGCCAGTTTGCGGCTCGAGAACGGCAAAATTGCCGAAGTGATAGATGGCGCAGCCAAAAAGCCAGATTTGCACGGTTCGGGTTTAACAGCAATTTCGGGCTTGGTGGATTTGCACGGCGATATGCTCGAACGTGAACTCGAGCCGCGTCCGGGTGCAGCCTTTCCGATCGAAGTTTCGTTGCTCGAGTTGGATAAACGCTTAGCAGCGGCAGGCATCACCACGGCGTATGCGGCGATTAGCTTCTCGGAAAGCCGCGCTAAACACCTGCGTTCCGAAGAACGCGCCAAAGAAATCGTACAGGGCGTGGCTGGTTTGCGCGGTTCTTTATTGACCGATATGAGAATCCATGCCCGATTTGAAATCACCAATCACCGCGCTGCACCGGTCTTAAAGGATTTATTGGCTGATGGAATGGTGGATATGGTCTCCTTAAACGACCACACGCCCGGACAAGGGCAGTACCGCGACCTCGAGAAGTTTATTAGTTACATCTCGAGTTGGCAGGATAAAAGCCGTGAGGAAGTCGAAAATAATGTGCGCGAGCGAATCCAAAAAGCAGCCGATGCACCGCCAGCCTGGGATGTGATTGGCGAAATTACCGCCTTGGCACGGCAAGCGGGTATGGTCGTCGCCAGTCACGACGACGACAGCCCCGAAAAAGTGGCACTGGTGCAAAGCGTTGGTGCAAGTTTATCCGAGTTTCCAGTCAGTCTCGAGGCAGCCAAGGCAGCTAAAAGTCTGGGGATGCAAATTATTATGGGCGCACCCAATGCCCTGCGTGGCAGCAGTCATACAGGCAATCTTTCGGCGCTGGATGCGCTAGAACACGGTGTGCTGGACATTCTGGCTTCCGATTATTACCCCGCCGCGATGCTCCGCGCTGCGCTCGAGATTGTCAAAAAAGGCTTGCTCGAGTTACCCGAAGCGATTAACTTGGTCAGTTATAACCCAGCCCGAGCGGTCGGAATGCACAATCGTGGTTCGCTCGAAGTTGGACGACAGGCAGATATTGTGCTGCTCGACCACCATGCCGATTATCGCGTGGTGGCAACGCTGCGCCAAGGTAAAATTATTTACTGGGCGGGGCATCCAGTCTTGCCAAGTCCACAAGCTCGAGTTTTGGAGTTTGCCTGATGCCTCGCGTATCGGAGTTTGCCTGATGCTTTCCGAGCAGCCGACCGTAGACCCAAGCGCCAAAGTCCTCGGCTCAAGCCTTGGCGTTTGGACACAGATTAGCCACGATGTCAAATTCTATAAGTCCGTCCTTGGCGATTACAGCTATATCATGCAGCACAGCCAAGTCATGGATTCGAGTATCGGCAAATTTTGCAGCATTGCTAGTTTTGTGCGCCTTAACCCCGGCAATCATCCACTCGAGCGCCCGACTTCGCATCACATGACCTACCGCGCCAAGCAATACGGCTTTGCCGAGACCGACGACACCGATTTTTTTCTATGGCGCGAAGCAAATCCTGTGACCATCGGACACGATGTTTGGATTGGACACAATGTCACGGTGCTGCCCGGGGTGAGCATTGGCAATGGTGCAGCCATCGGTGCGGGAGCGGTCGTGACCAAAAATGTCGAAGCCTACACGATCGTGGCGGGTGTGCCAGCCAAGCCAATTCGGGCTAGATTTACGGACTCCGAAAAAGAAAAACTCGAGCAAATTCAGTGGTGGCACTGGACTCGAGCCGAACTCGAGGCGCGTTTTATGGATTTTCGGGATATGGAAGCGTTTCTCGAGAAATACGGGTAGCGCATTACTTTTAACCCTGATTTGTTAATTTGCATTGACCTGACCTTGAATTGACACCCGAACCAATAAAATATAAGCATGACTGACCGAATTGTGCATCTCGAGGGTATTTTTAACTACCGCGACCTCGGCGGACTCGAGACCGACCACGGCACAACCACATTTAAGACCGTACTGCGTGGCGAATCGCCACATAACCTCAGCCCGTCTGCCCTAGAGCAGTTGCTGGAAATGGGGGTCAAAACCGTGATTGACCTTCGCAGCGAGGCTGAAATTCTCGAGCATCCCAATCCGTTAGCGAGCCAAGCTGGGGTCAGTTACCATCACATTCCGTTGTTTGCGGTGCTGCAACAATTCTCGAGTGGACAAGAGAAAACCTTTCCGCCGCTCGAGATGGTCTATATCGGAGCGCTGGAACTCTGCCAAGATGCCATCCGCCAAGCCCTGACGGTGGTGGCAAACTCGAGCCATACGACTTTGCTGCATTGTGTGGCTGGCAAAGACCGCACGGGCATTATTTCGATGCTGCTGGCTGGCTTACAAGGCGCGACCCGCGCCGCACTTTTAAGCGATTACGCCTTGACCGAACAAGCCCAGCCGTTGCTCGAGCGACTTCGCCAAGATGCACTGGAAAAAGGCTACGACATGACGCTGTTCTTGAGCATCCTCAGTGCTAAACCCGAGACGATGCAAACAGTGTTGGATCATCTCGAGCAAAAGCACGGTGGGATTTTGGGTTATGTGCAGAACACCTTAAAACTCGAGCCAGTTATTCTTGGGCTGCTTTTGCCACAAGTGCAGACTGCGGCGCGGTAACTCGAGTTTCCAAGTATCCAAACCAAAAACCTCGAGTTTTAGGCTTTGGTCTAGCTCGAGCATTGCCCAAGCCTTGGCTGGCTGGTTGTGGGTCGTAAAGCCTTCGGTCATGGATTGAATCGTGATGTGAGCTATCCCATCGAGGTAATTGATACCGAATTAACTTAATCACTCTCGTTTGCCTGAAGAACGGCAAACTGTCGTTCTTGCTCACAAAACAGCACCTCGCGGGCTGTTCGCGCTTCTCG
>JAYWGM010000031.1:0-34187 GCA_043778225.1 Deinococcales bacterium | reverse complement strand
AGTGCGAACGATCGCTGCGGTGTTGTAAGGAGACTCATGAATGTCAGACCAGAACTTGGCGAAATGATGAGCCTGATTTGCTTTAAGGCAGCCATTGTCGGGGTCGAAGATACCTTGGGCGAAGATGGCGCGGCGGTGGTTTTTATTCGGGCTGGTAAAGTGCGTGGCAATACCGTGGCGCAACAAGCTGGCTTAGTCGGCACAAAAGCACCTGTCGAAGTGCTGGTGAAGGCATTGGATGGGCTGCTTGGTAAAACCGGTACACAACTTTGCCGTGTGGTCGGTGCAAGTGTTCAGGGCGAACAAATTATTATTGACACCCTCGAGACCGTTTGTAGTGCCAACGAACCACAAGGCTCGAGCCGCAAATGCACGTTTACGCTTGGGGCAGTCTGGGGCGCACTCGAGAGCGTCATGGACAAACGTTATCTTGGTGAGCATACCGATTGTGTTTTACGTGGTGGGGCAACCGACCGTTTTGTTTTTACACCTGTATTCTAAGTACAACCCCGAAATGTTTTAGAGTTCTTCGCTAAAACATTTCCGACCAACGGGAGTAGGGACAGCGTATCTGCTGCCGTAATGAGCGCGAGTAGCCCGTGAGGTGCTATTTTACGAGCAAGAACAGAATTGACGCTTTTTGAAAATTCTAAAATGTAGGTGGGAGATACTTAAAGCTCTAAAGCAGGGTGATGACCACGATTTTTGTAGGGGCGAACCTTGCGACCATGCCCGTTAGGTGCGAGTTTATGGTCAAGAAGCGACCATGCCCGTTAGGTGCGAGTTTATGGTTAAGAAGTGTTCGCCCTGCTAAAAATAAGCTTCAAGTGCCTTAAACTCGAGTAAACTCTGACTTGTGTTCAGTCTGCTTGCGCCACCCAAAGAGACCAGTCTCGAGAAACTTGGCTTAGCGGTTGATGGCAAAACCATTTTGATAACGGGTGCAACTTATGGCATCGGAGAAGCCACGGCGCTCTATTTGGCTCGAGCGGGTGCAAAAGTTGTGTTGCTTGCGCGAACCAAAAGTAAACTCGAGGCGCTTCAAAAAACCATTAGTACGATGGCGTTTATCTATCCAATAGACCTGAGCCAACTCGAGGCGGTTAAAATACTGATGGCTCAGATTCAACTCGAGCATCCACGGATAGATATTCTGATTTGCAATGCAGGGAAAAGCATTCGCCGACGCATGACACATTCGCTCGAACATAACGACCTTGAACGGCTTATTGCACTAAATTTCTCGAGTCCAAGCAGCCTGATTCTGGCACTTTTACCGCAAATGCTCGAGCAGGGCGGCGCACAGATAATCAACGTCTCGACGATTTCTGCCCGATTGACTGGCATACCGATGTGGGCAGCCTACCAGAGCAGCAAAGCCGGTTTTGACTTGTGGTTACGTAGCCTAGGCAACGAATTGCGCCCACAAAAAATTCTGGTCTCGAGCCTTTATATGCCACTGGTTCGCACCCGCATGAGTTCTGCTAAGCAATTTGCCAATGCCCCAGCCCTCAGCCCACTCGAGGCAGCCCAAGTGATTGCTTACGCGATTGTGCATCAGCCATCTCGAGTTGCGCCGTGGTGGTTGCGGTTACTCGAGCTAACGACTGTATTACTAGAAAATCCAACCAATTGGATACTGACTGCCTTATTTAAGTGGAGTACCCGGCAAGGCAATGATTGATGGTGCGCCTCTATCAAGGACTTTTGAAAACTGGAATTCTTGGCACAAATCCAATTCGCCAAGTTTTATATTTGCTGTGGTGCTATCTGCGCTTTGGCGCATCGTTGTACACCTTGGCGGCGTGGGCAGCCCAGCGCTACTCGAGCCGAATCGCCCTGAAAACCCAAACAAAAGAAATCAGTTACCAAGACTTGTTTCTCGAGACTGACCAAGTTGCAAGTGGCTTGTATGGACTTGGTTTACGTGCCAAGCAAACCCTTGGGCTACATTGCCATAATCGCATCGAATTTGTGCAAACCCTGTTGGCAGCCAGTCGGCTAGGTGCAAATATCGTGCTACTTAACCCCGACTCGAGTCCCGAAAAAATAAACGAGCAATGCAGGGCGCAAAATATCCAATTCTTGGTTTCGGATACGCCCCTCGAAACCTCGAGCCAGACTGTGATTCTGACCCCCAGTTTTGCAAGTTTCAAAAATTACCGAAGCCGTTTGCCTCGGCGCAATATGGGTTCTGTGTTGATGCTGACTTCGGGCAGCACAGGCGCAGCGAAAGTAACGCGCCAAAAACCAACGTTACAAGCCGCACTAAAAACCTTAACGCTGTTTCTCGAGCGATTTCAGCCCAAGGCTGAGCGCAGCACCTTGCTGACCCTACCGATGTTTCATGGTCATGGATTGGCGACCCTGATTCTCAGTCTGCTGATAGGCACAAGGCTGCATATTTTTGCCAAAGCCAGCATCAAACAATACTTAGCGGCGATACAAGAGCAAAAAATAGACGCGATTGTGCTTGTGCCAACGATTTTGTACCGAATCCTCGAGCAAGCCGACCAGTACGACCTGCATTCAATCATCACCATTGTGACGGGTTCTGCGCCACTGACCCCAGAGCTTGCCAAACGCACCCAGCAACGCTTTGGGCTGGTGCTGTACAACTTTTACGGCTCGAGTGAAATTGGCATGATAAGCCTAGCAACCCCGACAGACCTTGCCGAATTTCCAGATTCGGTCGGAAAACCATTTATGGAAGTGCGAATGCTTGGGCAAAACGTTTTTGTTGGCGGTCAAAACACAGGTGATACTGGCTACCTCAAAGACGGCAGGCTGTATTTGACTGGGCGACAAGACGAGATGCTGATTTGCGGCGGCATCAACATCTACCCTCAAATTCTCGAGCAACAAATTATGCAACTCGAGTATGTGCTTGAATGCGCGGTGCTTGGCATACCCGACCCCGAATACGGGCAAGCCATTCATCTCTTTGTGGTCTTAGCAGAAAATGCTTTGCTCGAGCAACTCGAAAACGATTTGCAGCGCCTAATGCCTCGAGCCACACGCCCAAAACGAATAACCCAATTGCCCGAGCTACCAAGAAATGCGATTGGCAAACTCGAACGGCACAAGCTCTAAAAACTCCTGAAGGAAAGTAGGATGTATGCTCGAGCCAAAACATAAAACCTAACTAAGACTTGTTTTTCAACATAATTTAAGGTAGTATTTAAGAAGTAAACCAACTCAAGGGGTTCTATGGATACCTTCCAAACAATTTTCTCGAGCCTCAAAGAAATTCTGCAAAAATACGAAGGTCACTTGGTGCTGATAAAAGACCAGCCAGACAACTATTATCTGAATCTGCATTATACCCGCAAAGACAGCTATCAGGGTTACTTTGGTAGTGTACAAATCAAAAAGAACTACGTTTCTTACTACCTCATGGCGGTCTATGCCTACCCAGAACTACTCGAGAACATATCTGAATCTTTAAGAAAACGAATGCAGGGCAAATCCTGTTTTAATTTCAAAAAACTCGAGCCAGCCTTACAAGCAGAACTCGAGACCCTGACTGAAATGGGTTTTCAAAAATTTAAGCAAGAAGGATTCAGATGAAAATCAAACCAGCCTTTGTGCAGTTTATCGAAGAAATGTTAATGCCCTTAAAAGCCCGTTGCAAAAGTATGTTCGGAGGCTGGGGCGTGTATGTACAAGACCGCATGATGGGCTTAATTGCCGAAGATGTGCTGTACTTAAAAACCGATTCTGAAAACATAACCATGTTCAAAAATGCAAATCTCGAGCCATTCAGTTACGAAACCAGTCAGAAAACTGTTTCTATGAATTACCACCGCGCCCCAGAAGATATACTCGAGGATTGGGAACAACTCGAACCGTGGATTATGGGGGCTGTCGCCGCCGCGAATCGCAAGCCACAAAAACTAAAGAGGAACAAAAAATGAACAAGGCTGTGGAAACGCGCTGCAAAGGTACTCCTCGGTCTGAAAATGACCTCCATCAACTTATTTCTCTAACGCAAAATCTACAGCCGCCAAAGCATGAAGCGTAGTTGTGTCAAACATAGGCACGCTCGAGTCGGCTTGACCAACAAGGAGCATAATTTCGGTACAACCAAGAATAATCCCTTCCGCACCAGCTTGCACCAGTTTTTGCATAATTCGTGTGTACTCGAGTTTGCTGCTTGGATTTACAACTCCAGCACAAAGCTCGTCGTAAATAACACGGTGAACAATGTCTCGGTCTGGTTTTTCTGGCACAATAACCTCGAGACCAAAGTTTTGCTCGAGCCGACCCTTATAAAATTCGTGTTCCATCGTAAAACCCGTACCGAGTAAGCCAATGCGCTTTATCCCTCGAGCCACAATTGCTTTAGCTGTGGCATCGGCAATGTGTAGCAACGGAATTTGTACTGCATCGGTGATGAAATCGGCTAATTTGTGCATGGTGTTGGTACACAGCACAATGCAGTCCGCCCCGCCAGCCTCGAGCCGTAGGGCAGCGTCGCTCAGAATTGCCCCAGCTTCATCCCACGCTTCGGCGTGTTGTAAACGCTCGATTTCATGGAAATTAACAGTAAACATCAAGCTCTTTGCATTCTCGAGCGGATGAATTCTATCTCGGGTGGACGCATTGATAATTTTATAGTATTGGGCGCTGGACTCCCAACTCATACCGCCAATTAAGCCAATAATTTTCATATTCCCGAGTTTACCTGATAAAAAATTAAGCCGTCAAATAATCCTCAAACTCGCTCATCAGCGCAATGGCTGCCTCGAGGCTTCGCACCGCCACAAAAATCGTGTCCTGCCCAGCCAACGTTCCCACAATATCGTCTCGAGACAACTGGTCGAGGGTCAATGCCACGCCCATCGCATAACCATCGCTGACCTTCAAGACGACCATATTTTCGGCACGGTCAATATCGCGTACAAATTGCTTAAATTGTAAGCGCAATTCTTCGGTTGGATCGCTGGCTAAACCATAGGGCGCAAGGGCATAACGGTATTTATTTTTGCCAAAAGGCAGCCGAACCAGTCGCAATTCGGTGATGTCGCGGCTGACTGTGGCTTGGGTGACGTGAAAACCATCCGCAAGCAAGCGATTGACCAAATCACCTTGGGTGGCAATAAATTCTTCGCCAATAATTTCTTGGATTCGACGTTGCCGAGGTTCTTTGTTTTGCATCAGGCAGTATAACGCTCGAGGCTACCATCAGGCAGTATAACGCTCGAGGCGACCATCAGACACTCGAGAATAAAAGGCGTAAACTGGTCAGCGTTGTGCTGAGCGCTTTATTGGATGTGATTTTGCCTGTGCTGGTGGTGGTGGCAGTTGGGGCTGCCCTTGGGCGTTTTTTAGCGCCCGATGCCAATACCATTTCTAAGCTGACACTTTATGCGCTTTCGCCGAGTTTAGCCTTCTACAACTTGGCGCACAGTCAGGCGGATGTCAGCAGCGCCGTTAAAATTGTGCTTGGTTATATTCTATTTGTCCTGATTATGGGACGGGTCACGTGGCTCTCGAGCCGAGACCAACCCGATGAAACCCGCCGTGCCATGGTGGCTGGTGTGATTACGGGTAACAACGGTAATTTTGGCTTACCAATTGCCTTATTTGCTTTTGGAAAAGCGGGTCTCGAGTTATCTTTGGTGGTTTTTACAATCTCAGTTTTTATGACTTTTGTGGTCACGCCCAGTGTGCTACGCGAAGGCAGTTGGCGCTCGAGGATTCGCACCGTTTTTGCTTTGCCCTTGGTTTGGGCAGCACTTTTTGGGGTATTACTGAATGCTTTGCAGCTTAAAATTCCGATGGGTTTAGACCGAGGTTTCCAGTTGCTTGCCGAGGCGGCTGTACCAATGCTGCTCATCAGTTTGGGGTTACAAATTAGCTCGAGTGGTTTTCCAATGCCAACCATCCCAATCATTCGCGCTGTGGCATTGCGTTTGGTGCTTGGTCCATGTGTAGCGTTATTTGTGGCGTGGCTGGTGGGTGCATCGGGTCTCGAGCGTGGGGTCTTGGTGCTGTCGAGTGCCATGCCAACTGCAATCAATGCTTTTTTGGTGGCACAAGAACTCAAAGTTGAAGCCAAATTGGTCGGTGGCATCGTAATTTTCACAACCTTTTTCAGTATCCCTGTTATTGCTTTGGTCGTGACGTTGCTAAGATAAAACTTTGTTACACTGCCCAGCATGATTCGTTTGATTTTAACCGATGTGGACGGAACGCTGATTGGGGAAGGTTCGCGGATTCACCCAAGGGTGCTAACAGCCCTCGAGCTTGCTCGAGCTTCTGGCATGGCGCTTGGGATTTGCACAGGTAGACCAATGTACAGTCTGGCAAAAGATTATGCCCAAATTGTTTCCGAGGCTGGGGTGCATATTTTTCAGAATGGCGCACACGCTGGTAAACTGGATGGCAGCCTTATTCACCAAAGCCTTTTGCCACGCTCGGCGTACCTCGAGTTGGTGGCACTTTCGCGGCGCTTACAAATTGCTTTGGAGGTTTATACAGCAAAAGGTTGTTTTGCCGAAATCCAAAGCAGCATCAGCCTCGAGCATCAGCGTTTAATCCATTTGGCGGTTACCCATACCGATTTGCTGGCACTCTCCGAGCCAATCATTCGGGTGCAGTGGGTGGTCACGCCAGTCCAGTATCCAATTGTCGAGGCAGCCATGCTGGATATGACTGGTATTTCTTTCTCGAGCGCTGGCACACCCGATTTACCGAATCATATTTACACAAGTGTTACTCGGATAGGAACAAATAAGCTCGAGGCGGCAGCCGCCGTAGCAAATTATTATGGTATTGGCTTAAAAGAAGTGATGATGGTAGGCGATGGCGAAAATGACCTCGAGATTTTAGGCGGCGTGGGCTATGGCGTGGCAATGGGCAATGCTGTTGAGCGCGTCAAAAAAGCTGCTAAAGCAGTGGTTGGTCATGTCAACGACGGCGGACTTGCCGATGCCATAACTTTGGCGCTCGAAGTGGTCTGACAAAGCCCTGACTATACCCTAGGCAGTTCAGGCTTTTTCTGCTACAGTTCTGGGTTGTGAAGGCTCGAGTTTTCCTACCCAAAAAATCGTAGACCCGAGTTTTACGCCCCACTCATTTTGAAGGGGGGTGTTTATTTTTTAGTCCCATCTGGATTTGCTTCCAGCGTTCATCAAAGGAGTGTCACCTGTGAAAAAAGAAGATTTTACGCCCGGAGATCGCGTTGTTTTACCACCTTATGGTGTTGGCGTTGTTTCGGATATTCAGACCAAAAAAATTGCTGGAAACCAAAATAGTTACTACCAAGTTGATTTCCCCAATGGCTCGAGCCGCGCATTTGTGCCAGTGGCTTCCCCGAGCAGCGTTGGTTTACGCCCGGCGCTATCCGAGACCGAATTGCCCGAAATCATGAACCGCTTAAAAACCGGTAAAGTCTCTTTGCCACGTCAATGGGCAGCCCGTCATCGTAAAGTCACCGAAATTCTTGCCAGTGGCGACCCCTACCGCATTGCTAACTTGGCTGCCGAATTGCGCCGTTGGGACGATGAACGCGGGCTACCAGACCTTGACCGTCAAGCCTATGCCCGTTCGATTAAACTCTTGTCCGAAGAAATTTCGGAAGTCATGAGCAGCGACCCCAAAGAAATCAAATCGATGCTCGAGAGTGCTTGGGACAGCAGCAAGGGCGTGAATTAAAAAATAGAAGAAAGCGTCAATTTGATTTTTCCTCCTATTCTTTTTTAACAAACAGCGCGTAAACTAAAAAAATGAGATACTTTTTGGTTTTTGGGCTGTTTGTTTTCGGCTTGGCTTTCGCCCTTGAACTTGGCTCGAGTCCGACCTTGCCAAGCAGCCTGACCGATAGCTTTGGCAAATCCCATGTGCTGCAAAAAAATACGTGGAAAGTCTTTTTCTTTTACCCCAGAGCCGCCTCGAGTGGCTGCACTGCCCAAAATATCGAATACACCAAGTTTTACCCAGACTTCTTGAAAGCCAACACTCAGGTCTTCGGAGTCTCGAGCGATGATGCCAAATCCCAATGTGCTTTTGTGGCAAACAGCAAACTTAAAATTCCACAAATTCCTAATGCTACCGCTACCCTTGGGAAGACATTTGAAGTTGTGATGCTTTTTGGAATGCTCTCGAGGGATACCTTTATCCTTTCGCCAGACGGAGAAGTGGCAGCCATCAGGCGCGGTGTCAACGCCGTTTCTGACGCAACCGAGGTGCTGAACTTTATTCGCGGCAATGGCAATTGTAAGGCGTTGACCAGCGGCATGAATACTTGTAAATAATTAAGCGGCGGTTGTGCCACGCACCATCAAGCGGCGGTTGTGCCACGCACCATCAATTCAGGGTAAATCAGCACACAGCGCGGTTTCTTGCCTTCGATTTGCTCGAGTAACAGCGTCGCAGCTTCGCGCCCGATGCGCTCGAGTGGCTGATGAACACTGGTCAGGGCAGCACGCTGGAAAGCCTCGAGTTGCAGGTCATCAAAGCCAGTCACGCTAATGTCTTGGGGAACACGCAAACCCGCGTCTTCGATGGCTTGAATCGCACCCAATGCCATCTCGTCGGAAGCACAGACAAGGGCGGTAAATTCTGGTTTTTGTTTTAGGGTCGTACCAATGGCTCGGTATGCCCCAAGTTCGGTAAAACGCCCATCAAGAATCAATTTGGCATCAAAGGCTACCCCGGCTTGGCTCAGACCATCTTTGTAGGCATCAAGTCGGGCTTGGGCATCCACCCCAATCGGTGTGCCGGTCAGATGGGCAATTCTGGTATGACCAAGTGCAATTAAATGGCGCATCACCTCGAGCATCCCAAAGCGGTTCTCGAGTTCAACACTGGCAATATGGCTTTGTGGTGCGCCCAAGCCAATGACCGCTACCGGAATGTTTAAGCGCCGCAGTTCGTTTGGGCGACTATCGGCAATGTGAACACCCGGAATAATGATTCCCGCAAACTGACCCTGAAAAAGTTCTGAATCGTTACGCACAATATGCACCGCATAGCCACTATCGAGCAGCGCCGTCTGAATCGCATCTAGTAGCAGGGTGTAATAGGGATTACGCAGACTGTTGTCCGAAAAGCGCGTAATCCCAACCACGCTGCGTGTGCCTCGAGCCAGTTGCCGAGCGCCAACATCGGGGCGGTAGCCAAGTTGCGCCACCAACGCAAGGATGGAATTGCGGGTCTCTGGATTGACCCCAGCGCGGTCATTAAGCGCCCTCGAGACTGTACCCGTAGAGACCCCAGCCGCTTTGGCAATATCGTGAATCGTCAGTTTCATGCTAACTCCCAAACCACGAGGGTTCTAAACCTTACTGTACCATCTAGGGCATAAAGCTCCAGACCCGTGGATTCTGGGAAAATCAGGTCGGTCAGTACAAATAAACCATCCTGCACAAAAACCTCGACCGAGCAACTGTCTATAAAAATTTGCAATTGTAAATTGCCAAACTCGAGTGGCACAACAATGCTGTGTCGTCCAGCAAAACCTTCTAAATCGGGCTGAGGGCGCTCGATAAAGACTTCTTGGGTTGTGGCATCGTAACCAATTGTGGTTTCGCCGTATCGAAAACCAAACTCTTGGGCAGTCTCGAGGGTGAATTCGAGCAAAATCTCAAGCTGCTGACCGTCAATTGGTAAGGCTCGAGTTTCGTTTTTAAGCTGTAAATTCTCGAGGCTGAAATTTCGGGTTCGCAGGGTTTTAAGTTCAGGAATTGGCTGTTGCACCAAACAAAAACCATCGGCGGTGCGCCGCAAGCTCAGTTCTCGAGGAATACTCATTGCACCACGCCACGGACTGGTTGGCGTTTGTTGGGCATATTGCCAATTGTTCATCCAAGCCAACCAAACGTGGCGACCCTCGAGGTTGGCTGTACTCACTCCCTCGAGGTTGGCTGTACTCACTCCTTCGAGGTTGGCAAAAGACAGGGCTGCATAAAAATCCTTACCATAGTCCAGCCATTTGGTCTCGAGTGAATCAGCGATAAAGCGCTTACCATCAAATTGTCCGATAAAATACTGTCCACCAGAGCCACCGTGCAACGCTCCAGAACCAATGTCTATTTTTAAGACCCAATGTTCTTGCTGCTCAAGTCGCAACATGAACATATCTGGAACTTCCCAGATTCCATCAATTGCGCCGACTGGACCAAAATCGCTTAAAAAATCCCAGTTTTTGAGGTTACTCGAGCCATAAAAAAGCACTTTATGTTCATTGGGCAGCACCACAAGCATCACCCAGCGCTGTGTCGGTTCGTGCCAAAATACTTTTGGGTCGCGGAAATCAGCTTGACCAAGGTCAAGCACTGGATTACCCTCATATGGTGTCCATGTTTGCCCTTGGTCGGTACTAAAAGCCAAATACTGGGTTTGCAGGGCTTGGGTGGTGTGGTGGGCAGTAAAAAGCGCAATCAGGGTATTTGTGCCAAAACCGCTCGAGTTGCGTTTATCAACCACCACCGACCCCGAAAAAGCCATGATGCCATTGGCAAATGCAATCGCCATTGGCTGTTCTGTCCAGTGCAGTAAATCGGTACTGAGCGCATGACCCCAGCCAATGTTGCCGGGGGTATTGCCAAGCGGATTATGCTGATAAAACAAATGATACTGCCCATCTAAGTAGACCAAACCATTGGGGTCATTGATCCAATTTCTCTGGGTTGTAAAGTGAAATTTTGGACGATTCTCGAGCATAGATACCTAGGAGAAAAGAGGAAGGAGAAAGGAGGAAGATAGGCATTTCTCTTTTCTCTAGCCCTTTACGCTCCCAGCCAATAAGCCGCGCACAAAATACTGCTGGAAACCGATAAAAACCACCAATGGAATAAACATCGAAACAAACGCCCCAGCCGTTAAAAGTTGCCAATTGGTTGAGTATTGTCCAATCATTTGCAGAATCCTTTGCGGTAAAACAATGCGGCTTGGGTCGTCGCCTAAGAAGACCAAAGGAATAAGCACGCCATTCCAGACCCATAAAAACTGGAAAATCGCAAACGAGGCAAAGGCGGGCATCGAAAGCGGCACGACCAACTTGGTAAACATCATTGGGTGACTCGCACCGTCCATGACTGCCGATTCAAAGACTTCCCGAGGCAGTGTAACGATATAGTTATAAAGTAAGTAGGTTGCCAGTGGCAAACCAAAGCCCGTGTTGGCTAACCAGACCCCTAAAAATGTGCCATTTAAGCCCAGCCCACGGTAATCGCGCAAAATAGGAATCAACGACATTTGCAAAGGCACAACCAGCAACGCCACCAACACCATAAATAACAACTTGCGCCCCGGAAAATTCATCCAAGCAAAAGCATAGGCAGCAATGGCTGCCAAGAAAATGGGAATGACGGTGCTTGGCACTGCCATGATGATTGTGTTGATAATTGCTTGATTGAGGTTAATCGTGGCAGCCGTATTGCTGGTTGCCCCATCGCCCGGACTCAGCACTGCGGTATAATTTTGTAGTGTAAAACTAAATTTGCCTTCGGTAAAAACCTCCCACCAGCCACTGCTCGAGGTATCGTCTGGCACTCGAAACGAGGTCACCAGCAAGCCAAAAGTTGGGACTGTCCAGAGTAAACCTAAAAAAATCAGGATGCCATAAATCACAATTTGCGAACTGAGATTCTTTTTTTGCGCGACCATATAAACTCCCTTGAAAGAGAAAGCGAAGTTGAACCTCTTGACCTTTTTCCCTTTTAACCCTGCCCCTAAAACCCTTTGGCATTCTTACCAAAGTCGCGGATATTATAGTACACCACAGGTAAAACCGTAATCAGCAGCACCACCGCAATCGCCGAACCACGCCCATAATCAAAGTTGCGGAACATCTGCACATACTGTTCGTTGGCAATCACTTGTGTCCCAAAGTTACCACCGGTCATGCTAAAGACAATATCAAAAACTTTGAGCGTAAAAATCACAATCGTGGTGCTGACCGAGACCACCGTCACTTGAATATAGGGCAGTGTGATGTTGAAAAAACTTTGCAATTCGGTTGCGCCGTCAATTCGGGCTGCCTCGAGTAACTCCGATGGAATGCCCTTAATTGCCGCCGAGAAAACCACCAAGGCAAAACCAGTTTGCATCCAAATTAGAATTACAATTAACAGATAAGTATTTAAGGGTTTTTGTGTCAGCCACGGTACTGGTGTACCGCCAAGGGTAACAGTTATGGCATTGAGTAAACCAACTTGCTCTGCACCGGGGGCAAAGGCATAAACCAATTTCCAGATAACGGCGGCGGCTATCATACTGACCGCCATTGGTAAAAACACGGCAGTTTTCATGAGCACTTCAAATTTGGCATGGGTACGGTCGGCAAGCGCTGCAATCAGTAAACCCAAAAGAACACTTAACCCACCACCAAAAATAATCCAGACCAAGTTGTTCTTAAAGCTCTCGAGCATATTGGGGCTGCTAAAAGCATAAATAAAATTATCTATGCCAATAAATTTACTCGAGTTTTCATTAAACAAACTCAGGTAAATGGTGCGAATGGTTGGTAGCAGCAAATAATAGAAAACCAAAAGAACCGCAGGGGCAACAAAAACCCACGGCATGATTTGCTGCCTCAGTTTTTCGCCTAACAATTCGACGATTGAACTGACCAAATTAAACAAGAACCAAACCCCACCAATGCCCCAGAGTAAGGAAACCACAAAAATAATTCCAGCACCAGCCGTACCTTCGCGCAGAAACAAAAACACGTAGTAATAAATAACCAACGTCACAGCCAGTACAGCACTTAAACCGAGGAGTCTTGGGGTGTTATCCACTTTTGGCATGGGTCTGGTCATGAAAGCCTCCGTAAAATACCACAGGGCGAGGGATTAAACCCTCGCCCTGTCTACTCACTTTACTTCTTGTAAGCTGCGTCAATGTTCTTCAAAACGGTATCTAAATCTGTGCCAGTAACCCAATCGGTTGTGCCTTTCCAGAAGGCTTGGTTGACAGCACTTGGCATGGCATCCGAAGCATCAAAACGAGCGGCTTTAGCGCCAAGAATAATGCTGGCAAAGTCGGACTCGAGCTTGGTTGGGTAAAGTTTTAGGTTTTGGTCTTTGTGTGGGAACAAGCCGCCGCCTGCTTTAATCCAAGGGTCGGCAGAAGCGCCCGTTGCGAGGAACGCCATGAATTTTTGCACTTCTGGGCGGTTTTTGCCTTTGAACATCACAAATTGATCGCCGCCAACCAAAGCTGTTTGTGGCAACTTGGTGTTGATCATCGGCAGGACAAACACACCAACGTTGGCATCGAGGTTCTTTTGGATGCTGTCTTGGAAGAATGAGGTTGCAAAGCTACCCTGCATATGTAACCAGCATTGGGTTGGACTGGTGAACAAACCTTGTGCCGATGGAATAAAGTTGGTGGCAGCAATGTTGGCACGACCACCGTAGATTTGCTTAGGATTGTTCCAGATACCATCAATGATTTGGAAAGCATTTTTGACTTGTGGCGAAGCAAAATTCAGATCGCCCGGAATCCACTTGTCGTAAACACCAACGGCTTGGGTACGGAGCATGATGTTTTCTACCCAGTCGGTGGCAACCCAACCGGTTGCGCCACCAGATTCCATACCAACACACCAAGGTGCGGCTTTGGAGCTTTCCATGGCTTTGGTCATGGCTTGTAATTCAACCCAAGTTTTTGGAACTTTATAACCGGCGGCTTCAAAGGCTGGCTTGTTGTAAAAGACCAAACCTTTGACATTAACACGGTGAAAAACGCCGTAAACTTTTTTGTCGGCAGCCCGCCCAAGCTCTGACCAAGCTGGAGCATAGTTTTTTTGCAACGCAACCAAAGTGCTTGCACCAACGGGTGCGAGTACGCCTTGAGCCGCCAAGTCTTTCATCACGCCCGGTTGTGGCAAGGCAGTAATATCTGGGTAATCGCCACTTTGGACACGAACATTCAAAACGGTATTGAAATCTGCACTGCTGGCATAATTGATTTTGATGCCGGGATTTTTGGCTTCAAAGGCATTGATGACAGCCTGAAAGGTTTTGGCTTCTTCGCCGCCGAAAGCACCAAGGATGCTGACGGTTTTTGTACCTTGAGCAAGGGCGAGGGTCAATGGCAAGACTGCCAAACCAGCGAACATCATGTAGCGTTTTTTCACAATAAACCTCCGAATGAACAGCCAACAACAACCTCGAGCAGCCAGAACGACAACAATTTTTTTGAAAAACAAAAAATCTTTTCTTGAGACAACAAAATAGACCAGACTGGGTTGCAAAATAGATTGTCGAAAGCGTTTACGAAATATACTGTAAACGCTTACGGTTGTCAAGAGGGGCAATAACTCGAGCCAACAAAAACAGGGCAAGCTCGAGCTTGCCCTGTCGTTACACAAATCCTTAGTTGAGTGTAGCTTGGATGTAGCCTAAACACATTTCTTCTTCTGTGCCTTCGCCCCACACGAGATACTTAGGTTTGCGTTGCTCGCCACCTAGGTAAGGCTGATTGGCTTGGCTGTTGTCAAATACACAACTGATGCGGAAGGTATCGCCTGGTTGGACTTTTATGGCTTGTTCAAACCAATAAAAACCCTGCCAGTGAAAATCCCAGTTAGGAATATCAAGCAGCACTTTTCGATTTTCTTTGCTTGGGTTAATCTCGAGCTTAATGCTTTTACCAAGGTAGTGCATATGTCCAGCCAAACCATGCAGCGTTAAATTGGTTGGGACTGGATACTCGCAAACTGTTTCGATGCGGCTGGCATCCGAACCATTGATGTACTGCTCTAAATTGCGCTGACACGAGCGCAGGGTATTTCCAGCTTTGCGGCTGCGGTTACCACTCGAGTTATTGAGGCTCAAGACCCGTTCGTAAGCAGCTTCGCGGTTGCAAGCACTTTTGGTGTCAGACGGATAATTTCCAGCACATGGCAACTCGACAGGCGCAGTTGGTGCAAAGTTCAAAATGGCTTTGAGGCGTGTGCCAACTGGCGCAAGCTCGAGTTTAACGGCGCTTTGGTCGGGTTTAGAACCGTTGGCGAGATTGTAATGAACTTGCAGCAGCAACTGCGAACCAGCCCGTAATTTCGTGCCAGTTCCTTCTGGGAATTTAACGGCTGGGCTGCCGGGTGCCCATGCGCCAATCGGCTGTAAACCATTGGCAACCCTTGGACCACCAAAGCAAGTGTATCCATCGCGGTTATCACCTTCTTCGCGCTCGAGCTTTTGGGCTTCGGCAAGCAGTCCAGCCTCGAGTTCAAACATCAAAACATGATGCACCACCGCCGCATTGCCGGGCAGAATATCGTAGCCAGTAATAAAGCGCTCACCCTCGAGTTTTGGGTCAACCATAAAACAACGGTATTCGTCCGAGAGTTTATCGCTTGGCATAAATAATTTGGGCATGGCAAGTTTTAAGTCGCTTCGGACACTGACTCGAGCCACCTTAGAAGTTGCACTGACCGCTTTTTGGCTGTCGCCGGCAGGTGCGCCACTCCAAGACCAGTTGGCAAGCACCGCAATATCGTTCTTACTCAAGCGCATTTCGTGCTTAAATTTAGGACTTTCGCCGTTGGGTGGAAACGGTGGCATCCGTTCGCTTCGGGTGTCCAAGTAAATCTGGCGATGATGACTTTGGGCGGTTTTAAGGCTGTTTAAGGCAAATGGCGCAATTCCGTCTTGGACATGACAAGAGACACAATTTGCCTCGAGAATCGGCTTGACGTGCTGATAATAATTGGGGATGTACTCCAAAAGTGGCGGCACGGTACTACCGTTGGTGTTGGTCAGCCGCAAATGTGTGCCATGTGGCGTGACCGGTCGGGTTTCGCCACCACTTTTGGCACGAAACGCCATGCCAATTGCACCAAGTCCAAAAAGAAATATCGCCGCCAAAACCACCTGTGAACTTTTCATGAACCCAGCATAGCGCCAAATTGTCAATACGGCAACATGGAGGGCAGAAAAGTAGCGCCACATGGGTGTTGTACCAGTTACCACATGGGATGCTGTACCAGTTTCCACATGGGGTGCATGGGTTAGTCTAAAGTCATGATTACCATTTACGCCGAAGACCAGTACGCGATTGTTTCTGGTGAAACGACTTTGCCAGAACTCGAGGATGCACTGCCAGTCGGGCTGCAATACCGCGCTCCACGCTTGCCGATGACCCTCGAGGATTGGCTCTTATCAGCGGGTGTTGGTTTACTCGAGGCAGCCCCAGTGCGTCAGGATGTGTTGGGCTTAACCTATCAAGCCGCCCATGAACAAGTCAGTGTTGGCGGACGGGTGGTCAAAAACGTGGCGGGTTACGATCTGGTGCGTCTGGTGATTGGCTCGGATACCAGTTTGACCCATCGGGTTCGGATTCAAGAAGCCATTATTCGTTTGCGCCCTCGAGTTGCGGTCACACGGCTCGAGCAAGGCAAATCGAATTTCTCTGAATTGCGTCAACTTGGGGCGACCTATGCCGTGGCTTACCGGCACGCCAATACATGGGTTTTTCGGGCAGAATTTTGGGGGGAAGCCCCATTTTGGGGCAGTCTGGTCTCGAGTCAATTGCCCCCAGAAACCGAATTGCACGATATGTTTGGTATTTTTCCTCGAGCCAAACGTGAATTGTCTGGACTCGAGGCTCGGGTGTTGAATACTTTGTGATTATCCGATTTCTATTTTGCCTTGCTGACCCAATTGGCTGACATCTTTGGTGACCAGCGCTTTGGCTAAACCAATTAAACGCAGCACAGGATTATGCTCCGAAGTCCAATACTCAGCTTCGGTCACACTGACGCACAACAAAACCAGATTGGGGTCGTCTAAGCCAGCTTGAAAATACATTTTATATTCTGGCTTCCACAGCTCGTGAATTTTTAGGCGGTCACGTACCATTTTGGCTGTGCCAGAAGCCGAAAGATACATTTGTGCCTCTGGTTTGGCATAGGCGACATTGACTTGCGAATCGGCTTTAATTTCGTTGACTTTACCACTTGCGGCATTGGTAAAAAACCAAATGTCACCATCAAAATCCACATCTTGGGTAAACATCGGTCTGGCGCGTAAATTGCCATTGTCCGAGGTGGTAGTGAGCATTGCATAGCGAATACCCTTGACCAACTCGCTAAAGCGTTTTTGTCCTTCTGAGCCACGTAATAATTCCATTGTCTGACCTCCGACAATAAGGGTAGAGGCAAAAACTGAAATTGGGCTGAACTCTAGGCACGCGCTCAGACTTTCGATGCTAGGCACGCGCTCAGACTTTCGATGCTAGGCAACGCGCTCAGACTCTCGAGCCGCCAGCGCTTCTAAAGCCAAGCGGGCTGGCGACGGCGCAAGGCATTCAAGGGCGCGAATCGCATTGTCTGCCCGACGGCGCATCTCGAGACGGGCTTCGTCATCGGTTTTGGCGGCTTGTACCAAAGCCCGCATTCGGGCAACGTCGCCTTGGCGGTTAGCGCGGCGCTCGAGAATATCGAGGGCTTCTTGGTTGTTGTTTTCTAACAGATAAAGTATCGGCAAGGTGGCTTTGCCTTCGTGCAAATCGCCGCCAATCGGTTTACCAATGGTTTTTTCGTCGGACATCAGGTCAAGAATATCGTCTTGAATCTGAAATGCCCGTCCATACTCGAGTCCAAAAGTCTCTAGGGCATCTTGGGTAGCAAAGTCGGTTTTGGCAAGCATGGCAGCCCCTCGGGTGGCGGCGGCTGCCAAGGAAGCAGTTTTACCTGTGATGATACTGAAATAATTAGCGATGCTGTATGTGCCAAGCGAAGCCACTTGGAATTGCAACACTTCGCCCTCACAGATGGTTCTCGAGGTATTGCCGATTAAGCGCACAAACTGCCCAGCATCACTGCCAAAATCGGCAAGCATGATCATTAAACGCGAAAGCAAGTAATCACCGCTCATGACGCTAACGACATTGCCATAATGCCTAAAGGCGGTTTCCTTGCCGCGCCGTGTATCGGCATCGTCTATCAGGTCGTCGTGCAGCAGACTGGCGCTGTGCAGTAATTCAATCACAGCAGCATAATCCACTTCTCGAGGGTCTTGTACACCCAAGGCTCGAGCCGCCAAAAAAACCAGTTGAGGACGGGCGCGTTTGCCACCAGCATCGAGTAAATCTTCACCGATGAGTTCGATAAATTCAACTTCGGATTTGACCACTTGACGCAAGCGAATCTCGAGGGCTGCCATTTGCGGTGCAATCAGTGGGTTCATAGCAACTCCATGGTTCAAGCTCACGAACCTCAAAAAAAAGTATACGCGCTTGGTGCGGGACGTATGCCAAAAATGTAATTTACACAACGACTTGCCCAATGTTTTCTGTTATGCTTATTAGGAATCATTCCTAATAAGAAGATTCTCAAAAGGAGAACTCATGCTGTCAGCCGCTTTAACCACCCAACTCCAAGCCCAAATCGGTTATGAATTTTCGGCTTCGCAAACCTACCTCGGTATGGCTGGATATTTCCACGCTCAGAATCTCGAGGGTTGGGCAAAATTCTTTGAAAAACAAAGCAGCGAAGAACGCCAACACGCCCTAAAAATCTTTCATTTCTTGCTCGAGACCGGCAGCCCAGCCCAACTGCCAGCCATCCCCGAAGCACCCGTTGATTATGCCAGCCCGCTCGAGGTGTTAGAAAAGAGTTTAGAACAAGAAAAGCGTGTTACTAAGGCTTTTCAAACCATGGCAGCCACGGCGCTTGCCGATGCTGATTTTACTGGTTTTGGTTTTTTGCAATGGTTTCTCGAGGAACAAGTCGAAGAAGAAGCCAGCTTTGAGCGCTTAATTGCCTTGGTGAAAAGTGGCATCAATCTTTTTCAAGCCCAAACTTTATTAGGGCAATAGCGTATACTCAAGAACAATGTTTCGACGTAAAGTAGCCGAACCCTCCGAGAATTTTGATTATCTCCGTGCTGCCCAAGAACTCTTGATGGCACGGACACTCAAGGGCTTACTCGAGAGCGCCATGAGCAGCGCCATGACCCTTGCCCCTGCCGCCACTCGCGCTTGGGCAGTGATTCGCACCAATGGCACAGACAAAATTGCTGCCGTCAAGGGGTACGGCAGCGAATACCTTGGCATCGAATTGGTCGGTCCTTGGAATGATGGTACTTCGCGCTTATCCACCAACCCAAGCGGTGACTTTTTTAACCCAAACCTGCCCGAAGCTCGAGCCAAATTGTCGAGCATGGGTTTACGCGAATTTAAGCAATGCTTGGTTATTCCGTTCAAAGACCGTGGCACAGGGGTGCGCGGTGCAATGATGCTCGAGAATTATGGCAACGAATCCTTTGCCTCGAGTGCCTTAGAAAATCAGACCCGTTGGGGCGCGATTGTCACCAGTATCCTTGCTAGTTTTATGGACATGACCAAGCAGCGCTCTTTAGCTTGGAATTTAACCCTGACTTTTGTCGAAGCGATCGAAGCCCAAGAATTTAATCAACTTGGTCATGCAGTGCGCGTGACCAGTTATGCCATGGCAATGGCTCGAGAATTGGGTTTAACTGCCCCCGAGCAAAACGATTTGTGGTTTAGCAGTATGCTCCACGACTTAGGGCGCTTATCCGACCCCAGCGCCGATGAGGTTAGCCTCGCCAGCCTTGGCTTTAATTTACTCGAGCGTGTTTCTGAACTCGAGACTGCCCGAATTGCAATTTTGCACACCCACGAATACTTTGATGGGTCTGGCGGACCACGCAATTTACGCGGACAAGCCATTCCAATGTTCTCGAGAATTATTGCCATTGCCAACGCCTTTGATATGCTGACCACCGACCGTGGCGAAGACCTGAACAACAACGAAGCCTTAGACCGCATTCGGATTGAATCTGGAACACGCTTTGACCCCGAAATGATTGTTAAACTCGAGGCGGTCTTAAAGCAACAAAAAGCCACTCGAGAATTGCAGCAAGGGAGTTTATTTCCAGCGTTGTAGGCTGACAAGACTTTGTTAAGCTCTAAACCATGACTGCCTTGTCCGAAGTTGTTGTTTTGATGCTGCGTTTGGGGCTAACTGCTTTTGGCGGTCCAGCCGCCCATATTGCGATGTTGCGCCAAGAAGTGGTGGTTAAACGCGGCTGGCTGACCGAGCAACGCTTTTTGGATTATTTGGGAATTGTGAATCTAATTCCAGGTCCAAACAGCACCGAACTTATGATGCACATTGCACTCGAGCGAGCGGGTTGGCGCGGGTTATGGTTTGGCGGGGCTGCCTTTATTTTACCAGCCGCCAGCCTGACCCTTCTTTTTGCACTGCTGTATCAGCAGTTTGGCACAACCCCCGTTGCTACTGGCATTTTGCTGGGTATTAAACCCGTTGTGATTGCGGTGGTGTCCCAAGCGATTTGGGGCTTGATGCCTACAGCCTTGAAAACCTCGAGCCTTGGGGTGGTGGCATCTGTAGCCGCCCTTGGCTATTGGCTGGGTTTGAATGAGCTTTTACTCTTGGTTATTTTGGTAACGGCTCATTTTTTCTTGACTGGCTGGCAAAAAGTTGTTGTTCTTGAGCCAATTAGCCTGAGTCTGGTTTTTTTGCTTTTCCTAAAAATTGGCGCAACTTTATACGGCAGTGGATATGTCTTGGTGGCATATCTTAAAAACGAATTTGTGCTGCGCGGTTGGCTGACCGAGCAGCAACTTTTGGCTGCCATTGCGATTGGGCAACTGACTCCTGGTCCAGTCTTCTCGAGTGCTACCTTTGTTGGTTTTCAGATGGCGGGTTTTGGTGGGGCGCTCCTTGCGACCTTTGGCATTTTTTTGCCGGCTTTTTTATTGGTTTGGCTGACGCACGCTTGGCTCGAGAAATTACGAGCTTTACCGTGGACAAGTCGCCTCTTGGATACAATCAATGCGGCAGCACTGGGGCTGATGCTTGGCGTGGCGGTTCTTTTGGCTAGGGATGCAATTTTTAGTGTATCAACTGGCTTGATTGCGCTTTTGGCTTTCCTTGCTTTGGTACAGTATAAAATCAATTCAACATGGTTGTTGGCAATCGGGGCATTATTGGGGGCTGTTTTTGCTTAGGCTAAGACAGTGAGAACACGGAGGTGATGTACTTCGGCTTAATCGTTTTTGCTTTTTCTAACAATAAACTTAATCTTCTAGTCCATGACCTAGCACTTGGTTTTTGTCCTCCACGCGAAACAGGGGAGGTGGCAAGCGAAGCGCGTCGGAGGGGTTTGCACAGCGTCTCTTCATTTACGCGCCGCAGACCCCTCCGTCACTCGTTGCACTTCTTGACCACTACAGCAGCACCTGCGGGCTTCTTGACCATAGACACGCACCTTCGGGCATGGTCGCTTGGGTCGCTCGTGAGACCTCCCAACTGTCTAACGACAGGGGAGGACTTTTTGCGCTGCACACGAATTTCTTGATTAAGTTGGAGTCAATGACACAGAGGTTCGCCCCTACACTTCACAGGCTATCCTGGCTATTGTTTTCCCAAGTACAGCTTGAGGGTAATCACCTCAAAAGGCTTGACAGGCAAAGACACAACCCCTTGGGTCAATTCAAGCACCTCCAATTGGCGCTCTAAGAAATCCACTTGAGTGATTTGGATTGGCGCAAATGGCGTAAAATCAAGTTTTTCTATTTTTGTCCGCCCACAAGACTCGTAAAAACGCACAATCAAAGCATCGTCGGTTTGGCTTTTGTGTACAGCGCTCAGTATCAGGTGGCTCGAGAACAAGTGCTGAGCCGCCGCCAAAATGGGGCTGTTAAATTCGATTCCAGCCCGAGTGGCTTGCTCGAGTGGTACAAAATCAGCTTGGTTGCAGTCGGCTAAAAAATCCAAGGCATAGCTAAAAGTATGTTCGCCAAAGTCCGCCATTGGGTCGGGATACAACGAACCGCGCAGCAAAGACATCGTGAGTAAATTATTGTTGATTGCAAAACCATATTTGCAGTCGTTCAGCAGTGCCAAGTTTTTGTTGGCAGACTCGAGTAGTACAAAACGGTGCGCCGCAACTTCAAAAGCGGCGGCTTGGCTGGCGGTGTTGGCGTAGGTTTGGCGTTGCACTGCCCCAAAAGCATTTTCAAAATAGGCTTGTTGAATGTGCAGTGTTAGTGGAAATTCAACACGAATCAAAACCCGTTTTTCTTGCCATAAGACATGATTCTTGACCACCAAACGCCCAGACTCGAGGTGGTAATCTTGGGTAAAAATCGAATCGCGCCAGTAATGTTTTACTTGCACACCAGACTCGAGCTTGGTTATCTCGACACGGCTCTCGAGCGGCATGGTCTGGGCTGGGTTGATGTCCCACGCCTCCCATTCTCTGGGGACATCGTGCTGCGATGACAAAACCACAGGTGCAGCCAAAAATTCTGTGCCGTATTGGTCTTTGAAAGAGGTCAGCCAACCGCTTGGGCTAATCGTGGCTTGGCAAGAACTCGAGTCGAGGATGTATGAACCACCGGGCAAGGCTTGCACCTGAACTTGGGTCTGACTGACTTCTTTCAGGTCGGCTTGTGTTTGCTCGAGTGCGCTACGCAATTGCCCATTTTTTGGCGCAGCCTTTTGTAAGTCAACAGTTTCTTGCAATGCCGACTCGAGCGCAGCTTCGGCATCTTCGACAACTTGGCGGATGCTCGAGCCGGGCAGAATATCGTGGAACTGATGCAGCAAAAGCGTTTTCCAAAGCCGCTCGAGTTGGGCTGTTGGGTAGCTTTCCCCCTCGAGCCACGCCAAAGACCAGCATATTTCGCTCTCGAGCAAACGGTGTTCAAGCGCTCGGTGCAGTTTTTTAATTTTGGCTTGGGTGGTTAAGGTGGCACGGTGCAGTTCTAAATACATTTCGCCGTGCCAAACAGGTAAATCGGTCGGTAGTATGCCAAAAAAATCGTCCACTCGAGTCATCTCGAGCTTGGGCATGGCTGGATAGTTTTGCAGCCTCGCGTAACCCTCAAGGTGTTCACGGCTTGGACCACCGCCACCGTCGCCATAGCCAAAGGACAATAAACTCCGTGGTGGGTTTGGGTGCTTGAGCCACGCTTTATTGGCTTTACCGATAAAATTCTGCCATGTCCCGAGAATACTTTTTGGGTCAAGCAGCGCGTTATAACTATCGAACTTGTTCCAAAAGCAATGCGCCAAGACTGTTGAGCCATCCAAGCCAGACCAAATAAATAAATCGTGAGGAAAAAGACTGGTTTCATTCCAGCGCAATTTGGTGGTAAAAAACTTATCCATGCCGCCCAAACGCAGCAGTTGTGGCAATTGCGGGTTAAAACCAAAAGTGTCTGGCAACCACGCCGCTTCTGAAGTGCGCCCAAATTTCTCGAGGAAGTAGCTTTGCCCATACAGAATTTGCCGTACCCAAGATTCGCCATGCAGCATTTGCCCATCGGGTTCAACCCACATCCCACCAATTGCTTCCCAGCGCCCTTCATGGACTCGAGCCACAATTTCTTGGAACATCGCAGGGTCGTCTTGCTCGAGCCACGCATAGGCTTGGGCGCTCGACTGGTTAAAAGTAAAATCTGGATAGCGCTTCATCAATTCCAGCACTGTGCCAAAAGTGCGCTGAATTTTGCGCCGCGTTTCGGAAATAGTCCAGAGCCAAGCTAAGTCTATATGGGCATGACCAGTCAGCGCCAAATTGCCTTGGGCTGGGTATAAACTGGCAATTTTCTCGAGATGAATCGCTAACTCTCCTCGAGCCGCCACAATCCCCAAAAGCCAGTCTGACTCGAGCGGTTTAAGGGCTGGCAGACTTGGCAAGCTCCATAAAATACTGCGCTCGAATGGTGTACCGAGCGTACCGTGCATTAACCTCGAGAGGTAATCGGTAGCATTGCTGGTCCAGACTAAATGCTCAAAAACATCTTCGGCAGCCGCTAATAAATGTGGCACAACCTCGTGGGTATCGAGCGCTACCGCCACCTGATGCAGCGTTTCAAGGTCGGTTAAAAACTCCCGAATCTCGAGGTGTGGCGCTACCAAATGCGCTCGACTGAGGCTTGGGGTCTCGTTTCTTGCGCCAAATAAACCTTTTGGCACAACCTCGAGCTTAATTTGAAATGGCTCGAGTCCAGCCGCCTGCTCGAGTAATACAAAGGCTCTATGGAATGGATTTAAGCCGCCACGAAAAATTGTGCCACCCGAGCCGATAATCTCCAGAAAGCCCTCGCCGCCAAAGTCAAGCTCGAGTTCGACTGGAAAACCCGCCAAAGCTGGCGGCACGAGCAAATTGGTTTCAAAACGCACCGCGCCCTGTGTGTGGGTGTTGTAGCCATCTGTACCATCAGAAAAGCCCCAAGGCTCGCCCAGACGAATCGGACGGGCAGCTTGTAAGGGTGGTTGGATGCTCCACTCGAGGATTGGAACTTCAAGCGCATTGCGCCATGCCGAGAGTTCAAGCATTCGTCGCTCGAGTAGCCGTAAGCGTTGCGAAATCGTTAATTGCCACATAGACCTAGTTTAACCAGTTATGATTCGAGTCATGTTGTTTCGATTTAAGCAATTAGACTTCTTACATAAGTCCAAATCGTTCATTTTTAGCGGGGCGAACACAAGGTTCGCACCCTACAAAAATCGTTTTTCTGTAGGGGTGATGCTTGTCATTACCCTGCTTTCAGAGACAGAATTTATTTATCTAAGAGGTCTATTATTTTTTGGCTCGAGGTTTGTATGAGTTGGATTGCCTACGAACGGGCTTACCCCAATAAAGATGGTCATTCGGTGGTCGGGCAAGTTCGGGTCAAACGCAAAGTAGCTGGCGGAACAGTCGCGGCTCGAGACATCTTGGTGTATTTGCCGCCGAGTTATAGCAAAATCAAAACCGCCCATTATCCAGTCTTGTATATGCACGACGGACAAAATTGTTTTGATAAAAAAACCAGTTACTCGGGCGAGTGGGCAGCCGACGAAGCCGCCGAGCGCTTAGCCAAACGTGGACTCGAGTGCATTATCGTGGCAGTGCCAAATGCTGGCGTGGCACGAATTGACGAATATGGACCGTGGTTTGAAGCCAAAATAAAATTGCCCGGCATCAGCGGTGGGGCTGGTGGACGCGCCCACGAATACCTCGATTATCTGATTGAAGTCGTTAAGCCGCTTGTGGATTTGAGTTTTCGCACCCTGACCGCCCCCAGATTTACGGGCATCGCGGGCAGCAGCATGGGTGGCATCATGAGCTTGTATGCCCTGCTCGAAGCCCCAGATGTGTTTGGTTTTGCGGGTTGTTTCTCGAGTGCTTTTTGGGTCGGACGGTCTGGATTGTTGCCCTATGTCCAAAGCCATATCGCCCCAAACGCCCGTATTTATATGGATTGCGGGCATCTCGAGGGTGGACAGAGCAAAGACAGTCAATCGTATCTCGAGGACAATCGAAAAATTGCGGGGATGCTGGTTTCGCAAGGCTGCTACGATTTGGTCTTTCTCGAGGACACAACTGGTATTCATGCCGAACACGAATGGCGCAAACGTTTCCCAGCGATGCTTGAGTGGTTCTTAAATCCACGCCGCAAGCCCAAAACCGATATGTGGCAAAAGGGTGTATCCTAGGTCATGGCAAACGTTGAATCTTTTAACCTCGACCACACTCGAGTTCGCGCTCCCTATGTGCGCTTGGCTGGACGGCACACCACCAAGCACGGCGACATCATCACCAAATTCGATTTGCGCCTCGCCCAACCCAACCAAGGCGCACTCGAGACTGGGGCAATGCACACCTTAGAACATCTGCTGGCTGGCGGTCTGCGCGACCACCTGAGCGGTGTGATTGACCTTTCGCCGATGGGTTGCCGCACCGGTTTTTACTTGGTTCACGAAGGCGAGGTTGCTGCCACAGAAGTTAAAACCGCACTCGAGCAAACCCTGCTTTCGGTGGCTGATGTGGTTCGGATTCCGGGTGTGTCAGAGCTTGAATGTGGTAATTACCGCGACCACAACCTCGAGTCGGCACAACACTGGGCAAAAACAGCTTTGCAAAACGGCTTTATTGTCCAAGAAACGGTACTGATTCCGCCCGCAAGCTCGAGTCAAGTATAATTTTTGTGGCACATCGGGTAGACTGCCTTTTATGGCGCATCGTGTTGTAATTACCGGACTTGGACCTGTGACTGCCATTGGCATTGGCGCAGAGGCTTTTTTAGCAGCCCAGATGGCTGGCAAAAGTGGCGTGGACTACATTACAAAATTTGACACCAGCAAATTGCGTTGTCACTTTGCTGCCGAAGTCAACATAGACTTTGCCGATTATGGCTTAGAGGCTCGAGAACTTAAACGCATGGATAGGTATGTCCAACTGACCCTTGTGGCTGCCGAACTTGCCCGCTTGGATGCGGGGCTAGAACTGAGCCAACTCGAAGGTCCTGAAGTCGGTACTTTAATTGGTACGGGCATTGGTGGCATGGAAACCTTCGAGAATCAGACCCGAATCATGGTCGAACGCGGCGCAGACCGACTCAGCCCATTTTTTATTCCAATGATGATTGCCAATATGGCAACTGGGCAAGTGGCGATTCGTTATGGCAGCACTGGAGTCTCGAGCAGCATTGTCACGGCTTGCAGCACCAGCACTGTGGCACTGCATGATGCCTACCACTTCCTGAACCGAGGCGACTGCCAAGTGATGATTGTTGGCGGCGCAGAAGCGGCGGTCACACCATTGTCGATTGGGGCATTTGGCAACATGGGAGCGTTATCCACCCGCAACGATGACCCAAAAACCGCCAGCCGTCCGTTTACCAAATCTCGAGATGGCTTTGTGATGGGCGAAGGGGCTGGGGTTTTGATTCTCGAGACGCTCGAACACGCCACCGCCCGTGGCGCACGAATTTACGGCGAGATGCTGGGCGCTGGCTTGGCTGCCGATGCGTTCCATATCACTGCCCCAGCCCCCGAAGGACGCGGCTATGTGATGGCGATTGAACGCGCCCTGCGGAATTCAAAAGTCAATGCCGACCAAATTGGTTATGCCAACCTGCACGGCACAAGCACCCCGATGAACGACTTGGCAGAAACCCAAGGTGTAAAAGTGGTCTTTGGCGACCATGCCAAAAAACTTGCCACCAGCAGCACCAAATCCATGACCGGACACCTGCTCGGGGCAGCTGGGGCAATCGAAGCAATCGCCGTGATGCAAGCCCTGCACACGGGTATTTTGCCGCCAACCATTAACTACATAGACCCAGACCCAGAACTCGATTTGGATTACATTCCTAATTTTCCTCGAGAACAACAAGTTGAGTACGCGATTTCAAACTCCAATGCTTTTGGTGGACAAAACGCGGTGGCGGTTTTTAAGCGCTTTGTTTAGAGGCAAGGTTTTAACCCTGCCTCTTTCCTAAAGTTAAGCCTCTTTTTCCTCGAGACTCGAGTCTGGGCGCTTGGCGGTTTTGATTAGGCTGGCGATGACGCTGATTGCCAAGATACTGACAATCACCCCCAGCGAAAGCGCGGTTGGGATTTTGATGCTCTCGCCCAGAATCCATTTGGAAACATCGGGCATCAGGAGTTTGACCCCAACAAAACTCAAGATAACCGCCAAGCCAGTCTTGAGGTAAACAAAGCGGTCAACAATATCGGCTAATAAAAAGTAGAGACTGCGTAAGCCCAAAATTGCCATAACGTTAGAAGTGAAGACAATAAACGGGTCGGTGGTGATTGCAAAAATTGCTGGGATGCTGTCCACCGCAAAAATTAAATCGGTGAATTCGATAAAAACCAGCACCAAAAAAAGCGGGGTTGCCATCCGTACCCCATTGTGGATGGTAAAAAACTTTTGACCATCGTAATGCTCGGTGACCTTAAAAAAACGCTTGGCGAGCTTAATGGCTGGATTTTTATCCATGTCCACATGGGCATCCGACTCTTTGGTGGTCAGCATTTTGATACCCGTATAGAGTAAAAAAACGCCAAAGAAAATCAGAATCCAGTGGAATTCTTTAATCAATGTTGCCCCTAAACCAATCATTGCGCCACGCATTACCAGCGCCCCCAAAATGCCCCAGAACAAAACCCGATGACGGTACTCGGGCGGCACTTTGAAGTAGCCAAAAACCAAAACAAAGACAAAAATATTATCCACTGCCAAGCTATACTCGACCACATAGCCAGTCAGCCATTCAAAGCCTTTTTGCTGTCCCTGCCAGACAAAAATAATCGCCGCAAAGGCTAAACCAAGGCTGACCCAGACGGCTGTCCAGATGGCGGCTTCCTTGGCAGTCACAACATGGGCTTTACGGTTAAAAACCCCTAAATCAAGCGCCAGCATCGCCAGCACACCGACTAAAAAAGCGCCCCAAACCCAGAGCGGCACAACGATATTGGCAACGGCATTTTCCATAAGAAACCCCTTTTCCTTATGAGTCTCGCTCTTGTATGCGCGCCGGAATGCTGCTTTCCCCAGAAAACAAGATTCGTACTGACGACCACGCAAACCTCTGCTCGAGGTGGCTACTCCCTCAATAACCCATGAATTATGAAGGATTCAAATAAATTTGCAGTCGAGCAAGAGACATTTGGCAATAGAGCTAAAAAAAATGCGTTCTCGAGAAGATAAAATCAGATAAGTTAAAAAACAGCGTTTGCTCGAGAAATAAGAATCTACTCGAGCAGGACACTAAAAAAGAGCGAATTATCAGCTTAGGATATGACCAGCGATAAAATCTCGATAGTTTGCACCACTGGTTTTAAGGGTGCGTTTTTGGGTTGCAAAATCCACATAATATAAGCCAAAGCGCTGACTAAACCCCTCTGCCCATTCAAAATTGTCGAGCAGCGACCAGCAAAAATAGCCCTCGAGTGGCACACCCGCCTCGAGTAACCGCGCACACTGCTCGAGATGCTGCTGGATGTATTTGCTTCGCTCAAAGTCGTGAATACTGCCGTTGTCTTGGACAACATCGGGGTAGCTTGCGCCATTTTCGGTAATCAGTAAGCGCTTAGGGGCATAATCTTTATGGACTTTCTCGAGTTGCTGGTATAAACCTTCCGGGTAGACTTCCCAGCCAAAACCAGTGGTTGGGTTGCCCCGAGCATTGTCGGGAATAATTTCTACGGGCATCCCCGCAAATTGCAGCAGGGCTTCCAAGCCTTCTGGAACAGCCTTGGCTCGAGGAGCGCGAACCACGTGGCGCTGATAATAATTGATGCCTAAAAAATCCAGTGGCTGGGCGATGCTGGCTAAGTCATCTTGAAAGTTTTCGGGCAGTGCCGGTAAAAACGCCTCGAGTTCGGCTGGGTAGCCTTTGGCAAAAATGGGGTCGGCAAAAAGGCGATTGATTAAAGCATCCAAAGATTGCTGCGCTAAAGTATCGGCGCTCGAGTCCGAAGCCGCTTGGATATAACTCATCGATAAAGCAATCCCGACTGGGGTGTTGCACGCCTCACGGATGGCGGATATGCCAAGACCATGTGCCACCAGTGCGTGATGCGCCACCCGAAATGCCAGACTGAGGTCGGTCTGTCCGGGGGCGTGTTGCCCCGTGACATGACCGAGCATCGTAAACACAAGCGGTTCGTTGAGGGTCATGATTCCAGAAACTCGAGAACCCAGATGGGTGGCAACAATATGGGCGTATTCGGCAAAGCGCAGGGCGGTGTCCCGATTTGCCCAACCGCCACGACCTTCGGCATCGCGCTTATCCTCGAGGGCTTGTGGTAAATCCCAATGGTAGAGCGTCAGCCACGGGGCGATATTTGCCTCGAGCAAGGTATCCACCAATTTTTCGTAGAATTCCAAACCTTTTTGGTTGGGTTTGCCCTTGCCTTGGGGCTGAACTCGAGACCATGCCACGCTAAAGCGGTAGGCATTTGTGCCAAGCTGCTGCATCAGACGCACATCCTCGCGGTAACGGTGGTAATGGTCGGCGGCAAAATCGGCATTTTCGGCTTGGTGGGTTTTGCCTTTTTTATGGGCAAAGGTATCCCAAATAGAGATGCCTTTGCCGTCCTCGAGCACTGCCCCTTCGATTTGATAAGCGGCTGTGGCAGTCCCCCAAAGAAAAGTATTTGGAAATTTCGAGCGAATCGTCATGGGGTATTCTAAGCGCTTTACGCCCCAATCGCCCGTTGCAAAGCCTCGAGTGTGGCAGCCACTGGGGTCTCGAGCGAGGAGAGCGAACTGGCGGTGCTTGGGTCTTTTAAGCCATGCCCAGTTAAAGTACAGACCACCCTTGCGCCATCTGGAATCCGTCCCTGTTTAATCATTCGGGCTGCCCCAGCAAAACTGGCGGCACTGGCAGGTTCACAAAACATTCCTTCTCGAGCTAAAAATTGGTAGGCATCCAGTATTTCTTCGTCGGTCACAGCTTCGATTACGCCCCCAGATTCATCCCTAGCCATCAGCGCATAACACCAACTGGCAGGGTTGCCAATGCGAATGGCAGTGGCGATTGTTTCGGGTTTCTCGACTGCTTTACCCAGCACAATTGGGGCTGCACCTGCGGCTTGAAAGCCCAGCATGATCGGTTTTCTCGAGATGGTTTGGTCGGCAAAAAGTTCGCAGTAGCCTTTCCAGTGTGCCGTAATGTTGCCAGCGTTGCCAACTGGCAGGGCGTGGTATTCGGGGGCATCCCAGTCGAACGCCTCGGCAACTTCAAAGGCAATACTTTTTTGTCCTTCGATGCGGTAGGGATTGACGCTGTTGACCAAAGCAATTGGGGTGACTTCGCAAAGTTCACGCACCAACCGCAGGGCATCATCAAAATTGCCTTCGATTTGCACAATTTTTGCCCCCATTAAAATCGTCTGGGCAATTTTGCCAGCCGCCACATAGCCAGCCGGCAGTACAATAATGCAATCCACCCCAGCCCTCGAGGCATAGGCTGCTGCCGCCGCACTGGTGTTGCCGGTACTGGCACAAGCAATGGCTTTTGCCCCATCCTCGAGTGCCTTAGAGACCGCCATCGTCATGCCACGGTCTTTGAAACTGCCAGTTGGATTTGCGCCATCAAATTTGGCAAAAACTCGAATGCCGCGCTCCCGAGATTCGGGTGTGCCACGAAGCTCGACCAATGGCGTGTCGCCTTCGCCAAGCGAAATGATGGGGGTATCGGCAGATACGGGCAATCTCGAGCGCCAGCGCTCAATCAGACCACGGGCTTTGAAGGTTGGATGGGAAGTAAGCAAAGTCATTGGGCATAGTTTAACGTAAGAAACAGCCGATTGGCAGACAAAGAGTTAGACAAGCCCTCAACTTTCACGCTTTAGACATCCTGTCAATTCGGCTGCGGTAAACTAACGAACATGAATCAACTCGAGGAACTTAAAATCCTGCTGGCAGAAATCTCGGATTTAACGGCTGTGGCACAACTGGTCAGTTGGGATAAAGAAACCCAAATGCCCAAAGGGGCAGCCGCATCTCGAGCCAACCAAATGGCGACCATGGCGCGTTTGCTGCACCAAAAGAACACTGCGCCACGAATTCAAGAATTGTTAGCGCTTCTCGAGCCAACACTGCAAAATGCCGATTCTTTAGATGGGGCGCTGCTGCGCTTACTGCGCCTTGAAGTGGATCGTAAATCCAAACTCCCAACCGATTTTGTGACCGAATTTGCAGCCGCCAAAAGCCTGTCTGGTTCGGTCTGGGAAGCAGCCCGCCATCAAAACGATTGGACTGCTTTTAAGCCGCACCTCGAGAAAATGTTTGACTATGCACGTCGGTCAGCAGATTTTTATGGTTTTGAAACGCACCCATACGATGCGCTGCTTTGGGATTTTGACCCCGGCTTAAAGACCGAGGATATTAAAACTGTGTTTGCCGATGTTCGCGCCTTTACTGTGCCGCTTCTCGAGAAAATCGTGGCGGCTGGCGAAACCACCGATTACAGTGTTTTAACACGGCATTTTCCACCCGAGGCGCAACGTGCATTTGCGCTCGAGGTGGCACAGGCTTTCGGTTACGACCTGACTCGAGGGCGTTTGGATATTACCGCCCATCCGTTCGCCACCAGTTTTGGTAAAGATGATGTGCGAATCACCACCCGTTTTGACCCCAATTATTTTCCAATGGCATTGTACGGCACGCTGCACGAATCGGGTCATGCGATGTACGAACAAAACACCAGCGATGACTTGCGCCGCACCCCACTGGCTCGAGGCGCATGGAGTACCGCTCACGAAAGCCAATCTCGAATGTGGGAGAACCTGGTCGGACGCTCCGATGGCTTTTGGCAGCACTGGTTTGCGATTGCCCAAAAACATTTCCCAGATGCACTGCACGATGTGGACGCAAGCACGATGTACAAATTGGTCAACCGTGTCAAGCCCAGTTTTATTCGGGTCGAAGCCGACGAACTGACCTACAACTTGCACATCATGTTGCGCTTTGAACTCGAGTTAGCGGTCTTTGAAGATAAACTCAAAGTTGCCGACTTGCCCGAAGCCTGGAACGCCAAGATGCAAGAATACCTTGGGATTACGCCACCCGACTATGCCAGTGGCATCATGCAGGATATTCACTGGTCAAATGCGCTCTTTGCTTACTTTCCAACCTACAGCCTTGGCAACATTTTAAGTGTCCAACTCTTTGAAAAAGCTGGTTCACAAATGGGCGACTTAAACGCCATGTTTGCTCGGGGCGAATATAAACCGCTTTTGCAATGGCTGACCCATGCGGTGCTGCGCCACGGCAAAACGTACTTACCACCAGAACTGATAGTCCGTTCCACAGGACAGGCTTTAACAGCCAAACCGTATCTTGGGTATCTCGAGCGCAAATTTAGTGGGCTTTATGGATTGGTCTAAGTACGGGTTTTCCGCTTTGATTTTATTAAAATACTTTGATTTCTGCGCTGGCTCGAGCTTTTGAAAGCCAAGCCACTTGCATTTCTACTCGAGCTAAGGGCATTAAGATTTTCTGAATTTGCGGTCGAGCTTGTAAGAAACTTGGCTTGATGGCTTTTTTACGGTCACGAATCACATAGACAATAAATTGGTTGCTGACTTTAGTGACCATGGATACTTCAACCTTACCTATTTTCTGAGTTGGTTTAACAAAAATAGCATTTCGAGATTCCAATGCCCAGTCTTGTGGTCGAGTCTGATTATGCTCTGATACAGGTGCATTGAATTGTCTTGCAGTACGGGATACATCACCGTTTCTTAAAAGGATGGCTCGAAAACTTTCAGCTTGTTTCAGGTTTGGAAAAGTAACAGATTGAACTCGAGCCATCGCAGGTGTTTGAAATGATGATAAGTTCTGCTTGTAATACTCTTCAGCTTTTTTGTCACTTACACTTGCATTTCGGCTTTCATAATTCAACACCTGGTAATGAATTTCTGCCTCCGATCCAACAAAAGGTAAATCCAATTCAATAGCTCTTTGACTGGTAATTTGTTGATCTATCAGTTTTTCAGTGATGATATTTTTATATTTTCCCAAATCCATGTAACTGAGTAAATTTGGAAAGGCGTACACAGTGTTTAACACTTCATTATTTCGTATTGTCTTGTTATTTACGGTAGCAACAATCTTGTTTTTTGAATACGATGTGCTTTGCTCAGGATACTGAATATCACTTGTTGCCTCGAGACGAATCAGCCAAGCCTCTAATTCTGCATTTGACTTTAAGCTCAGCAGTTGTTTGCGTAATTCAGCCAGACTTGAAGTGGTTAAGTAATCTTCAGGCGTTAAATTCTTGATAAAATCAAATTCTTCTTGCGTAAAACTCAAATTCTGTGTGACCTGATTAGAAAATCGTTGGACTCGAATATCGAGAAGAATCTGCTGGCGATATGATTCAGTCGTAAATCCAGAACGCTCTAAGTATTTTTCAAATTCGGCATTATTTAAATTAAGTTGTTGACGGTTTTTTTTGACCGCTGATTCCCATTCTAAATCTGTTACCCGAATGTATCGCAAATTTTGCTCGATAAGTTTCCGCATGAAAATTGTGCGAAATACAAGTTCTTTCAAATCATTTTGGATTTCCGCAGACTTATTTCCCCGCAATGCCTGAACAGTCGAGTTTTGCGAAAACGCATTCTCAAATTCAGAAGTCGTCAAGGGTTCACCATTGAGGTATGCAAGAATTTGCGTACCTGATTGCGCCAATGCAAAGCATGAGATGAGAAAGCCAAACGCCACTGCTAAAAAGAGCCGAAGTTGTTGAGGCAATCGCATATGCCTGAGAGTTTACTCGATTTCTTTAAAAATTTGTGCATTTTCGGCACACAGTTTTCTGTAACGAAATTTAATCAAAGTATCATACCAAGTTATGTTAATCAGTCGTGTATTTTGACTGATTAACCGACTAAAAGGAGTGATAAAAGACCGAATTAACGCTTGAGCGACAGTTTGACCGTT
>JAYWGM010000030.1:0-34852 GCA_043778225.1 Deinococcales bacterium | reverse complement strand
CCGCTTCGCTCCAAAGAGTCTCCGCACTCGTCAACAATGTACTTTGTGTTCACTCGCATAGCTCGCAAAAATTCTACGAATTTATTTAACAGTGTACTCAGTAGTAAGGCAGCATTTTCAGCATCCGACAGGTTCACCACATCATGATTGCCCAATAAATGAACTCGAGGTGCTGCGACACTGGCAAAAATGGCTTGCAGAGCTTGTTGAATCATTGCATCAGTGGCGGAGTTAAGGTCGTTGATACGGTCGCCTAAGTCAACCACAATATAAACCAACGATTATTTTTTTCATGGGACTCCTTGGGGTTTTGGGCGAGGCAAGCCTGTCTTGACCCAATACACGCACCTCACGGGCAGGGTCGCCCGCCCCTACGGTTTAGGACAGGTTATTGTGCTAGTTCGTGGTCGTTAAACCATTTGGCGGATTTTTGAACATTGTGGTCGCGCAACTCGAGAATCAAACGCGGCTTATGCTCGAGCTTCGAGAGTTCCATGCAGATTGCCCACCAGTTCATATCGCCTTGCCCCGGATGCCAATGGTGGTCGAGCATTCCGTCGTTGTCTTGTAAATGCACATGACCCAAAAGCGCCCCAGCTTGGCGTACCCATTGGTCAGCTTTGGGTCCGCCGCAGTGGTGCATCAGGTTAGCATGACCCGCATCTAAACTCATGCGAACAAATTCAGAATCAAAAGATTTTACCGTCTCGAGCAAGGCGTAGGGGTTGGTGTCGCGGATGTTTTCAATCACCAAGGTACAACCAAGTTCAGTGGCTTTTTTCAAGACTGGCTCGAGGGTGCGCTGGATAAAACCAATCTGACGGCGTAAATCGGTGGCTTCGGTGTGCGCCACCAACGGATGCCCAAAGAACAGAAACGGACTGTGCAAGACCATATGCGGCGCACGTACACCAAGGGTTTCGCCAACGGCTGCCACAAACTCGAGGCTTTTGAGCATTCGGGTTGCGACAAACTGCCCCACAAACGGGTCGTAAGAACCAATTTGGTAGCCATCGAACGGGGCGTGAATGCCAACTCGTCCGCCGTGTCCCTCGAGGTTATTTTTGAGCGTCTCGAGCAAGGGTTTCCAATCGGACTCGAGCATGGCTGGCACACATGGGTCTTGAATTTCGAGGTCGCGCCCGCCGTGTTGGTGCAACCAGTCGCGGTTGGTCTCGAGTGCCGAAATCGGTAGGGCTGCGCCTAAAATAAGTGGGTTCATGGGTCTCCTTACTTAAAGAGTGGCGCAGTGCGGCTAACCAAATCTTTGAGCGTAACTTCGACTGGGGCGTTGTTGAGGTAGATGTTCTCGAGGCTCTTGATGGTTTCAGTGGTGACTTGGAAGTATGCACCGATGCTTGGGCGTGGACGGGCGTAAGGCAATTGGCGCACACCCATGTCCAGCCCTTGTTCAGAAGTGATATAATTTTTGAAGGCTTTGAGGTCAGAAGTTGGACGGGTAATCGGTACATAGTTGCTCATCTTGATAAAGGTGAATTGCTGCTCGGGTTGGGCTAACCATTTGATAAACTGCCAAGCGGCTTTTTGTTTTTCTGGAGCAACTTTTGAGATTGCCAGAGTCGCGCCGCCTACAGGCACAGCCGGCTTTTTGAAGTATGGCAATGGCGCAACCTTAAAGGCAAATTTGCAGTTGGCTTTGATATTTGGGCGGCTGGCGACCGATGAAAAACGAATCGCGAATTTTCCAGCACAAAAATCGAGGTTGCTGTTGGCGTTGCTGACAATCGCGGTACCGTCACGGAAGAAGCCCGCCCAGTTTTCGATTACCTGTATGGCTTCTTTGCTGTCCATATTCAGGCGGTTGTTCTTGACAATTTCGCCGTTGTTGCTGGCAATAGCACCCTCGAGTACCCACGGGAAACTCTCGATGGCAACGGCTGGCAAACCAGTGGCGGCTTTGATTTTTTTAGCCGCTTCGCGCAGACCAGTGTAGGTGCGAAGGTCGGATTCTTTAACGCCAGATTTAGCCAATAATTCTGGGTTGTAATACGTGACTGGGTTGGAGTTATTCCACGGCATAGCAAAGACTTTGCCGTTGCCATCGGGGTCGGCTTGGCGCTTAAAGACGGGCCAGAAGGTATCAAAGGTTGGCTTAAAGCCGTCAAACTTAGAAAGTTCCTCAAGCGCTCCAGCCGCCGCCAAACGAGGCCAGTACGAAACCTCGAGTTGCAAAATATCAGCGGCTGGCGCACCAGCCGCAATACCCGCCAAGGCTTTTTGTACCACGGCTTCGTAGTCGCGTCCACTAAATTCGCCTTTGACCGTAATATCGCTTTGCGATTCGTTAAAGCCTTTAATCATCACTTCGATGGCTTTGCCAAGTTCGCCGCCTAAGCCATACAAAAAAGTCACTTCGGTGCGCTTAGCTTGTCCGAGCGCCCCACCGAGCAGTACCGCGCCAGCGCCAAATGCTGCTGCCATTGCCACAAAACGTTTTTTCATACCAGACCCCCTGCACCCAAGTCACCTCGAGCCAGAACACACCGAAATAAGATTTCAGCCCTTTAAGCCGCTTGAAGCCGCACTTTCAATAAACCACTTCTGTGCAAAAATGTAGACAATCATCACAGGTAAAATAACTAAGGTTGTGGCTGCCAGCACGACTGGAACGTTGCTGCCCTCGAGGTTGATAAAACTGGCTAAGCCAACTTGCACGGTGCGGTACTCGTCTTTGGAAATAGCAATATATGGCCAAACCAGCGCATTCCAAATGCCCAAAAAGGTCAGCACCGCCAGTGCCGATAAGGATGGCGCATTGACTGGCATGAGAATCCGAAATAAAAATTGCAATGGGGTTGCCCCGTCTATGCGGCTGGCATCCTCGAGTTCTTGCGGGGTTTTTAAGTAGGCTTGGCGCAGTAAAAAAATCCCAAACGCACTGGCTAAAAACGGCACGATTAAAGCTGGGTAGCTGTTCTGCCAGCCAAATTGGCGAATCGTAATAAAGTTAGGGATTAACAGCACATCACCCGGAATCATCAGTGGTCCGATCACAAATAAAAATAAAGCCGCCTGCCCATAAAATTTCATCCGCGCAAAAGCAAACGCCGCTAAGCTCGAGGTCAGCACCACACTGACTGTCACAATAACCGAAACCAGCAGCGAATTAAAAAAGTACCGTGCAAATGGCGCACCATTCCACGCCTCGAGAAAATTTTGCCAGACCCACTGCTCGGGAATAAACGCACCCGTAAAAATTTCGCGTTGTTCTTTGAACGCCCCCAAAAGCATAAATAAAAGCGGCACAAGAAAAATCAGGGCGACCAGAAAGCTGATAATCCCTTGCGCTAATTCGACTCGAGCCGCCAGCCGTTTACTTAAATTTGGCTGTGTCTGATGGCGTTGACGAAAACGGTCGGCAGCGGTCATTGGTAATGCACCCGCCTTTCGGAGACCTTAAATTGTAAAAATGCCAATATGCCAAGCAGCACAAACAACGCCACCGACAAAGCACTGGCATAACCCATCTGGAAAAACTGAAAGGCATTTTCGTAAATGTAATAGCCTAGTAAACTGGTCGAACCAACCGGTCCGCCCCTGGTTAAAAGCAGCACCAAGCTGTAGCTTTGAAACGTGCCAACCAGGCTGATAAAAAAGACCACCATCGTTGTTGGTGCTAAAAGTGGAATCGTAATGCGGCTAGCGACCTGCCAGCGGTTCGCGCCATCGACAATTGCCGCTTCCTCGAGTTCTTTAGAAATGCCTTGCAAGCCAGCCAAGTACAGCACGGCGGGTAGCCCGATACCTTTCCAGACCGCCACGATAATCACGCCCAGCAGCGCAATTTTTGGATCGGTAAACCAACCGATTGGCGGAATCCCGACCACCGCTAACGCCTGATTGACCGGTCCGCCTTGGGTATTCAAAAAGAACATCCATGTAATTGCAGTTGCCGAAATCGAAATCACGACTGGCGCAAAAACAGCCGCCCGTAAAAGCGGGGTGACTCGAGTTTTGGCGTTCATTAAAAAGCCCAACGCCATGCCCAGCCCGACCTCGAGAAAGGTCACACCGAGCGCAAAAATCGTGGTGATGCCAAGGCTACCCCAAAATTCGCGGGAGGCAAACATCGTGCTGTAATTTTGCAGCCCGACCCAATTTGGCACGGGTTTCAGGAAATCTGCATCGGTGAAGCTCATGTAAATCACTCGAGCCAATGGGAAATAAGTAAAAAAACCAAAAATAAGCAGGGCTGGAAGTAGATACGGCAGTGCCGAGACAAGCCTTTGCAGATTGGCGGACGTATTCACAAGTGTCAATCTAGTCAGCTTAGGTCAGTGCAGTGTATGTCACAAAAGCCTGACAAATGGTTTAATTGGTCTTGAAAAATTCTTCGGGTTTAGCGAATTTATCTTCTAAAAAACGGCTATTGACCAGCATTTTCTGGGCATCACCTTGGAGGACATTGCTGCTGGCTTCTTGGACACTCTGCTCGAGAAGGGTTAGTTGCTCGAGCAAAATAACTTTGGCGGTTTTGCCGTCTTTTATCGGGTGGATATTGGCATAAGCGGGCGGTAACGCCAAGTAATTCTCGAGCGTGTGCGGCAGATAATCCAGTGCGGCTTGTTTGATTGCAAAGGCATCTTGTGTGCCTTGGGCGGTGCGAATTCGGGGTAGCATTTCGACCACCAGTGTTTTGATGCGTTCGCAGTGTGCCACAGCTTCTGGGGGCAAGCGTCGCTTGGCTTTACCAATCATTTGCTCGAGAGCATTTTTAATTTCTGTGTCTTGTAAGTTGTTTTTTAATTCAAGGTCAGCACGGCTGGGCGGGTTGAGCATCATTCCGACCAAATACAAGCCCGGCACGATTAAATACCAGTAGTCTTTAATAATTCCAGCAAAGTACAGTGCTAAGCCAGCCAGTGCAAATAAGCAGCCATACAGATTGCGTTCCGAGTAAATGTACAACCAAAATCCGCGCATTACTGATAACCCCTGATTTCTTTGAAGGCATTCTCGAGTGATTTTCGCCCATCAAACACCCGTCCGCCAGTGAGGTTGGCAAGATTGGTCATTTCGTCGGTATTGGCTTCACCAAAGAGAATCGGGAAGAGTTTAACGGCTTTGGTGGTACTCGAGAAGGTGGCAAAGCGAGTTGCGAAATCGTTGTAAACTGCTCCAGTATTGTTTTCACCATCGGTCATTAACACCACACTAAAGGCGTTGTTGGGTTCATTTGGCACAGTTGCCTCGAGATACGCATAAGCGCTGTTTAAGGCATCATAAATAGCTGTTCCACCATCGAGTACCAGTGCATCGGTCTGTTCTCTGATTTCTTGGCGTGTGGTTTCACCCGCAATGGTTCGGGTTTTTGGCTGGCTGACCTTGCCGCTAAAGGTGATAATCGTGACTTTTTCACGGTTCTGGAAACTCGAGTATCGACCTGTTAAGCTGGTATCTGCTCCTGCGAGGCGTTTAATCGAATTTTTAAGGGAAGTAAACCGTTCGCCCTCCATACTTCCCGAGACATCCAAAATAAAGACACTGTGGGCTGGTCGGCGCTGGTCAGATAAGAATTTGGCTAAAATTGAATCCACTTCTTGGGCAGTAGCTGGAAACGGCAATTCGATCAGCAAGGCTTTTGGGAAGGCACTCGAGAGTGGCACATTGGTTGTGGCTGGGCGGCGTAAAGTGCTGTCCATGATTCGTTTCTGGGTTTTATCCAAGCGCAGATAATCCACGACTTTTTGATACAACTCGCGCTTAGAATTATCCAGCAGCACAAGCGGATAATCTGCCGTCACAATGCCCTCTTTGGGGTACAGCAACTCGAGTGGTTCTTGTAACTGAGTTTGAATGCTTAAAAGCACACTTTCATAGTTAATCATGCCGTCTAAATTAGCTTGGTCACGCACAAAGGCTTCGGCTAACCAGCCGCTCGAGCCGGCGGTTAAGCGTTGCCCTGCGAAAAACTTCTTTAATGTTTCACTTGAGCCATTAAAAGCTGAATGAACCCCCATCAGCGCCGTAAAACCACTGTTAGAAGTGGTCGGGTTGGTCATCGCGTAGCGCAATTGCCCGCTTTCGGATGCCTTGGCAATATCTGCCCAAGTAATGCTCTTGCCACTCCAACCAAGTTTTTGTACCACACTGCGTTTAACGCCCAGCACCACTGGTGAAAGCATGATTCGTTCTTCGGCTTGAACTTTTTCTTTAGCCGATAATTTCAGGTACTTGGCATGAGAAAACCACGCCGCATCAAAGGTTTCGCCGCCCCGGATGCGTTCGACACCATCGAGTGTTCCTGCATAAGTAATGTTAAGTTCAATCCCAATTTCTTTTTGCATTTCGGCAAAAATAGGCTCAAGGTCCCTAATTTCCGAGCCTGCGATTAAATTTAAGCGGCTTGGTTCAGCATTGCACCCAATAAAAAAGACACTCAGGGCAAGTACGCAAACTCGAGTCCAGTGCATTAGATTTTGTATCCTTCGCCAAGCGATTTAACTTCGGAAGTCAGCACCTGAGCTTGAGCGCGATCCAAGTATTGTTTGGATTTTCCAACTTCTTCGGCAAGTATCCCCACGGTTTGCTGCATGCTCTCGAGCGCCGCCGCTTTGTAATTACTCATGTTATCCATGGATTGGTAAATGTTATCAAAAGCGGCTTTTAAGCTGTCAATGCCAATGCTGGTATTGACGCTTTGCTTGGCGATAGCGTCCGATTGCCCGAGCAGCATTTTAGAGGTGGCTTCAATTAAATTACTGGTCGTGGCGTTGAGGGCGTTAATCTGGTCAAGTACCAATTTTTGATTGGCAAGGGCTTGCGCGACCATCACGGCTGTCCGCAGCGCCGTAACGGTGGTTGTACTGGCACGGTCACAGCCTTTGATCAGTTCCAAATTATTTTTACGCACCAAATCCAGTGCCAAGTAACCCTGAATGCTAACCGCGAGTTGTACCAACAAATCCTGAACTTTCTGACGGGTATAAAAGAGCATTTCGTCACGTACAACCCGAGCTTTTTCGGGGTCTGAAGTTTGTAATGCAGTCACTCGAGACTCGAGTTTAAGGTCTATTTGCTGCCCAACATAAATGTACCCTTGTAAGGCTTGCATGGCTGCCCACAAATTGACTTTTTCTTGTTCAATGCTGGCGTTATCTTTACGGAGTTCGTCTTGCCCACGGTACAGACTCTCGAGGATTTTATTGAGATTCCCCTGAGCGCTTTCGTAACGCATGAAGTAATCGCGTAATTTATCACCAAATGGAATTAAGCCAAACAGTTTTTTTGGTGCAAACATATCACCTTGCTTACTTGGGTCGAGGTCTTCGACAGTTCGACGCAACTCAGTTAAGGATTTTGAAACAGGGGTATTGCCATCCTGCAAGCCCTTACTGGCAGCCAGTGGTCTATCCATCATGCGGTTAGAAACACTGGCAGCTTGGCGAGCTTCGGCGTTGCCAAGGTCGTTAATCGCCACCATTCGCGCCTTAAAATCATCGGATTGGACATCGAGTTTTAAGACATCTTCGACAAAATCATCGGCTCGGTCTTCGAGTTCGGTTAATTGCGCCGGTTTAAGTTTGACCATCCCACCGGCTTTCTCGAGCGCAACGGGCTGAACGGCTTCTGGGGCGGTTAAGGTTTCTGGTGGTGATAATTCCATGGTAATTCTCCTTTTAGCGCTTCTCGATTTGCATAATCATGCTTTCCAAAATTTCAAAACTGGGTGCATCCACCACATTCACAATGTTGTCCTTAATCGGCAAGGCATACTGCTGCACAGCAGCCGCAAAACTGGTTTGGTTATTGGGTCTAAACCCGTACTTAGCAGCGATGCGTTGAACATTCAAATCGGTGGTCATCAGTTCGCCAAGTTTAATGCCATTGGCACTTAACGGCACCAGAATATGCTTGGTAAAAATAGTCGGGCTTGGATACATCAAACGCATTTCGGGACGCAAGACTTTTTGCACCACTTTCTCGAGAAATTGCGATTCATAAATAAAGACAAGCGGCGATTTCCCCATGCCAATCAGGAAATAATCTTCAAAAGGACCCGCACTCGAGGATTCCTGAAAACCTTGTTTGGCAAAAAGCGCCGTGGCTGTGGCTAAAACCGTGGTTATTTCGGCATTACTCGAGACAATACTTTTGTTGTTCAGAATGTAACTGACTAAGCCCAAGTATTGGGCGGCGCTGTTGCTGCTGCGAACATCGGTGGTGTTGATTAAAACTGGTTTAGAAACATCATAATCAGCACTATTTTTCAGGTCTGACCAGCGCTTACCGGCTTTGAACAACTCGAGAAAAGCGGTTAGGTTTAACTCGTCAAACTTGCCTTTATTGCTTGCAACGTTGTTGGCAATTAAAATACTCGAGATGGTTTTCCAAGTCGCAATCACCATCGGGCTATAAAAAACATCGTAATTGGTGGCGACATTGCGGTCTTTTTTGAGCTTACTGGCACTTGCCGAGCCAGCAGGGAAAGCAAAATCAAAACCAGTTAAATCAAAGGTGGTGGCAATACTTCTCGAGCCAGCTTTGACTATTTCTATACTAAAACCCTTATCTTTGAGCACTTGTTGCAATTCGGGGTCAGCAAAAAACGCTTCTTTTTCCGAACCTACAGCACCACGTAATTTAATTGGACCAGATAATTGTTGACTAGCCGACGTAAAAATTAAGTAACCGACACCTAAAACCAGTAAGCCTGTGACTATCGGAGCAAGAATTTTATTCAACGATGACCTCCATAAAACATTATGACGCGCAATTGTCAGCTTTTCATGACATGATTTTTTGGTGTTCCTGACAGTTAGCTGATAAATTTCTTATTATCATGCTGCCATGAATAAACTCTTTTTTCTTGGTGGGGCGTTCTTGGTTGTTTCGGTCTCGAGTCTAGCGCAACAACAAAAGGTTTTAACGCTTTATACTTCCGAAACCCAAGCCAATGTGCAACAACATATTGATTTGTTTAAAAGCCAAAACCCGAGTGTAGATGTGCGTTTATTTCGTTCTGGTACTGGCGAAGTAACCGCCAAACTCGAGGCGGAATTTGCGGCGAACAATCCACAAGCCGATTTACTTTGGGTAGCTGACCAAACCTATTTTCAGAGTTTAAGTGTTAAGGATCGTTTGGCTCGAGTTGCCCCGACCTTTACGGGTGTTCCAGCCACCAGTGTCTACGAAGGCGGCAAATACTACGAAGCGCGTTTGTTGTACAACGTGCTGGGTGTGAATACCAAAAAAGTCAGTGTTTTACCGCGTGGTTACAAGGATTTAAGTAAAGCAGAGTATAAAAACTTGTTGGTCATGCCGAATCCGCTTTTTAGTGGCGCGGCGCTTTCGACAGTAGGAACACTGGTCAATAAGTACAGTTGGAGTTTCTTTGAGGGCTTAAAAAACAATGGGCTGAAAATCGAGCAGAGTAATCCAATTACGATTACCAAGCTGATTAACGGTGAGTACGGCGTGGCAATCACTACCGATTTTAATTTGCGTGCCGAGAAGTTAAAAGGCGCACCGCTCGAAGTGATTTATCCTATCGAGGGTGCAATTCTTGTACCAACCCCAATTGGGGTGCTAAAGACCAGTAAGCAAAGTGAATTGGCTCGAGATTTCCTAAAATTCTTGTACAGCAAACCAGCCCAAGATTTATTTGTCAAACAAAACTATATGCCAGTGGTCAGTGGTGCAACCCGCCCAGTCGGAGTGCCTGCTAAGTTCAATACCATGACCAGTGCCTCGGCGTTTATTGCCAGCAACAAGGCTGAACTCGGTGAGCGGTTTAGCAAGTTATTCGATTTGAAATAGAAATAATCCCGAAGTTTTTTAGTGTCTTTTGCTAAAAAACTTCCGACTAACAGGAGTAGGGAAAAGTCTCTCCCACCGAAGTGACAGATTTGCCGCTTTTTGAAAAATCTAAAATGTAGGTGGGAGAGACCCAATGACTAAGGTGTTAGCGGTTGTACTGGCGATTGCAGCGTTATTCCCAATCGGTTTGGTGCTGACTCGAGGGCTGAGTGTTGTGCCTTGGCAGGAATTTGAAGTGGTGACAACAACGTTTGCTTTGGTTGGTTTGGGAACACTTTTTTGCTTGGTTTTGGGCGGTGGTCTTGCGCTGCTGGTTTTTGAGGCGCAGTTACCGCGCTGGCTAGATATTGCAATTTTCTTGCCGTACCTCGTGCCACCGTTTATCGGAGCAACGGCGTGGTTGGCGGCGCTGGGTGCAGGAAATCCGATTACGGGTAATGTGATTATTAATTTGTACGGCTGGACAGGAATTCTACTGGCTTGGACAACGCATTACACGCCTTTGGCATATATTTTAATTCGTGCCAGTCTCGAGTCGCAAAGTGCCAGTTATAGCCAAGCGGCTCGGGTTCATGGCTTGAATGCTTTTGCCACGCTGCGCTTGGTAACACTGCCGTTGGCTCGTCCAGGGCTGGTTGCGGCGGCGGTGCTGCTGGCTTTAACCCTGCTTGGTAATTTTGGTGTACCCGCCATCATGGGTTTTCCCGCTAAGGTCTACACCTTGGCTACACTTGCTTATGCGCGTTTACTCAATCCCACGTTGGATAATCCGCTTTCGGCTGCCAGTGGAGTGGCGGTGCTGTTGTGCTTGATTGCTTTGCCTGCGCTGGCGCTGCGTTCTGGCGATACCAATACTGCGCCTAGTCTGGGCGAACGCGCCGCCCAAGGGCAAAAATTGGCTTGGGTCGCAGTTGGCATTTGGTTTGCAGTCTCGAGTATTATTCCGTTGTGCAGCATTGCTTTTTTGGCATTCAAGCCAGCGTATACAAGTGGCGTAACTTTGGAGCATTACCAATTGGCTTTTGGTTTAACTCAAGTCCAAAATGGTTTTAAGAACAGTTTGTTATTAGCCATTAGTGCAGCTTTTTTAACGGCTGGATTAGGGTTGTTATTGGCGTACACCGAACGCTCGAGCCGACTGATTGCATGGCTCAACCGTGCGATTGCCCTAACGTACTTGTTACCGGGAACAATTCTGGCACTGGGCTTTATTTTGGCTTATGGTGGCGTTAGTGGTTTTTATGCGACCCCTTGGATTTTACTGGCAGCCTACGCGCTGCGTTTTTTGACCCCAAGTCTACAAAGTGCCAGAGGTGGCTTGGAGGCTCGGGGCGATGCCTTAGAATTCGCGGCTCGAGTTCATGGTGTACCGCGCAGCACTGCCTTTAGACGGGTGGTGCTGCCGCTTCTACAACCCTATTTAATTGCTTCGGTCATGACGGTTTACCCACTTGCGCTTGCCGAAATCACACTCTCGAGTATTTTATATGCACCAGGCGCAGAAACCATTGGCGTGGCAGTGCTGGGCTTACTGAACGAAGGTAATTTACGAGCGGCGGCGGCAGTGGCAACCGTGCTGATTGTTCTGTCCTTACCGACATTATTACTCTCGAGGCAAAAATGAGCAAAGCCTTAGAAATGCAGCAAATCACCAAGCGCTTTGGAACAAAAACAATTCTCGAGCAACTTGATTTAACCGTCGAAAATGGCGAAATCGTGGCGCTGCTGGGTGCATCTGGCAGTGGCAAAACCACATTGTTGCGCCTGATTGCAGGGTTGTTCCCGCCTGATGCTGGGCAGTTACTGATTGGCGGGCGGCTTGCTAATCTTTTACCGCCAGAAGCTCGAGGGTTGGGCTATGTTTTTCAAGATTATGCCTTAATGCCCCACTTGAATGCTTTGCAAAACTTAACCTTGGTGATGCAAAAACAAAAAAATCCAGAACGTACCGCCAAAGAATTACTGAATACCGTTGGTTTATCTGGTTTTGAAAGCACTCGCCCCGAGCGGTTATCCGGCGGACAACGCCAACGGGTGGCGATAGCTCGAGCCTTGGCAGTCAATCCAGCCCTTATTCTGCTCGACGAGCCGTACAGCGCCCTTGATCCAATCTTGCGCGAAAGTTTACGCGCCGATGTTGCCCGTCTGATTCGTCAGGCTGGACGCAGTGCCTTACACGTGACCCACGACCCCGACGAAGCCTTTGCAGTAGCTGACCGTTTAATTGTGCTAGGGCAAGGCAAAATTTTGCAAACCGGCACGCCAGAACAGGTTTATCGTCATCCCTCGAGTTTAGGTGCGGCTCGGGCATTGGGTCGGTTGAATGAACTCGAGCTTGATGTGATGCGCGGATTTGCTAATGTAGACAGCACTTCTTTTCGGGTGGATGCTGCCGATGGAAAATGGACGCTGGCTTGGCGTTGGGAAGATGCAAAAATTGCTCAGGTTGGTATTCCAGCTATTTTGGAGCAAATCACGCCAACTCGAGGATTTTACTCAGGTATTTGGCGAGTCGGAACAACCCGAATTGTAGCGCCATGTCATCATCAAAAGATTGGTGACCAAGCATTTTTAGAAGTGTTACACCCAATGGTTTTTTAGGCGTTATTTACTGCATAAAAATCGGATTGGATAAACACAGGGTTTGCGCCCAATTTCGCCCTGAACCAAGCGTGTTTTGTGATTCTCGAGCAAAAATTTCGAGGCGGTAATAGCCTTTGATTGGTTCGATGTCCTCGAGTTGAATACTGTGGTCTTTAGCAGCTAAGTCCAAGTGCTTAAAATACCAACCGTTTTTCAGAATCACCAATCGGGCTGGTTGCTCGAGATGACCGATTTCGATCTTCAAACGCACTGCATCATTGACCTCGAGTGTTTCGCCCATTCCAGCCGTTTGGGTTGCACTGCTGGCAGTAAAACTCAGGCTTGGTCCTAGCGTGACATAGGCTGCACCTTGGCGAAGTCCAGTCAGGATCGCACTGGACTCGAGAGCCGCCGCATAGACCACCGTAAAGACTTGCCCAAGGCGGTGCCGCCCACGAAAAGGGTCATGCGAATCTGTGCCAGCCACGCCCGTAATGCGTTTACCCGAGCGCAATAATTCATCCCACAGACCAAGTTGGCGGGTGTTGTCCTCGCCTTCTTGATGATGATAAATCTCGAGCAGGTCGCAGTTATTCCAGTCAAATTCGTGGTAACGCCATCCCAAATCGAGCGAAAACGCATGATTGACACAAAATAATCCGTTCTGAGCATGGATTTCTTGGGCTGCATGATTGATACTCCAAGATTCTGGTTCGTCCACAAAAGGGTTAATCCATTCTTCTAAACCGTGCAAATTGGCATGACCCCGATGCCCTGTAATCTCGAGACCACGAATTAAACATAAATCTGGTGTTTGTAAGGCAGCCAATTCTTCCCAGCCAGCCGTGGTAAAATGATCGGTGAGACTTAAAAAATCTAAGCCATAATGCCGAGCCGAAGCTACCAATTCGCTGACACTGGTGCGTCCGTCAGAGTGATGGCTGTGGCTGTGCAATTCGCCTTTGTACCAACCAGCCATGTTCTTAATTACCACCTCGGAGTTTTGAGGTACTTTGTGTGCTTCTGGTTCAACCTCAAAAAACTCGATTCGCAAAGCATAATCTACCGTATACGCGGTGCGTTCCAAATCCAGTTGCGCCCGCCAAGTCCCCGGTACAATCTCGCCTTTAATCCCACCCAGCGAAGCAAGCCCAGCACTTAAATCCAACTTGAGGCTGACCAAGCCAATTGCGGCTGGCAACATTCTCGAGCCTCGGTAGCCGTTTGGAGCAAAAACCGATAAGTACAATTGGCAAATTCCAGGTTTGTTGTACTCGAGGGTTATGCGAACTCGTTTAGTGCCGTTTGGAACAAGAAATTCGTGATTGATATACGGCGCGAGTGTGCTTGGTGAAACTGTGCCAGTAAAATTCATACGACCTCCAAAGCGCTCAACATTTCAATTTTATTGGTGGTGATGCCATGAATACCCAGCGTTATCAATTCCTGCATTCGTTTGGCATCGTCTACTGTCCAAGCAATCACGCGCATTCCAACCGCTTCGGCTCGAGTTAATAAGGCTTTTGAAACGGTACGATGATGCACCGTCATCGCATCCCAAGTCCAGAGTTCTTGGCGGCGTTGCCAAAAAATATCTTGCACAGGGTCTGGGGTGTACGAAACTTTAATCCCGAAAGCTTGAAAGGCTTTTAGGCTCGAGATATATCCGCCACAAACCACGGCATTCTCGGCATGATGCTGCTGCAAAATCTCGGTTATTTTATGCTCGAGGTGCTTGGCTTTTAAGTCAATCAGCAATCCCGCTTGACCATCGGTGATTTCCAGCGCTTCCTCGAGTGTAATAATTTTGGCATTGTCCTTAAAACGCAGTTCACGCAGTACCTCGAGCTTAGTCTCAGCAATTTTTAGGCGCTGACCACTGGTTTTTACATCGTCATCGTGCCACAAAACAATCTGACCATCGGACGAGCTATGAACATCAATTTCAATTAAATCTGGATGATGTTGCAGGGCTGCCAGAACCGCCGCATCGGTGTTGCCATCGGCAAAACTTGGTGCGCCACGGTGAGCGCTGCGAAGGTAGCCACGCTGCATAATGATATTCTCGAGATGCGCTGTTAAAGCCATTTTAAGCCACCGCCTTTGTTGCATTCCACTCTCCAACAAATTGGTCTTTTTGGTAAATCACGGCTCGAGTCAGACGGAGGTTGCTGGTGTTGGTTGCGCCTCGAGCCGCAAATACCACCAGTTTCTGCTGCCCAACCCGAACCTCGAGTGAACGGTAATGCCCAAGCTCGGAAATTTGTTCAATCTCGGCAGGTACGCCATTTTCTGAAAACACCAAGTCTTCGGGTCGAATCGCAAGGGTCACATCGCCATCTGGTAAATCCACGGGTAGCTCAAAAGCCCCAGCCTCGAGTTTGCCAGCCTGAATTCTGGCAGGTAAAAAATTCATACTGCCAATAAATTGGGCTGCAAACAAGGTTTTGGGTTGGGCGTACAACAACGAAGGCGAGGCGACTTGATGCAGCAAACCATCGTTCATGACCGCAATCCTGTCCGAAATTGCTAGTGCTTCTTCTTGGTCATGGGTCACAAAGACCGTGGTGATGCCAAGCCGACGCTGGATTGCCCTGATTTCATCACGCAGCGCCACCCGCAGTCGTGCATCGAGACTCGAGAGTGGTTCGTCGAGTAACAGCACTTGCGGGCGCACCACCAAGGCTCGAGCCAAGGCAATTCGTTGTTGCTGACCACCGCTTAACTGGCTTGGCATTCGGGTTTCGTAGCCTGCTAAGCCAACCAATTCGAGCATTTCGGCAACTCGGGTTTTAATTTCGGTTTGGCTAATTTTACGCAATTTAAGCCCAAAGGCAACATTATGAAAAACATTCATATGCCCCCAGAGCGTGTAACGCTGAAAAACCATGGCGGTCGGGCGGTGTTCAGCGCCAAGCGGCAAAATACTCGAGCCGCCAAGTTTAATGTCGCCGCCGTCAGGGGTGATAAATCCTGCCAGCATTCGCAAACTGGTGGTTTTACCGCAACCACTAGGTCCGAGTAAACTGATCAGTTCGCCACCAGCAATCTCGAGGTTAAGGTTATTGACCACGGCTTTTGCACCGTATTTTTTAGTGATGTTCAAAAAAGAAATTGGAGTCATAATTTACCTAAATCCTGCGGCGATATAACCACCGAGTAAATACTTACGGGCTGCCAGCAACAACAACACACTGGGAAGGGTCAGCAGCACACTAAAAATTGCCCCGACAGGCTCTGGATAATTGCCAACCAAAGTGTACATTTGTACAGGCATGGTGATGATATTTGGTGAGCCAATTAAAAGCGTGGCTTGGGCTTCATCGAGCGAATTTAAGAAAGTTAGAATCGCCGCCACAATCACACTGGGCATGGCAATCGGTAGCGTGACTGTAAAGAATACCCGCCACGGGCTTGCGCCTAAATCCCGGGCTGCCTCCTCGAGTTCGCGTGGCACACTGGCAAAACCGGCGGCTGGAATCCACGTCATGGTCACTAAGGTATTCAGCAGTTGCACAAAAACCACACCCCAAAACGTACCGATTAGATTTAGCCGAAAGAAAATGGCGGCTATCGCAATGTACAAACCCAGTTTTGGAAAGGCATTAGAAGCCAGCAACGAAACATAGAAAAAGCGTTTTAGAGGAAACTCAAATCGTGCAAAAGCATAGGCGGCAGGTAAGCAAATCAGCATTGAAAGTACCGTAACCGTCGGAGCAATCGTAAAACTATATGCCGCCGCTTTAGACAAGTCGGTGTTGTCCACAATCCAAGACCACCAACGCAAACCAAATTCTTGTGGTACAAGTGCAGGATAAAACCATTTATCGGCAAATGCCCAAAGCAACAGCGTGACAAGCGGCATCAGTAAAAAAGCCCCAAATGCCAGCAGCAAACAAATCCCAAAGGCTTTTCGCATCGCAGGATTGCGCCAAAACCAAAAGAAACTCATTTCCCTGCTCCGCGTTGCGTGGTCGCCCAGACGTACAACGCCCCCGCCAAGGCACACACCGCAAAACTAATCACAGCCATTGCCACTGCCGTTTGTGGTTGCCGAAAAGCACTAAAATTAAGACTCATGCTCACCCCGAGCATTTGTGGCGCACTTGCCCCAAGCATATATGGCACGGTGTAACTGCCAAAAACACCAATAAAACTAAAAGTTAGCACAATCAAAAGTGGCGCGAGGTTCATTGGCAGAATAATCCGCCAGAAAATCGTCCAGAACGAAGCCCCTTGGTCTTTTGCTGCTTCGATGCTCTCAAAACCAATCCCCTCGAGACCACTGGATAGCATCAGAACCGCAAATGGAATCCCCACCCAGATATGACCCATGATAATCCCAGCTTCCTGACGAATTAAAGACGTGTAGGCAATGCCAAAGACCCCTAAAATTGCCTCGAGCCAACCGTTATCCCCATAAAAGGTAATCAGCGCATAAGTGGCAATAATCACTGGAACAAACATCGGCAGTAAATACAATGCCTTGGTGATTTGTGCCAAACGCCCAGAACCAAAACGTGCATACAACGCCAATGGATACGCCAGCAACACCAAAATAAACACGGTGACAAACGAAACCCGCAACGTCAAAGCCAAGTTACTCGAGAAAAACGAACTGGCAAATAATTTATTGAAAACCTCGAGCGACCCCGAATTGGAACGTATTAAATCCAAACCTGAAGCATAAGCAGGGTTATCTTCGGGTACAAAACCCAAGGAAAAACGCACCGCCTCGAGTGCTGGAATGACCGTTAAGACCACCAACACCAGCATCACAGGAGCGACCAGCAATAAACCAATCACGTTTTGCCAATTTGATTTCATCAATCACCTAAAGTAGTCAAGCGTTTGACGAGGGAACTCACGTACCAATTTCAAAGCAGGGCGAACACAAGGTTCGCCCCTACAAAAAACATTTGTAACAGTAATCATAATTGCTTTTGTATTGACAAGTTCGATCGAAATCATTATTTGGGTGTGCCAGCCACTTTTTCGTACCACAAACGGTTCATATCGGCAACATATTTGCTCGAGAAACCAAAAGAAAAGGTTTTTGCCAAGGCTTTGAATTTATTGCGAACAGCGTCGGGCATGAAAATAACTTTGATGCCAGGATAGCCATTCATTTTTTCGGTAATAATGGTTTGGATTTCTTCAGTCAGCAACCAGTTTAGGAACTTAAACGAAGATACTTGGTTAGGGCTATCAGCCACGACACCAAGGTAAGAACTGCCACCGTAAAATGGTGGGTTAATTTGCGCCAGTTTAATGTTGGCTGGCAGAATACCGTTGGTCAAGGCGCTTAAACCTTGGTCTGACCAGACTGGGCCTAAAGTAATCGCGCCTTTGGCAAGCAACTGAATCGTTTCGGCGTTGTTCTTTGAAAATTGCCCGTTGTTGTACAAGGATTTATTCAGGTTTTTAAGGACTTCAAATCCCTTGTCCCATTGTTTAATTAAAGCAGGGTCATAGCCAGTTTCAAAGGTTCTGGCATCGGTACTTTCGATACCCATGCGTAAAATTCGGGTCACAAAGGCATTGCCACTGCCGCCTGTATCTGGGGTGTTATAGGTGAATTGCCCAGGATTTTTTGCCACCCAAGCCAGTAAACTCTCGACTGTAAGCGGTGGTTTGCTAACCTTATTGCTGTCGTAAGCAAGCACCACACTCGAGCCTCGGTAGGGCATTCCAAAGCCGTTAAGCCGAGCAAAGACATTTTCTTCGACTCGGGTTAAACGAAAAATCTTTTTGCTGTCGAGCTTGGTCAGTAAGCCAGCGTCGCCAGCATCGCCAACTGGTCCTTCTATTAAGTCAACGCCAGAGACTTGCCCAGTTTTTTTAGCCGCCGCCAAACGGTCTATCGTGGCTTGGTTTCCCACGCCGCTCTGCGAGAAAATCAGATTGATTTTGACGTTCGGGGTGGCTTTTTCGTACATCGGAATCAGGTTGTTTTCCCATAGGCTTTTAACGTTGACATCACCGCTCGAGTAAAAGTTAAGAGTGGTGGTTTTGCCTTGCGCCAGAACTGCGGTTAGCCCGAGCAGCACCAAAGATGAAACCAGTACAGTACGCTTATTCATACGAACCTCCATTGAGAATTGCAGTCTGAAGTTCATCTGTCAGGGTGGTGTCTTGGCATGGTCAGCCATTTGTCAGCTTAAAATTGCCGCAATTTCTCGAGCCGCTTTTTTTAAGGCAGTCTGGTAGAGTTTTTGTTTTTGGGCAGTTAAACGGGCTGTAAATCCCGCAATGTTGATTGCGCCAAACAGCTTTTCGTTGGCTACAATTGGCGCAGCAATGGCAAATTCTCCAATCGCATAATCGTCTATTGAAACTCGAATTAGGTTTTGGCGAATCTGAGCAATCTCGAGTGATAATTCTTGGGAGTTCACCAGCGTTTTATTAGTAAAGGCAGTGCGTTTTTGTTTCAGCACTTCTTTTTGAATACTTTGGCTCGAGAAAGCTAGTAATGCCAAGCCAAGCCCACCAACATAAAGCGGTAATCTCGATCCAATAGCCCACTCGACCCGCAACGAATGCTTGGCTTCACGTTTGGCAACCACCATGCGCTCGAGTCCGACCCGAACAGCCAGTAAAACCGATTCGCCACTGAGTTCCGAGAGTGCATCCATGTATGGCGCAGCCGCTTGAATCAGGTTCTCAAAAATTGGCGCTCGAGACCCCAACAGATGCAGTTTTGCCCCAAGCGAGTAACGTTTTTGTTCGTCGCGTACCAAGTAACCGCTTGACTCGAGGGTTGCCAGCAGTCGAAAGGTCTGGTTAAGGCTAAGTCCAGCTTCTTGACTGAGGCTAGAAAGCCCGACCGGTTGTAATTCTGATATTTGCTCGAGCAGTTCTAGTGCGGTGCTAACGACCTGAACCGTACTTGATTTGTTGGTTGCCGAGTCGAGGGCTGCGTCTGACGATGGCTTGACAATGGCTGAGTATGCTTTCTTCACAGCAGAATTATATTTCTACTGAGCAGAAATAACAAGTGGAGGTTTTTATGAAAAAACGGTTTTTAGGAATGGGTTTGTTGCTGGCTTTTGGGGCAGTGGCTTTCTCGCAAAATTCTGTCACCACCATCGGGTATTGGAATATCAATACCGAAGCCTTTGGCGCTCCTGCCGTGCGTGATTTAATTGCTTCGTTTGAAAAAGCCAATCCAAGCATCAAAATCGAATCTCGAGCGCAAACGGGTTACACCGGTTTATTGCAAAACACCCAAGCCGCGATTGCTGGTGGCAACCCACCCGAAGTGGTGCAAGTTGGCTATTTGTACACCAATTATGTCTCGGAGAACCTGCCGTTCCAAGAAATTCGCAAACTTGCGGCTCAGAACGGTGGCACAAAGCACCTCGAGACCTTCCCTAAAAGCGTTTTTGCCCTTGGCACAGTCGGCACAGATTTGGTTGGGCTGCCGTACTCGCTTTCTAACATGATCGGTTATGTCAACACCGATTTGGCAAAAAAAGCAGGTTTAGACCTGAATAAACTCCCCAACACTTGGGAGGCTTGGCGCAAACTCGCCCCAGAAATCAAAGCCAAAACTGGTAAATACGCCATTTCAATGGGTTACAACGACGATAACTGGAGTATCGAAGGGCTGGTCTCGAGCAACGGCGGCAATATCCTCGAGTGCCAGAACGGAATGCAAAAAGCTGTGTTTGATAGTAAAGAAGGTGCAACTGCGCTACAACTCTGGTCGGATTTGGTCAAGAACGGCACGTGGTTAAACGCCAATTATCAACAAGGCGAACAGGCATTCTTGGCTGGCGAAACACTGGTGCATTTTACGACCATTGCATCTCGAGCCAATTACCAAAAGAATGCCAAATTTGAATTGCGCGGTATCCCTTACCCGCGTTTTGGCAACAAACCCGTGCGGATTCCTGGTGGTGGCAATGTGCTGGTTAGCTTTGCCAAAGACCCTGCCAAACAAACGGCAGCGTGGAAATTTATTCAATACCTGACTTCAGGAAGCGGTTTTAGCACGTGGACCAAGGGAACGGGTTATGTGCCGCTTTTGCCAAGCCTCAGTTTGGACTCGAGGTACTTAAAGGATTTTATTGCCCAAAACCCAATTCAACAAGTGGGCATCAAACAACTTGGCAACACGATTCGTTGGACCAGCCTGCCTGGAGCAAATGGTTTAGCCGCCGGTCAAGCCTTATTTAAGGGTGTGCAGCAAGCCTTGTCTGGGCAAGCCACTGCCGAAGTTACCCTAAAAAATGCAGCGCTCGAGGTTAATCGTTTGATTGCTGGGGAGAAGTGCAAGTAAAACCCCTTTGGTTTGTTGTGCCAGTCTTTATCCCACTGGCACTTTTTGTCTTCTATCCACTTTTCCGCACGGTTTTTATCAGTTTCTTTGAATGGAATTTGGTCAATCCTAAACGCGAATTTATTGGCTTTGACAATTACCTCGAGATTATAAAAACACCTGATTTTGTGACGATGCTGCTGCAAAGCCTGTACTACATGGGTTTGGCATTGATTGGGAATTTTTTACTGCCAATAGGTTTAGCGCTTTTAACCCTGCAAGTCTCGAGCCGTGAAGCCGAAGTTTACCAGACACTGCTTTTTATTCCAGCCGTGATTGCTGTTTCTATTGGCACACTGATTTGGTTGTGGTTTTATTTGCCGGCAGGTGGTTTATTTAATGCGATTCTTGGGGCGCTGCAATTGCCACGACCTGCTTGGCTGAATGACCCGAGTTTGGCATTACCGGCGGTGTCCTTGGTTGCCAATTGGAAGTTTTTGGGCTTTAATTACTTAATTGCCTTGGCTGGACTGCGTGCCATTCCCAAAGAATTTCTCGAGGCAGCCCGGGTGGATGGTGCGAGTGGTTGGAATTTAATTTATTTTATCATCCTGCCACTGTTTGCGCCAAGTGCAATTTTCTTGTTGGTGTCAACCTTATTACAGTCGCTCGAGCAGGTTTTTGTTCCCATCGAAGTGCTGACCGTTGGTGGTCCTGCGGGCGCAACCGATAACCTAATGTATACAGTTTATAACGAAGGCTTTAAGTTCTTTAGGGCTGGACGAGCGGCGGCGCTATCGGTGCTTTTAATCGCTGCGTTTGCTGCCCTAATTTTCTGGCAATTTCGTTTGCTCGAGAAGCGAGTTTCTTATGAACGCTAGAAATATGGCTCGAGTTACACTAATTTTTGCCACGGCTTTGTTGCTGCTGCCGTTGGTCTACCAAGTCGGACTGAGCTTCAAATCGCCCACCGAGTTCTTTGGCAATCCCCTCAGCCCATTTCCCTTACAACCGACGCTCGAGCATTATCAAGGGGTGTTGAACCGCTTACCAATGGGTTTGTACTTACTTAATAGCTTACTGTTTTCGGGCGCAGTCACCCTTGGTCAGATTGGACTAGCGATTCCAGCCGCCTATGCCTTTAGTCACCGCCAATTTTACGGACAAAACCTACTTTTCTCGTTAATTGTACTATCCATGATGATTCCATTTGTGATTACTTACATTCCCAATTACCTGACCATCGCCAGTTGGAATTTACTCGGCACACTGCCCGGCATGATCCTGCCGTTCTTAGGCAGTGGTTACAGTGTTTTCTTACTGCGTCAGCACTTTAGGGCATTTCCCAGCAGCATTCTCGAGGCTGCGGTGGTGGACGGCGCAAGCAGCAGCCAAGTGCTGTGGCGCGTACTTGTGCCTGCGAACATGGCTGCGATTGTTTCGTTAGGCATTTACTTATTTATTCAAAGCTGGAATCAACTGATTTGGCCCATGCTGATTGCCTCGAGTCCACGGGTCTATACCCTCACCGTTGGCGTGCAACGCTTTGCGGGTGGCGAAGGCGGCAACGACTGGGGTGCTTTAATGGCAGCTTCGGTGCTGACCAACTTGCCCACGATTGTTTTGTTTTTGCTGGTTCGCAAAGGCTTATTGGCTACATTTACCGACGGAGCAGTCAAAGGATAACCATGAAATTATTATTTATTGGCGATATTGTTGGAAACGCAGGACTCGAGTATCTCGAGCAACACCTCCCAGCCTTAAAAACCCAGCACAACCCAGATTTTATTGTGGCAAATGGCGAAAACCTAGCCGAAAACGACTCTGGGGCTGGACTAACCAAAAATGCTGTTGAACGACTCCATGCTTTGGGTGTCCAAGCCATCACAGGCGGAAATCACTCTTGGGATGGCAGCGAAGGCAGAACCGTTCACGACCTCGAGTACGTGCTGCGCCCATTAAATCGCGGTAAAAACTGGGCTGGACGAGGCGCAATAATGCTCAAGCAGAATGGACTGAAATTAGGCGTGATGAACATTGCCAGCCGCAGTGCCATTGCCGATGTAGACACACCGTTCTTGGCTATCGAAGCTCAACTCGAGGCTTGGCGAGATACTGAGCTAGACGGGATTTTAATAGACTTTCATGGTGAAAGTGTCTTTGAAAAAATTTCGATTGCCTATGCGCTATCAGGTCAAATCAGTGCGTTATTGGGTACCCACACCCATGTACCCACCCTCGATACCCGGATTCTCGAGGGTGGTGTTGCCTATGTCAGCGATGTTGGTATGACCGGACCAAGTGGCGGCGCTCAAGGTTACAACCCAGCTTCGTTTGCCGAGCGATTCCGCACCCAAGGGTATGTCAGACAACCAATGAAATTAGCGACAGGAACAGTTGAACTTGGCGCGGTACTGATTGAAATACAGGCTTCTCAAGCCACCAGTATCATACGGCTCTGAGGTTACTCCACCGTCACGGATTTAGCTAAGTTGCGTGGTTTATCCACGTCCTTACCTAGGGCTGTGGCTGTAAAGTACGCCAAAAGCTGCATGGCTACAGCATTGACCACCGGCGAGACCATCTCATGGCTTTTTGGCACAATAATAATGTCATCGGCATGACGGCTGGCTTCGGTATCACCATCACTCACCACGGCAATAACCCGACCACCTCGAGCGCGGACTTCTTGGATGTTTGAGATGGTCTTCTCGAGCAGCACGCTGTCGGTGGCAATTACCACGACGGGCAGGTTTTCGTCTATCAAGGCAATCGGTCCATGTTTCATTTCGCCAGCAGCATAGGCTTCGGCATGAATATAACTAATCTCTTTAAGTTTTAGTGCGCCCTCATAAGCCGTTGGGCTGTTCACGCCACGCCCCAAAAATAAATAGTCTCGAGCATCTTTGTATTTTTCTGCCACCCGTTTGATGTTGGCAACTCGAGTTTCGGACAGGGCTTCTTCGACCAAGCGCGGCAGTTCTCGAGCGCTGCGAATCAGTTCTGCGCCTTTGACGGCATCCAGTGTGCCTCGAGCGCGTCCAAGCCACAATGCCAGCATCAGCATTGCACTGACCATGCTGGTGTATGCCTTGGTGCTTGCCACACCAATTTCTGGTCCAGCATGAATGTAGAGCGTATCGTCTACTTCTCGAGTCATGCTGCTGCCTTTGGCATTGATAATTCCAAGGGTTTTTGCGCCGCTTTTCTTGGCTTCACGCAAGGCTTCAAGGGTATCTATGGTTTCGCCACTTTGCGAGATAACAATCGCTAAGGTATTTTCAGAAACCAACGGCTGACGATAGCGGTACTCAGAAGCAACATCTATTTCGACCGGAACTCGAGCCAATTGTTCGATCAAATACTCGCCGACCAAACCAGCATAAAAGGCAGTACCACAAGCAATGATAGATATTCGCTTAAAACTGGCTGGGTCAAGGTTCAGTTCTAAATTAACCTCGCCAGTCTCGTCGTGCAAACGCCCCAAAAGTGTGTTCGAGAGCGCTTGCGGCTGCTCATAGATTTCTTTAAGCATATAGGTGTCAAAACCACCTTTTTCGGCAGCTTCGGCATCCCAGTCAATGTGGGTCACATCTCGAGCCACAGCCTTGCCAGCCAAGTCCATGATGCGGTAACTCGAGTCGGTCAACACCACCATGTCACCATCGTGCAGAAAAACAACTTCTCGAGTGTAAGAGAGCAGGGCTGGAACATCGGAAGCCAAAAACATCTCCCCTATTCCCACACCCATGACCAGTGGCGAAACGGTTCTGGCAGCCACAATTTCACGGTGATTTTTGTGAGTCACAACAATTCCATACGCGCCGCGAACCTCGGATAAGGCAGCCCGTACAGCTTCCTCGAGATTACCCGTGTATTTTTCCTCGATTAAATGCGCCAAAACTTCGGAATCCGTTTCGGACTTAAAAACATGACCGCGAACCATCAAGCCTTCTTTTAGGGGCAGATAATTTTCGATAATTCCATTGTGGATAATCACAATCTGCCCATCTTCGGAAGCGTGCGGATGAGCGTTGACATCGTTTGGCTTACCATGGGTTGCCCAGCGTGTATGCCCGATGCCGAGCGTACCGATTAAGTTTTGCTGCTCGAGTTCTCCTTGCAGCACCGCCAGTTTGCCAGCGTTTTTTCGCACCACCAAATTTGTACCATCGTGGACTGCCACACCCGAAGAGTCATAGCCACGGTACTCAAGTTTAGAAAGACCTGAAAGCAGCACTTGGGTAGCGTTCCGCGTTCCAATATAACCAACAATTCCACACATCAAAAAACCTCACAAATACGTCAACTCGAGCAATTCTCGAGTCTGGATTTTTTCCCTGCACCTTAGTTTGTGTTCGTCTCACGACGCATTTTCTAAGTGCTTCTTGGTTCGGGCGGCTGGGGTGTGCAGCCGAGACGCATCCGCAGATTTCAGTGATTTAATTCACTGCTTTTCGATAACGTCTACCTCGTGTTCTCGAGTGAGAAATCGTTTGACCGATGCGTCCTCGAGACCTTGCGCTTCCCTGTGGTGAATACGTTCAGCGACCTCCTCGAGCCGCAGCATAGGATGATACACCAAGATGAGTAGGTTGTGTAAAGCACTCAACAAAAAATCCCACCTCGAGAGATGGGATTGACAAAACAAAGCTGTTTAATCTTCGCGGCGCTTAGAAAACCCGTGGTCGCGGCGTTTGCCACCAAAACCACTTGGGCTGCTCGAGCCTCGGGAATCATCACGGGCTGGGCGCGAATCGTCACGCGGTCTGAAGCCACCTTCACGCGGAGCGCTGCTGCCGCCGAAACCGCGTCCAAAACCGCCGCCTTCACGTGGGGCGCTGCTACTGCCGTCGCGGGGTCTAAAGCCACCTTCTCGAGGGGCGCTGCTGCCACCGTCACGCGGACGGAATCCGCCTTCTCGAGGAGCGCTGCTAAAACCGCCACCTTCGCGTGGAGGGCGTGAATCATCACGGGGACGGAATCCACCTTCGCGTGGTTTGAAACCACCATCGCGGCTACCGCCACCGAAGCTGCTACCACCTTCGCGGGGCTTAAAGCCACCTTCACGCGGAGGACGTGAATCGTCACGGGGACGGAATCCACCGTCACGGCTGCCGCCACCTTCACGTGGACGGAAACTGCCACCATCACGGCTTCCCCCACCAAAGCTGCTGCCGCCTTCTCGAGGACGGAAACTGCTACCGCCTTCACGGGGCTTGAAGCCACCTTCGCGGGGCTTAAAGCCTCCGCCATCACGATTTCCGCCACCAAAACCGCCGCCTTCGCGTCCAAAACCACCCTCGCGCTTGACTGGGGCTGGGCTATCGCCAATGGCAGCTTTCTCGAGTTTTTTCTCGAGTTTACGCACAATTGTGGTCAGTTCTTCGATTCGAGCGGTTAAAATACCAAGTTGTAATTCGATTCCACTGACCGCTTCTTCGTCTAAGCCTTCGAGGTCGGCTTCGGTTGCCAATTCGTAATCCTCGTCGCTGTCTTCGTCCTCAGTCATGGACAAATCATCAGTTTGGCTCATGGAAAGTGTATCTTCATCCAAATCGGTTTCGTCTGGAATTAAACTTTCTTCGGTCACTTCTTCAATTTCTTTCTTTTTGCGTGGCATAGTTCTCCTAAAAAATATCCACTCGAGGTCTCTCGAGGGTGCAAGAAAAAATTGTACACAATTTTCATGAGAGTCCAAAGGGCAAATCAAACCGATAGATGATTCGATATGTTAAAGAATTTTTTTACCCAGCAAACTGGCGGTCATTTCGACCAGCAGGGCTGCCGTCATGTTTTCACGGTCTAAAACAGGATTGACTTCGACCAAATCGAGGCTGGCAACGCGCTGTGTGTCGGCTAAAAGCTCCATCAAAAGGTGGGCTTCGCGGTACGATAAACCACCAGCCACGGGCGTTCCAACCCCCGGAGCAATGCTTGGGTCAAGGCTGTCGGCATCAAACGAAACGTGCCACTTTTCGAGATGCGCCAAATGTTCAAAGGCTTCTCGAGCCACGCTTGCCATGCCAAGGCGGTCAATGTCTTTCATCGTAAAAATTTTGATGCCGTGTTCTTTTAAGAGTTGGCGCTCGTGGCTGTCTACGCTGCGAATGCCAATCATCACAATGTCTTGGGGGCGAACTTTTGCGCCAATTGTGCCAATGTTGATTAAACGCGGGTCGCCCAGCCCAACCAGACTGGCAACTGGCATCCCATGGATGTTACCGCTTGGACTCGAGTCTGGGGTATTAAAATCGGTGTGGGCATCCACCCAGATTAAGCCGCGTCGTTCGCCACGAAATGCACCTGCCACCGTTCCAAGGCTCATGCTGTGGTCGCCACCTATGCAAATCGGAAAAACCTCTGGCTCGAGTCTTGCTAGGATTTCGGCAGCCGTTTGACAAGCGGCGCAGATTTCCTCGAGATAATGGGCATTGCCACTCGAGCGGTCTATGGTTTCGACCACTGCCACGGGGATATTGCCAAGGTCTTTGACTTCGTGTCCGAGTTCGCGCAAGTTTTCAGCAAGTCGGGCGTAGCGCAGCGCACTTGCGCCCATATCTACGCCACGACGACCCGCTCCTAAATCCATTGGAATACCAAGAATGCGTATTTGCATAGCACTTAGGTTATCAGGTCAAGCTCAGCAATTGTGCCGCCACGCTTTGGGCGGCAAACCCACGCAATTGACTTGGAATATGCTCTAAAAGCAGCTCGAGGGCGCTTTGGGCGAGGCTTGTGCGCTGCAAAGCAATCGCGGCTCGAGCAATCACAAGGGTTAGCCCGATGCTTTGAGCCAAGGTTAAGGCACTCTCGAGGGCATTGGAGTTGGGTTGACTGATGCCAATAAAAAGCTGGGCATAGGCTCGAGCTTCGGGCATTTCGTACTCGAGTGCCATGCTCAGCAGCCGTTGTCCATACTCGAGGGTTTGGGGCAGATTGTTAGCCGCCAAGGCACTTTCGGCTAACCCAAGCACTGCATAGCAACGCCCCAAGGCGTGAGGCGAAGACTCGAGGTAGGGCAGCACTTCTTTGGCAGCCTCGCTGTGGCGCGGGTCGCGGTGCAGTGCCAAAATTGCGGTTCTCAGCCCACGTGGTATCAAAACCGAAGCGTCGTTGTTGGTTTGGCAACGGCGGATGCTGTCCGAAAAATAGCTCAGGCTGGCTTCGAGGTTGCCGCACAAGCCATACAAAAGCCCAAGTTGATTCTCGGCATCGGCAATTTGGCTGTTGATTTGATACGGTTGTGGGTCGTTCAACACAGCTTGGATATCTTTGAGGGCATGGTCAAATTGTCCTCTGGACAAATAAATTGGCGCACGTGCCAACAAGGCTGTATGGCACTGCTGCACCAAGGCTTCGGGATGCTCAAGGGCGGTATTTAAGGTTAGTAGGGCATCGCTGAATTGTCCTCGAGTCCAGAGTGCTACCCCTAAAACAAGGCTGCTCTGAACCCGCTTAAAACCGTCAGGGCTGTTCTCGAGGGCAACCTGAGCAGCGTGTAACGAATCGCGGGTTTTTCCAGTGTACCACGCCGTTAATGCCCGCCCCAGTTGAGCCTCTGGACCCCACGGCAGGGTTTGGTCAAAGGCTTTGACCGCCCGTGGGCTATCGCCAAGAATGATTTCTGCCCAACCGAGTAAGCCATGCGCCCTCAGTCGATGGTCAAAGCCCAAACTTGGCAGCAAAGGCTCGAGCATTGTGCGAACTTCAAGCACCTGCCCTTGCAATAAATAGGCTTCTGAAAGCACCAAACTGGCGCGGTGCAGCAACAGCACATCCCCCTGACGTTTTGCCAAAATTAAGGCGGCTCGAGCTTCGGTTTCGGCTTCGAGGTAGCGTTTGACTGCCAACAGCGCCTCGGCATGGGCAATCCGCCAACGGGTCTCGAGGTTGGCTTCAAGATGCTGTTTGTCTAAACCCTCGAGTAAACTCAACGCTCGGCTTGGCTCGAGTTGTTCAAGCGCTAATTCGGCTGCCCGAATCAGGTGGGGCGCAGCCGAACGGGCATCGCTGGCACGAATATAATGACCAGCAATGCGGTTGGTATCGGCATTTTGGCTTTCTAAAATCTGGGCAGCCCGACGGTGCAGCGCCCGTTGTACCGCTTCGGGTAAAAACTCAAGCGCAGTACGGCGCAGGGCATCGTGCGAAAACGCGCCATCCTCGCGCAACATATGGCTGAGTTGGGCTTCGGCAATCGCTTGGGCAACCTCGAGTTCGTCGGCTCGGAGGGTGTTGGCGACCAAGGCACTGTCGCTCGAGTCCAGCAGTGCAATCATGCTCAAGACCCGCCGCGATAGTGGACTGAGGCGCTCCAAACGCCGCCGCAACAGCGCCCCGATTCGCTCTGGCGGTTCGAGGATACCCTGCAATTGCCATTGTTCATCGAGTTGCCCAGTCTCGAGCAGGTGCTTTAAGGTTTCGACCATAAAAAGTGGGTTACCACCGGTGACACGCAACAACTCAGAAGCCAGTGGGGTGGCGCGGCGGTCTATGCCGCCCAGCAATTCTTCGATTTCTGGCAATCCAAATGGCTCGAGGTCAAGGTGGTTGGCTAATCCTCCAGCCTCGAGTTTTGAAATTAAATCGCGCAAGGCTGCGCCAGCTTCTAAGTTCTGGAACGCCGCCAGCACCGCCACCCCAAAAGGCAATAAGCGCGGTATCGCGTAGCTCAGCCACTCGAGCGTGGCGGGGTCTGCCCAGTGCAAATCGTCGAGCATCAGCATTCCATTTGGGGCAGCAATCGAAAGGGCATATTGGGTAAAAGATTCTAAAACTCTGGCTCGAGCATCGCCAAATTCGCTGCTTTGTTCAATCGAGCGGTAAACCACATCTTGGTCGCGCAATTCTGGAATCAGCCGCGCCAATTCGCCACGCCACAATTCGGGAAAATTCGAGCGTTGCCCAAGGTGTTTCTCGAGCATCACATGATCGCGCACGGCTTGAATCAGGGCGGCAAAAGGAATCGTACTTTCGGTTTCACGGCAGCGCAACTCGAGAACTTTTGCTCCAAGGGCGCTGCGTGAAGCCGCCAATTCGGATAACAAGCGTGTTTTCCCACTGCCCAATTCGCCCGAAACAAACATCGCTTTGCCACGAGTCACACCACCAACCAAGGCTTGCCATGCCCTCGAGCCAGCCAGTTTTGGTGGGCGCAAGACGGTCATCGGGATGCGCCGATTTTGTGGTGCATCGGGTTTGGGTAAACGCCCTTCTTCGATGGCTTGGATTAAGTGGCTGGTTTCGGGTTCGGGAAAGGTAGAGAGTTCTTCGCGCAGCACCCGCCGCAACTCGAGGATGGCGGTGCGAACCGCCATACGGTCATCGGCAAGGTATGCCAAACGAATATAATCGCGGTGCAGGTTTTCGGCAAAGCGGTCAAGCGCCAAAGCCTGTCGTGCCACCAACATCGCTTCGCGCCATTGCCGTGCCAGACTTAAACGCCGCACTTCGGATTCTAAAAAAGCACTGCGTTTATCGCGCAGTAAAGCCCGGGCGCCATCAAGCCACGCTTCAAACTCGAGTTCATCGAGCGTTAAGCCTGCCGCAAATTCGCCCTCGCGTTGATTAAACTGCTCGAGGTCGTGCTGGACATTGGGCGCAAGCCAGACATGGTGGCGGTCGTTAAGAATGATTTCGCCAAGTTGGTTCATGCGATAAACCTCTTGGCGCAAACTGGCACGCGCCCGCTCTTCGTCGGTTTCGTTCCATAAAAGCGTGGCAATTGTGCCTCGAGCCGTCACGCCCTCGAGTGCCAAATAGGCAAGCAGCGCATTGGAACGTTTACCCAATGGCACGGGGACAGCATCGCGCTCGAGAACGCAAGCCCCAACCAAGTGCAAATGGTAATCCATGAAACCCGAGTTTAACGCGCCGCAGTCCAAAAGCGAAAGCCCTCAAAGTTATCCACAAGCCTGTGGATAAGGCTGGGGATTGACAAGCCCATGACATAAATGTTGAACATGGCTATAGGCTGTTTTTGACGGCTTCTCTGACTGTTTTCTTAGCCACTCAGTCCGCACCATCTCGAGTTATCCACAGGTTAAGCCAGCCTGTGGATAACGTCAAAAACATCAAGGGCTGCCAGAACTGTATTGGTGTGGGCTTGAACCGTTAAGTTGGGGTCTTTGTTGTAACCGCCAGCCATCAAGCTGACGACTGGAATAGCAGCCGTGCGGCAAGCCTTAAAAACTTGAGCATCGCGGGCTTTTGCACCCTCAAGCGATAATCCAAAACGCCCAAATTGGTCTCGAGCCAGCACATCCACACCCGCCAAGTAAAAAACCAATTGCGGCTTAAACGCCAGCAGTGCGGGCAGAACACGCTGCTCGAGAACCGCCGAAAAGCCAAAGTCGTCTGTGCCATCGGGCAAAGCAATATCGAGGCTCGAGCTTTCTTTATGAAACGGGTAATTGCGCTCACCATGCACCGAGAGCGTAAAAACTCGAGGCTCGTGTCTAAAAATAAAAGCCGTGCCATTGCCTTGGTGAACATCCAAATCCAAAATAAAAATTCGCGTTATGCCAGTCTCGAGCAACGCCAAGGTGCAAATGGCGACATCATTCAACACACAAAAGCCCTCGCCGTGGTCGGGAAACGCATGGTGTGTTCCGCCAGCCAAGTTAATGCCTAACCCATGTTTGAGCGCATCTTGGGCAGCCGATAATGTCCCGCCAGTGGCACGCAATGCCCGCTCGACCAGCATTTCTGACCATGGAAAACCAAGCAGGCGAATGGCTTTACTCGGCAGTGTCCCAAAACGCAACTGTCGCAAATACACAGGGTCATGGACTCGCTCGACCAATTCCCACGGCGCTCGCGGTGGCTCGAGAACCGCTAAGCCAGCCTGCTCGAGTAAAAAACGCACAGCCGCATACTTGTGCATCGGAAATTTATGCCCGATTGGTAAGGGCATTGTGTAATGGCTGCTCGAGTACGCTTTTATCATTCGCGGCTTTTGCGCCACAAGTACGCCCCAAGAAAATTAATAATCAGCGTTACAAAAAAAGTATTCCAGTCAAAAGCCCGACCCTGCGTTACAGCCGCCCCGACAATAAAAATAACCATCAGGTCAAGCAGCAATAAAATCGAAAGAATAAGGGTACTGACCCACATAAGCCCCAGTTTACTCGAGAAAGCCATGGCTATTCTAGTGCATGGTCTATGGCATTCTCGAGGATACGCCGTACATGATTATCGTCGAGACGATAATACACCATTCGCCCGCGCCGCTCGCTGCTGACCAACTTGGCATCTTTGAGGTCGCGCAACTGATGGCTGACCGCACTTTCGCTCACCTCTGTCAAGGCGGCTAAATCGCAAACACACAGTTCGCCAACCATCAAGCCCATCAGGATACGTAAACGGGTTAAATCCGCTCCAGCATTGAGAATTTCGACTGCTTTTTGAAGCGTTGCCAAAGCTGGCATGGCGGCGCTGGCTCGAGCCACGGCTTGGGGGTTAATTTGGCGAATTTCACAGCTTTCGATTGGGCTTGGCACGAGCTTAGTCTACCGTAAGTGCTTATTGAGAAACAATTTGCAATTGTGGTTGGCAGTCAAAATCTATGCTAACCTAAAACATATGAACATTCATTCAGATAATATAAAAACCCCCGAACTCGAGTACCATGTTGTTGGCATGGATTGTGCCAATTGCGCTAAGAAAATCGAGAATCTGCTCGAGAAAACTCCCGGTGCAAGCCACGCCAAAGTCAATTTCACCACCGAAACTTTGCGCGTGGTGCTGGACGAAAAATTAACACCACGCAGCAAGCTCGAGGCAAACCTTAAAGCCCTTGGCTATCCGTCAACCTTAAAAGTGGATGTTGAACTCGCGCATGATGCTCAAGACCATAATGCGGCTGGTCATGTCCATGCTCCCGAAGAAAATACGGCTTGGTATGCCACTCGAGCTTCTAAACTGGTTTTTTTAACAGGTGGTTTGCTGCTGGCGGCATGGCTCTTTGGCAGTCTTGCTTCGGACCTTGCAGTTTATGGCTACATTGCTGCCACTGTGGTTGGTGCAATTCCCTTGGCACGTCGGGCGTGGGCTGCGACACGTTTCGGTAATCCGTTTACGATAGAAACCCTTGTTAGTGTGGCGGCAATTGGTGCAATTGGCATTGGCGAAGCCCCAGAAGCGGCGGTGGTCGTGTTTTTCTTTATGATTGGCGAATGGCTCGAGGGCATCTCGGCGGGTCGCGCACGGGCGGGAATTAAAGCACTGGCGGCATTAACGCCTAAAACAGCTTTGCTGATTCATAGCGGTGGACAAGGCGCTCATGCGGCAGAACACACCGATGAGATTCCAGCCGAACGATTAAAAGTTGGGCAGTTGGTGCTGGTTCAACCCGGTTCTCGAGTGCCATGCGATGGGATTATCGAAACGGGTTTCTCGAGCTTAGACGATTCTCCTGTGACCGGCGAGAGTATGCCGGTCAATAAACAAGTTGGCGATTCGGTTTTTGCGGGTAGCATCAATGGCGACTCCGCCCTTAAAGTCCGTGTGACCAAAGCAGCTTCTGACAATACGATAGCTAGAATTATTAAACTGGTCGAGGAAGCCCAAGATGGCAAAGGCAACACCGCACGGTTTATAGACCGGTTTAGCCAAATGTGGACTCCTGCGGTGTTGTTGGTCTCGAGCTTGGTCGCCATTTTACCGCCACTATTTGGGGCTGGAACTTGGAACGAATGGATTTACAAAGGTGTGAGCTTACTGCTGATTGGCTGCCCGTGTGCTTTGGTGCTGTCTGTGCCAGCCGCGATTACTTCTGGACTCTCGAGTGGCGCTCGGCGTGGCTTACTGATTAAAGGCGGGGCTGCGCTCGAGAATGTTGGTAGCGTCACGATGATTGCTTTTGATAAAACAGGCACGCTAACAGCAGGTAAACCAGTTGTGATCGATGTTTTTACTTTTGGACTCGAGCAATCCGAAATGCTGCGCCTTGCGGCAGGTGTGGAACAAAGCAGTTCGCATCCGCTTGCCAAAGCCATTTTAGAACACACCAAAGCTCAGGGGATTGCTGCTCCAACCAGCACCGAGGCTCGAGCCATTCAGGGTAAAGCTGCTATTGCTACAGTGGATAACCGTGTTTTTGCTGTTGGTAGCCCAAAGTACGCCTCAGAACTTGCACCGCTCGAGACTGGCTTACAAACTCAAATTATGGCACTCGAGAATTCAGGTAAAACCGTGGTGGTCTTACTCGAGGGTAGTGTTGCCCTGGGTATTATTGCCATCCGTGACGAGCCACGTCCCGATGCCAAACAAGCCATGCTACAACTTAAAGCCATGGGTATACTGAGCATCATGCTGACTGGCGATAATGCCCGCACAGGACAAGCCATTGCCGATGGACTTGGCTTAGAAGTCAAAGCCGAACTGATGCCCGAAGACAAACTCGAGTTAATGACCCAGTACGCCACGAACCATAAAATTGCTTTTGTTGGCGATGGCATCAACGATGCCCCAGCCCTTGCCAAAGCCGATGTCGGGATTGCCATGGGTTCTGGCACAGACGTGGCGCTCGAGACAGCCGATGCTGCCATTTTGCGCTCTAACCTGACGGGGGTGGTGGATTTGGTGCAACTTTCTCGAGCCGTGATGGGCAACATTCGGCAAAACATTGGTTTTGCACTGGGCTTAAAAGCGATTTTTTTGGTCACAACCTTATTTGGATACACCACACTCTGGATGGCAATTTTGGCGGATACTGGCGCGACTGCAATTGTGACCGCCAATGCGCTGCGTTTACTGGCATTCAAACCAACAAGGGGTGAAAAATGAAATTACGGCGGTGTACCTTGTTGGATTTACCAATTGAACAAGTTTTGGATTTGGTAAAAAGCCCTTCACTACTTGATTTTGTGGCTGCACCACTGATTAAATTTATTGCCATTGGAGCATTTCCGCTTCAATGGCAAGCAGATACTGATTATGCAGCAACAATGTATTTATTTGGATTGATTCCCCTTGGTCGGCAAAGCATCAGAATTCGGATAGACCCATCTGAGCAAATCCAGAAGCAATCATATGTTTTAGTAGATGATGGTCAGAGTGGTTTGATTTCAAAATGGTATCACCAAATCGAATTACATCATAATGGTTGTCAAACACTATACACACTCTAGGTTTCCCTAACTCTCGATTGCCTTTTACTCATTTCATGATCATATCGTCTTTTTTCATGTGCAACTTTGATGCCATCATGGTATCCAAACG
>JAYWGM010000029.1:0-7375 GCA_043778225.1 Deinococcales bacterium | reverse complement strand
AACGGCAAACTGTCGTTCTCGCGTTAAATTCGGTATCGTTAATACTCCCGTTGGTCGGGTAAAGAATCAAAAAGCGATTCTTTACCTTAATTTGGTATCATGCCCACTGGGTAGGCTTAGGCATGAAGTATTTATTCTTGGTTTTGCTTTTCTGCGCTTGTACAGGTTCAGTCGAGCCAGAAAAAGATTTTCAATTGGTTTTTGGCATCGCCAATCTACCAAGCCCAACTGGCGTTCTTGCCGATTGCAGTAATCCACTCAGCGTGGCTGGTGGGTTGTTGCGGATAGACTCGAGAAAACTTGACCCCGTAACGCCAACTGGAAACTGCAATTTTATCGCCACCCCAAGCACCCCTTATGACCTCGAGCGCAGTTTTCGCCCCAGCAGCAGTTCGGCGCTGTTTGTTTCCTTGCCTAAAGCTGGACAAGTGCTGGCTTACAATAATCTGCTGACCAGCCAAATCTGGACGTATCCCTCGAGCAACACGCCTTTGCCCGACAGTTTTCAGGATTTTTGCCCAACCCAATTGGCACTCTCGAGCAGCAATCTTGCCCAAAACAGTCTGCCCTCGGAGAATTTTTTAGTGGTCTTGGATGACCCCCAAGACCAAAAAAGCACGTGCAACACGCTCCGCGACGCTCGGCTTGTGATTTTGAACCGCGATGGCACTCGTAAGGGCTGGCTCAACCTCAATTTTGCGGCTCGAGTCAACGGTCAGATTCGGGTTGTGGCTTCGGATACCGAGATTTTTATGCTCTATGCCGACAATGGTTCTTCGTATCGTTTGGCACGGCTGTTATTGACCAGTGCGCTCGACAACACACCATCCTCGAGCCTCCTGATTTCCGACCCAATTGCTGGGGTGTTTAGTAACCTCAATACCAATCTATCCTTGAGCTATACCCAGACTGGTTTGTTGGTGGGCATTGGTGGAGTGGGCGGCAAAGTGCTGCCTGTGGCGGTGGTCAGTAATAAATTTGAATTTGGGGCAGAACTGCGTGAAACCAGCGAAACCAGCGAATTTATTGGCGCAACCCAAGCTATTTTTTGGAATCGAGATATTGGCACAAACAACCTCAGCATTTTTGCTCGAGAACGCCCAGATACTTTGCTGCGCCGAACAACCGGCAATCTTGGGGTGCGAATCACTCGAGGCTTTAATACCCAAGATGGTATTTTTACTTCCGACAGCAGCTTTTGGGGACTGAGCAACAGCACTTTTTATCGGCTTGATGTTTTTACCTTTCCCACCATTCAAACCCTGCAACCACTGACCAGGCTGGGCAATGCCAATTTAACCGCCCTCAGTTGGCTGGTTGGCAATTAGAATAGCCGTTATGAATATCGCTGTTTTGATTTACCACGATGTCCAAGATTTTGAAGTCTCGAGCGCCCTGACTATTTTTAAGACCACCGCACGGTTTATGACCAACCCACCCGAGATTTTTACGATTCACCGCACTCGAGCCAGCATCCTCGGCAGCAGTGGCTTGGTCATGACTCCGAATTATGCCGTCACCTCTGCCCCAAACCCCGATATATTGGTTATTCCCGGCGGGGCTGGAATCGAAAAATTGTACAAGGACGCAATCACCAAAGAATACCTAGTAACCCATGCCGAAAAAGTCAAGCATTTGATTCTCGGCACAAATGCGGCTTTGCTGCTTGGCGAATATGGGATGCTCGAGAACAAAAGCATCACCGCTTTTCCGAGTTTGCTCGAGACCCTCTGGAAGTACAACCCAAGTGAAGTTTTACCGGAGCGAATTGTTACAGATAGACACTGGAAAAGCATCTCGAGGTCTGCTGCCATGCTCGAGGTTTGTTTAGCGGTAGCAGAAATCGAATTTGGCGTGACAGAAGAAGTCAAGACGCATTTGGGCTTAGAAATGCCATAATCATGGGCTATGAAATACCAGAGACTTCATGGGCTATGAAATACCAAACCCGTTATGGGCTACGAATTGCAAAATTCTGGGTTTTGGCTTCGCCAGTGGTGAGACTAAGGCTGGCACTTGGCGCGTTTCCTCGAGTCATTTTGCTCACAAGCCAAGCATCGTAGTTGCTGACTCGAGTATAGACCCCCGGTAAGTTTGGGCGAGCGCACCCCACCCCAAAACTGACCACGCCAACTTGACGTAAACCGCTTTGGTTGGTGACATACAACGGTCCGCCACTGTCGCCTTGGCACGTGTCTATGCCACCATTCTGAAAACCCGCACAGAGCATATTGTTGGTAATGTTTATCCCCGAAAGTTGCGAGGCACAAGTCGAGTCGCTAATAATTGGCACGCTGGATTCTTGTAAATCAGTCGGGAATTGTTGTGGCTCGGTTTCGCCATATGCACCCCAACCAACAATTAAGCCATTGACACCCGCTGATGCCAAGGCGGTTTCGCTTGGTAAAATCGGACGAATCGTGTCTTTGTTGCTTTGGCTCGAGAGTCTTAGCAAAGCAATATCGTTATCGTTGGCATTGCTGACATACCCCGGATGGACAATAATCTGGGCGATTCCAAGTCGGGTTAATGGATTCTCGAGGCGCGTAAAACCAATCGCCACATTGATACTCGCAGCACTCGCAATTGCATTATTTTCCACAACACAATGCGCTGCCGTCAAAACCCAATCTGGCGAAATTAAACTGCCACCGCAAAATTGGGCTTCGTATGGATCGGTTCTTGCCGATTGCAAAAGTGCCACAATTGCCTTCCATTTACCATTTGGGGCAACTGTACCTCCCACGATTTGCGGTGTCAAACGACCTCCACTTAAAGCCAGACTCGAGCCATAACCAACTGGCATTTCGTGACGGACTTGGTATGTCCCTGCTTTAAGCCGATTCAACTGATAATTACCGCTCGAGTCGGTCTGGGTCTGAGCTTCTGAGCCATCAGCCAGCCCATTGCTGTTGGTATCGAGCCAAACTGTCCAACCACTGCGCGGCGTTTCTGAGGCATCTTTCAGCGAGTTTTTATTTTGGTCAAAAAATAAATTACCAGTCAAAGTCGCACTTTTAGTAATAGCAATGGTGGCACTTTGGCTTTTAGCTGGATTTGCCAGACTGGTAGCCGTAATTGTTGCACTGGTGGTTGCGTCTGGCGGGGTAAAAACACCAGCACTGGTGATTGTGCCAACATTGGTACTCCACGTCACGCCGGTGTTGCTCGAGCCAGTTACAATTGCTGTTAGGTTAGCGCTATCCGCCGACTCGAGGCTACTTGGTGCGGTAATACTGACACTGACATTTGGCGCAGCCGTGATTGTCACTGTAACCGAATCAAATTTACTCGAGTCTTGCTGACTGGTCGCCGTAACGGTCAGGTTGCCAGCCGCACTAGGCGCAGTCAGCAGACCACTGGCAGAAATGCTGCCAGCCGAAGCAGACCACTGCACCGCTAAATTGCCAGTTCCAAGCACAGCCGCATTAAATTGCTGGGTGGTAAACGCCGCCAGACTGGCGTTTTTTGGCGTGATACTAACGCTTTGGATACCGTTACTTGGGCAAGCCGTCAGGGTTAAAAGTAAAAATAAAAAGATTCGAGGTAGCATAGATTAAAGCCTATCAAAAAGTATTAGAAACGGATGGCTAAACCTTGCCATAAATCAAAAATCAGTAAAAACGTGCCTTGTAAGACCACACCCCAACCAGCCCCCTGCCAAAATGCCTCGGCTCGCGTCAGCATATACACACCAGCCGCAACGTAAAGCACATCCACACCAGCGTTAATCAGCAGTAAATTTCGCATCGTCTCGAGGTCTGGTTCTGGGGTTAAAAAACCAATCATCGCAATCGCAGAATTGATAAAGCCCCAAGTGCCGCTCATTGTCCAAAAGCCTCTGGCACGTTCATCGGTAGTCAGGGTCAGACCAAGAATACTTGCTCCCATCCAAGGCAACGACCACAACAGCAACCGAGTCGAAACGGTACGCCCCGCAAAACCAGCATCTAAGCCACCAAAAACCCAATCTCGAGCCACTGTAAAACTGGTGGGGACTGGGGCAGCTTGAGCAAATGTTTCGAGAGTATTTAAGGCTGCACCACTCGAGAATTCTTGGGCGGTAGCAAAATTCGAGAGGACAAAAAAAGTCAGGAGTACATAAAAGATTCGCATGACTCGAGTCTAGGCGTTTTGAAGTGTAAAAACCATGTTCGGGGTCGCTGTCTTGACCCAAAAGATGCACCGAACTCCCCCAGCGCGGAGCGCTCACCCCCTGGGGTTTTTGGTTGGTGAGGTTTAGCTTATATCCTTACGTCAAATTGGAACAGCAAATCAAACCGAATAACCCTCTCCCGCGCTTTTTGGCGGGAGTAGGGTAACGAGCCGAAGCGAGTTGGGTGAGGGCTGTTCACGCTTACGGGCTGGGTCGCTTCTTGACCCAATACACGCACCTACGGGCTGGGTCGCAAAAACCGTCCTCGAGACTCGAGAAGATGTTTACCATCCCAAATCGTCTGTCCACGCAAAATGGTGTGTTTGACTCGAGCCGATAGGTTTGCACCAATATACGGGCTTTGGGCATGACGGTAGTGCAAATCGGTTTGCTCGAGTTGCCAAGACTTAAATTCGACCAAGGCAATATCCGCGTCAAAGCCAAGCTCGAGTTGTCCTTTGTGATTTAGCCCAAAACGCTTGGCTGGATTAGCACTTAGCTTTTGTGCCAATTGCTCGAGTGGAATACCTCGGGCTTGGGCAGCCGTAAGCATGACTTCTAAGGTGCTTTGCACTCCAGAAATTCCACCCCAAATCTTAAAAAAATCCGAGTCGGTCTTCATGCTCGGTGGGGCTGGTGAATGGTCACTGCCAATCGTGTCTATAAGCCCAAAATTTGCCCAAAGGCTTTCGATTTCTATTCTCCCACGGACAGGTGGCGCACACTTTAAGACTGCGCCAAGCCGCTCGAGGTCAGTTTCGTCGAACCATAAATAATGTGGGCAAGTCTCGGCGGTGACGTTTACACCACGAGCTTTGGCGTTGTGAACCATTTCCATACCACCAATGCACGAGATATGCACAATATGAAGCGCACAACCAGTTTCAGCAGCAAGAGCAATTGCAGTTTCTATGGCTTCAAATTCAGCTTGCACAGGGCGCGAATCGAGATAATCTCGGATGCTGGTTTCGCCGTTTTCTCGAGCCACTTTGGTCAAGGCACTGGTGATGGCTTCCGATTCGGCGTGAACCGCCACAGGTAAGCCTAACTTGGCAGCCATTCGCATCCCCTCAAGCAGCGTTTCTTCGTCTGAGCGCTCAAATTCGGGCAAACCACTGCCGCTCATAAATGCCTTAAAGCCAATCACGCCACCCGCCGCGAGTTGCTCGAGATGTGGCAGTGAGTCTGGGGTTAGACCTCCCCAGACAGCATAATCGGTTGCAGCATTATTTTGCAGCGCCTCGAGTTTTAAGTCTAAGGCAGCTTTAGTGGTCGTGACTGGAATCGAATTTAGGGGCATATCGATAAAAACCGTACCGCCACCCACTGCCAGCGCCCTCGAGCCAGATAAAATCCCTTCCCACGCCTGATTGCCCGGTTGGTTAAAATGGACATGAGCATCCACCACGGCTGGCATGGCATACAAGTGCTGCACCTCGAGTTCGGCATGACTTGGACTAAGAATTTCGGAAGCAATTTGCACGATTTTTTCGGCTTCAATGGCTATTTGGATGTTTTTTGCCCGCACAATCAAATCAAACATGATTCATTGTAAACTCTTGCCATGACTCGAGTAATACTGATTGTCTGTGTGATGGCTGGTGCAGTTTTCGCCCAAAGTATGGTTTGGACTGGCAAAGCCCTAGGTTACAAAGGGCAAGCCGCCGAATTATGGATTGGCTTAGATGGTTTTAACGACCTCGAGACCGCCGTCAAGGCTGGCACAATCGAAGCCAATGGACGATTTTCTTTTGAATTGCCACCAAGCCTGCCCGATGAAGCCCTGAGCCTGCCCGAAGTGACCGATGATTGCGGCGATGTTACGGCTGGTTTGCGGCTTGGTTCAATCGCCTCGGTGATGGTCAAGACGGCTTCTGGTGTAATCGGACAAATGCTCCACACCAATCGGCGTTTTGATGATTTTGCGGCGGCTCTGGGGACTGGCGACCTCAAACTGACAGCTTGGTTTTATGCCAACCGCGATGGGTTTATCAAAGAAGACTGCGACCTCGAGGACGGTCGGCAAGTTTCGGACGTTCAATTCAAAAAGGGTTGGAATGTCTTAACCGCGTATTACACCAGCCGCAACAAAAAGCGTTATGCAGAAATTCGCAATGGCTATACCCAAGGGCTACAACGCTGGTTTTTTATGGCGCAAGCACCAGACCCAGAACAGCCATAGTGGAACGTTTATGATTTTTGTACATCATGCGACGTTTATGATTCCGTACATCATGGGACGTTGATGATTCCGTACATCATGGGACGTTTATCTGCGTCCAAAAGGAAAAGCTAGAGCCATGACTCATTCCCCAATTCGCTGGCTCTGGTTTGGTGCTGGCTGGATTTGTGTGGCACTCGGGTTTATTGGTGCTTTTGTACCCGTCATGCCCAGCACCGTATTTTTTGTAGCTGCTGCCGCCTGCTTTGCCCGCTCGAGTCCACGCTTTGAGGCTTGGGTCTTAAACTTGCCCGTGTTTGGGCAACTGGTGCGCGATTACCGCTCGGGCTTAGGCATGAAACGCCGCACCAAAATTTTGGTGGTTTGCATTATTGCGGCGGCTTGTCTTTTTAGCGCCTACCGCGCTCCGCCAGCCATTGCCAAAATCAGTGCGGTGGTCTTGGGCGTTATTGGCATTTGGTATGTTTGGACTCGAGTTCCGACCCGAGAAATTGTTGAAAATAAGCGCAACGCCTAAGCTGGGCGTAAATCTTCGGATAAGCTCCAGCCCACCCCAACTGGTGTGGCATTGAGAATCGGTGCAAGTTCTTTGGAAGCCAACAAGGCTCGAGCCGCTATTTTATCGTTCTCGAGCCAATCTTCAAAAATTTCGAGGATGGTGAGTTGGTAAAAAACTTGAGTCCCAGTCCAAGTGCCATCTTCAAAAAAGGCAAATGGGGCTTGTATCGTATCCATGACGATCAAAGCCCCATTTGGTAATTCGGTTGGCAATGCCAACCCAGACTCGAGCGACTTAGGGTGCCACAAATAGCCTTGCAGCAGCTTAAATGCTATCGGTTCACCAACTGGATGGTCGGACTTAATCATGGTTAATAGACCCATCATTAGATATAATTATCCTAGGCACAAATAGCATGACCTCATAAAACAATTCAAATATCATATTTTCACCAAGTAATACCCGAAATAAGACTAGGAAATTGAATCAGAGGCTCAACAGAGCAAGTCACTTGCTTTTGATCATTCGCACCCCAACC
>JAYWGM010000028.1:0-108559 GCA_043778225.1 Deinococcales bacterium | reverse complement strand
ATCCGCAAAAAACGCGGATTGCTTCGTACCTGTCAAAGACGATATTTGTTGATACTCCTTTTAGTCGGGAAGTTCTACGAACTTCCTCAATTTGGTATTAAATTGGAATAACAACCCAAACCGAATTGGGTGAGGGTTCACGTCTCGAGCAGTTGAACTTCGAGGTTTTTGGCACGCATTGCAGCTACAAATTCTCGAGGTGCATCGGCATCGGTAATCAGTACCGATGCTTCTTCTAGCTTGGCAAAACTGACCAAGGTGGCGCGTTCTAGTTTACTGCTGTCCACCAGTGCATAACTCATGTTGGCGGCTTCAATTATGGCTTTGGTGATGTTGGACATATCGGGATTTGGGGTGGTGTAGCCTTTGGACAGGCTGACCCCGGTTGCGCCAAAAAAGGCTTTGTCGGCTTGGTAAACTTCGAGCGTTCTGACCGCCGCAGGTCCAATCAGTGCCATGCTGTGTTGGCGAACTTGTCCGCCGGTCAATAAAATATCCCAGCCACTGTCGGTCAGTTCAATCGCCACTGGAATCGAATTGGTGATGATGTAGAGCGAGCGAAAGCGCTTTTTAATCAGCCGTGCTAAGGTCAAAATCGTACTGCCTGCCCCAAGGATAATCGAATCGCCATCTTCGATGTACTCGAGCGCGGCTTTAGCAATCGCTTCTTTTTGCGCTTGCTGTAAATTTATTTTTTCACCAAAAGAAGGATTGAATAAACTTTTGTGGGCATAGGTTGCCCCGCCGTGGGTGCGATGCAAAAGCCCACGTTCCTCGAGTTGGGTTAAATCTTTGCGAATCGTGACTTGACTGACCGATAAAAGCGGCGACAAGTCCTCGACCAGTACCGAACCTTGTTGCTCGAGCAGTTGAATAATCTGGCTGCGCCGTGTTTCTGATTTCATACGATGTTCCAATCGGCTTTGATCATTATTTGCCAAATGGAATTTTCAAAGGTTTGCCCGCCCAATCTTGACGTAACCAAGCCCAATCGGTATCGTCTACGGGCGCAAAAGCTCGCTCTTCTGGGGTGGTATCGCCAGCCAAAAAGTTTAAGAAATAAACATTTGAGCCGGGTGGTGCAGAAACGGGGTGAAAACCCACGGGAGTTAAAACCAAATCCCCATTTTTAACCAGCAGTAATTCATCTAAATCGTGTTCGGGGCTGTAATTGCGATGCACTGCCCAGCCAACATCTTTAGGCTCAATCTGATAAAAATAGGTCTCTTCGACATACTTTGAACCGCGCAGACCATCATGACGATGCGGTGGAATTCCTGACCAATTGCCCGATGGCGTGTAAACTTCAAACAGCACCAAGCGCTCGGCGGGTAAATCTGGTCCAAGGATATGATTGACTTGGCGCACCGCATTTGCGCCACCGCGAAGCTCGATTTTCATTTCGGGCGGCGTAAAAACCCGAAATGGATATAAGCCGCTTGCGGGAGCGCTGCCAAGTGCAAAGTGGCAATTGGTCTGAGCCACCACGCTGTAGGCGGTTTTAGGCGGCATATACAGCACATGGGGCAGTTCTTCAAAGACACTGGTGCGCTTCAAAGTAATTTTTTGCCCATCAACCTCGACCTCGAGCCAACCCGAAATCGGTACAAGTGCCACTTCTTGGTTTTCGGTCTGCTGATTGCTCAATTGTTCGCCAGCTTTTAGAACAACGGTCTTAAACGATAAATACTGCCAGCCAAATGAAGCAGGAGAGACCTCGACAACCCCATCTTTTGGCTTAAATTGATTTGGTGAATTCATTATTCCCTCCAAGCGGGTGCTTTGTCCGCTCCTAATAGCTGAATAAAATGCTTGGCAACCTCACAAATGGCGGCTCGAGCTTCGGAATAGACCGCCCGATGGCTGAGGCTCGAGTTTTTATTCCAAACACCAAGTAAAGCCCGATACAAAGCCGAACCAACATTGACTTTAACCACGCCTAGGCTTGTTGCTGCCCGTAAATCGGTTTCTTGAATCCCACTGCCGCCGTGCAGCACCAAAGGGGCTTGAACCGTCTGGGCAATCAACTCGAGCCGCACCAAATCTAAGCGCGAAGTCTGCCCATGCTCCGAACCGACCGAACAAGCAATCATGTCTGCCCCAGCCTCGAGTAAACGCCGTGCCTCGAGTGGGTCAGTTGGCTCAGATTCGCCTTGGTTAAAACGTTCGCTCGAGACCTCGAGACTGGCGCTGTGGTTGCGGGTTATGGCTGCCATTTCTTGGGTGGACTGCACCAACTGCTCGAAATCCAGCGCCCCACCATCGAGCATGACACTCGAGTAGCCAGCCTCTAAACACTCGATTGCCACACGCTGCCCTAAGCCGTGGTCAAGGTGCAGCATGATGGGTACACTGACTGCCTCAGCCAAGGCTTTGACCATATTTACCATGACTCGAGGCGAGCCAAAGGTCAAATCGGCTTGATAAGTTTGTAGAATAATCGGGGCTTGTAATTCTTGGGCGGCATCTATGCAGCCTTGCGCCATCTCGAGGCTACAGATGTTAAAAGACGGCAAGGCATAACCATGCTGGTAAGCGTGGCGAATCAGTTTTCGCCCATCCTCGATGTACGGCACTAAAAACCACCTCGAGACTCGATAAAATCTAAGGCTTCGGGCAGATACGCACTAAATTCGCTACAGCCAATTCGTGTCACCACAATTGCGCCGCAAGCGTTGGCAAGCCGGGTGCTTTTGTACCAATCCCAGCCTTGTAAATGCCCATAAATAAAGCCAGCCGCAAAAGCATCGCCAGCCCCAAGCACGCTGACCACCTCGACTTGAAAACCTCGAGCCTCGATAACCTCGGCGTTTGCCAAATAGACATCCGCTCCGTTTGCGCCGCGCTTGACCACCAATGCCTCGAGACCCTTGGACATTAAAGCCTTGATATTGGCTTCAAGGTCGCCCTTAATTTCTGGAGCGGTGATTTGTGAATTATGGATGATTAAATCTTCTTTTTGACGTAGCATTGCGGCGTTAATTTCTTCCTCTGTGCCAAAAGCCACGTCCACCATCGGCAGCAGCGCTCGAATTTGTACTCCATAAGCTCGAGGGTCGTGCCATTGGTCAGCCCGAAAGTCTAAATCCAAAAAAACTGTTAATCCGAGCGCTTTGGCTTCTTCTGCTAAGAAAAAAACCGCACTGCGACTTGGTTCTTTGGCTAAGGCTGCTCCAGATAATTGCACCGCTCGAGTCTGGGCAAGTGGCAGCGCCAGCACATCATCTATGCCAATCTGAATATCGGCGGCATTCTCGCGGTAAAACATTGTTGGAAAGCGGTCTGGCGGCTCGATACCGACCACCACGGCGCTGCTTTTTGTGCCAGCGATAACAGGTATAAATTTGGTCTCGACCTTTTGTTTTTTTAGCCGCTCGAGGATAAATTCCCCGACCTTATCTGCGCCCACGGCGGTTAGAAGTGCCACCTTTAAGCCCAAGCGACTCGAGCCAACCGCAATGTTCAACGGACTGCCGCCAATGGACGCACCAAAGGAACTGATTTGGCTAAAACTTGCGCCAACATCATTGGAGTACAAATCAATCGAAGACCGACCCATGGTGATTAAATCAAACATGGCAATACCTCGAGTCAAATGTTTTTGACGTGGTACTTGTTGTTTGTCCTCCCAGCGAAGCAGGGGAGGTGGCGAGTGAAGCGCGTCGGAGGGGTCGCGCACCAAGGTCACGAGGTACGCGACCCCCACCGCTTAGCCAGCACTCCCTACGTCGCAAGGGAGGATTTGTTGCCTTGTATCTGAATTTCTTGATTGAGTTGAAGTACATGACCCCTGTGTCTACCCCTAGAGATTTTTTGTAATTCTCGAGCTTCATAATCCCGCCACCTTTGCTAAATGCTGGCGGTTGCGCTGAGCGCTGGCTTTAGGTTCGCCCATGCCGGGCAGTACGTCTTGCTCGACACAAATCCAACCTTCATAGCCCAATACCTCGAGTTTTTTGGTGACGGACGCAAAATCCACACTGCCTAGCCCCAGTTCGCAAAAAATACCTTGTCCAATCGCTTGCTTATAATTCCAGTGCTGTTCTCGAGCCTGTGTCGCCACACTTGGGCTACAATCTTTATAATGCACATACCAGAGCCGACTTTTGAAGGTCTCGAGCGCTTCCAAAACCAGATTGCCATCGTTTGTGCCAGAGCCGTACAAAAAATGCCCAGTGTCAAAAACCAAGCCCAAATAGCTCGAGTCGGTGCGAGCCAGCAATTCCTCGATTTCCCACGGAGCTTCGATATAACCACCACAGTGATGGTGAAAAACGCTGCGTAAACCAGTTTCATCATAAACCACTTTGGCGGCGTTGTTTACGCCAGTCGCAAAAGTCGCCCAATCAGCTTTGGAGAGGCTTAAACTTTTATCAATTCGTCCAGCGTTTTCAAACCGTGGGGCATCGCGGCTGTGTTCGTCGGCAATCACCACAAAAGGTTGGGTATTGGGGTCGCCGAGGTGTGCCACCGCTTTTAATAACCGTGCATTGCGAAGAATTTTTGCTGTGCCAGCCGCGTGGCAACTCGAGTCTTTGAAATAGACCCCTTCGTATGCCCCAAGCATCGTCAGGTTTCTCGAGCTTAATGCTAAGCCCAGTTTTTGGGGGTCAGTCGGCATAAAACCATAATCGCCAAGTTCTGTACCAGTGTAGCCAGTTGCAAGAAGTTCATCGAGCATTTGGGCATAACTAATACTTTGCCCCCAGCCTTCGATTGTTCCCCACGAACACGGGGCGTTGGCGAGTTGAATTTTTTTCATACTTTCCTTTGTGGCTTAACAAAAAGGCGTTGTTGCTCGAGTTTACTTTCGTAATTTTTGCGGGCAGTTTGGACTTTCTTTTGACTCGAGACCGCCGCAATTGGGGCATCCCACCAACTCTCAAAGCCTCGGGCGCTTTCCTCGAGCGAGACCGGCACAACAATCACTTTGACCCCTTTGGTGGCTTTGGCTTTTTGTAAGCTGTCCTCGAGTTCGGCATAACTTGGGGCATACCATGAAGTTGCGCCCATGGCGGCGCTGTGCTGCACAAAATCTACCAATACTGGTTTACCATCGGTGCGCTTGGTCTTTGGGTTGCGGTAGCGCAATTCGTTGTTAAAGGACGGCGAGCCAGTCTCCATCTGCAAGCGCCGAATCGAACCATAACCTTGGTTATCCACCAGAATGACGGTAAAATCTAAGCCTTCTGCCACTGCCGTGACAATCTCGGAGTTCATCATTAAGTAAGTCCCATCGCCAATAAAAACCACGACCTCGCGCTTTGGGTCGGCAAGTTTAATGCCTAATGCGGCTGGAATTTCGTAGCCCATACACGAAAAACCATACTCAACATGGTATGCCTTGGGGTCGGTTGGTCGCCAGAGTTTGAGTAAATCGCCCGGCAGGCTGCCTGCCGCACAAATCACGGTTGCGTTGCCACCAACAAATTCGTTGACCATGCCAATGACAGCAGTTTGCGACAGAACGGCTTGGCTCGAGTCTGGGGTGCGGTAGGTTGTTACTATTGTTTCCCACTCGAGTTTAAGTTTAGAAATTTCTTTTTGGTAACTGGCAGATGTGCCTTTGAAAGCCCCAAGCGCCACTTGCATTGCCTCGAGTCCACGTTTGGCATCGGCAATCAAACTCAATCCACCAAGTTTGGCGGCATCCATTGCCACCACATTTAAGCCAATAATTTGCAGCTCTGGATGCTGAAAAGCAGTCTTAGAAGCAGTCACAAAATCGGCTAGGCGTGTGCCAATCGCAATAATTAAATCGGCATCTCGAGCCAAAAGGTTGGCTGCCAGACCGCCCGAAGAACCAATAGCACCAACGTTCATGGCGTGATTCCACGGGATAGCCCCCTTGCCAGCTTGCGATTCACAGACCGGAATTCCAAAGTGGCTGGCAAAATCTGCCAGTTCGGCGTTGGCAACCGAATACATCACGCCGCCACCGGCGATAATCAGTGGGCGTTTGGCTTTTTTAATGAGCTTGATGACTGCCTCGAGTGTTTCAGGTTCTGGCACAGGGCGGCGAATCCGCCAGAGGCGCTTTTCAAAAAACTCGAGTGGAAAATCATAAGCATGGGTCTGGACATCTTCGGGCAAAGACAGCGTGACTGCGCCAGTCTCGCAGACATCGGTCAAAACCCGCATGGCTTCTGGCAACGCCGATAAAAGCTGCTCGGCTCGAGTGATGCGGGTATAAAACTTACTGACCAAACGAAAGGTATCGTTGACGCTGCTGTCAAATTCTGTGCCATGCTCGAGTTGCTGTAAAACTGGGTTGGGTAAGGTGCTGGCAAAGTAATCCGAGGCTAAAAGCAGCACTGGTAAGCGGTTGATCGTTGCGCCAGCCGCAGGGGTGAGCATATTGGTCGAGCCGGGTCCAATCGAAGCAGTACAGGCAAAGGTACTGGCGCGGTTGCTGTGCTTGGCAAAAGCGGCGGCTAAATGCACCATCGCTTGTTCATTTTGTGGGCGGTAAGTTGGCATCTCGAGTTCGTCGCCCAATTGCTCGAGGGCTTGCCCCAGCCCAGCCACATTGCCATGCCCAAAAATTCCCCAGACCCCCGGAATCAGCCGTGTTTGCTGCCCGTCGCGCTCTGAATACTGTGCCGCTAAAAAACGAATGATGGCTTGGGAAACGGTCAAACGAATGGTACTCATAAAATGCCTCCAAATTGACCAACTTGCACAGTTTTTCCTGTTTGTAAGGCTTCTTGGGCTGCCAAGGCTAAACGCAAAGAATACCAAGCATCTCGAGCATCAGGCATCAGTGGTTTTTGACTTTGTATGCCAGTCACAAAGGCTTTCATTTCGGCTTTGTAAGCATCGGCAAAGCGCTCCTCAAAGCCGCGTGGTCGGTCAAATTGTCCGCCGCTCGAATTATAGATTTTGAGGTCGCCACGCTGGTCGCGCTCGATGCTGACTTTGCCCAAAGCGCCCAAAATTTCGCTGCGAACTTCGTGACCATACGCCGTGCTGCGTGCCATCTCGACTGTCCCAAATGCACCACTTTCAAAACGTATAATGGCGACGGCTGTATCGTGTAAACCGTGCTGCGCCAAACTTGGGTCGGTCAATGCCCCACCAAGGGCTTGCACCTCAAGAACTTCGCCCATGTACCAACGGGCTAAATCCATGTCGTGAACCCCTAAATCCACGATTAAGCCACCACTTGATAAATGAAACTCGAGGCTCGAGGAGTCCATGTTGGCATCTCTCGAGATTGACCGAAAAACCTCAAGCGAGCCTAGATTGCCAGCCTCAATATATTGTTTAGCGGCTGCATAAGCTGGGTCAAAGCGGCGGTGGAAGCCAACCATATTTTGCACGCCATTTTTTTTGGTTGCTTCAACAATTTTGCGCCCATTCTCGAGCGTATCGGCAATTGGTTTCTCGACAAAGAACGGTTTTTTGGCATTTGCACACGTCAGTGCAAGTTCGGTATGGGCTGGTGTGGCGGCGGCAATCACGACCGCGTCTATTTTGGGCAGTGCCTGATCGAGTTCGGTGCTATAAGGGCAATCAAAATACTGACCCATTTTTTGAGCGCTTTCTAAACTGCGGCTGACCACATAACTGACTCGAGCCTCGGCGCGTAATTCGTTAATCGCATTAGCAAAAATCCAGCCCATGCGTCCAGCACCAACAATGGCGACACGAATCATATCGCTTCTTGGACTTTGATTGGCTTACCTTGTTGCCAGCTTTGCTTGGCTGCCAAACAGATTTTTAAGGTCTCGAGTGCATCTTCTGGACCGGGACTTGGGGTTGTGCCACTCTTGAGGGCGGCAAAAAAAGCCTCCATCTGGATTCGGTAGGCATCGGCAAAACGGTCTGGGAAATTGATATAGACATCGGTCTGGTTCTGAAAACCAGTAAAATGTTGCAACGGCGTTTTGTGCGGTGCTTCAATCACCACTTTGCCTTCTGCCCCAGCCACTTCGGTGCGAATGTCGTAGCCCCAATTGGAATGCCGAGCGCTCTCAACCACCCCCAGCACCCCGTTTTCAAAGCGAAGCATACATACGGCTGTGTCGCAATCTTCGGCTTCGGCAAACATTTCGTGCGCCAAGACCGCCCCCCAAGCGCTGACCTCGAGAACTTCGCCAATCAAAAATCTGGCAAGGTCAAAATCATGAACCGTCATGTCCAAAAACGTTCCTCCGCCGGGACGAATGTTGTTTGGGTTGGGCAGATAAGTATCGCGCCCCAAAGACCTGAAAGTCTCGAGCTTGCCCAGCTTGCCTTCTTCTATTAACTGCTTGGCTTTGATGTATCCGGGGTCAAAACGGCGCTGGAAACCAATCTGGCACGGCACACCCGCCGCTTTCACAACCTCGAGCGTGGCTTTGGTTTCTTCTAAAGTTAAGGCAATTGGTTTTTCGCACCAAATCGCTTTGCCAGCTTTGGCTGCCATTTGAATCAGCTTGGCGTGGGTGTCGGTCGGTGTGACAATCATCACCGCCTCGACGGCTGGGTCGTGAATCGCGGCTTCAATGTCGGTGCTGGCACGCTCGGCTCGAGCCAAGGTTTGACCGCGTTGGGCAGCCTCTAGGTTTGCGTCGGCAACCACAATGGCTTTTGCGGTTGCAATGTTGCCAAGGGTTTGTGCGTGGGTTAAGCCCATCCGTCCTGCGCCAATAAATGCGACTCCAATACTCATGGTTCTCCAAAGGTTAGGTTAAATTTTGAGCAGTCTAAGGAATCAGACTTTCATTTGTCAAGTTTTGAGACTAAATACGAAAGGTTTGCGAAAGCATTAGATTTCGCAACGAAACTTTAGACCATCTCGAGGGCGCGTTGAGCAAGGCGTTCGCCAGCTTCGGAAAACGGTCTAAAAATCAGGGTTGCGCCAGCTTGCTCGAGGCTGGCTTCTTCTTCGGTGTGGTGCGATAAGACCGCAATTTTGCCAGCAAAACGACGGCGCTTTAAGCCTTCCAAAGATCGAATTCGCGCTTCAAAGTCTGGTGCAGTCACAATGATGCCACTTAGCCCGCTTAACTCAAGCCGTTCCCACAATTCAGGGTCTTCGGCATCGCCGTATAGAACCCGTCTGCCTTTGGCGCGGTGTCGCTCGAGTTTTTCGGGGTCGGAATCTAAACCAATCACCCGTTGTCCGCCTAACTCAAGTTGCTTGTAAGCTGCTCCGCCGGTGCGTCCCATGCCAATCACCAGCCATTTGGCTTTACCTAAACTGGTCGGTTCACGGTCAATTTTGGTGTTTTTGCCCTCAAAGGTCAGCAACCACGGCTCGAGGCGCTCGTAAATCATGTGAACGGCTCGATTAAAAGGTGCGGCAATGGCTAAGGAAATAGCAATTGTCACCCCAAGTAAACTGACCCAGCCCGGCTCGAGTTGCCCAGTCTCGATTAAGGGTTTCACTACAATTAAAGCAAATTCACCGTAACTGGCTAAGGCGGCACTGGCAACAAAAGCGGTGCGGGCGCGAAGTCCAAAGCGAATAAACAAAAAGAAAAATAAAATGCCTTGCAACGGCAGCACCAATAAAAAAATCGGCAGCCAGCCAATTAACTCGAGCGGCGGCAATCCGCCTAAGCCAATGGTCAAGAAAAACGCCACCAAAAAGGCTTCTTTTAAGCCCCACAACACCCGACTGAGTTCGCTGGTGCGCTCGTGTCCAGCCAGAACCGCGCCAAAAACCAATGCCCCAAGTTCTGGGCTGATGCCCACCTCTTTTGCCAATGTGCCGCCAGCCAAAGCCAACGATAAGCCAAAAAGTAATAGCAATTCATCGTGACCACTTTTAGAAAGGAGGCGCAGCACCATTGGGCGCAGTAGTGGCACAGCTAAAAAGCCAAATGCCCAGAGGGTCGGTTGTTTTGCGCCTGCAAAAATAAGTAAGCCAATCGCTACAAGGTCTTGCAAAATTAAAATTCCAACCACCACCCGCCCATGGTAGGAATTGAGTTCGCGTTTGTCCTCGAGCAGTTTAATGGCTAAGACCGTACTCGAGAAGGCTAAGCCAGCCGCCACATAGAGCGCACTGCCAAAACCCAAGGAAGCCACCATCACGCCAACCATAATTGCGCTCGAGACCACCACATGGATTCCACCGACCCCTAAGACTTCTGGGCGGATTAAATTTTGTAAGCGCAACTTTAAGCCAACCGTAAATAGCAGCAACCAGACACCAATATCGGCTAAGTTATGCAGCGCATCATTGCTGCGAATGCCAAACAAATACAGCCCAAAACCAGCCAGCAAATACCCAACCAAAGGCGGGAATCCAAGGCGCATACCGAGCCATCCTGTGACATAAGCAGCCCCAACCCAAATAACATCCATGCTTTTTAGAATACTCGAGTTGAACCAAAAAAAGGCGTGACCAAAATGGATGTGTCCTTGCGATGATTAATTAGAATTCCGTGTCATCTCGAGCATTAGAGCCTCCGAAAGAATGAAACATCATCGTTGTGACTGGACAGACACAGCTTCTTGACCCTCAAAGCAGCACCTAACGGGCTTGGGTCGCTAAAGATGCACCTGATGGGCTGGGTCGCCTGCCCCTACAAAAAGGGTATGAAAATACGTTGGGTAGGGGCGAGCGACTATGCCCATCAGGTGCGCGTATATGGTTTATGGTCAAGAGACCCCCGTGTTCGCCCTGTTTTTCCGTTTGTAGATTCGATGAAAAATTCTAAAATCAAGACCTGTCGGAGGTTCTATCGAGCATGACCATAAATAATTTGGTATGAATTGTGCTTTGCGATTATATCTCTTTTAGCTTGGGTCGTTAAGATACCAACCGTTCGGTAAGGAAATCTGATGAAACAAATAACCCAGCCAATCAGTAAACGCCAACGAATTCTCGAGGTCGCCGAAGCATTATTGCGTGACCAAGGTTACTTGGGCGTTTCAATGGAACAAGTGGCTCGAGGGGCTGGCTTAAAAAAAGCGGGTTTGTATCATCATTTTCCAAAGGGCAAAGAAGAAATGATGCTCGACATTGCCGAGCAGGTTTTGGCTCGAGACGAAATAGGTTTTAGCACTGCGGTAGGCACAAATTCTGGTGTTCAAGCTCAACTGACGGCGATTGCAAGATGGGTTTTTACCGAGCAGCATCACACCCAACGAATGCTGCGGGATGCTTTGCGATTTATGAGCCAAGACCACCAAGATCAACTTTTTAGGCATTTTCAAGATCGATTATTCGCCCAAGTCAAAGCCGTTTTTGAAGCTGGTATTCAAAGTGGCGAATTACGAATTCTGGACACTCAATTTGCAACTTGGGCATTTATGGGTTTGGTCTCCGAATTTGCCACCATTACACAATGGCAAACCTTTGACGCTTTGCCTGAAAAAGTTATCGAACTCTTGGGGTATGGGATTTACAGTCAAGAGGTCAAGATGCCTTAACATTTGCCTATTAGATTACCGAGCGGTTGGTAAGGAAACTTAAATGAACTCAGGAGAAAAAATGATAACAACTTTAACCACGCAACAAAAAACATTTACTGTCATAGGCTCATTGCTTGCACTTTTACTGGCTGCCCTAGACTCAACCATTGTCTCGAGTGCTGGACCAGTTATTCAACAAAAACTCGAGATTAACAGTGCGTTTTACACCCTGATCACCACCGCCTATCTGGTCGGTGAAGTGGTGACATTGCCGATTTACGGTAAAATGGGTGATATTTTTGGACGGCGACGCGTATTACTGATTGGCATTGTACTGTTTTTAATTGGCTCGATGCTCTGCGGAATTTCTAACAGTGCAATAACCCTGATTGTCTCGAGGCTGATTCAAGGACTTGGCGCAGGGGCGCTGATTAACACGTGTTTTGCCGTAATAGCCGATATTTTCCCACCCAGCGAACGCGGCAAATACCAAGGGATTTTTGGTGCAACTTTTGGAATGTCCAGTGTTGTTGGACCACTTTTGGGAGGATGGCTAACTGATACTTTTGGCTGGCAATCGATTTTCTTTGTGAACCTACCGATTGGTTTAATTGCCTTAGCATTTATTGCCAGTAAAATGCCCGAATTGCGATTTGGTAATCCAAACGGCAAAATAGATTGGCTTGGCGTTTTCTGGCTGGCAGTCTTTGTCTTTCCGTTACTTCTAGCCCTGAGTTTTGGCTCGAGTAACCCAATTGCAAATGAACTTAGCTTTGCTTGGTTATCCATCGAAATTCTAGGTTTGTTTGCACTCAGCGTGGTTGGTTTAATTGCGTTTATTGTCACAGAATTACGTGTCCAAGAACCGATTCTCGAGTTGCGCTTATTTCGCAATCAGACGTTTACCATTGCTAACCTTGGATCGTTTGTGTTTGGTGGTGTTTTTTTAGGGGCAATTATTTTCCTACCTGTTTTTATGGTCAATGTGGTTGGTTTAAGCGCCACCAACTCGGGCTTAACAATCCTACCGCTCAGTTTTGGAATTGTTCTGGGTAACATTGTCAGTGGTGCATTGGCATCCAGACTTGGCAGTGTCAAAGGTATTTTAATAGGCGCAGGAGTGTTGTGCGTTATAGGGTACTTGTTACTTGGCACAACCCTGAGCGCCCAAAGCAGTACCTTAGAACTCACTTGGAAAATGGTTTTGCTCGGATTTGGACTAGGACCAGCCATTCCATTGTTTACACTGGCTGTCCAAAGCGCTGTCGAACCCTCGAGAATAGGTGAGGCAACAGGAGCAAATGGTTTTTTTAGACAAATCGGCTTAACCATTGGACTGGCAGTTTTAGGAAGTGTTTTTGCAGACGGCATCACCAAAGAATTACAACCACGACTTGAGGCAGCTACCGCAGCCTTACCAGCCAACCTCAAAGCCCAATTTGCCAACACAGGCTCGGGCGGAGGCAAAGGTGCAAGTGTTACAAAATTTGAACCAGAAACCATCAAACGCGAAATTGCCACCAACCTCGAGTTGCAAAAAACCTTAGTTACGGCTGCGATTCAAAATGGAGATATTAAAGCCATTGCCACGTTAATGGCTGACCAGAATACACCACCAGAAACCAAAGAAAGATTTGCACAAGGCAGCATTCAAAATCAAATCAGCCAAGTATTTAAGGTTCAGCGTGACTTGACCACTCGAGCCATTCAAAACGCTGACCAGAAGGCAATTAACACCTTATTAAAAGATCAGAATACATCATCTGAAATCAAAACCAGATTTGCAAACGGCAGTATTCAAAGCCAAATCGCAACTGGCTTCAACGCCCAACTCAAAGCCATAGAAGCCGTCATCTCGAGCCGCAGCCCACAAGCATGGCAGGGATTACTAAACGACTCGAGATTACCCGAGCAACTGCGAATAGGTTTACAGCGCATTCCATTCCAAGCCTTAGGCGCACCACAAACCCTGAGTGCTATAAAAACACAACTCGAGACTGCCCAAAAAATAGCCATTAAAACGGCTACCCAAACCGCCTTGACATCTGCACTCGACGGACTCGAGCGTGGAGAAGTCAGCGCTATAAAAACAGCCACCAGAAGCGCCTTAGAAGCTGCTCTAAACGGACTGAACCAAGCGCAAGTATTGGCGTTTAAGAGCATTGACCAAGTTGGCATTGCGCTCAAAGACGGATTTACATTAGCCATCTCAAAAATGTTTCAAATTGCGGTTTTGATTGCCTTACTGGGTTGTTTCATCACGATATTTCTGCCTAAAGTAATCCTACGTGACGAACAACCAGGCGCAGCGCACTAAATTAGGGCTTGCGGTAAAGTCTTAGGATGTGGACTGAAATAGAAACGGATAACGACACCTCTTACCGTGCGATACTCGAGGATTACATTGTTTTTTTGCGGCTCGAGCCAATAGATGCCTCAAGGCGTAAACAAAAAAACAGCGCAGCACAGGCGGGCAAAGCCGTTCCACAGGCGGAGACTGGCACATTCATTTTTTAATTCCAGATGATGAACGCAGCAAAGCATATTTAGCAGGTGAGGGCTTTAGCCATGGCACGAGTTTAGAACAGGCGCAGACATTGGTACTCGAGAAAGCCAAGGAATTACGAGGAGCGCTCGAGCGTAAATTCTCGCGTTCTCCAAAGAAAAAGCGTGACCTATTTGGTCACGCTTTCTCGAGATACTATTTCTTATGGGAGCATAAACCAACCTAAGTTTGCCAGTGCATTCCACCCATTGTCGGTGTAGCTCGGCATTCCGTCAAAGCCCCAAATGGCTTCGGTTGCGCCTGTGGTTGCGGTTGGCTTGGTGTTGAGAACGCTGATGTAATGGGTGGCATCGTCTGGTTGACGGGCGACCAATTGTAGGGTCGAGGCAACTGTGGGTGGAAGGTTAATTGCCAAGTAGGGCATATTGCTGCTCGAGACGGTCACACTGCCAGCGCTGCTGATGATTGAGAAGATGCCACTGTTGGTCGGGTGGGCTGGACTAGGAATCGCAAAGCTGGTTGCGCCAGTTGGGATGTGCCAAGCATTTGCCCAGCCGATTGGCGAACCGAACTTGCCAAGGTAGGCATAGCCACCTTCACCGATGCCAAGTAGTGGACGACCAGCCGTGCGGATGGCGTTTTGGACATCGCTGCTGCCTTCCCAAGTGTTCAAATTGCCAGTGTTGGTATCCACCATCAGCATATCGTAAGTGGCTAAGGTGGCGGCGCTGTTGGCGTTTAAGCCAGAGATTGGCAGTAGGCTAATGCGCATTCCTTTATTCTCTAAACCCGTTTTGTAAGCGGTGGCGGCGCTGGTGGTTACACCGTGAATCAGCCCAACACGGTTTTTGCAGTGTCCATTTGGAATGGTTATCTCGAGGGTCGTGGCAAAACGGTTGTTGGTCTCTACAGATTCGTCGTACCAGTTGCCAATGTCTACTCGAGCAATGTACTGACGCAGCCCTTCGGTGTCTTCTGGGGTGCTAATCGGATAGAAGATATTGACGGACACGGTAGCCGAAGCACCCGCAGCAAGTTCTGGAATGCCCACGCCGTTGCCTCGGTAGCCAGCCCCGAGCAGTTCGTCTCGAGCATCCACCAGTTGCACCACACCGACATCGGCTCGAGCGGCGGCGGTGGCAGCACCGATATTTTTGACCACAACGCTGCCACTGACAAAAGTATTGTACGGGCGGCAGACGTTGCCAAGGCTGAGGGTCGCGCTTTGGATGATTAAATCGGGTTTAGCAGTTGGTGTCACGGCAATCACATCGGCGGGTTGTTGAATCGTGGCTGCACCAGTCACAAAGTCGTTGTTGCCAGTCTGGGTTTTATCGGTGGCACAACCATCGATATTTTTTGGCTGCACACCTGCTCTGGTGCATTCAGCTTGGGCAGCCGCAAAGGCGGTTGGGTCGGCTGGCGGTGTGGCACTCGGGAAACTGGCGTTGTTAAAACCACCAAAGGCTTCTGTGCCATCGTAGACAAACAGTGAATCTGCAACCGTCGGGATTTTCCATGAAGTGGCGTATTCTTGGATTAAAGCAAGGGTTGTGAGCGGTGGGAAAGCACCACCATCGCGCTTGATAAATTCGTTGCTGAGGTTGCCATCGAAGTTACCAAGTAAACCTTTCATGCTGCCCGCTCGAGTTGTGATTGGATAGACTTTAACATTGATGTAGCTACCAGCCATGTCAACCACCATTTTGTCGCCGTCTGGGTAGCTAAATGTGTAGCTCGAGCCAGCTAGGGTGACTTTGAACCCTGCTCCTAAATCCAGTCCAGTGGCGGGTACAACCGTGCGAACTCCCGTATTGCCAAGGCGCAATGGGCTTTGACCGGCAGGTGGATTTAAGTACAAACCAACTTTTTGACCGTTCATTTGTGTGGCGATTGCGGTGTTGACACTGACATAGCTGCTGCTGCCCCAAGGTTGATGCCGCGCTTGGACACGCAGTTTGTTGTCGCTCGAGAAACCAAGGTCATATTCGCCCACCGATTGAAATTCGTAGCCGAGTTGATCGAAGGTAATCAGGTGTGGGTCGCCCCAACTGACCCCCGGATTGGTGGCGGTAGCGGCTGGTGTGGTGGTGATGTCTTTGCCAGTTTCGTTGCCGTTGCGAATTGCCATTCTCGAGCCAGTCTCAAAAGCCCCAATAAAGGTTTCTGTGCCATCGTTATAGGCATAAACCCGAATTTTGACGCTTTTGTTGCTTGGTAAGGTGTTGGCTGGGATGCTAAAAGTTCTGGCTGTGCCAAGTAAATCTACCGAATTCCAACCTGTGCCGCCACTCCCCTCAAGCCAAGTCGCCGAGACCACAAAGCGGTCTGGGTCGGTGACGCTCGTCCAAGCAACAGGCAGCGCCACAGCGCTCGAGACGTTAATAGCGGCGGCTGGAGCAGTCACCACGGGCTGCTCGGGTAGTGTGTCGCGGGCATAGACCAAGCAATCGCCGTCGGCGGTTAAAATCTCGAGGTTAGCGCCAACTGCCACACTGCTCGGTAAATTGCCTTGAAAAATACTGCCCGTAAATGGAATGTTTGTGCCGTTGACCCGCACAGTTGCAGTACCCAAGGCAGTCGCGGCTCGAGTCAGCCCGACATTTTGTGATTGTGCGCCCATGTCCGTGCCTTTGACCAAGTACCTCGAGCAAACCACTGGGCGACTGGGCGATTCTGGACTGGTTGTGCCTTCGCCGCTTGTGCCGATGGCTCGCACCGAGAATTTTGAAAGATTAGCGACATTGCTGACCAAAAACTGTAAACGCCGTGGGCTGAGGGCTTGAAGCACGATTTGAGATTTAGCGGCGATTGGCGTGGCATTGACTTTTTTACCGTCTTGATAAACGTTGTAGCCAGTCACTCGAGCATCGTCTACCGCATCCCAAAGTACCGTCACGTTTTTATCGTCCGGGATGGTCAGGATATTTTGTGGGGCTGCCAACGGAACTTCTGGGGTGGTTGGATTACAACTTGCCAACGCTGCCGTGAGAACAACAAGACTCGAGCCGAGAATCAGATTTTTCATAAATTACTCCTTTAAGCGATTGTTTCGCTGATGGATATAATTTAGGCGCACCCCTCTGAAAGCTGCCTGAATCGAATCAAGCTGTGAAAGACAATAGAAAATTACTCGAGTAAAATTCAATTTGAGTACGAGTCTGAAAACTTTAGAATACAAACCTCAAATCACTTCAATTTGCACCAGCGCATTGTAATCGGGAATATGACTTTGGCTCGAGCGCTTGGCTTTATCGAGCAGCACATTGCCTTCTGGGAAATGCACTTGCAGATTGCTTGGCTTGACGGGTGCAAAACAAATCCGCAGCTCGAGACTGCCAAAACTCGAGGTCAGCCGCACCGCGTCGCCATTTTGCACCCCAATTTTGGCAGCATCCAAGGGGTTGATCAGCACCGCATCGCGGCTTGCTCCATTGATGCTGTCCTTCTGTTCGTGAATCATGCTGTTAAATTGCTTACCGCGTCGGGTCGAGAGTCGAAAATACCCATCGGGAATGGCACTGCTGACGGGTTGTACCAGACTAAAGCGCCCCCTCGAGTCTGGAGTCTTAAAAATTCCATCTTGGCATAAGTGCCGCCCCGCGATTTGGAATTGGTCGCCTTGTTTTTGCAGATGCTGAATGCCATCGTAACTTGGAATGACTTTGGCAATTTCTTGACGGATGGCGGCGGTACTCGAGAAAGTGAGTAACTGACTCAGTTCTGGACGCACACGGCGGGCTAAATCCATAAAGACATCGAGTTCGCTTTTGGCTTGGGGGATCCGATGCCCGATAATTTCTGGGCTAAAAATCACCCGCCGTTCGGTGCTGGTTTCGGTCACACCGCCAGCAATTTCATAACGGGTGGTGGCGGGCAGTACAATTACTTCTTCGCCATCCACAAGCATTTGACTTGATAAAACCAAATCCATATGCACCCGCAATGGCACTTGCTCGAGCGCCTGAGCCACATAGGTAGGGTCGGGTAAAACTTCTAAAAAATTGCCACCGACCGCAAACAGCAAATCGAGTTTTTGGAAAGCAGCAGCATCAATCATTTCTGGCACAGTCAGCCCGACTTCTCGAGTTAGTTCAAAACCATACTGCGCCTCGAGTGCAAGATAATTGGCTTCGGTTGGGGTTGCGCCGTTTGGCAGCATCGTGCTGTATGCCCCCATTTCTGCCCCAGCTTGCACCCCCGAATGTCCTCGAATCGGCATCAGTCCACAGTGGTCTCGCCCGACCCAGCCAAGTGCCAAACCCAGATTGACAATCGCCCGTACTGTATCTTCGCCACTCAAATGCTGCGTCACGCCCATGCTCCAGACCAGCACCCCAGTCTTGGCAGTTCCAAGTTGCTGCCCTAGGGCTTGCATTTGTTGTTGACTCGAGCCACTTTGTGTTTCGAGTTCGAGCCAATCCAAGGCTTCTAAATGGGCTTGTAAGGCTTCAAAGCCGTTGGTGTGAGCTACAATAAAGGCTTGATTCTCGAGTTTTAAGGACAAAATATGCTTCAGGACTCCACTCAAAAAGGCTGCATCGCCGCCCGTGTTGACCAAGTAAAAATCATCGGTGATTTTTGTGCCAAAAACCGCACTTTCGGGCGCACTTGGAACCCAATAGCGCTCCATCCCCGGTTCACGGTAGGCATTGACACAGACCACTTTTGTACCAGCCACTTTGGCATGGTGCAGGTACTTGGTGGCAACGGGTTGGTTGGTCGCCACATTGCTGCCAATAAAAACCACTACCTCTGAGCCAATCCAATCGCTGTACGAACAGGTTGTGGCAGCAATACCGAGCGTTTCTTTGAGGGCGACTGTACTCGGGCTGTGGCACAACCGTGCTGCATTGTCGATGCTGTTGCTGCCAAACGCCCGCACTGCTTTTTGCACCGCATAGTAGCCTTCATTGGTCATGCCTCGAGAAGTCAAAAAAAAGCCCATCTGCCGTGCCGAACTTTGTTTGATGGCTGTCGCAATTTTGTCGAGCGCGTCATCCCAAGAAATCCTCGAGAAACCACGCTCACCACGTTTTCGGAGCATCGGAAAGGGCAACCTGCCCAAGTCGCGCAGTTCTTGACTCGAGAGCGCCCTAAGCGCCGAAATATCCTCAAGCCAGGCAGTCTCGAGCGCGGGCATGGTGTTCAGGCGCAACAAGCGCAACCGGATATTACACAGATGAATGCCATCCAAAGTCCAATCTTTTAAGCCACTTGTGCCAAGGGCGCAGCCATCACAGACACCTTCATTCAGGACTTTCCAAGCGTAGCTTAGGTTATCTTTGGATTCCCATGCTGCCCGAAAGACCTCAAAATAATTATTCGGGCGTTGCTGCCCAATACCAAACGGTGCATAACTTGCCCATCGTTCGGGCTTCCAAGTTAAGGGATTAAATTCCGAAAGTTTCATGCGGCTATTATGTAATATCTCGAGGCTGCCATGTTATGATGTCGGCTGCATGGATGATGGTTTACGTTTTGATAGTTTGGCTGTCCGCGCCGAGAATCACCTCCCGAACCCTTTGGCGCAGTTAGAAGCTCGCCTTGGTACACTCGAGGGCAGTGGTCTGTCTGGGCGTGGCGCGTGGTGTGTGGCTTTTGCTTCTGGGCGAGCCGCCTTGGATGCTTTGGGGCGTTTATTGCGTCCGCACGACAAAGTGATGCTGCACCAAGAAGCCTCGGGGTTTGCGGTGCGGGCATTTTCGGCACTTGCCGAATGGGAAATCGAAATCGAATTCAACGACCTGACCCAAGCCGATGTGCGTTTTGAAGGCGCGAGTCTGGTTTTTCTCGAGAATCCAAGCAGTGCCACTTTAACCGCCTTTGATTTAAGTGGTTTAGCAACACGAGTCCACGAGGCTGGGGCGCTGTTGGTGGTCGACAATTCGATTTTAACGATGTTTGCTTGTCGTCCGCTCGAATTTGCCATAGATGCGGTTGTGTATTCGAGTGCAGCTGCCTTAACTGGCGACAGCACGCTTGCCTTGGGCGCAATCATGGGGCGTTCTGAAGATTTACTCGAACGTCTGCGAGGACACCGCGATACCGTTGGGGCGCGTCCCAATGCCCAAGTTTGTGGTAGTGCCTTACGTGGCTTAAAAAGTCTTTCGGTGCGACTCGAGCGCCAGACTGCTTCGGCGCTGACGGTACTGGCTAAAATCGAGGCTCATGCGGCTGTGGTTGGGGTTTCGTATCCCAATGCAGCCAGCAACCTGACCCGTGATGGGCGCGAAATGAACGGTTCGCTGATTGCTATCGAATTTGCTGTTTCAGAAGCCGCCAAGGTCTTCCTCGAGCGCTTGCGCTATTTTGACGCACTCGATTGGTTTGGTGCAGCCGACAACACCGTTTGTATTCCAAGTCGCTCAAGTCATCGGGCGCTCGAGCCTTTGGGCTTGGGTTTATCGGATACGATCGTGCGTTTGTCTCTTGGTCTAGAAGATGTGACCGACACGTGGCGGGTTCTCGACGTTGCCTTAAATGCCGCTTTTGACGTTACCCCAGAACCCGAGCCGCTCGAGCCAGACGAACCCGAAACAGTGGCTCATCCGCTCCTTCCAGCCCTTGAAGACCCGACTTTGGGTATGGACAACGATGTTTTGGAGCGCTTTATCCAACTGCGCCAGTGGCGCGACCAGAATGCTGCCAGCCAGAACATCAGCCGCTTCTTGGTCATGAGCAACACGATTCTAGCCGAGATTGCCAAAATCTGTCCAACCAGCCCAGAAACTTTAGCTTTAATCAAAGGCATTGGTGCAAAAAAACTCGAGCGCTATGGAAAAAATGTTCTCGAGGTCTTGGCACAGCCCAGCCAGCCTTGGTTGGCACAATTACCAAAACTCGAGAACGCTAACCCTGCACGAGAAAAGCCCAATGCTGTGCCATTGCCACCTGTTTTTGACCCAAAACGCAAACGCCGCCGTAAGAAAAAGGTCAAATGAAAATCCTGCTCTGTGGCTACTATGGCTTTTTGAATACTGGCGATGAAGCCATTTGTTTGGCAATCACTCGAGAACTGACCCGCCTTGGGCATTCGGTTACGGTACTCAGCGCCAATCCAGCCCAAACTGCTCAGTTGTACCAAGTTAAAGCCACGCAGCGCATGAATCCAGTCTTGACACCTTTGGCAATTTTGAATTCGGATGTGGTCTTGTCGGGCGGTGGCGGCTTACTCCAAGATAAAACCTCGAGCCGCACTTTGTCGTATTACCTTGGGATTATTGGCTTGGCTAAAATGTTGGGTAAACGAGTAGCGGTTTTTAACCAGAGCATTGGTCCACTTTCTGAAAACGGGCAGACCAAAGTCGCCGCCGCTTTACGTGGTGTGACCAACATTGTGCGCGATACCGGAAGTCAAGCCTTGCTCGAGCAACTGGGCTTATCGGTCAAACTTGGCGGCGACCCTGCGCTGCTGCTCGAAGCCCCAAGCGGTATTGTTTCTAACCCAAATCAGGTCTTGATTGCCCCTCGAGAAGGACAAAGTGCAGCCACCGATTGCTTGGTCGAACTCGCCAAGCGCTTAGTCAAGCAAGGCAAAGAAATTCTGGTGCTTGGTTTCCAGCCCGGCTGGGATGACGACGAGTTAAAGGCTTTTGAGGGAATTGCCAAGACCCGCATCGAAAATACCGCCGACCCAACTCGAGCCTTAGAATTGATTGCTGGCAGTGGGGCGGTTATCGGTGTTCGACTTCATGCCGTCATTCTGGCGGCGGCGGCGCGAGTTCCATTTTATGGCATTAGCTATGACCCCAAAGTCCAAGGGTTTTGCCGCGATGCCAGCGCCCTCGAGTTACCGCCAACTTTTGATATAGATGTTCTTGAGCAAGCCATTGTAGGGCGTTATGAACCCAACTGGAACGCCGTAGAAGCCATGAAAACCCGCGCTCGAGAAAGTTTTTTGTGGGCGCTGGCGGAAAAAGCCTGAATTTCACCAAAAAGAATAAGCTCGAGCTTATTCTTAATTTTATTAGCATGAATCGTGGCTTTAACCGCCAACATGAATCATCGGGCGCAGTTTGGCATTGGGTTCACTGCGGCGCAGGATTTCTCGAGTAATCGGCGCGGTATCGCCTTCGCCAAACAATACATAGCGCATTAAGTGGCGCAAAGGGTTGCCGTCTGACCAAGTAAAGTAGCAATGTGGTTGCAAATGTGTTTCATCGCGGATATAAAGTAAAAATGCGGCAATGGCGTTTGGTACTGCCGGGGCTTTGACCCGCATGATTCGGTATTTGCCGCATTCACCCACCACTTCAATCCCTTTAATGCGTAAGACATCTTCAAAATCCGAAGCATCAGAAATTTCGACCTCGAGAAAAACCACAGGTTCGCGTTCTTCGATGTGGTGGTCTTCACGTTGGCGCAGTTCTTTGTCGTAATACTCGGCTTCTAAACCTGTTTGTTTGCGGTTGGCAATAATTCGCAGTTCGCCGTGGGCAAGGTCATCAATAAATTTTTGAGCGGTGGCATCAAGCTCAATTTTGGTTGCGCGAAGCTCTAAGCTACGAAAGGTTCTCGAGAGTAAGCTGATAATTACAATCCCAGCAATAAAAACCCCCGCAATTCTCAGTCCGTCTGGGCGTTGCACCATATTAAGGATGGTGGCATACAACATGATGAGCGTCACGATGCCAAACATGATTGTTGCACCTGTTTGTCCTTTTTTTCGTGCCGAAAGCGTGACGGCAATGGCAGCACTCGAGAACAACGCCAGAACCCCTGTGGCATAAGCTCCTGCTTGAGCTTCAACATCAGCATTAAATAAAATCGTCACCACTACACTAATCGAGGTAAAGACCAAAATCAGCGGACGGTTGGCTCGCGCCCAATCGGGTGCCATTCCATAGCGAGGCAAATAGCGAGGCACAAGATTTAAGAGGGCTGCCACTGCACTTGCCCCAGCAAACCACAGAATCAGGATCGTACTGACATCATAGAGCGTTCCAAAACCATCACCAAAGAATTTATGGGCAAGGTATGCCAAGGCTCGCCCACTGGCTTCGCCGCCTTTTTGAAATTCTGCGGCTGGAATAATAAGCGTCGTGACAATACTCGAAGCCATCAAGTAAACACTCATGATGATTGCCGCTCCTGTTAAGAGTTTTTTCGCATTGCGAATTCTTCCCAGTGGTTTTTTGGCGTTGTCATTAGCATTACCACGAACCAAAGGTATGACTGCTACACCTGTTTCAAACCCAGACAGACCAAGGGCTAACTGTGGAAACAACATAAAAGACACTGCAAAAAGCATGACTGGGTTATCAACTCGTAAACTCACCAAGTTTTGCCAATTTGGAATGTACTCGGGGTGTCCAATCACTTCGACTGCCGACCGAACCAGAACCACGGCATTGAGGCTCAAGAAGGCAATCACCAAGACGACTGCAATTCCGATCGCTTCCGAAAATCCTTTTAAGAAAACCGCACCAAGCAGTAAAATCAAGACCAAGGTGATAATCACGGCTTTACCTTCAACATATTGATGTACAAATGGGTTTTCGATGATGTGGGCGGCTGCGTCCGAAGCCGACAAGGTGATGGTAATAATAAAACCGGTCATCGCAAAACCAAGCAACACCAAAACTGTTAATTTGCCAGCCCACCACGTCAATAGCGACTCGAGCATGGATAAACTGCCCTGCCCATGTGGGCTTTCCTCAGCCACACGACGGTACATTGGCAATGCCCCAAAAAGCGTTACCAAAACCAGAATAAGGGTCGCAAAGGGCGATAAAGCACCAGCCGCCAAAGCCGCCAAGGCTGGCTGATAGCCCAGCGAGGAAAAGTAATCCACCCCTGTTAAGCACATCACTTTCCACCAAGGCTGGGTGTGATGCTGCGCCGCCACCTCAGATTCAGATTCAAATGCCCCTTCGGGTTCTTTTGCGCCCTCGAGCAACCACTCTTTTAAGCCATGAGGGTGTTCGGATGTCGCTGCCGCAGAATCGTGTTTTTGTTCACTCATTTTACTCCGGATGCCAAAAGGCAACAGGCTATTGTACGCCATTAAGCCTAGAAAAGTTGCAAGGTTATGACACTAAGCTGTTGTCCCTCATACAGTATCTAAAAATCACTCATGATTTTATCTGAAAAAACCGAAAAACCCCTAGCTTTAGCTATGGGGATGGACAGGTTTCGTCGCGTAGCGACGCATACGAGGGCGAAGCTCTCGAGAAAGACCAATCAACTTCTTTTGCACATTAGATAGCATTGTGTTGTATAATATACAAATGAAGAATAGCCATGTGCAGTACAAGTCAAATAACAATATCACGTACTCTTGTAAGTACCATGTTGTGTTCTGTCCAAAGTATCGTCGTAAAGTGCTTGTCAATGGTGTGGAAACACGACTAGCAATGATTCTCAGAGAGAATTGTGCAGAGATGCAGTGCGAGATTCTGGTACTCGAGATAATGCCTGATCATGTGCATATTCTACTCGAGGTAGACCCACAATTTGGAATCCACCGAGTTGTAAAACAATTAAAAGGGCGTTCCAGTCGGTATTTAAGACAAGAATTCGAGTGGTTAAAAAGTAGATTACCCACACTCTGGACAAATAGTTACTTCGTATCCACGGTTGGTGGAGCGCCTTTAAGTATTGTGAAGCAGTACATCGAGAATCAAAAAGATGTTTAGTCTTTGGTATACTCGAGAAGGATCATAAATCGTGATTGTCAAGGCGTTTAAGTACCGTATCTACCCTACCAAAGCCCAAGAAAAGGCTTTGGTAGACACCTTGTACTTAACGAGGGAGTTGTATAACGCAGCACTCGAGGAACGCAAAGAGGCATACAAAAAATGCAAGAAAAGCGTATCAGCCTATGAGCAAATTAACAGTCTTCCTGAGATTAAAGAGGCGCGTCCTGAGTTCAAAAATGTGTTTTCCCAAACTTTGCAAGATACGTTAAAACGCTTGGACAAAGCATTTCAAGGTTTCTTTTCTCGAGTTAAAAAAGGTGGTGCTGCTGGTTTTCCAAGATTTAAGAGTGCTGATAGATGGGATAGTTTCACCTATCCCCAACTTTGGGATAACAAGAGAAATACTTGGGCTGGTGTTGGCAAACCAATTAAGCATAACCGTATCCAACTTTCTAAAATCGGTGAAGTCAAAATCAAGTTTCACCGTCCACTCGAGGGCAAACCTAAGACTCTTACCATCAAACGGGAAGCTAATCATTGGTACACGGTTTACACTTGCGAGATAGAGAACAAGCCACTCGAGTCTACAGGGTCAGTCATTGGTATTGACCTTGGAACGAATCCTAATTTCTTGATTACTTCCGATGCTGAATTTGAGGCTGCACCACGGTACTATGTTAAAGCACAACGTAACTTACGAACTGCACAGCGCAGCCTGTCCAAGAAGAAACGAGGCTCGAGAGGTCGTAAACAAGCTAAAACTCGAGTCGCAAAGTTGCACCGAAAGACTGCCAACCAGCGCAAAGACTTTCACCATAAGACCGCCCGTAAACTGATTAACAAGCATGATGTGATTTACCATGAGAACCTTAACATCATTGGCTTGGCTCGCTCGAGAACAGCTAAAGGTGTTTTAGATTCAGGCTGGGCAATGTTTTTAAGTATCCTTTCCAACAAAGCGGTAGAAGCTGGTCGGAGAGTACAGGGTGTAGACCCTAGATTTACATCTCAAGATTGTTCTAGTTGCGGTCATCGGCAAAAGGTTGCTATTGGTAAAGGGTATGTGTGCGCCAAGTGTAACCTCGAGATTAACCGTGATGTTAATGCAGCTTTGAACATTCTTAGATTAGGGCAGGATTTGCCCTTGAACGAGGGGAACGCAGTTGTGCGTCCCCAACGACTTCAGAAGCCCCTACCTTTAGGTATGGGGTGAATCACTCCGTTAGACTTTCGGCAATAAATGTCTCGAGCAGTGCCAACAAAACCACGGCGGGCTTTTCGCCACCTAAGCGCTCCAATACCCGCAACAAAGTTTGTCGCCGTTCAAAACCAAGGCGCTCGTTCAGTTCCCGCCCCTTTTGGGTCAAGCGCACATGGATACTTCGGGCATCGTCCGAGTCGCGGTGACGTTCAGCAAGTAAACGCTCGGTCAGGCGGTCTACAGCTTTGGTAGCAGCCGGATAGGAGATATGTAAACCTTGAGCAATCTGCCCAACCGGAAAGCCAACTTTGCCATCTGGCAAGCTGGCAAGAAAACGCAGGGTGCGTAATTGGGCAGTGCTGACTTCATCGGTCTCGCCCAAAATTCGCTCGAGTAAGCGACGCTCATAGACTTCCTCGACCACTTCTGGAAGCTGCCCTAAAGCACGCTCGAGTTGAACAACAATACGGTCATCTGGCATAAAACGAGGGTCAAAAGGTTAAAAGGTAAAAAGGTAAAAAGTAAAAAACTTTAACCTCTTAGCCTTTTAACCTTTTGACCTTTTCTCCTTGCACTTCATAACGTCTCGAGCCAACGCGGTAAAAAATGCTCGGTCACCAAAGCCGCTCGCTCGGCGGCTTTGGGTAAAAAATCGGCATACGTCAGTGCCGCTTGGTCATTGGCGCTGTCGGAAATGACGCGCAGTAAAACCATCGGGATTTGATAGTCGTGTGCCACCTGAAGCGCGGCTGCACCTTCCATTTCGACCGCATCGGCGGCAAAGGTCTGGTGTAACCATGCACTTTTTTGGCTATCTGCAAGAAAAACATCGCCCGTCACAACCCGCCCGAGCCTCGAGTGATACCCCAGTTCTCGGGCTGCCTCGAGTGCCAGTGCTGTTCCTTTGGGGTCGAGTGCAATTGCGCCGCGACCATCGTTGAGTGTACCAAGCTGACCGCCATTGATTGGGGTCAAATCCACATCCCATTGCAGCGCGTCTTGGGCAATTAAAACACTTAGCTGGGCTAAATCCGGGGCTAATCCACCCGCCACACCAACAAAAATAATCCCATCTGGACGATGTTCAAGAATCGCTTTGGTGGTGTTGCTGGCAGCCGCTACTTTGCCAACACCTGTACCGATTACAGGTATATCGGGCAGGACTCGAGTCAGGGGTTCGGTCTCTGAACCCATGGCAGCAAGAATAATAATTTTGGGCATATGCTCCTTATTTATTGTGGGGTAAAGGCGGGTGGTGTGGCTTTCCCGCCGGCGGGCAGCGCCGCAAAAATATCCCACGAATTCTCTGGGCGCAAACGAACATCGTAACCATTGCTGGCAAGTTCGCCTTCGAGAATGTTCCAACCACTTTGCAATGGCAGGTTATAGCGATAATACCCTTTTGTACCTGTGGCGGTGTCTTGGGTCTCGATAAAGCGACTGGCAGACCCCAACAACAAGACTTTATACTTAAAAAAGGTGCGTAAATTTGGGTCGGTTTTGGGTGGAAAAAGGGCTGCCTCGAGTTGTGGTTCGCCACTGTCGAGCGCCCCACTTTTATTTTGGTCGTCGTACATTAAAATTTTGGTGTCTGTCCCCAAGACATTTTCTGGCAAGCGTCCATCGCCATGCACCAGTTGGACATCCTTTAGGGACTCAAGCGTCGAAATAATCTGACTGGGTAGCTCGAGCCGATAACGCCCAGCCGTGACCGCACTATCGGCAAGTGCCAGCCCATCTGCGACTAACACCACCCGCAGGTTTTCAACCGCTTGGGGGGAGTTAGCAGTTCCCTCGAGAACGCGGGCTTTTACAGTGGTGCTGAGTGCTTGGGGTTCGTTTGAGGCTTTTGGGCGACTCAAGAAAAACGCAACCACCAACGCAAGGACAATCACAACGGCTGGAACAAAACGATTCATACCAAAAGATTATTGACTTTACTCAGATGAGATACATTTTTAATAGCCTTGCGATGCAAAAACCTCGAGTTGCAGATTTTCCATGCGGTCAAGGCGTTTGGTCTCGATGGTTTTACCAAGTTCGATGGCTACCAAATTCCAGCCAGTTTCGAGGGTCAGGTCAAAACCGCGGTCGCCTTGCACCCGAAAACGGTTTTCGGCGTAAATCAGCACCATATTGCCACGTCCACGGGTCAGGGTGGTCTCGAGTAATTTATCGCCAGCGTTAAACGAGCCGTTTTTATCAGTATCTTGAAAACCACGCAGCATGGCTCGAGCCGCACGGGCAGTCCCAGTAATTTTGACTTCACCAAGTAAACCGGGCCAATCTAAGGAATCGCTCGAGAGTGGATTGATGCTGTTGGCGGGTGGTGCGGTATCTGGAATCGAAAGCGCAAAATTAGCGCTGTTGGGGACAACCGAAACCATTTCACGGGTAGGATTGCCGTTTCGGTCTACCAAAAACGCGCCAATCCGTAAGTTTTGAATTGCCGAATTACTTTTGACTGTTCCACTGACCGCAAATGATGCAGCCAAAGCGAGGGAAGTCAAGAACCCGATAACAACGATGATTAGTTTTTTCATGGTGATACCCATTTTCACGGCGGAATCCACGCTTGGTGGTCTTGGGATGCTCCAAGGAGAACATTAGCACGATTTTGGCGTATGACATGAGAAATTAAGCACTTCGTAAAGAAAAGTAAAGCCAGTTAAATGCCAGCTAAAGAAAAGCCAGCCTAAAGTATTTTTTGCATCGTCTCAAGAACCAAACGCACTGCTTTTATCTGGTACTCGAGTGGCAAAAATGGTTCGGATTTGCTTTGCGCTAGTGTTTCATCACTCGGTAAGTGCAGAAAACCAGCCATTAAACTCGGGTACAAGGCTCGAGCCAAGAAAAATACTTGGTTACACAAGAATGCTCCTGCCGAGTACGAGAGTTCATGCGGAATTTTTTGAGCTTTAAGTGCAGTTGTAATCGCATCGAGTGGCAGGCTCGAGAAGTGGGCATCTGGGGCTTCTTCGAGTATTTTCTGGTTACTTTTGGTGATTCCAGCATTGTCTGGAATTCGGTACTCGAGCCAATTTAAGGCAACTTTCTCGAGCGTCAAACAGGTTTTTCCTCTGGCGAGTCCAAGCATGACAAGTGCTTTGGGTTGGGTTTGGGCAACAGCCGCCTCAAGCGCTGCTTGTATTTTTGCGCCATCCACAGGTAAAATTCGCACTGCTACGTTTTTGGAGTCTAGTGCCTCTGCCACGGCTGCACTTGGATTGTGGGCATCACTGCCAAAAGCTTCAAAGCCAGTTAATAAAATCATTGGGGTATCATACCGAATTAACTTAATCACTCTAGTTTGACCAAAAAACGGTCAAACTGCCGTTCAGGCGTTAATTCGGTTTCGTTGTTACTCCTTTTAGTCGGTTAATCAGTCAAAATACGCGACTGATTAACACAATTTGGTATCATAGACCATGCCACTACTACCTTCGGATACGATTCCAAGTCTCGCTACTCGTCAAAGGCTGGTGCGGGTGGCTCAGGGTCTCGAGCCAAGTGATTTATGTATTTTTAATGCCCGAATTGTGGATGTTCATACCCTGACGATTTTTTTAGGAGCGGTCAATATTACTGATGGTTTTATTGCCTCGGTTGGTGCAGCCCTGCCCGCCCTCGAGACCTTCGATGCCCAAGGGATGTACCTCACGCCCGGACTGATAGATGCCCATATTCACATCGAAAGTTCGTTGCTTACCCCGCGCCGTTTTGCCCAAACAGTTGTGCCTCGCGGCACAGTTGGCGTGGTCTGTGAACCCCACGAAATTACCAATGTGATTGGTTTGGCTGGAATCAAAGCCATGCTCGAGGCGGGAGCAGCCACGCCACTTTCGGTTTGGGCAAGTGTGCCATCGTGTGTGCCAGCCAGTGCTTTTGAGGCATCTGGGGCAAACCTTGGCGCAGCCGAAATTAAAATTGCGCTCGAGTTACAGGGTGTACTTGGGTTGGGCGAGATGATGAATTATCCGGGGGTCTTAAAGCTCGAGCCAAAGGTCTGGGAAATTTTAGCAGCCGCCCAAGGAAAGCGCCAAGATGGTCATGCACCCGGTCTGGTTGGGGACGCATGGCAAGCCTATGTTGCGGCTGGACTCGAGTCCGACCATGAAGCCGTGACCCAAGCCGAAGCCTTTGAACGCCTGCGCTCTGGCGCATGGTTGATGGTGCGCGATGGCAGTGCTGCGCGAAACCTCGAGACGCTTGCGCCACTGATTACTCGCCTCAAACCAACCCGAGCCATGCTAATTACCGATGATGCCGATGCTGCCGAATTGCTTGAGTATGGACACTGCGATCGCTTACTGCGAACTGCTATCGCTTGCGGTATTCCAGCCCCGTTAGCAGTACGAATGCTGACCCTCGCCCCATCCGAGTATTGGCGCATTCCCAATCGTGGCGCAGTTGCTGCCTCACAAATTGCCGATTTGGTGCTGTTCGACAGTTTAGAAGCTGCCAACGCCCAAGTTGTCTGGCGCTTCGGCAAAATCGTGGCTCGAGATGGAGCGCTGCTTGAATCGCCCCAAGCCTATGTTTTTCCAGATGCCGCCCTGAAAAGTGTGCATTTACCAGTTCAGATTGCCCTCGAGAGCCGCCTTAGGACTCAGCCAATTATTGGGGTTCATCCGACTCAAATCCGCACCGAGCATCTGCCAAGTCTCGAGCTAGGAGCAGCCGACCCAAGTCAAGACCTTGTAAAACTGGCAGTAGTCGAGCGGCACTCTGGGCTGGGCAAAACGGGGGTTGGTTTTGCCAAAGGTATTGGGCTAAAGCGCGGCGCGATTGCCCAAACCATCAGCCATGATGCCCACAATATTATTTGTGCAGGGGTTTTAGACTCGGACATGGAACTTGCGATTTTGCAACTCGAGAAAATCCAAGGCGGCGTGGTTTTGGTAGCAGATGGTGTGGTTCTGGCGGTTCTCGAGTTACCTGTGGCGGGTCTGATGTCCGATGCCCCAGCTTTAGAGGTGGTTGCTGCCCAACGCAAACTCGAGTCAGCCGCTCACGAATTGGGTTGCACCCTGCCGCATCCAATTATCACCCTAGCGTTTTTAGCATTAACGGTCATTCCAAGCCTGAAAATCACCGAGCAGGGTTTATTTGATGTTGAACAGTTTAGGCTACTCGAGCCATCTTTTTGAATGTGCTGCTTTGTCACAAGCCCAACACAACGAGTATAGACCAAAGTCTAAAAATAAGTTTTGGCTGACAATTATCTTGTGGCTCACATGATAATACCCTGACACAATCCAAATTCCCCACTTGAGTGACTAAATTTGATGGTAGCCAGATGAAAACAAAATGTGTTTACATACGCCACGGAGGATTTACCCAGTGAATAAATTTCTAAAAGCATTAACCGTATTAGCCGCCACCGTTGCCATCTCGAGTCCAGCTTCGGCTCAACTGAGTGGCTTTCTTTCTTTGGATACTTTTTTGCCTGGACCAGCCTTCGGCGCTCGTGTGGGCTTGAATTATGGCTTGGATTTGAATAACTCCACTGCGGCAACTTTCGGGCTGCGTTACAATTTTAATTTTACGTTTGAATCTAGCGCACTTGTCTTCGCTCAGGTTAATTCCAACATCAACGACAAACTCGCTATTGGCGGCACTTTAATTCTTGAACTTGTAAGCATTGGTACACTGAACACCTTTAAGGCAACTTTGCGCCCATATGCCAGTCTCACTTTAGTCGAAACGAATACATTTTTTGTGGCTGGAACATTGTATCTTAATGTTCCGATCATTCCAACTTTTAAGTTTCAACCATGGTTTGCTGTTGATGCTTCTTATGGCATGGGCGCTTTGGGTGTGGACTTTGGTCTCGAGGCAGATTTCCAAATCATTCCGAGTTTCCGCTTTGACGGTATCTACGGTTACATTCATGCTAACTATGACATCAGCAGCCCTTTACGAGTCTTTGGTGGTTTAGCGTTTAACACTGATTTTACTGGCTTCTACCTTGATTCCAATGGACTTTATGGGGATGATTTTCTCGGTGTTTATGCTGGTTTACGCTACAACCTCTCAAATGCTTTTGCAGCTCGTTTGACCACGGGTTACAACGGTGGTTTTTATATCACCTTGACTGGCATTTTGCGTTAATTCTCGAGTACACAAAAAACCCGCCAATTGGCGGGTTTTTGATTTAAGGTTTTGATTCGAGCCGATTAACAACCCAATATGCAATCAAGCCGAGTAAACCAGTGCATAATCCAATCAAGCTCCATTGAATTCGCCCTAACAATTTAGTCTGACCATTACTGCGCTCGAGATTCGTTGCATCGTCGGAAATAACAACTGCACAGGTGAGGTGAACAATCAAATTCACGACCCATGGCACAATCCCTAAAAAAGGTGCAAGCGAAGCGAACATCTGGAAAGCAAAAAAATCCATAATTACTTATTCAACACATGAATACTGCGCTTATGGGTGGCTTCGGCAACCTCGAGCATCAGTTCTGAAAGGGTCGGGTGTGGGTGAATTGTTAATGCAATGTCGTCTACCACTGCGCCCATCTCGAGCGCCAGGCAGGCTTCGCCAATGATGTCCGAGGCATTTGGTCCAACCGCATGAACCGCCAAGACCACATCGGTTTCTTGGTCAGCAATCATTTTGACCATGCCTTCGGTCGAGCCTAGGGTCAATGCCCGCCCAAGGGCTGCCAACGGAAATGTGCCAATTCTTAAATTATAGCCTTTGGCGCGGAGTTCTTCCTCGCTTGGTCCGACCCATGCCACTTCTGGACTGGTGTAAATCACGCCTGGCACGGCTACCGCATCGTTGAGGCTGGTTTTACCAGCGCAGCGCTCGGCTGCTACAATGCCATCCTTCATGGCTTTGTGTGCCAGCCAAACACCTTGCACCACATCGCCAATCGCATAGACATTTGGCACACTGGTCTCGAGGGTTTGCGGATTAATATCTATTGTGCCTTTGGGGTCAAATTTAACACCGATTTCTTCTAAACCAATGCCCTGCCCAACCGCATGACGACCAACTGCACTGATGATTCGATCAAAAATCTCGGTGCGTTTTTCTTTGGTCTCGAGGTTTTCGATGACGACGTGTAAGCCATCGGGTTTTTTCTCAAAACTGACCACCCCAGTCTGACTAAAAATCTGGATGCCTTGTTTTTTATAGGCTTTCTGGGCAACTTTGGCAATTTCATCGTCCACCATCCCCAGTACCTTAAATGGCTCGACCACCACGACTTTACTGCCAAGACGGTTATAGATGGTGGCGAACTCGAGACCAATCACGCCGCCGCCAATACACAAGACCCTTGGTGGAATCGTCTCAGGAATTTGCAGCGCACTGGTGCTGTCGGTGATGTCTGTGCCGTCTACTGGAAAAGTTTTGAGGTGATTTGGTGCGCCGCCTGTAGCGATAATCAGTTTATCGAATTCGATTTCTTCTGTGCCTTTTTTTCCAGTTACCACAGCTTTGTTACGACCAACAATTTTAGCCTCGCCCTCGAGCATGGTCACGCCATTGCCTTTGAGTAAGCCAGAAACGCCACCCGAAAGTTTTTTGACAATGCCTTCGCGGTATTTGTTGACGGCTTTTAAGTCTAGATTCATCTCGAGGATATTTAAGCCAAATTCTTTGCCGTGTTGAGCGTTATAAACTTCTTGCCCAACGTGCAGCAGCGCCTTGGTTGGAATACAACCGATGTTTAAGCAGACCCCGCCCCAAAATTCGCGTTCGGCTATTGCCACTTTAAGCCCCAGTTGTGCGGCTCGAATTGCCGCATGATAGCCACCAGGTCCAGCCCCAATTACAAACACGTCGTAACGCATGATTATCTCCTTGGCTCGAAAACTCGAGCAACGCTTTATTTTAACGCTTTTGGAGTAAACTTTTGACATGACCCAAACCTTAGAGCGACCAATCAGCCAACTCGAGCTAAAAGTTAAGCCTGAGTCAAAGCCAGAAGCCCGATTTGAGGGTTCTCGAGTTTTGCCAATTAGTGTCGTGCAGTATGAGGCACTTTTTGAACAAGGTTTGTTACCGCCGCGAGTCGAACTGATAAAAGGAGCAATTACCGCTATGCCAGCTATGGGGAATGCACACGTGGATTCAATCAAAACAATTTTGGTGCGGTTGGTCTTGGCTTATGCCGCTAAGGCTCAGATTACCTCGCAAACACCAGTGCGTTTAAGTGCTGCATTTGGCGAACCAGAACCCGATTTTATGTTAATCAATATGACTTCTCGAGGCGTGACAGAACCAGAAGATGTACTTTTGGTGATTGAAATAGCAAAATCTACACTCGAGACAAACCGTGCCGATAAACTCCCAATGTACGCCCAACATAATATCCCCGAAGTGTGGATTCACAACCTCAACAACAATACGCTCGAGGTCTACCGCAATCCGCGCTTGGTCTCGAGTGGCTGGGCTTACGATGCACCTGTTATTCTTGAACTTGGGCAAAAAATTGCGCCACTAGCGTTTCCGACTGATTTACTCGAGTGGTGGTAATACAAAAGTAACTTTGTGGTACAATCGAAGGTATGAACACAGTACGTCTTGAGCCTGAACTTAAAAGCAAAATCCAGAGACTGGCGCAGTTGCAAAATATTACCCAGTCAGAATTGCATCGCCGGGCGCTCGAGTTGTATTGCCAACAAAATACAATCCCACAAAGCCGATTTGAGGATATGTTTGGTATTGCCGAAGGTTCGCCAGAATTATCGAGCCAAGTCAGCCAAGAATTTGGGTTACTCATGACACAAAAGCATGATTGAAATTCTGATTGATACTGGACCGCTTTTAGCGGCACTTAATCGGCAAGACAAACACCATCGTTTTGCCGTAGAAACCATGCGTCAGTATAACCAGCCTTTTACAACCACAGTGGCAGTCATGACCGAAGCCATGTATCTGACTCAAGACCGACTTGGTTGGTATGCAGCCGAGAAATTGTTGGAATTGGTCAACCGTGGCGATATTATCGTGCAACACACCAGTTTAAGCGATTTTCAAAGAATTGCTGTGCTGATGAAAAAATATCTTGACTCACCGATGGATTTTGCCGATGCAACCCTCGTCGCCCTTGCAGAACGCCTAAATTGTAAGCGTATTTTTACGATAGATACTCGAGACTTCCATGTGTACCGTTGGAAAGACCAAATTGCTTTTGATGTGATTTGTCCCTAATGTTCGTCTACGTGGGACAGTCCGCCCAGCCCTGTCTTTAGAATAAAGCTCGTGAAAACCTCGAGAATTTGCTGTGTCCTGCTGCTGTTGTTTGCACCTATTGCCGTAGCCCAAAATACTACTCAAGCCGCACCGCGCCCTCAGGTGGCGGTCACGCTGGCGGGTGGCGTGGCTCGAGGCTTTGCATTTTTGGGAGCGCTCGAGGTACTGATTACCGAAGGCGTACCCGTGGACAGCATTGTTGGAACTTCGGCAGGGGCATTGGTCGGCGGTTTGTACGCCTCTGGTTACAGTTTTAAGACGATTGAATCTATGCTTAACGAATTGCGTTTTGTTCAAGGCGATTTGGTGCGGGTCTTGTTCCCACCAATTCAGGGCATTCTTGACCCGACTGGTTTTGAAACGGTTTACCGAGCCTTGGTGGCAAACGGCAGACTCGAGCATACCTCGCCAAAACTGGCGGTGATGGTCACAGAGTTGCGCCCAGCCCCACCAAAAGCCTTGCTCGAGGGCGATACTGCCACGGCAATTCGTGCCAGCATCAGTTTGCCAGTTATTTTTCCGGTTGCACAAATAGATGGTACATATTATGCCGATGGTGGTCTGCGCGACCCTTTTCCGGTTGGTGTTGCCAAAGCACTTGGCTCGGAGGTGGTGATTGGTATTCGGGCGCTGCCAGAGCCGGGCGTAAAACCCGATAATTTACTCAATGCTGTTTCGTTTCTGGTCGGTGCGCTGACCGTGCCACTCGAGCAAACCCAACCCGAGGCATGGATTCGGGTTAAGACTTTTGACACGCTCTACTTTGATTTTTCTAAAGTCTCGGAGTTAATGGAGCGTGGTCGGGTGACGGCTCGAGCCGAATTGCCCGCGATTCTCGAGATGCTGCAAAAAAAAGGTGTGACTTTAAATCCCAAAGGCGACCCACATGAAAAAAACGCCATTAACCAAAATTGGCGTGAACGTTTAGAACTCGGTGTACAACAAGCCCGTAATTTGCCACGCCCACTGACCATCGCCCCAGCCATCGAACTGACCCCGAGTGCCTTTGACTGGAATACTCGCCCAGCCCAACCCAGTGCTTACTCGAGCCTTGGCTTAGGGCTGGATATAAGCGGTGGGGTACTTGGTAACTTGGGTTTTGGGGTTGGCTATGTCGAACGCCTAAACGACAGCAACGACAGTATTTTTGCTCGAGCCAGTTTTGACTTTGCACCACTCAGGGCATACGCAGCCTTTGACCCTGTGCGTCGTCCAGAAGGGACACCTTGGGAAATCGGACTCGAGTACCGTCCGGGCAATTATCAAAATCCAGCTTTTAGGATTCAAATCAGCCTCGACAGCCTTGCAATTGGGCTGAATACCCAAAGCAAACTCGAAATCGGCAGCACCAGCCTGACCGCCAGCCTCGAGACCCGTTTTGGTTATGCTCCAAGTTTGCGCTTACAAACCACACTCGGACTCGAGACTCGGTTTGCGCCATTTTTTATTCGCGCTCGAGGTTTATTGGGTCTGACTACTGGCGGCGCACAAGGCTTTGGCTTTGGTTATCACAGCTTTTTAAGGGCGTACCCAGCTAATTTTACGGTCTCGCGCCAAGCTGTGATTGCCAACCTTGAATTTGGTTATCGGCTCGAGCTTCCCAGTGTGGCTGGAATCATCAGCGCCAGCCCAGAAATCCGTGTTTTTTTTGATGCTGGTTGGGCATTAACGCTCAATGCCAACTCGAGCCAGTTTTTATGGAGCGCTGGCGTTGGTATCAATTTTCCGGGGGCTTGGTTTGGTTTCTTACCTTTTGGCTTTGGTCTGGATTTGGCGTTTGGACCACCCGGCTTGCGGTTGGTGGCGTACACCGTCTTGGCATTGCCTTAATGTTGGTTTGGGTCAAAGTAATCGCTATTCATACCAATCTGTGCGCTGCAATGGCAGATTACTCGAGCCATCCGCCAATGGTTTAGACAACAAAATCTGGTTTAAGCCGTTGACACGAGTCTTAAAGGTGCGAATCACGGCTCTTAGGTACAAGCGGTAAGCTCGGTAGGTTGGCTCTCCTACTAAACTGATGGCAGTCTTGTGATTATCTTCAAGACGCTCTGCCCAGTGCTGCGCGGTCAGTCCATAATGCTCACGCAGACTCTCGACATCTCGTGTTTCAAAGCCAGCCCCCTCGGCGGCACTGAGTAATTGGCTTGGGTATGGTGTTTCACCACCCGGAAAAATGTAATGGTGTAAGAAAGAGGTATTACGCCAAGTCAGCGCATGAACCAACTTTGGCACGAAGGCTTGCGGTGTTCGGATTTCCACAATGCTGTGGCATAAAAACACACCACCTGGCACGAGCAATCGATAGGCAGTCTGAAAGTATGGGCGAATGTTGGCGCGTCCGACGTGTTCCACCATGCCGACCGAGGCAATTTTATCAAACGCAGTCAGTTTGGACAGGTCGCGGTAATCCTTGACTGCAATCTCAATTTGATTCTCGAGACCAACTGCTTTGATGCGCTCACGCGCAAGGTCGGCTTGCTGTCTACTGAGCGTTATTCCCATACCACGCACGCCGTAATGCTGTGCCGCGTGAATCAACAGACCACCCCAACCGCAACCAATATCAAGCAGCCGCTCACCAGAATGCAGTCTCAATTTTCGACAGATAAGATCAAGTTTTGCGGTTTGGGCTGCCTCGAGCGATACCTTTGGAGTCTCGAAATAGGCACAACTGTAAACCATTTTGGCATCCAAGAAAAGTTGATAAAAGTCGTTACCAAGGTCGTAATGCGATCTAACATCGCTGGCATCTTGGGCTTTGGTGTGTACCCGACCACTGCTCAGGTTTGGCTTGGGACGCTCGAGACGCGCTTCTGGGGGGAGGTCGTCGGTTGGCAAGGAGCGCAGCAAAGGCACAAGTCGGGCGAGCTTGGCTGGACTCGAGGCAGTGGCAAAGGCTTCCTGAAACCCAAGGGCTGCGCTCAAGTCATCAGCATCCCAGTCTTTGCGGATAAAGGCTTCAGCCAATGCGAGTTCTGTCGGCGGCATGAGCATTCGCCGCAGTGCGCCGGGGTGACCCAGCGTCAATGTAAAGCGCGAAATTTTAGGCGGCGCGTCCTCGATGCCATTCCACCAGCGTACTGTGAAATCGCGCTGTGTTACTGCACCTGCCAGCAATTCAACAATGGCTCGACTGGTCTCGAGGTGCGATTGTGTTAGTTCAACCTCGTTTGTTTGCAACCCTGGTGTAAATTCTAAGTTTTGCTGACTCATGGTTGAACCTCCGTCGCTCCTTGTGGGGCGAACGCTGATTATCAATGGTTCGGCTGATGCGAAACTGAAACGAAAACAGTACCCCGTATTCCATTATTCAGCAGCCGAATTTTATCTCAAGGCGCAAAGCTGGTACAATATCTTCTTGTGAGCGACACCCGTACCTTAACTCGAGAAAAAAGCCAGACTGCCACACCAAAATTGTGGAAAGTGATGCTCTTAAACGACGATTACACCCCAATGGAATTTGTGGTGGATGTCCTGACACAGGTTTTTCGTAAATCCGAACCCGAAGCCGAGCGCATCATGCTGATGGTTCACCACGCGGGGGCGGGGTTAGCTGGGGTCTACACCTTCGAGATTGCCGAAACCAAAGTCATGCAAACCGAGGATATGGCGCGTTCAGAAGGGCATCCGCTTCAATGCACCCTCGAGCCAGAATAATTAAATTTTTTCGAGAACGTTTCTGGTGCGCTGCTCGAGAACTGCGCCAGTATTGACCGTGCTGCTAGGTTCAATCAACATGACACAAACTTCCTCAAGAGCCACAGGTTTATGTTCCACACCTCGCGGCACGATTAAACACTCACCCGCCTCGAGATTCACAATTTTGTCTCGAAAGTGCATCTCGAAATTGCCTGAAATCACCAAAAACATTTCATCCTCGAGTTCGTGACTATGCCAAACAAATTCGCCTTGGAATTTAACTAATTTAATGGCGGTGTCGTTGACTTGCCCAAGCATCCGAGGATTCCAGTGGTCAGTAAAAAGCCCAAGTTTTTCTTGTAGGTTGATTTTGTTCATACCAAACCAGAATAACCTAAAGCCAAAACTCGTACATCATCTCGAGTAGATTTACCCCGCCGACTTTTTCAATCCGCTCATCCTCGAGATTCCCGCCCATGTGTTCATAAAATTTGCGGCTTGGATTATCTGCTAAAACCCAGAGCGTCAGGCTTTTTGCGCCATTTGATTTTGCATACTCGAGTCCAGCCTTAAAAAGCTGCTTGCCGATGCCAGAACCCTGATTGGCTTTAAGTAAATACAGCGTGTAAATTTCGGCTTGATTGCCCGTAACAGTCACGCTACAAAAACCAACCACAGCTTCGGAAACTTCTACCACAAAAACCGCTATTTTAGGACTTGCCAGTGTGCGCTGCCATTGCAATTCTCGAGACTCGAGCGTGATGATGTTGTACAGTACATCGTCGGGAATTAGACCAGTATAGGTTTCAGTCCACGACTGGACATGAACTCGAGCCAGTCTGGGAATATCGGCAGTAACAGCAGCGCGAATCATAAACGAAGGGCGCGGTTAAGTTGGTCGCGCAAACTAAGCGCAGCTGCTCGAGCCGCGAGTACACTTAGGTCAGCACTGGCATATTGAACACCTCTCGAGGCACTGGCAACTGCACCTAAGCCATGTTGGTCAAAGGCTGCCGCTAAGTCGCTGGCTTTTGCACCCTGAGCGCCAAGCCCCGGCAATAACAGCAAGACATTTGGCATGAGCTTGCGCCAAGCCTCGAGTTCGGATGTGTGGGTTGCACCAACCACTGCCCCAACCGCACCATAAGCATCGGTCAGGGTCTCGAGGTGGGTGGCGATAACTTGGGCGACAGTGCCGTTTTTCGTTTCGAGGTCTTGAAGGTCTTTTGAACCGGGATTACTGGTTTTGACCAACACAAAAACCGCGCCGTTATTTTCTCGAGCCGTGCTTAAAAAAGGTTCGATCGTTTCAAATCCCAAATACGGATTGATGGTTAAAGCACTGCCAGCGTGTTGCCCAGTCAGCCATGCCTTAGCGTAGGCTTGGGCGGTACTTGGAAAATCACCGCGTTTGGCATCCAAAATAATCGGTATTCCCAAGCCTCGAGCCGTGGCACAAATTTGCTCGAGCAGTTGCATTCCAGCCATGCCTATGGCTTCATAAAAAGCCACTTGAGGTTTAACGCAAGCAATCAGTTCACTGCAAGCCTCGAGAACATCTAAACAGTGCTGCCCAGCTTGTTGGGTCGTCTGGTAGAACTCGAGACGCGGGTCTAAGCCTAGGCAAAGGCGGGTGTTTTTTTCGAGTATTCGGGCATGCAGGGTTTGGGCAAAATCCATGCTTTGAGCATACCTTACTCGAGCATTGAACAAAATATGCCAATAATTTTGTCTAGGTCATCTAGGTCATAACGGTTACTGTCGGCATACAGTGTATTTTTCTCGAGAATCAAAAAGCGCCACATATCGCCGGTGGTCACTGCTCCAAAAACCCGTTCAAGCGGTTGCCCTTTGCGCTCGTTAAAAATTCGAGCTGCAATCATTTCAGCACAGGCTTGGGCAATACCATTTCTAAAATTCTCGTTTTTCGCTTCTACCACGCTCACCACTGGCGCACGGAGCAACAGTTGCTCTGGTGATTTTGAGAATAAAAAATCACATTCGCCATTCAAGCCCAAGCTCGAGTCCACCGTAAAATCTATACCCGAGAATAAAGAAACCCGATGCGCTAAGGTGCGGCGAACCTCGAGCAGAATTGGTGCGATAATGCCTTCAGAGCGGGCTTTTTCGGTGGATAAATTGAGTGCCAAGGGGACACTTTCTGCCAACCAATCGCGCAACAAAACCGATGGCGCTCGAGGTGCTATGGCTACAAATAATGGCTTTGAATCCACAAGATGAAGCTCGAATTGCTCGAGGATTTCGCTCAAAGAAAACTGACTATACGACATAGAAAAAGTCTAGCACCTATTCTTCTTTATGTTCTTTGCCTAAGGCTTTTTGTACTTCGAGCGCCGCCCGTTCACCAGCTTCGATTGCGCCTTCAACATAACCATAGTACCAAACGGCGGTTTCTGTCCCCGCAAAGTGAATTCTACCAATCGGTTCGCGCAATTCTTCAAAGCCATTGGTCATCACGCCGGGCGGAGCGTAACACTGGTAGCCACCGCCAATAAATGGCTCGGTCATCCAGTCGTGGTCAAAGTAATCGCGTGGGTACAGTGCTTCGTCGCCGTAAATCATCGCTAAATTTTCCAGCACTGCCCGACGGCGTGTTCCAGCCGGACGGTCAGACCAAAAAACCGCATCGTCACCGCCAATAAAAGCCACCAAGGCTGGGTGCTTGTCGTCGTGGCTCGAGGCATCCATGGCGTGGTCAAAAATCAGGTTGTCGGGGTCTACGGCTTTTAAGGTTTGGGTGCGCCAAAACGGACGGTCGTAAATCGCAAAGCACTTAATCACACTGCCCATCTCGAGGCGCTGCATTAACTTCATTCGGCGGCGCGGCAGCACTGGATCAAAGTCAATGCGTTGGGCTTGGTTGGGCGGAATCGCCACAATGGCGTGCTTGGCAGTCACACTAAAGCCCTCAGAAATAACCCGTACCCCATTTTCAGAATGCTCGAGTTCGTAGGCTTGAGAATTGAGGTGCAATTTGTCCCCAAGTTCTTCGGCAAGTTTAGTGCAAATCGTTTGCATTCCTTGGGTCAAGCGCATGGTGTGATTGCCACCATCCAAGTCTATTAAATCCTCAAAGCCGCCAGCGCTGCGAACGCTGTAGAGTAAAAACAGCATCGAAAAATCTTTGGGTTCAATCGTGTACTCGGTGCGGATTAACTGGTCAAATAAGTGCCGCAGATACTCTGACTCGAGGTTTTGACATTTCCATTCCTCAACGCTCATCACATCCAACTGCGAGGCATTGGGCGTTTCGGCTGGGCGCTCGACATTGACTTGCTCGACCAGCCAAGAGATTTTAGCCGTAAACCACGCCCATTCGGCTTGGGTCAGTTGATCCATGCTCGAGAGTGGTTGGGCGCTTAAATCCATTCGTCCAGTTTCGTTTTGGGCAAAGGTCTCGAGTCCCAATTCTTGTACTAGCCGAGTCACGCGCCACATTTCTGGACCAAGCCACTGTCCGCCCAAATCAAAAGCTGTACCGTCTGGCAGCACCTTGGTCAGTAAGCGCCCACCAACTCGCGGCGCTGCCTCGAGAACCACCACATCCACTCCAGCTTCAATCAGCTTATGGGCTGCAATCAAACCAGATATTCCCGCACCGACAATCACCGTATCTGTGGTGATTTCAAGTGGTGGCATACGTTTCACATCTCCTAAAAAAATTTGAACCAAGACCGATAAACGAGTTTCTTGCCCTTATGATACGCGCCGCCACTACAAATTCGCAAACGCACAACTCGAGTTTGTAATCAACGGCTAGATTGCAATCAGACCCTTTTCAGCTAAGCCCTTGTAGATTATCTTATGGAACACAATTGGCGTTTGGCGAGTAGAATAGCACCACATGACACTGGCACTCCATTTGCTAGGTACACCACGTCTCGAGCTTCGCGGACGGGCAATAAAACTGGGCATCAAACCGATGCTGGTGCTGGCATATTTAGCCCTCGAGGGGCGAGCCACACGGCGCGACTTGGCACATTTGCTGTGGTCGAGCGCCACCGACCCACTCAACAGCCTTTCGGCAGCCAGAATCAGCATCCGCGATGTTCTCAAAAAATGGCTCGAGGGCGACAACGAAACCCTGTCTTTACAAAAGGGTTTTTATTGCGATATAGAAGTTTTTACCGCCGCCCTCGAGTCCAACCAAGCCACCGATTGGCAGCCAGCGCTCGAGCTTTACCGTGGAGCATTGCTCGAGGGGGTGCGCCTCCCAGAGTGGGATGATGGCTTTGGGGCAGATTTTGAAGAGTGGCTGCTGACTTGGCGCGAAAAACTCGAGGAAATCCATGCCGAACTGAGTTGGCGTTTAGCAAGGTTTGAATTGCAGCAACTTAACCTTGAAACTGCTTTAAGTTTACTCGAGAAGACCCAAAGTCAGCATTTGCCACCCCGCGAAGATGCCACTCGCTTACTGATGTTGACGGCTGGGGCATTAAAGCGTGAAATTCGGGCGCAAACGGCTTTTTCTAAGCTCGAGCGGCGTTTACAAGAAGAACTCGAACTTGGTCCAAGTCGTCCGACTCGAGATGCTTTAGTTTTGGCTCGAGGTGATGCAGCAGGTTGTTTGGCTGCGATTCAACAAGAATTCCAAGTCAAAGCAATTGTGCAAGCCAAGGAAACCAACGTGCCACTGTTTGGACGGGAATACGAATTACAATTGATTCGCATCGAACTGGCTCGAGCCGCCCAAGGAACAGCCCGCTTGGTGCTTTTGACCGGTGAACCGGGTGTCGGCAAATCCCGATTAACCCAAGAAGCCGCCCAAGAAACCGCCAATTTGTGGGTGCTGTCTGGTGTGGCAGCCCCTACTGGGGTATCACTTGGGTTGTTTGAGCGCTTGGTCAGACTGGCTTTAACCCAACGCAGCTTGGCTGACTTTAATCGGTTATGGCAACAAGCGCTGGCAGCATTTGTTCCAGACAGCCTCAGCAGTACCCAACTCGAGCCGAGCAAAGAACATCTTTTTGCGGCATTAACGGCGCTTTTAACCCATCCGACCCAAACCACGGTTTTAATCTTGGATGATTTGCAATGGGCAGATAAAACATCGATAGAATTGATGCTGCACCTGATGCACCAACCCAACCCCCATGGGCTGCTGCTGCTGGCAACTTTACGCGATACCGAAACACCGCGCAGCGATTTACACGACCTTTTAGAATTGATAACTCGAGAACAGCTTGGCATCAAACTCGAGCTTCAAGGACTGACCCCCAAAGCCGTGACTGACCTGAGCCTTTCATTTGGACAAAGCACCGATACGGCGCTGCTGCACAAAAAAAGCGGTGGAAACCCATTTTATCTGCTCGAGCTACTACGCACCAATTTAGACAGCAGCCGACTGCACGACTTGGTAAAAAGTCGTTTAGCCAATCTGCCCGAAACCGCCCAGCAATTGCTCGAGGTTGCCGCCCTACTGGGTGACGGCAGTACCATTGGCATCTTACGTGCCGTCTCTGGGCGCAGTTTGGAGGAAATCAGCCAAAACCTCGATGAATTGGCAGTCTCCGATGTGCTGCATTTAGAAACCGATGGCACGCATTTTAAGCACGATTTAATCCGCGAAGTGGTCTTACATCAGATTCGCCCAGCCAGAAAACAAATTCTGCACCTGCGGGCGGCTCGAGCTTTACAACCTAACCAAGCGGCGGTTCATGCGCTGGCTGCCGTAAACGCTTGGGAAGACACCGACACTGCCAAAATGCTCTTGGCGTTTCTCGAGACAGGTAAACAGCACAGCATTCGCGGTGACTTAGCCGCCGCCCTCGAGTGGTTTGAACACGCCGACCAGCACAGCCGCAACGCCACCGAACGCCTCCAAGCCCTGACCGAACGTGCTTCGGCACTCGAGCGATACGGACGACACGAGGCTGCCCTCGAGACGCTCGACAAATTGGCGATACTTGAAGGTAGTGTGACTGACTCTGTTTTACGCAGCAACGCATGGTTAGCTCGAGCCAACTTATTGGCACTGAAAATGCACCGACTCGAGGAAGCGCAAGTCTTGGTCAATCAAGCATTTACGGCACTCGAGGGGCTAAGTTACAGCGCTGCCCAATTGGCACGGTCTGATGCGCTCAATATCCAAGGCACGATTTATAGGCTCGAGAAGAAATTTGTTGAAGCAGCACAAGCCTTTGAAGCCAGCCTAAGCATCCGCCAAGCGCTCGAGGAAGATGTGAAAATAGCTGATAGTTTAATGAATTTAGCTGTGACTTATACGCACAGCAATCATCCTCGAGCAGAAGAGATACATCAACGTAGTTTTATGTTGTTTAAAAAACTAGGTGATGAAACCCGAATGGCTCGCACGCTTAATAATTTAGGGGAATTTCATACTCGAAACGCAAACTTTCAAAAAGCACTCAAATCATATGAAGAATCCTTGCACCTAAATCAAGTTCTTCACGACCCGTGGGCTGAAGCTCGAGCGCACCTAAACATTGGTGTAACTCATTATTATCGTGCAGATTATACAACTGCTAAAGAGCATTATGAATTGGCACTTGAAAAAGCTAACTCTTTACACGATTCAGAAAATCAATTATTGGCACTACTCAACTTACTTGAAGTAGGTCAAGTTCTTAAAACAGATTCTACTGTCTGGCTCGAGCAAATTAAACCATTCGCAGCCAACGAGTCTTTTATGGCATACCATGCAGAAATCAACAATTACTTATCGCAACAAGGAGTAAAATCATGAAACGCTTTTTACTATTCCTCAGTACCCTAGCATTCTGTGTTGCTTGTAATCCTACAAGTCCGCCTGCCCTACTCGAGATTCAGAAAGTACGACCCCGATTCGTTGCACCATTAGAAGAAATTATTATTACTGGGAAAGGTTTCTCGAGCAGTTCCATAGTTATGATTGGCAATCAAACAGTCAGTGTTAATTCGTTTCAAACCACAGAACTAAAAGTGAAAGCACCAAACATACAAGCAGGTTCTTATGATGTTGTTGTAACCAACTCGCCTCAAGACTTCGCAAGTAGCAAAGACTTAAACATCCTTGCGAGTCCAGATAATTATTTCGCAGACCAAGCATTGGTAACTTTTAGGGAAAATCTGGACTTAGGTAAAGCCACACAGGCTGCTCAACGTGGAGGCATGACCCTAGTAGACTTCAAACCAGCCGATCCTTCAACAACAGGTATTTGTAGTAAAACCCTAGCTGTTCTCGAGCAACAAGGCAGCACTTCTCGAGCGGTAGACACAGCCAGTGACATACCTGAAACTCTTGAAGCAAATCCACACACAATTAGCACAGGAGCAAGTTATTCCGATTCAGGACCTACCGTAGAACATAAAAACGAATTTACCACCCTTGAGCTAGATCGCGCTTATACGCACTGGAAAACCCTCCTGCCCAATATGCAAAACCGCTCCCCTCGAGTGGCGGTACTGGATACTGGAGTTTCTAAACATTACGATTTTAGGAATCTTTTTAATCTTGTAGACTCCAATCTGTTAGCAGGAAAAAATTTCACCACCGAACGCACCAACTTGGCAATTGAACTCGAGTCCGACACTGGCGATAATGCCAAAGATGCCACTGGAAAATTAGTCGGACACGGTACGGCAGTCGCCGCCATTATTGCGGCGCGGGATTCAGAAATTGGCACGAACTTCACCCAATTTTGGCAAGTTGGGGTGCTGCCTGCTCGAAATAATAATCAGAGTGGACCAAATGGCGCAGATGGAGCAAAAATCTTGCCCGTCAAAGTCTGCGATGAAACCACAAAATGTAAAGGCATAGATGTCATCGAAGGTCTTTGCTATGCGATTAGTCAAGCCCCAGATGTGATTAACTTTTCGCTGGGAACTCAGCAACCTTCGAGTATTGTTAAGCAAGTTATAGAAGCTGTGACCCAAGCCAAAATCGTGCTGGTTGCCTCGGCGGGGAACAGAGGCACAGTGCCAAATTACCCAGCCGCCTACAGCCTCGAGTTACCGATTATTGCCGTTGGCAGTGTCAAATGGAATGGCACAAAATACTTTGCCTCAGATTTTAGTGTGCCGGGTGCTTGGGTCAGTTTGGTTGCGCCCGGTGTGACCCAAAGTGCTTCGTTTAACTCGAGTGGCGCAGATGGCTTTGGTTATAACCTATTTATGGGTACGTCTTTTGCTGCGCCTTGGGTAAGTGGGGTTGCCGCGATGCTCAAAGCCATAAACCCAAGTGCGACACCGCTCGAGATTAAAAATAAAATTCTGGCTGGAGCTTCACGCACCGCGCTCGAGGTTTGCCCGCTCGAGAAATGTGGGGCTGGATTGTTAAATGCGGCTCGAGCGATAGACGCACCATAGGTGTTCAAAGCATCACATTTGTAAGAAACGCGACGACCATAAAACCCACCAAAATTTGATTCTCGAGGGCTGGCATTGCCTGCCCTCGTTCGGCTTATGGAATTCGGACGGCTACTTCGTCATTTTGTTCGTTGCCAGCCCAGTCGGTCACACCAAAAAGCAGCACATAGTTGCCTTTTGGGGCAGGTGATAAACTGCTTCTTAGGGCTTTTATGCCCGCCGCCGGAATGATCACTTTGCCACCCGTGGCAGCAAAATCGGGGTCTTCGTCGTCTATGCTGTCGTAGCGTAAATACTCAAACTCGAGGGTCGCGCCCGGCTTGGCGGTCATTTCTCGTGGACTCGAGCCAGAATCATCGAGCATGGCGGTAATCCGCAGTGTCTCGGCGTTCATCAAGACAATTACTGGCGTGGTTTCGAGGTCTCTGGGTTCAGAATACTGAGCCGTCGCCGCCAGCAGCGTATCGCCGACATCTTGGAAAAAACCAGTGAACAAATCGCGGTTTTTACCGTCCGACAAGTAAATTAGACTGCCATCCCACTCGGCGGTAAATTCGCCTTCTTCGGCTCGGTCAAAGAATAAATCGCCGTACAGATTAAAGGTTGTGCCGACTTCGCGCCCGATGCTGGCATAGACACCATCTAAATCTGTGCCAGCCACCCGAAAATCGACTTCGGCAGGACGATTAGCATTGGGTGAAGTCAAATTTCGGCTCTCGAGCAATTCGAGGGTTGGGGCTTCTTGGTTTTGCTCAACTGTGCCAAACCAAGTCCCGAGAAAATCATTCCAACCGCTATCGCTGACTTTATAAAGGCTTGAGTAAGCTGTCAGGACACTTTCTTCGGGCAGTTCGCTGTTGTCGGCTGGCATCCAAATGCTGATGCCACTGGCGGCTTGATTGTTTTTACCCAAGGTTTTGGCTAAGACCGAATTTTTGATTGCGGTTTGTAAATTGGCAGCCGCCGTTTTTAGGGCAGCATCCGAAGTGGTTTTTCCAATCAGGGCAGCATAATGACCTAAGTCCACATAGTTTTTTGGAGCGCGTGGTTCGTCGGTATCGATGTTGTACTCGAGAACTTTACTGCGAAGGGTGGCGAGTTTGTCGGTTTCGCTTTTCCAGACGTTGGTCAGGGCGCTCGAGAAACTTTTACTGGCAGTGAGTAGGGCTGGCAGTTTGCTCGAGTCATAAGCGGTGTGGGCGCGGTACAAAATATCGGCTTCATCAATACTGTGGTGTTTCGCCCAGTATTCGTTTTCTTTAGCAGCAAAAAGATTCATTGGCACACTTGGGTTATTTTTTAAATATCCAAAGGTGTTGGTGTATTCCCAACCATCGCCAAAATCGAGTTCTGGATTGGCAATGTAAATATTTGCTAGGTCAGCAAAACTGCCAAGTAACTCGAGACCGCCCATCAAACAGGTGTCAAACGACAAAAACTCAAGCTTTTTTTGTTGGCTTTGGGCTAATCCAGCTTGAATCGAACGGCGCATATCCGCCACACTCAAGCCGTTTCCTTTACTGGTTTCGTCGCCACCAAAGCCGCCATCCCATTGTCCGCCGTGGTCCCACATGATTAAGCCGTAACGTCGGGCTGGATATTTTTGAATCCCCCACGAAACAAAATCGGCAAGCACTTTGGGGTCGTCGGAATTTAGCTCGGGCATTTTTTGTACCACATTAAATTTGCCCTGACCAACCAGACCGCGCTGCACCCCAGAAACTTCGCTTCTATCCCACTGTACCACGATATTAAAGGTGTTGCTCGAGCCAATTTTCTGCATTTCCTGCATATCCACGACACTGCTTGGGTCGAGGTTATGGTCGGCGTGCAAATAGACCAAAATTGTCCAAGAATTGGCGGGACTCTGGGCGGCTCGAGCCACCTCGAGATTTTGAACTGGTGGTAGCAAATTAAATGCCGAAGCGCTCGAGAAGAGAAAAAACAGCAATCCACACAGAATCTTTTTCATGAAGCAAAGTATATAACGACTAGCGTCGCATCAGCGTCGCGTGGGTGCAAGGCACTCGTAAATCCTCGAGTTTTTCCTTAAACTAGCCCATGAATGATCAGTTTTGGGAAATCGCCAATAGCTGCTTAATCCGTATTTATCGATGAATATCGTGCAGCGTCCAGACATGGGTGGAGTCTTTAGAATTGCAAACCATCAGCGACTCTGAAATAGACGAGGGTCTAGCCATTCTCGAGCAAGCCATAAGTTTGATAACTGGCACTGCTATGAGAACCTACGGAAGTGCTGCACGACCCTTGGGCAAGCCAAGCCGTGGCATAAGCAAAAGCTCGAGATAGTCTGAAAAGGTAGTTGTTGAGTCCTTATGTGTACGAATTGGGGATATAATTAGCTCATTATGTCATCAGTGAAGAATTACTTTGAACGTCTTTTTGAAAGTATAGATGCTCACGAGATTGTCAGCGAACGCGAGCTTAGTATGACTGTCGAGTTGCCATTATCAGGTTGGGGACGCGGTAAAACGCTTTTGCAGTGTTTGGGGTATGATAAAACGTCTGTGATTTCACAATATGCAATTCGTATAGGTACAACGATAATAAAAGTTGATTTTTTAGTAGGTAGAAATGAAAATCGATGGTTTTTAGACCTAAAAAAACCTACAGAAATTACAAAAATCAATAAGCACATTGAGCAAATGCAAAGCTATTTAAGGCATGAGAAAATGTGCTTAGGGGTGCTTTTGGGCGGAAAATGGGCTTATGTATTACTTAATCCTGAACACTTCTTTATATCCGACATCTGCGAGGCTATTTCAGATGAAGAAAAAATCAAAATGCCAGACTTAGATTTAAGTTTATTTGCTGTAAAAAAGGTTGATCTTACAATTTCCGATGTTTCTGAAATCACAAAGTTGTTTAATCAATTGAAAAATACTTCAAATGATGATCACGTTAAAAAACTTTCACGAAAGCTATGTGAAGAGTATGTCGTACCTAGAAAAAAGCTCGCAAAAATATCAATTCGAGAATCTCAGGTTTCGGAAGTGATGGAAGCAACATTAGCTAATCCATCTGATTCACTACTTTTGCAAATAATTGCTGCTTCGCCAAAAATGAAAGCGTTAAAAGTAAAGCCTGATGAGTTTCGCAAATTGTGGGTTGAAGTGATTAATTTTGAACCTAGTTAAAACCCACCAAATGCCAAACGAAAGTTTAAGAGATGCAAAAGATAGTGCTATCTCTGTGCTGCCCGAGCTAGAAATTCAATCATAATGACCTTTGCACGATAAAATCAGCAGCCGTTCGTTGTTAAACGTGTACACCAAACGATGCTCTTTGGTAATTCGTCTTGACCAATAGCCTTTGAGGTCGTGCTTTAAGGGTTCTGGCTTTCCTATTCCTTGGTGCGGAGTTCTCGAGCATTCTTTTATGAGGCTGTTGATTCGTTGCCAAATCACAATATCTTGACCATGCCACCACAAATAATCTTGCCAAGCATCGTCGGTAAAAACAAAGTTCATAAATCAAGTTCGGCTAAGGTTTTACTAACCACTTGGTTACTCGCCACTTGCTCGAGCGCTTGGCGGAGTTTGGTGGCGGTTTTTTGGTTAGAGAGTAAATAATCTGTTTCGCTCAGCGAATTGTATTCTTCCATTGGCATGACCACAACTTTTGAACCATCTTTAGCAATGACAATGGTAGGTTCAATGCCTTGAATCACAGAACGCACCAAGGCTTCAAGGTCTTTGACTGCTTCTTGGGTAGTAATGGCGTTCATACAATTAGTGTACACGATTCTCGAGTTACGATAACCAATCAGCCGCCGCTTTCTCAGATTCTTCCCTTGTGGTTGGTAAATCCTTAACCTCATCGCGGCGAGTTGCCCATGCTGGAAACGGAAAAGTTATCATTACGGGGCTTGGCACTTCGGGCTGACTCACAATCATTGTGCCAGGTTGCAAAATCCCAGAGCGCATTCTAAAAGCGGCTGGTAAAAAGCGGTACTCTGGGCGTTCGGCTTCGGCGGGGTCTAAGCGCCCGACCACACGAATGCTGGCGTTAGATACAATCCGCCGTTCAACTTCAGAAGCCGTTTGCTGTGCGCCAATTAAAATAATCCCAAGGCTGCGCCCACGTTCGGCAATATCGAGCAGCACATCTTTGATTGGGCTTTCGCCATCTCGCGGAGCGTATTTGTTAAGCTCATCCAGCACCACAAAAACATATGGCGTGCGCCCTTTGCGTTCTTTGTCTTCAAAAAGCTGCTTCAAAATCACGCCGACCACAAACATCTGGGCGTGGCTGTGCAAGCCGTGAATATCCACTACACTCAACTGGTTTCGCATTGGGTCTGGGCGGTAAGCGGCGGCTCGAGCCGAATCTAAATCGCCACGAATGAGCGGATTGAGGTGCTTGACCACACCACGTAAACGGCGCACAAAAGCCTGACGTGTGCCAGATGGTTGCTTGCCAGCCCAGCGCGGGTCGCCTTCGCCATCGTTTTGGTCTATCAGCTTGTACTCGAGGTAGGCGATTAACTGCGTAAAACTGGTTAATTTTGCTTTGCCGATCTGATTAAATTCGATAGAGTCGTCTATCTCGGCAATGTCTTCTCGAGACCAGTCGTCTACCAAAATATGCGGGGCGCTGGCATCTTGGCTCGAGACCAGTTTGACCAAGCGCTCTTCGATTTGACCAATCAAAAACCCTAGATTGAGGCTGCCGTCGCGGTCGGTAAAGCAATACGGCAATAGCCGCTCGAGGGCAAATTGTTTGAGTGTCCAGAGGTAGGGCGTAATCCCCTGTCCTCGCTGTGAAGCCCCGTGGGTAATCACGCCTTCTGTGCCAATGTTGGGAGCTAAAAACTGGACATCGGTAAAAGGTGTGGCAGGCAAGCCACAAACCGTATAGCGGTCGGTGGCTAAACCTCGAGCCGCGCTTTGTTTGGCTTCGCGGTCTCTGAATTTATTGTTTTCTTGGTCTAGGAAAAGTAAATCTTCGCCTTTAACGTTAAAAATAACGGCTCGAGAATTACTTTTCTCGAGTCCAAGGGCATTTGAGTTAAAAATGCTGTACAACAAAAAAAGCGCATAACTGGTTTTGGTTGCCACGCCAGACACGCCCGAGATATTGACGTGTGCGCCGTTTTCGCCGTTCAAAAAAGCAAAATTGAGGTAAGCCGGCTGACCGTTCCGCAGCACACCGGCGGGTGTGACCGACTCCATGCGGTCTTGGTAAAGCGCCATTTTCAGTTCTTCGCCAACCGCGTGCCAAACTTCGTCGCCGGGATGTGGTGGCACAAATTCTTCGGGTTCAACTCGAGTCACAATCACATGGGCGGCGTAACTGACATTGACTGGAATTGTTCCTTCGATCGCTAGGCGGGTATCAGAATCAAACTGTACGCCTTCGTGCAGTTTTCGCACACTGTCCACCACGCCATAAAAGGAAATAACATCGTTTGTTCCCTCGAGCGGCTTTTTGGTCTTGACCACCACAAAATCATCGAGTTGCAACATCTGCCCTTCGTTGACCCCAACCCAAAACTCGAGCGGAGCGCTGTCTTTTGTGCCAAGTACCATGCCGACGGATTGAATTGCTGAATTCATGTTTCTCCAATTTGTGGGAACTCCCCACGCTTGTTGTACTCGCGTTTCCCCTTCTTCGAGGGGGTTTAAGTTCAAGGCTCTAAGGTTTTGAACCCCCTCGAAGAGGGGGTCGCAGCTTCGCTGCGGGGGGAGTGCCTGAGAGGTGACTCAATTACTGACTTCTCGAGCCTCGAGCCTATCTTCTTCTCGAGCATTCAGTCCTTTTAAGTGGGCTTGGATTCTACGGCGGATAATACTCATGTCGCCCATGCGCCGACCCAAATCCGACTCGAGAAAAGCAATCGGCATCAATTGTTGCGGCGCTCTGGGGTCTCGGAAGGCTTTGGCGCTGTAACGCGGTAAAATTCGGCAACTCCAATCGGCAATTTCTTTTGCCCACTCCAAACCCATGCTGTCGCGCACCTCGAGCCGCACCAAACCCGCAAAGGGCTGAATATACTCTGGCGTGTCCTCGAGTCGGATGTACCACGAATAACGCGGCAAAATTCGGCTGCCAATCCGAAAAATTGGGGTGCGTTCGCCTTTCTCGAGTTGGCGTAAAACCTCGAGTTCTGCCCCCGAGACATACAAGGTGTGCATCGTTTTGACATAGCCTAGGCTGCGGTCTGGGGCGCGGCGTTGCAACGGACCATCCAAAATCAAAAGCGCCTTCTCGAGCGCTAAACCAGCCGCCAGTTTATCTTCGGCATCGCGCATTAAAAATTGCAAACGCTGAATTAGGGCATTCTCGAGGTTTTGGGTGTCGTTCAGGGCTTCGTAACGGTACTCGAGCCGCCCGTATTCGTGACCACGGTTTTCAATGATTAAATCCTCTCCCGTGCCGCCCGACAAAATCAAAATTCGCTCGAGAACTCGGTCCACGACTTTGGCTGGGGTCAGCGTGTCGTGCTTGGTGGTGACTGCACCAACCGCCAAAGTGCCAAGTAAACCGGGTGCAATAATTCCCTTCTCGAGGGTGTTCCAGACCCGCCCTTCCAGTCTGCGCCGCCCATCTATAAAAAACAATTGGCTAAAATCCACGCGGTAATCGGCAGGGCGAACCTTGCCCCAGAGGCTAAATTCAACTTCAAGTTCGACATCCTCGAGCGATTTGGTTTCGTTTGGGTCGGCATGAAGACTGGTGTCGTATTCCGGACTCCAAGGTTCGAGGGTAAGGCGAAGATTACGTTGCATCCGTAATGACTCTACCACTTCAAAGCGCAGGATAGACTGCTTTTATGAACCTCGAGACGGCGTTGCTAAAATTCGGTCATTCAAAATTTCGGGCTGGGCAAGAAGCCGTGCTGCATCATCTGTTTACCTCTAACCGCGCCTTGGCAGTTTTCCCAACGGGTGGTGGCAAGTCTTTGTGTTATCAGTTGCCAGCCCTGATGCTCGAGGGAATCACGCTTGTGGTTTCGCCGCTTCTGGCTTTGATGCGCGAGCAAGTCCAGACCTTGCAAGCCTTGGGAATTGCGGCGGCTCGACTCGACTCGAGTTTGGGGCGCGAGGAACTTTTGCGGGTCAATGCGGCAATCCGAAACGGCGAAAGTTTAATCCTCTATGTTTCGCCTGAACGCTTTAACAACGAACAATTTTATGCCTTAATAAAGTCCGCCAAAATTGCGCTGTTTGCTTTGGATGAAGCCCACTGTGTTTCTCAGTGGGGGCATAATTTCCGTCCAGACTACTTAAAACTGGCTCGAGTTGCCGAAGATATTGGGGCGGAACGAATTTTGGCGTTGACCGCCACAGCCACGCCAAGTGTGGTGCAAGACATTTGCGAGGCTTTTAAGATTCCTAATTCGGCAGCCGTGATTTCTGGTTTTCGCCGCGATAATCTGCAACTTTTGGCGCAACCAACCAAACTGGCGGCTCGAGATGCGGCGTTACTCAAAGCGCTGCAACAAAATATCGGGACAAGTATTGTTTATGCGACCTTGCAGCGAGATGCTGAACGGGTTGCCGATTTTTTGATTGCCTCTGGTCTTGAGGCTCGAGCCTATCATGCTGGTCTGCCTGACGAACTGCGTTCCGACGTGCAGCACTGGTGGATGACCACTCCAAATGCAATTGTCGTGGCAACCATTGCCTTTGGCATGGGCATAGACAAAGCCAATGTGCGTGGCGTTTATCATTATCAACTGCCCAAAAGTCTCGAGGGCTATGCCCAAGAAGTCGGACGGGCTGGGCGCGATGATTTGCCAGCCATCGGCATGATGTTTGGCAGCCTAGAGGATGCTGCAACCCTCGAGCAATTTATTTATGGCGATACGCCAAGCGCCGATGCCCTGACGCGCCTTGTGAGCTTCTTTGCGGCACAGCCAGAACAGATGCTCGTCAACCTTTACAATTTATCTGGCGAGACCGATTTGCGCCCGCTTGTGCTGCGAACAGCGATCACTTATCTGGAACTCGAGGATATGTTGTACCAAGGCACACCACAATACGAAACATATGCCCTCAAATTCTTAACACCGCTCAAAACAATCATGACCAGATTTAGCGGTGAGCGCTATGATTTTCTCGAGACAGTCTTACAAAATGGCAAAATGGGGCGCGATTGGCTGACCCTCGAGCCACGTGTGATAAGCGAAAAAATAGCCCAACCTCGAGAGCGAATCGTGACTGCTCTCAATTATTTATCCGAGCAAAAACTTGTTGAATTAAAAGTTTCCAATGTTATCAATCAATTCACTCGAGTCAAAGAATTTAGCCACATCCCCAAACTGGTTGCCAGTCTCGAGCAACGCTTTGCCAAACGCGAACAAGCCGATTTAGAACGCTTGCACAGCATCCCAAAGTTTTTTGAGAATCAGCATTGCTACACCGATGCTTTAGCCAATTATTTTGGCGACATTGACGTGCAAAACTGTGGTCAATGTAGCTACTGCCTTGGGCAAGAAATCCGATTGCCACCAGCCCAATCCAGCCCGAGGCTCGAGCAAATTCTCGAGCCAAGAAGCATCAAAGCCCTTGTCCAAGCTAACCCAGATGCCTTATCCGAGCCGCGTCAACTGGCACGATTTTTATGCGGCATGACCAGCCCCAAAACGACTCGAGCCAAACTCTCGAAAAATGCGCTTTTCGGAAGCTGCGAAGCTGTTTCTTTCCCTCGAGTCTTGGAGTGGTGCGAAGCCCTATAACTTTACGCCATTTGTATTACTTCTCGAGTCTGAAAATTCGGTATGCTCAGAGCATGACCTTTAGACTGGTAGAACTTTCTGGCACACCGCTCGAGCAGGGGCAGCAGCACGGCGAAGCCCTCAAAGATTTAATCGAGTACAACCTCGAGTTGTATTTTTACCGTTTTGAAAAAGAAGCTAAGCTGACTCGAGAACAAACCCTTTCAATGGCAGCCAAGGTAGCACGGCACTTCGAGAAGTTTTCGCCAGCCTATTCTGAAGGGATGCGCGGCATTTCTCAAAGCTCTGGGCGTAATTTTTTTGAGATTGCTGCCCTCAATGCGCGTTACGAGATTTTGTATTACCAATACGGCACGGTCGGTCTCGAGAATGCGGGTTTGACCCGAGTGACTGCCAGCCCAGAGCATCGTCGCCCGGATGGTTGTACTTTGTTTGCGGCGCTGCCTGAAGCCACGGCAAGCGGGCAATTAACCATTGGTCAAAACTGGGATTGGATTGAAGGCGTTAAAGGGGCGCTGCTGCACACTAAGCACCTTGATGGTCTCGAGACGTTGGGTTTTACCGAAGCTGGTATTTTTGCATCAAAACTTGGGCTAAACAGTGCTGGACTGGGCTTGTGTATCAGTGGCTTGACCAGCATGGACGACGACTGGGCGCGAATTGCCCGACCAACCCATGCACGTTGCTGGGAAATTTTGCGTTCCACCAGTCTTGAAGCGGCTCGAGCCGTTATAGATGATGGCACAAAAGCCTGTAGTACCAATTTTATGGTGGGTCATGCACCCGACCAAGTGATTGATTTTGAAACTGCGCCACATGGTATTCGTACCGTCTCGTGCAATTTAGGCAGTATGGCGCATACCAATCACTTTTTAGACCCAAAAAGCATGAACTTAGTCGAGCCGCCATCTGAGCGTCGTCCGCACAGTTATCACCGACAAAAACGCATGACCGAATTGCTCGAGAATCGCCGCCCGTTAAAACTTGAGGATTTTAAGGAATTTTTATCTGACCGCGACGACGACCCCGACGGAATTTGTCGTTATCCAAACCAAGAAGAACCGCCTGAAGACCGCGTTGCCACGATTTGTGGCGTGATTATGAACCTCGAGACGCGCACCCTACACGTCAGTGATGGTCAACCCGATGCTGCACCATTCACGGAGTACCGAATCTGATGGTGGGCTTATCCGATGTGCAAGCGGCAGCCGCTCGAATTGTGGGTGTGGCGCGGCATACCCCACTCTTACCGCTCGAGGCTGGAATCTGGCTCAAACCCGAGAATCTGCAAGTCACGGGCAGTTTTAAGTTCCGTGGTGCATACAATGCCATCTCGAGCCTGAGTGCCGAAACGAGGGCTATGGGTGTTGTGGCAGACTCGAGCGGCAACCATGCCCAAGGTGTGGCGGCGGCAGCTTTTATGCACGGTATTCTAAGCACAATTGTAATTCCACACAATGCCCCACAAATTAAAGTAGACCGAACAGCCGCTTGGGGAGCAGAAATCGTGCGTTGCCCAAATGCCTCGGATTTGCGGATGCAGGTCGCCATGAATCTTCGGGATTCACGTGGTCTCGAGTACATCGCGCCATTCGATGATGCCAGAATGATTGCCGGGCAAGGCACAATCGGACTTGAGATTGTGCAGGATTTATCCGATGTGGATACGGTTCTGGTTTGTGTTGGTGGCGGTGGACTACTGGCTGGAATCGCGGTGGCGATTAAAGCGCTATCGCCCAAAACCAAAGTGATTGGGGTCGAACCAGAATTGGCGGCTGATGCCAAAGAATCGTTTTATGCCAAAGAGCGCCGTTCGTGGGATGCCAGTCTGGTGACAAGAACCATCTGCGATGGGGTGCGAACCCAAGGGCTTGGCGTGTTGAATTACGAAATCATCTCGAGCTTGGTGGACGATATGATGACTGTATCCGAAGATGCGGTTCTTGAAGCCATGCGCCATTTGTTTCTCGAGACCAAACTGGCAGTTGAACCAACCGGCGCACTGACCACGGCGGCAATTCGCTCTGGGGTGTTTACGCCAAGGGGTAAAACCGTGTGTATTGTCTCTGGTGGTAATTATGACCCAAGTTTTTTACAGCAAGTGTTAGCATAAATCCATGAAGCGGTTGATTGTTCTTTTTGTTGGTCTCTTGGCTTGTCAGCAAAACCCACAACCGAGTCCGCAAACACTTGGCGCACTCGAGTTACCAATGTCCAATGTCTTGACCCAAGCGGCAGTCCTGCCCGATACCGCCTTGAGTTTTGTGCCACTGGCAGCCGTGGCAGTCTGCGATGACATGACCAAGGGCTTGCGCTATTTACGACGCAGTTTTCGGTTCACCAACAACACCAACTCAACCCTCAATAATCTGCTGCTTCATGCCTATCACAAATCTGGTAATGCCGATGGTACAGCCCTCAAAGCGATTGTTAATTTTGGTGGTGCAACTACGCCTAACCCTCGAGCCATCGTGTCGAGTCACGGTATGGATTGCAATGCGAGTACAGTGGATTCAAATGCCGCCGATTTACAACTTTTTAATCAAAGTGAAATCAATACTCGAGCCACCGAAGCTGGGGCTGCCCTTGGGGTTGGCGAATACCCGCTTGGATTTGGTTATTTAATGCAGCAACGGGTTGGCGATACGAACTTGGACAGCAATCCAAGAACCATTGCCCCAAACGAAACAGCCACAGTCACCCTTTCCCTGAGTGTGCCAAACCAAACTTCTGGTACATATGGTTTTAGCCTGACTTTTTTATTTTCCGAAGGCGGGGTCAACGAACTTGTCCAGAGTCTCGAGGAACAGATTGCGGGGACAGTGGCGGGTTTAAGTGCTGTGCCGAGCGGCACTCGTAAAGTCACGATGCTGGGTGGACAGGCGTGTGGTGATACCACTACGAACCTCAAATTTATTCATGACCTTAGGGTGGCGGGTAAATTGGGCGGAATAGGTTCAGATGCCGTCAGCACCCATTTAACCGTGCCAGCCGTGAATATAATTGTGTCGGGTGTGAACGCACTGACCAATGCTGTTGCCAATGCGACCCAAGGGGATGGCATTTGTTTTGATACCACCATCGGGGTTGGTAGCCCACTGGTGATCAATAAGTCCATTGGGTTGTATGGCGGGGCGAATGTGTCACTGTCTGGAAGTTTTGCTTCTCGGGTTCTCGAGACCACAGGCACTGGAAAAACTGTGGTGCTGGGTGGTTTTACAATTAAAGATGGCAGACTCACCCACAATGGCACTAACTTTGGTGGGGCGGGAATTTTAGTTGATACCACCACGCGCTTGATTGGGATGAAAATAACTTCAAACCAAGTCAAAGGCACAACTGCGGTTCTTGGTCTGCCTGCTGCGCTTTTAGTGGCTCGAGGCGGCGGAATTTTTAGCACCACCAATGGGGCTTTGAGTATTGAGTACAGCCAAATCAGCAATAACACGGCTACAGGGAGCAACGGGGCGAATGGATCGCTGAGTGTGGCGGGTCAAAATGGCGGTCATGCCTATGGGGCTGGCATTTATAGTGCGGCAACCTCGAGCAGTGCCTTAAAAATCATTGCTTCAGAAATCAAAGATAATTTGGCTTGGGGCGGCAATGGTGGGACTGGTTTTAATTCGGTTTCCTCACCAACCCAATGTCTTGTTCAAGCCACCAATGGCGGTAACGGTGGCGATGCGATTGGTGGCGGGGTTTATTCATTAGCCTCTGGCCATATGGTTTTTTCTGCCAGCAACAACACGCTAATAGCTGGGTTACTGGGCAACTTTGGCGCTCCTGGCGGTGTTTGCCCACCCGCCCAAATGGGCAGTATGGGCGCAGCCACCAATGCCAATGTCTATCCCTAAATCACTTAATCTCGAGCCGCATAGATTGATACAACTGGTCGTTGGATTTCGGGTCTTGATTCCAATTGGGGTTTTTGGTCAGCCCACCTTTTAATTTCAGCCAAAGTAAGTTATTGCCACGGTCAAAGAAAAAGGTTTTGCCACTCGAGTCGGCTGTTACGGCTGCCAGATTTATCCCACTCGAGTTGATTGCGCGAGTCTCTGTGCCGTTCTCGAGGCTAATGCTTGGGTTTTTTGTGCCATCAAACTGTACCGCCAATAAAGTTTCGTCGCTGGCACTCAGAAAGTTATCCACGGTGGATTCAAAACGCTGTGGAATTTCGTACCCAGAACCCGAGCGCTTAGGAAAACGCAGCATAAAGCGCCCATTCTTGACGGCTGCAAAATGGCGCATATTGCCCAATTTTGGGGCAGTATTGCCGTCGCCCACACTCCAAGTGTCCAAAGTTGTGCCGTTCGAGTCAACTCGAGTAGCTTCTATGGGGTGCTTAAAACCGTAGCGGTCGGTGTCAAAATTGGTTACAAAATCGCCAATGCCATAGTATGGACCAACACAACTTGCGCCGTTTTTGCCGACTGGTGCAACTTGGGTGCAGCTTGTGCCAGATGTAAAGAAGGCTTGGTCATAAACCCAATAATTGCCTGCCTTCCCCCAATAGCCGTTGTAATCCCAAAGTGCGCCAGCCAAAGCCCAGTTTTCGGTTGTAAAAGGCTGTACACGTCGTCCGGGGTGAGCATTGACTAACTTGTTGTCTGGATTGCGTTTTAAGCCTTTGTCTACTGGTGTGATGTAATAATCGGCAGTCATAAATACACCACTTGGGTTGTTTTCCGTGCCTTGGGCAAATGGAAACTCGAGGATAATGTTTTGGGTCATGTCAAAAGTGCTGTGATAACTCGCTAAGGCTGCCAAAGGCTGGGTGCTGGCTCGAGCCACACCAATATTGAGGCTTGTGCCAACCATCAGGCTACGGGCAATTAAGCCATCGTCGCCAGCCCCAGCGAACCAACCGCCCTGATGGTCTGCCGAAACCCACTCGAGAAAATTGGGGTAACTGTTACGATTCCAGATGCCGCCACCACCGCCCCAGTACGAACCTGTTTTATAGGTCGTGACTCTAGCCAAAGTAAAGCGTTCCCACTTGCTAAAATCGTAATCCCAGTCTTTACCTCCCTGCATGGGGACATACTTTGCGCCTTCGGTTTCGCCAATTTGGTTGCCACTTGCGTCTCGAGCATCGGTTGGAGCGGCATCTATAAACACACCATTGTCTTGGATGCTGTGCGCCACGTTGTTTTCAAAAATCCCAAACGGCATTCTTTCAGGGCGAGCGCCTATGATTTTTCCTTGGTCAGCGTACGGATTGAGCTTGACGTTGTTGTTGACTCCAAGCGTGGTCTTTGGAAAAGCCAACCAGTACCCATGCCCAACAACATCGGCGGCGACATTGCCACGCAGCGTGTTGTCAGGATTAACAATCCAAAAGCCAGAACTCGTACCGCCAAAGGCTTCGCCAATTTCGTGCTTCAAAAGTGCTTGGGCTTTTTTAGGCTCGCGTACCCGCAATACCAGATTATTTTCGATTAAGTTGCGCCGCTCGACTGCATCCTCGAGAAAAATTGCATGACCTTTGATGTTGTAGCAAATATTATTTTGCACTTTAACACCGTTCGAGCCATGAATCACCACACAACGTTGACTTGAATTCCAAATGCTCGAGTTTTTGAGGGTGGCGTTTGCATCGGCTAATTCCTTGCCCGTGCTGTCGTAACTTAAATTATGAAAATGCACCGGATAACGCCCAAATTTGCCAGCTTGCCCAACCCGCCGTAGTTCGATGCCCTCGAGATGGGTCTTGGCAGTTTCGCCCATAATCATGACCTGAGCGCCAAATCCTTGTTCTTTCCAGAGGTTGTCGTCGGCAGCTTCTATCACAATGTTGCGGCTGACATTGCCAACTTCTGCCCGTTCATCCAGCACTGTTGGAATGGTAGTGCCACCCGTGTCTCGAGCCGATGTACTTGGCAGCGTAATACTGCCTTGACTCAAACTCATGCCGCTTTCGGTGGCATACTGCAATTTACCCCAACGCGCCCCACTTAAAGCATTTTTTAAGCCGATACTCGAGCCGTTGGCACTTTGTACCTCGAGCATTTCGGTCTCTGGGGATTTTTGGAAATTTCCATCGTTGTAAAAATCGGTCGGTGCAATCACAATCTGGTCGCCAGTTTTCCAAGCTGTATTCTCGAGTAAACTCAGACTTAAAGCTCCAGCCGCGCTGTGGTCGGCTAATTTAGTCCAGATAACTTTGGGGGCTGTGCCGTAGACCGACAATTCGCCGCCCATCACCAAAATACCTCGAGACCCCATCTTCATGATGTCTTCGGTATTGCTGCCTTTTAAGGTAATGGTGGCTCTGGAGGCAAATGGGTTAATCGCACTGCCTAAGCGCATTGCACCATGGACAGCAATATAATCGGTTTGAAGATTGAGGTTGGTGTCCTTAAACTCGAGCGTTCCAAGTACGGTAATGTTTTTGACATTGGCATTGACATCTAAAACAATGCGTTTGCCGTCTGGAATGACCACACTGCTGTTGTCGCTTGGTACACTCCCGCCCCATGTGGCAGCATTTGACCAAAGTAAGGCTGGGCTGCTGTTGTCTGGCGGATTGACAATTAAAATTGGTTTGTCCTGACAAGCCACCAAGCCTATGCTGCAAGCCAACAAGCTAAAAAATCGTTCAAGCATGGCTCGAGTATACGGTATACTACCTCTGTCAGACGTGAAAAAACCAGCTTGCTAAACGTGACGATTGGCACATTGGCGTAAGCCAAATCAGTCATGGACTTTTTTGACTTCTCGAGTACACTTTTTGCATCACGTGCCGTGGTCAGAGGTTTGCATAGCCTCGCTGATGCAAATAAGCCCTGCTTACCTTGCATATCGCACAAAGATAAATTGATGTGGCTCAGGGGTAGAGCGCTTGGCTGGTCATTTGACTGACCACTCGAGAGGTCAAAGGTTCGATTCCTTTCATCAAACAAAAGATTGGCGGATACTGGATAAACGCACTCGGGTTGCAGTCGCACAAACGACTGTTCGAGCGCCCAAACGGGCAAGCAGGTTCAAATCCTGCATCTTTTACCAAGGTTTTAGCTCAACTGGTTAGAGCATCAGTCTTCTTGACCCTAAGACGCACCTCGCGGGCAGGGTCGCTTATAAACTGACGGTAATGGGTTCGACTCCCATAAATCACCAAACGATAAGCAAAATCGTTGACCCAAGCACCACCAGCTTTGTCTCGAGTTGCTTGCCCTTTAAGGGTGTACAGCCAAAAGCCTCGAGTCTCCTATCGGCACAAAGCACCGATTCGCCCACCTGAACCGCCACCCTCGAGTGAACGTCGGCTCGAGCCGCCTTCAAGCCAGTGAACACGCGCCCAAAAGCTCATGCGAAACTCGAAATACTCGAGATAAGGTTGGCAAGAAGAAAAAGGGAAAAAGTAACTGTTCTGCCCTTAACTTTTAACCTTTTAACCTTTTAACCCTTTCTTGACCATAAGCACGCACCTTCTTGACCCTAAAGATGCACCTGACGGGCTGGGTCGCTATCGGGCATGGTCGCTTTCACCCCAGAGGTTTTATATGATTCAAAATTTTGCGATTAAAGACACGGAAAAAGGTATTCTGACCCGTCATGGGCGTTTTGTTCGGATTCTCGAGGCTGGTGCGAATACAGTTTATGGCACAGGTTATGCTGTCCAGCGTTTTGCCCTCGAGACTCGATTTGAACACGAACTGACCAATTTTTTACTCGAGCGGCGTTCCGATGTGGTCAACAAGCACTTTGCGGTGGTGCAAACGGGCGCACTTGAAGTGGCACTGGTTTCTCGAGGCGATGAAATTCTTGAGGTGGTTGCGCCAAACAGCCAAGTTTTGTACTGGAAAGGTTTTGCTGCCATGCAAATTGAGCTATTCAAAATCGAACATGGCTTGATGATCGAGGCTGGAATGCGTTTGGCACAAGTGCGAAATAAAGTTGTGCTGAATAAATTTTTTGTCGAAGTTGCCCCTGCTGCCTTGCAATTTGCAGTCGTGACTCGCGGCGGAGTGGTACAAGACTTGGTGCAAAGTGGGCAGCGCCGTATTTACTGGCGTGGACTCGAGGAAATTGTAGTGGCGCTACAAGGTGTGGCGATGCCACTGCCAAAGCCGCTTGCCGAAGCGATTTTGGCAGCCAATCCAGCGTGGTTGGTGCAATTGACCCGACTTGAATTGGGCGATACTGAAATTGCCATCGTTCGCCGCAGTGCGGCAATTGTGGCGGTTTTTGCGCCCAACAGCAATACGCTTTTGATGCTCGATGCGGCTACTCGAGTTGAAATGCTCGAGACCGCTAACCTGAACGTGCCGCTTGCGCTTGCCAAAGCTGCCAAAGGCACGCCGCTTGAGCCACTGATTGAGTATGCGCTTGTGCCAGAATATCACCAAGGTGCGCTGTTTTTGGATGGCAAACTCGAGTCTGCCTTAGAAGTCGGACTGCACACCTTTTGGAAAACAGGTCGCAGTGTTCGGGTGGCTGCCACCGATTTGCGTTTACAAACCCTCGAAGTCAGCGGGCAAGAAATTCTGACCAAGGATAAAGTTGCGCTGCGGATTAACCTCGCGGCTGGCTACCGTGTTCTCGAGCCACTCAAAGCCTTTGCCCAACTGACCGATTTTGTGGCATTTTTGTATAAAGAATTGCAATTTGCTTTGCGTGGTGTCATCGGCACACGCACCTTAGACAGCTTACTCGAGGATAAAACCGCACTGGATTTGGATATTGCAGCAATTGTGCGTTCTAAACTCGAGAATCTGGGTTTGCAACTCGAGAATGTCGGTATCAAAGACATTATTTTGCCAGGCGAAATGAAAACCATTTTAAGCAAAGTGGTCGAAGCCGAAAAATCTGCCCAAGCCAACTTGATTCGTCGCCGTGAAGAAACGGCTGCCACGCGAAATTTGTTAAATACTGCCAAAGTGATGGAAGACAACCCTGTGGCATTGCGCCTCAAAGAACTCGAGGCACTCGAGCGAATCATCGAAAAAGTGCAAACGCTAACAGTCACCAATGGTCTGGATGGAGTCCTCAACGACTTGGTGCGAATCCGCAAATAAGAAACCCAAATTTGCTGCTTCTTGCCCACCAACTCGAGCGAAAAAAAGCCCTGCACCAACTATTCTTGGATCGTTTCAGAACAGCCAAAGTTTGGTTGGCGCAAACCCACAACAATTTTACTCAAGGTTGCTTCAAACACAGTGCGTTCTTCATGGCTTAAATGCTCGGTGGTTCGGGTCTCGAGTTCTGTCCAGATGGCAGCCACTTTTGATTCGAGGTCTTTTCCACTTTGGGTCAGCCAGACTTGCATGATGCGGTGGTCAAGGCTCGAAGGGCGGCGTTCAAGAATGCCAGTTTGCTCGAGGCGTTGGAGCATTTTGCTGACGGTAGGCGCTTGGACGTTGAGGAGTTGAGTCAGTTGGGTCTGGTTCAGTCCGTCTTGTTGCCAGAGTTGCATCAGAATAATTTCTTGTCCTGGGTGCAATCCAAGTGTACTGAGCAACCCCCCTGCTAGGGCGCGATGGGCGCGACAGAGTTGCACAATGCCATAGCCAAGGTTGCTGTGTTGCACACTTGTAGTCTAGGCTGCTTTGGGTCGAGTTAATGTCCCGACGATGCTCGCAGCAGCGACAATGTGCATTAAACCAAGGGCGATTTTTATGCCAAGACTGATGTTCAGCGTAGCCAATGGAAACAGCGATAAAACGGTCAGTATAATGGCTGTAATCTGGAAAATACCGATGGGGTTCTTTGTAAATTTTTGCAAGCCAAGCAGCACGGCGGCGGCTGCAAAAGCTGGAACTAAGCTGGCGGCAATCACCGCAAAAAGTGGCAATGGCTCGAGGATGTTGGTGCTGCGGTTTGGGATAAGAATGTCTTGCCCGAGGATGCTTGGAGCAATCAGTGCAATAACGGTGTTCAGGACGGCTGCGATGATGCCACCGATGAGCGAAAGTATCCAAATGTTGGGTGTTGGATTGGATTGGGTCATGATTTTTTCTCCTTTGCCAAATTACTTAGTCGGCTAACTAATAACTTAGCCGACTAAGTAATAAAAGTGTTGTATTGATAGCTACATCAGAACGCACCTTCTCGAGTGTGGAGTGATTGCTATGCTTCGTTAATTTGGATTACCGTCAGAGTCGTAGTGCGCTTTATCATCCCAATGTACGCCGCCACCTGAAATGCCAATTTGATTGTTATAGAAGTCAATATCAAGTCCATGTTCTGCATCCCATTTGAAATCGCAAATCATGGTGATACAAGTGTTTTGATAATTATGGGAGTCAATTTCTATGCGAATAATCTCGAGGCTTTCCCAAATTTCGGCGATGTTTTTTATTTCTGGAACAACAATTTCTTGGTCTTCTATGTCGTGCTGCTGCCGATAATGTTCAGTGTTCTCTATCAGAAAATGAAATAAGGCTTTTTGGATTGCCAAAAATATCTTGTCAATTTGAGCTTTGAAGCTCAAAAAACTTTCTCTTTCTTGTTTGCTCGGAGAATTTTCGTCGCTGTAGTCTAAATTGATTTCGATGTCTTTTTCTAAAACGTCAAACCAATAACTACCAACCCAAGTTTGTCCGTGTCGTTCAAGCTTTCCAAATACAGAGTCGGATTTGCTGTACATTTTCCCCCTTATCTTGTCGTCTCGAGCAAAAACTTTTTAATATCCGTCCATGCTTGCTTTGCCTCGAGTCCCGCGATTTTACTTTTTTTAGCTGCCGCTTCTTGGGTAATCACAAAGCCATGTTCGCTGTTTGGATATATATTTAAGATACTTGGTTTTCGGTGTGTCTCGAGTGCAGCTTGTAAGGCATTGGCTTGTTCGGGTGGCACAACTACATCCTTGCCGCCCTGAACAATCAACACTGGCATGGAGGCAGATAATTTTGGCACGGCGGTCAAGCCCATGCGAATCGCAAAACTTTGCGGTTTATCGGTCGGTCCTTTGCCATAAATATCTTTGGTCAGTTGGTCGTTGCTCAGTTGGTTGGTGCGTACCAAATGCTCATACCAAGCGCTAATGTCCGCCACACCATACGCAAAGACCAAACTGCGAAAACTCGAGTCTCTGGCACTGCCAAGTAAGCCAATTAATGCGCCATGACTTGTGCCAAATTGGGCAATCCGTTTTGGGTCAACTCGAGGATGGGTTTTGAACCAGTTGTAACCCGCCAAGACATCATCCACTTCGCCCTTGGCAACTTCAATCCGACCATCCGAACCATCTTCACCACGGTAACTCGAGGCAAAAACTGCAAAGCCAGCCATAGCCAATTCGCGGCAGCGTGTAGCGGCTAGATTTGATAAGCCACTAATTCCACCGTGGTTATAGACAACGCCAGCCACTCGAGATGCGCCACTGGGCAAAAATAATCTGCCGCGAATTTTTAGAGTGCCACTTTTGTACCATAAATCTTGCTCGAGAATTCCCAATATACTTTTGCTCGAAATAAGCACTGCGCCGCTTGGTAGGGGAGAGGTGGGCTGCGAAACGGCAATACCAGCCAGTAAAGTGACACAAAGTGCAAGTCGTTTCATCAGTCCTCGATGGCTTCTAGCGCCTCGAGCATATCGAGCGCTTCTTCATAACGGTTGTCTGGGTTACGCTGAATGGCTTTGAGGATTATGGTGGCAAGCGGTTTATTGGTGGGCATGGCTTTGGGCAATGCCCCACGCCCAGATAACCAAGCAAAAGGGTCTTTGTGCGGTGGCTGCCCCATCAGGCATTCGTACATCACTGCCCCAACACTGTAAATATCGCTGCGTTGGTCATCGCGGATGCCCTTAAATTGTTCTGGTGCCATGTAATGCGGTGTGCCAAGTCGGGCTTCTTGGTGGGTAATGCTGTCCAAAGTCAGGTCTTTGGCACAGCCAAAATCAATCAAATGCACCCGTCGGTCAGCACTGAGCAGGATATTGGCAGGTTTGACATCGAGATGCAAAATCTCGCGGACATGAGAATGCACCAGCGCCGAGAGTAAACCTCTGGCAATATGTAGCGTGGATTTCAAGTCTATGGTGGCTTGACTCAGATAATGATAGAGCGTGTTGCCCTCGATATATTGGCGCATCAGCAACCCTTTTTCGCGGTGAATCAGGGCTGGGATATTGGGGTGGTCAAGGCGCTCGAGAACGTCAGCTTCGCGTTCAAAGCGCTCAAGAATCTCGTGATGATTCAGTACCGAGGTTTTTAGGCGTTTAACCAAAACCGGTTTTCCTTTCCATCGCCCTTTCTCGAGTCGAATATACGAACTAATCGAGACCACTTCAATTTGGCTCATGTGCGAACTGCCCATCGCGTTGGATGGCTCGAGCGGTTCTGGTTGTGCAATTGAGCGTGCCATAACGTTTGGGGCGACCCATTGTCGAGTCGCCCTATAGTTTAACGTTTTTTGTGAGCTTTTTTACAGACCTTTGGAAGAGGTTATTAAACTTCGCTAAAAGGTCCAAACCAAGCAATCGCAATCATCGAAATCACAAACAACAAAATTAGGCTGACCCAATTCATAATGTAACCAACACCTCGGGAGTCTTTTTCTGTACTTGCGACTTGCTCAAGTTCTGGACGCACCGCCAAACCAGATTCACCACTGGTCTCGAGGATTTTATTGTTTAGGGTTGCCTCTTCCATGTGCTTACTCCTTTTTGGCAGCTGCCGCCCGTGGTTTTTTAGCTGCCACGACAAGCGGTGGCATGGCAGCAATGTACTTAGTAAAGTCCTCGAGTTGACCAAAGAAATCATTGTTGCCAGTCACACCCAAGTACAATTCGGCAACCCGCCCAGAATCATCAATAATTTTACGATTGACCATCCGTCCGGTGTGTTGCTCGAGCCGCCCATTGATAATAAAATTACCTTCGTTAAAGTGGCAATCGCCCAGTGGGCAACCAAGCACAAAAACACCTTGAGCGCCGTTTTCAAAAGCCACTGTCACCCATTCGGTTTTGACAAAGCCACTGCACGGAATTTTCAGGGTTTTGATGTGTTCCATGCCTTTGACTGTGCCGTCCTCATGGATGTGGTCAGTTCGTCCTAAGCTCCATTCACAGACAAAACCAAGCAACTTAGGTTTGCCATTGTGGGAAAGCACATTGGGTTGGGTTGTATCGGATGCTAGATTCATTTAAGTAACGCCACCACCTTATCGCGTATCGCGTATTCGTCCATAAGCGGGAGATTGATTGCATGGAATGGGCAAGCCCCAACACAGATACCACATTCAGCACATTTATCATCGTTGACCACAGCCAATTCTGTATAGCGTGGATTCGGGTTTGCACCAGGCACCATGATGATTGCGTCAAATGGGCAGTCAATGGCGCACAGTTGGCAGCCAGTGCAGTTTTCTGGGGTGACGGTTGCCACATTGACATAGCGATGCTTTTTGGCGGGTAGCCATGGCAAAATAAACATCACGCCAAACAGCACCAATAAAATCGCCAAAATCCAAGGAGCGCTGATGCTCGAGAGCGCCAAAACGGGCAACAGATAAAAAATATCGTAAACAATGGCAGCTTGTCCTGCCGCAATCGGTTGTGTAGCGGGCAAAGTTTTCTCGAGTGGCAACAGACCAGCCGCCAACAATACTGCGCCAATCGTCAAAAGGGTCACAAAAGCTGGAGGCCAGATTTTTGGTCGGTGTAAGCGCAAGTAATGCACCCACAAGAAGAAAAAGACCAACACAGCAGGACCGACGTGCAAAAATAACATTCGTGCCAGCGTCAGGTTATTGGGTTCATCGCCGCCGATTAAGCCTTGTGCCAACCAAGTACCAAAGCCAGCAATCACCAAGTCAAAGCTGCGTAAAATCTGCACCAGTGCTTCCGTAATCACCAAGGCGCGTTGGTCCCAGACCAATAAGTAGCCAGTCAAGCCGATAAAACCAGTCAAGAACAATAAAATAACCCCAGAAACCCAAGGAATATCGCGGAAACCTCGGTAGCGGTCAGTAAAAAAATTACGCAACATATGCAGAATTGCCAGTAAAATCATGCCATTGCCAGCATAACGGTGAATACCGCGAATCACGCCACCAAAAAAGACCTGAACAGTTAAGTAATCGACACTCGAGAAGGCTTCGGTGGTGGTCGGCTTATAGTAAAACCACAAAAAAATACCCGATGGCACAAGTAAAACCCACAAGACATTAGTGATGCCACCAAGGTAATAAAATGGATTAAATTCTTCGGGGATAACCTTGTTGATGGCTTTATCGATTGAGACAATACCCTTATGCAGGCTGTCTAAACCAGCATCAAAGCCTTTGTCTCTCGAGGTTGGTGCTTGGTCTGCGCTATAACCTGCCATCTTATGCCACCTTCCTGCCGGGCTTGACCAGCGTTTGACTGCGTGTATCCGCCAGCAGTGCCGAAGCAATGGCGGTCAGCAAAACCGTCAGTCCCATGTAGGCAAAGCCACGTTCAAACGGGAAAGATTTAAGGTTTGGCAGCAGCGCTCCAGAAATTGCACCTTCGGTGTCGCGGATAAACTTAACCAAACTAACCGCAAAAGCGGGGATACTTGGCGCTCCATCTTCGCGCACAATGTACGGGTTTTCGGTCACCAAAGTGCTGTCCACCGCCCCAAAGTCGGGGTTGGCGTGGGCAAACGCACCGATGGTTAGGGGTGTCAAGCCCAGCGCTCCTAGCACCATCAGAATGGCGATGATTGTTTTCATGAATTCTCCTTGTTACTTTCTCGAGACTCTGGCAATTTGGCATCTTTATCATGACCAAGTAGCCGTTCAAAAAATGCGATTTTAACTTTAACATTACCCGCTTTGCGATCGACAGCGTACATAATAAACCCAAGTGTGACCACAAAGAAAATCAGCAGTGCCAACCAAAAAGCAATCATTGCTAGACCCGTCCAAGTCGGGCTATTGAGGTAACGCAGGACTTCGGCATAACCACTCGAGAACACAAGGATGCCGCCCACAAATGTGGCGATCGTAAATAACCAAGTGCTTCCTTTCATGATTACACCCCTAATCGGCAGCTTGCGGAACAGCCGCAATTGCGGCTTTGGCGGCTTTTTCAGCCTCGAGTTTAAGACGCTTCTTGCGTTCTCCCGCCATAAATACCCAGTGCCAAATTGCCCCAGCGCCAAGCATAATCATGCTCACCAAATAGACGTAAGGCGGGTCGCGTTTAATGTCGGCAATGTTCAGAATAATCAGGATGCTAAATGCCAACCACGATACCAAGCCATAAATACCAACCATTGTCCAGAATGGGCGTTTCCATGGGTTGCGTTCGGGGCTGTAATCCAAAAAGACCACCACAAAAGCCACCAACGGTAGAAGGATTGTTTGCAAGGTCGCCACGGCAGGTTGCCACCATTTCATCATTTGGTATAAGCCTAAAAAGTACCAGTCGGACAAAATCGGATTTGGTGTGACGTTGTAGTTGGCGGGGCTGCCCGTATCGACAGGTACCCAAATCGAAACCACAACCAGCACCACAAAGCAAAAGACCACGGCAAACCACGGCAAGTTAATCCGCTTAAAACGTCCAGCGCCGCCGCCAGCCGCCGCTTCGCCGATTTTTCCACCGCGTCCTTTACGGGCAAAATAGGCTTCGATGGCTAAAATGGCTAAAATCGAGAGCATAAAGTGAGCGCTGTAAAAACGGGTCAGGGTGGCAGGTCCAATGCTTTGTCCAGCCAACATAAAGTTGGCGGTTAAAGCGCCAATTTTGAGGCTCGAGAGGGTGTTCTCGAGCAGACCAGCCACCAGAGGCATAAAGACTTTAATGGTTGGGATGTTATGGAAATCGTCAATAAAGGTTGGGAAAGTCGCAAAGACTTTGGTTGCCCAAAGGGCGCGTTGATTCCAAATCAGTAGGTAACCCGTTAAACCACTGAACATCGCTAACAACAAGCCAATAATCGTGACGATATAGGAAAGCTGATTATAATTCTTAAATTCACCACGAAAGTACATTCGATAAATTCGCATCGTCAGGGCAATAATCAGTGCATCCGCGCCGTATTTGTGCATATTGCGAATCAAGGCAATCCAAAATCCCTGTTCGCCTTCAAAAATGCCACGCACACTGCGCCATGCCTGATACGTGTCTGGCACATAATAAAACATCAGCACTGTACCAGTTGCAATGGTGATATACCAAAACAGCAACGCCATTCCGCCGAGCATATACCATGGGTCGTTTAAGACTTTATCGGTTTGGTTTTCATCGAATAAATCTAAGTTGCGAGCGCTTTTTGTCCACCACTGGGCAACTTTCTGCCCGATATTGGGAACAGCTTTTTTTGCGGGAATTGCTGGGGCTGCCATAGTATTCCTCCTTAACCGTAGCTCTTGACAATAATTTCATTGCCTTTAATCTCAAAATCAAATGGGAACGGGGTGCGTGGTGCAGGACCGGAAACAACCTTGCCCGGCAATGTGCCAGCCCCCGCCACATCTTGTTTTTGGGCTGGGTCATAGACCGATAAGTGGCATGGACAAGAAAACATCGGGGTTGAACCACCACAATAATTAAAGCCGCTACAAACCTCGGCTGGGAGGTGATACTCAAAAATACAACCCAAGTGCGCGCAAATTCTCGAGACCACCACGATGCTGTACTTCTGACCGTTGTAATCTGTTTCGCCGTAACCACGCCGCAAGCCGCTCGGACCAACACCGACATCGGCGGCGGCTAATTTGTCGTTCGGGACACGCACCGCATAGCCCAAAATATCGGTCGCAGCCCGTCCTCGAGCCGTGTACTCGACCGTGATTTGCGTAAAAATAAACTCCTTAAAGGCATAATCCTTATCAAATTCCTCGAGTGTACCAATTACTTTGTCTTTATTGAGTGGTTTTTCGGTGACTGGCAATGCAAGAGGTTTCCAAGTTGGTTTTAAGTACGACAAAAGCGCCGTACCGATTCCACCAGCCACCGCCAATAAGGGCAGAATGGTGATGCCCTTGATGATGCTTCTGCGGTCAATCATGGCTGACCTCCCTTGAGAATCGGGTATTTTGCCTTGAGTATCAGGTTCATGGCTGACCTCCCTTAAAACGTGGCTTGACATTCAAAACTGGTGGCTCGAGGGTGTACGAAAAAGAACGGATGTATGCCACCACATGGTTAATCTCGGCTTCCGAGAGCTTATCATTCCATGGTGGCATGGCGCTTCCATAGACACCATGCTTGAGAACTTCACGCAGTTTTGTATCCGAGCGATTAAATAAACGCCGTGGCTCATGGAAATTGGCTGGATGTGGCTGCAACTTATGACCACTTTTTCCTAAACCCCAACCGTCTGAGCCGTGGCACATATTGCAGTTGCCATAAATTAAAGCCCCATCTACTTTCGCCTTAGGATTGTCTTTTGTGCCAATTCGCAAACTAAAATCGGGCTGAATTTTGCGATAGAGCGCATAGGTAATGCTCCATAGCGCCTCTTTATCAAGTTGGACATCGTATTCGGCAACTTCGGCTTGTCCGCTCGAGGGATTGGTCACACCAGTTAAGGAAATCGTGACGGTGCGGTGCTTACCTTCTGCATCTTTACCAAGTTCACGCAATTTCAAAAAGGCTTGGAATGGGCTTTCCTCGAGCGCTGGCATCATCTCGTTGGTAATTTCTGCCCCCAAGGTTTTAATCAAAGCATCACCAAGGATGATATTGGGATTGGCAACTGGCAAAAGTAAAGTGTCCTCGCCCTCGAGCCATGGACCGGCATACGAACCAGCTTCGGCAAGAGCGGTGTCCATTTTGTGTTGCCCGTCGGTTTTGGCACGATAAGTGATTTCGCGCCCAGACATATAGGTGGCGTTGTTTTGGTCGCGGTTGCTCAAGTCAACTTTGTAATCTTCTGGGTACTTGGGGTATTTCCAGTCGTATGCGCCTTCTTCGGGTTTTAACTCGAGTGGCTTTTCGCCTTCACGAATATATAAAACACCTTTTTTGGCAGCTTCTTTGGCTGGATTATTGGCATCGCTCGGCAGACTACAGGCGGCAAGGCTCGAGAAAAGCAATAGGGATAAAAGTTTTTTCATTAAAACCCCTGTGGTGCAATCCAAGAAATCAGGGCGATAAATGCAACAAAGATAAAAACAGCAATCACCGAAGTTGGTACATTTTTTTCGCCAACCCGCACCCCAGCGATTTCGTGGGTGTGGTCGTCGTGCTGGTCATCGTTATTTTGAGCCATAACTCACCTCTTTTGGACGTTCAATGCTGGGAATAAAACTGTCGTCAGGCGCAGCCACTGCAAATTTTACCTGTTCGGAATTGTGAAATTGTCCATCCAAAAATGCCCAGAGAAACGATAAAATCAGCAACGAGAAAATCACGCCAACCGCAATCAGAACCACCCATGTACCACTGTAATTTAAGCCAACACCGGGAACATGGTCTGCCAAGGCTAAACTCGAGAAAGCCAAGAAAACAGCTGAGCGCAAAAGCATCTAGTGACCACCGCCAGCTTTTGGAGCGCCTTCGTACTTTTTCTTAATTGTGCCGGGTTGTAGTACGCTCTTGTCGTAGTATTTCTCGCGCCCAGCTTTTGGCACAAGGTCTTGGTCTTGGGCTAAGGACTTTAAGTAGGTCACGACGTACCACATTTGCTCGGAATTAAGGATTTGGTCCCAGCGCGGCATTCTTGTACCGGGTACGCCTCGAGCCACCTTGTTAAACCAATGACCGTCGGTAAAGTCTTTATAGCGCGGCAAACGGAAATTGGCGGCTGGTTTTGGATAAAACATTTTTGCTAGTGGCACGTCCGCCCGACCCTCAAAGCCGTGGCAAGCTGAGCAGTTTTGGTTATAAATACCTCGCCCAGCCCCGATGTTGGCGGTCGTTTGACCAAGCGGAGACTCGAGGTTGCGGTACTTTTCGGGGATGTTGACATCTTTGGTGTCCCAAGCTCGGGTGTTGCGTGTGCCAAGGCTTTGAATGTAAGCCACCAAGTCCTTGATGTCGTTGTTATTGAGGTAGCTGTAACTTGGCATATAGCTGCCCGGCAAATAAGAGCGCGGTGCTTTGAGGTGTCCGATGTGCCATTCGTCGGGGTACAAGCCACCTTCATAAGACAAGTCTGGACCGTTTCGCAGTGTCCCCAATAAATTTGAATTGTCGTAGGCAAAATCGCCGGCTTGCGAGGTGTTGCCCATGCCCTCATCTTGAAAGCGTACAAATTGGCTATGGCAGACATAGCAGTTCTCGCGCTTAAAGACTTCGCGTCCACGCAATTCGGCTTCGGTGTAATTGCGTAAACCAATGGCTGGTTCTGGGTTAAAAGTGGCGGCTGGAACAACCACCACAAGGCTGGTGACACCAGTCACGAGCAGTAAAAACATCATTCCAATAATTGCATTTTTGGCATTTAACATAAAAACCCCTAATCGTCCGCCGCAGCAGGAGCAACGCCTGAAGGAATGAGGACTCGAGAAGTAGCCTCTTGGCGTTTGGCAGAACGCACGGTTTGCAGCACGTTATAAGCAAAAATATAAACCGAGAAAATCATTGCTAAGGCAGCAATCATGCGGGTAAAGGTAAATGGCTGCAAGAACGGTACAGTTTGCTGCACATTGATACCCATGACCCAACTGGTGGCTTGTACAAAGCCCATGGTTGTCCAGACCAAAAAGAACATCACAAACGAAACGGTGAACGTCCAAAAATGCACCACCACAAGTTTTTTGGAGTACCATTCGACTTTATAAAGCCGTGGAATACAGTAATAAATGCTGGCAAAAAGCACGACGCTAAAACCGCCAAGCATGGCTAAATGAGCGTGAGCGCTGACAATGCCCGTAAAGTGCTGATACCAATTGATGCTACGTACCGCCTGTAAACTGCCTTGGAAGCTCGAGAGGGCGTACATAATCCAACCAAAAGTCACAAAGCGCAATGGTAAATTCCAAGCCAAGTTTTCCCAGCGTCCTTGGGTGGACAAAAAGAAATTAGCACTGGCAGAGTAGACCGGAATGCTCATCAGGACACTCGAGGCAATCGCAAAGGCTTTTAACCATTCTGGCACGGGTGCTTGGATGATGTGATGTGCGCCAATACCTGTGTAGAAAGCAAAATTTCCCCAAAAACCGATTAGAGACAGTTTATGGCTAAAAACTGGGTTGCCCGGTTCGCCATTTTTGCCAGCCGTCAGTTTTGGCAATAAATAGTAAATAATGCCAATGCCCATGGTGGTAATCCAAAGCCCCAGTACATCGTGGGCATAAAACCAATTGGCAATGGCATCGTTTAAGCCATCAAGTGGTACAAAAGTGCGGTTGCCGACAATCCAAACCATCGTCATGCCGACCATCGAACCCATCCAATACCAGACTGAAACATAGAGCTGCTGTTCTTTGCGGTTGGCGACGGTTGCAAAGGTCAGATACCCAACCAAACCGAGGTTAATCAGCATCCACCAATCCATCCACCAAACCAACTCTGCCCATTCACGCCCTTCGGACATTCCATTCAGGAGTGTGAGCGGGATACACAGCGCAAAGGCGTTCCAAGACCAACCAACGGCTGTACCAAGGCGTTCACTGACTAAGCCAGTTTTGAGTAAGCGCGGCAGCATATAAAACATTGAGCCGATGCTTGCCATCGAAACCCAAGACATGACCACGGTATTGACGTGAGACGGACGAATCCGACTAAACGATAACCACGGCACACCCTTGGTAAATTCTGGAAAGACAAACAAAATTGCCATCAAGACACCAAATGTCATACCCAGCACGCCCCAGACCACAGCCGACGTAAGCCATAGCTTTGCCGACGCATCTGGAGTATCAGGAAATAAACGGTCACGCACAGATTCGACCATACTCATACTCACCAGCCTTCCTCCTCGAGAAACCCCAACGCAATGCTGGGTAGACGACCTCAACCATGTGATTCGGTAGATTGCATAGAGCATACGAATTACAAAGCGATGCAACAACCAGAGAATTGTCCCAAACGCCATTGTTGACAGCACAAGATTACAATTCTTAGGTAAATGTGTAATTGGTCACCAAAATTGAGAAGGATTGGCTTTGTTTTCAAAAAACTTAGAAAAAACCCAGAACATCTGTCATACTGTAGCGATGAATATCTCGAGACGGGATGCACTGATTGCGCTAAGCCTTGTTGGTGCAACGGGATGTCTGCCAGTGCGCGAAAATCCAGGGGCAAGCCTTGCGCTAACTGGCGTGAAAGTTGGAACACTCGAGGATTTTCTAAGGGTCGGCAGCAGTCTCAATCTTGACCTTGGTGGCAATCCCGCCGTGATTGCTCGAGTTGCTAAGCCACAAAAAGATGGTTTGAGCATTGGCGAAGTGCATCTGATTGCCCGTTCTCGAGTTTGTACCCACATTGGTTGTGTGGTTGGTGCGCCAGTTGGCACAGACCTAGGTTGCCCGTGTCATGGAAGTGTGTTTGACCTCGAGACTGGGGCAGTTAAGCAAGGACCTGCGAACAAGCCTTTGCCGACCTTTAAGCTCGAGGCTCGAGGTGATGGGATTTACGCCATTCCATGATTGGTTTTTGCAAGAAAATCTTTGATTAAACTTAACCAAGGTATAACCGCAGCAGTTGAACTTTCTTCTTGACCTATAAATACTCGTAGTGTGCTGCCGCAAGAAACCATACCTGCGATTAAACTTGCCGAAACGAGTGCCAATGCAAAGAACTTTTTCATGATTTACTCCTTAGGTGTTGTGCTAAAAGCCTCAACTGAAAAGATTTAGACCGAAAATACGAAGAATGTGTGGTTATGACTTACATCGGACGCGGGGCTTTTTTCATAATCACTCCTTAACGACTTTTACTACTCGAGCCTGTGGTGTTGACTGCCTTGCTTGCTCTTGAAAGACAGTATGCAAAACCAGACCTCTACAAAATCTCTACACAAATTTTTTGACGTGTAGAGATTTTTAAGAAACCCGTTTATAGGACTTAATTTCTTAATTCAAGGCAACGTATTAACCAGCAAGTGCTAGGCTTTTGTCACCCATGAACGAACCCAAAGCCTTACCTCGAGCATTTTTTCAACAAAATACCGTAGAAGTTGCTCAGCAACTACTCGGGCAGTACATTGTGCGACGCGACAACCAAACCTTTTTGTTGGCTCGAGTGGTCGAAACCGAAGCCTACTTAGGTATCGGGGACGCTGCGGCTCATGTGGTGGCAGGAGAAACCAAACGCACTCAGATTCTATTTGGACAAGCTGGCATGAGTTACATTTTTCAAACACGACAGCACTTTTGTTTTAATGTCAGCATCGAACTCGAGTCTATGCCATCTTCGGTGTTGTTCCGCGCTGTAGAACCCATTGCTGGAATCACAACCATGCTCAAAAACCGTGGAATTCCAGAATTACAAACCAAACTCTGCAATGGACCGGCTAAACTCTGCGCGGCACTTGGTATTGGAATGCAGCATTACGGATTGGACTTAACCGATTCTGAAAGCGAACTGTACCTCGCAACCCTAGGTCAAAACCCTGTCCCTGTGATGGTCAGCCAACGCATAGGCATTAACAAAGCCAAAGATTTGATGTTGCGTTTTACCACGCCAAGCCAGTACCTCTCGAGGTAAAACACAAAACATGGTCATCAGGCACTTGACAGGCTTGGTATACCACTGATACGCTTCTACTCGAGATGAAAACCGTGTTTGTTATTGTAGTAGTCGTAACCCTAACTAGGGGGGTCGCGGCGTAGTACCAGATTTTAGCCAAGCGACCCCCGCCACAAGCGGGGGTTTTTTTCACTCGAGACAAAGGGCTTAGGTAAAAAGGTAAAAAGGTAAAAAGGTCAAATAGTACGTTTGGTATTAGATTATTCAAAGTTGCACAGGAGAAAATCATGACTGGTTCAGAAGCCCTCTTAAAAACCCTCGAAGCGCATGGTGTCCGCCATATTTTTGGACATCCCGGCGGGGCAATCATGCCTGTGTACGATGCGCTTTACGACAGCCCAATTCAACATATTCTGGTGCGCCATGAACAAGGCGGCGGTCATGCTGCCGAAGGCTACGCGAGGGCAACTGGTGGGCTTGGGGTCTGCATGGCAACTTCTGGACCGGGCGCAACTAACCTTGTGACTGCTCTAGCCGATGCGATGCTGGACAGCTTGCCGATTCTAGCCATCACAGGCAATGTCCCAAGTCCACTTCTTGGCACGGATGCCTTCCAAGAAGCAGACATTACTGGTATCACCATGCCAATCACCAAGCATAATTTTTTGGTACGCAACGCTGATGATGTCTCGAGAACCGTTGCCAAAGCCATTGCGATTGCGCTCGAGGGTCGTCCAGGTCCGGTGCTGGTGGATATTCCTAAGGATGTCCAACAAGCTCAAACCAATGCTGAGATTGTCCAACCGCACGCCAAACCGCCACGGCTCGAGCCAGACCCAGAAATCATTGCCAAAGCCGTTGCCCTGATAAAAAGTGCTAAGCAACCGCTTTTAATTGTCGGTGGTGGTTCATGTGATGCCGCGCCGCAAATTCTCGAGTTTGCCAAAAAGACTGGAATGCCCGTGATTACTACCTTGATGGGACTCGGAAATTTCCCAGCCTCAGACCCGCAATGGCTTGGAATGCCCGGAATGCACGGCAGTGTTGCTAGTAACCGCGCCATTTCGCAGTGCGATGTTCTGATTGGACTTGGAATGCGTTTCGATGACCGCGTGACTGGAAAAACCAGCCGATTTGCTAAGAATGCCCAGATTATCCATATAGACATAGATACCGCCGAACACAACAAACTTATTCCAGCTTTTATTCCGATTCATGCTGATGCGGCGGCGGCGCTTGAAGCCCTGACGCACCAAGTCACGCACCTCGAGACCCCCCAATGGTGGACAAAACTGACCGACTGGCAAGCCAGACAACCCAAGCGCCCAACATGGGGGGCAGCCGAAGCAATTAAGATGATCTCGAGCCAACTCAATGGTAACGATATTGTGGTTTCAGATGTTGGGCAGCACCAAATGCTGACGGCTCAACTCCACCCGTTTGAGCAACCACGCAAATGGAGTAATAGTGGTGGGGCTGGCACAATGGGCTTTTGTTTACCCGCCGCCATGGGTGCAGCCGTAGCGATTGGCGCACACGACGGCGGAGATGCCAAAGGTGTGCGGGTCATTGGTATTGCTGGCGATGGCTCGAGCCAAATGACCATCCAAGAACTGGCGACTTTACGCAAATACGATATTCCAGTAAAATTTGCCGTTATTAACAACGGCTACTTGGGCATGGTTCGCCAATGGCAAGAAATGTTCCACAGCAAGCGCTATAGCGAAGTGTATCTCGAGGATTCAAACCCAGACTTCCCGATTTTAGCCAGTGCTTACCGAATCCCCGGATTTGCTGCCGATAACCCAAGTGACCTCGAGAAAGCCATACAGGACTGGTTAAACGTCGACGGACCTGCGGTACTCGAGGTGCGTGTGCCACAAGAAGCCAATGTGTTCCCAATGGTTCCTGCCGGTAAAGGACTCGATGAAATGCTTGACGACGATCCGAAATTTCTCGAGGCTCGAGAACTCGTTCCAGCCTAAAAAACAGATTTAACCGTAGGGCAAGAAAAAAACGATGTGTGGCAGGGCGACCACGAGGGTCTCTTGACCATATACACGCACTTAACGGGTATGGTTGCCCGCCCCTACGAAAACCCGATAACGATTGGAGAATTGATGAAACATATTTTTAGTGCATTTCTGAAAGACGAACCACGTGTCCTGACTCGAGTCACCAGCCTGTTTGCGCGGCGTGGGTACAACATCGATTCCTTGTCGGTGGGTGCAACCGAAGAAACAGGTATCTCGAGAATGACCTTTATTGCCGAAGCCCCCGAATTCATGGCAGACCAGATTCAGCGCCAACTCGAAAAACTCGAGGATGTGCTAAAGGTTATTAACCATGCCCATGAAAAATTTGTTGACCGCGAATTGGTGCTTCTTAAAGTCAAAGTGCTACCCGAAACACGGCTCGAGATTCGGATGATTGCTGAGGATTTCCGCGCTCGGAATGTGGATGTTGGCTCTAAATCCTATGTTTTTGAAGTGACAGGCGACGAAGGCAAAATCACGGCGTTTATCCAGCAGATGCGTCCGTTCGGAATCATCGAAACCATGCGAACAGGTCGTGTGGCATTGTCTCGAGGCAGCAATGCCGATATTAGCAGCCAAGTTTACGAAGGCATCAGCAACGCGCTCGAGCATCCGCTCCATTCGGCAAAAGCCTAAATTCGTTTTTCTGGAGGTCAGATATGAACCACAATCAAGAATCGTTACTCGAGCATCTTCAAGGCACAACCAATGGTGTTCTCGAGATTATTGCTGACCTCCGCGCTGGAGACGTTGGGGCGTTACAACGACTTCATAACCAAGTTCTCGAGTTAGGTGCAGAATCGCATCGGCTCGAGAATATGTTTGAAAGCCCGATTTATCTGGGTGGTTAAATCGTTGGGGCAACATCCACATCAAATAACTTGCGGTTGCCACTCGAGAAACTTGCGCCCTTCACCAGTGGCATCACAAGCTCACCAAAGCGGCGACATTCGTCCAAGTGCGGGTAGCCACTGAAAATAAAATTGCTGATGCCCATGTCCACATAGCCTTGAATTTTGGCGGCGACTTGTTGTGGATTGCCAACGATAGCCACGCCCACACCACTTCGAGCCATCCCAACACCAGCCCACAAATTATCCTCAATAAAAAAGTCGTTGTTCTCGAGGGCAGCTTGTAGAATTTTAATTTGATTGCCTTGTCCGGTGCTGTCTACTTTGGCATAACTCTTCTCGAAATTGGCGCGTATTTGTGGGTCAATTTTAGAAATCATGCGTTCGGCGGCGGCGATTGCCTCGGACTCGGTTTCACGTACCACCACATGAGTACGAAGCCCATAACTGACTTTGCGCCCATACTCGAGACCCAGTTCGTTCATGCGGTCAATTCGGGTTTGAATCATCGCTTTGGGTTCGCCCCACAGTAAGTACACATCGGCTAGTTCGGCGGCGATTCGCATGGCGGCTTCGGATGCGCCTCCAAAGTACAAGGGGATGCGATATGGCGGTTTAGGCTCGAGAATGCTGCTGGTGTACTTGTAGTGCTTGCCCTCGTAGTTTATTGCGCTTGGCGAATCCCAGAATAAGCGCAGCAACTTCATAAATTCGTGGGTACGTTCATAGCGCATTTCATGCGGGCTGTAATCGCCATACATCGCATTTTCGGCAAGACTCGAGCCGGTCACAATGTTAATCCGCACCCGATTAGGAAAGAGATTCGCCAGCGTTGCTACCATTTTGGCGTACATCGCAGGGTCAAACATTCCAGTGCGAACCGCCACCAACAACCCAGCGTTGCGGCTACGCGCCAAAGCGGCGGTTGCCACTGTAAAATTCTCGTGGTAACTGTGGTAATTGGTCGCCGTTAAAAGACTCGAGAAACCAACTTCGCCAGCCGTGTCTATCAGATTAGCGATACTCTCAAGGGTTGGTTGGCGCGGCGGGAGTTCTTTTGTTCCAAGAAACTCGCCATCGTGCTGGAGGGTGCAAAACCAAAGAAAATCAAGTTCAGACATACATTACCTTTCAAATAAGAAGTATTGAGATGCAACTTTAAGAGGGCTTAGAAATTAAACTCGAGAGTGTAATAATCTCGAGGTCAGGGCTTTTGATTCGAGTATCATTGGTTAGAAATACTTCGCAACCAGTCTCGAGGGCAGTTGCAAGATGAATTGCATCAGGTGTTTTGAGGCTCGGCTGACCTGCCCGAAGTTCGGCGGCTCGTATGAGGATGTGCCGAACAATTGGCACGACAAGTAAACTGCCTGATGTTTCAATGATTTCTTGATATTTGCGTTGTGTTTCGAGGTGTGCGTTGCGAAAAGGAAATACCAATGCCTCAGAAAGTGTTAATTCGCTGGTGATTGCATTCAATTGATTGTTTTCCAGTCCAAGCATGAGTTCCTGACAAATTGATCCAAATTCCTGATTATTTTCAACACTGTAGACAAAAATACTGGTATCAAAATAAGTTATTTTTTGCTGTAAATCCTCCATCAATCCCATGAATCACGCTCTGTTCGTAGGTTAGCATCTATTTCTGCTGAGGTCTTTCCGTATATACCTGTACCAATTCCAATGAGTTGCGTAAATTTACCTTTTGGGTTTTTAAGGCGTATTTTCTCGAGTTGTTGTAATTGTATTAAAAACTGATTACGGCTTTGAAGGCGCAGAATCTCGAGGTCTTTCTCGAGCAAAAGCTGTTGCAAAGCCGTGTTTTCGGCTGTTATAGGTTCGGGTTGTTCTGCAATCATGATTCACCTCTTCGGATTATCTTACTCCAAGGATCGGTTGTTGCTCGAGAAACCTTGGATTGGCTTTTTCATGCCAAGGAAAACGGTGCAGTCTGTCAGGGTAAATCATTTGCAGTACCGTAAATTCGTCCGATTTATAAAACCATTGGGCTGTGCCAAGAAACTCGGGGTAATGGCTTTTTGGAACATTCACAAACATCACTTCATACCCTGTAAGAATATCTGTTGCTACTTGCCCATGCACGAATCTCGAGCCAGACTTTATCTTGTCACCAATGTGATTTATTAGGCTGTGCATCGTCTCGAGTTTAAGACCGAAAAGAATAATTTCAGGGTGCTGCAAAGTCCCCTCAAACCCCACCGAGAACGCAAAAGCGCTGCCTTCGTCGTCTTCGGGAATCATCGTCACTTGCCAACCATAATCGCGCACCGTCTCGAGCAGTTCGCGTTCAAAATCGTCTAGGTCTGGGTTTTTTAGGCGGGTCTCGAGGTTCATAGGTTTAGTATAAAGGAAAGATAAAAGAGGAAAGGCGCGGTTTTATTTCTCTTTCCTCCTTCCTCCTAGCCCTTAACGCTTCCGGCGGTTAGTCCAGAAATTATTTTTTGTTGAAAGACCAGAATTATCGTGATGATTGGAATAATTGCAATCGTGATGGCAGCACTGATAATACCCCATGGGAAACTAAATTCGCCTTGGTAAAGCGCCACGGCGGGTGGCACAGTGCGGGTAGCTTGGTTACTGGCAAAGGTGACTGCCAATAAAAATTCGTTCCAAGAATTGACAAAGGCTAAAATACTGGCAGTCGCAACCCCGGGCGCAGCCAGTGGGATAATAATTCGCCACAGAGCGCCAAATCTCGAGCAACCATCGACCATCGCGGCATCCTCGAGGTCTTTGGGAATGCCCTGAAAAAAGGCAGTTAAAGTCAGAATGCTGATGGGTAGGCTAAAAGCTGCATACGGTACGATTAAACTTAGGTATGTGCCGAGCCAACCAAAAGAACGCATCATTTGGTAAAGCGGCACAATTAAACTGACCACAGGAAAAATACTGGCAGCCACAATCAGGGTTTGAATCAGGCGGCGTTGTGGCAGATTGACTCGAGCAATTGCATAACCCGCCAGTGCGGCAATCGTCACACAGACAAAAGTGCTGAGGCTGGCAACAAAAATGCTGTTGAAAAAATAGCGTAAAAATGGCTGCTGGACAAAAACTTGTTCGTAGTTGGTCAGCGCCCAGCTTTGTGGGAGGTACGAAATCGGGCTGGTTTGTAACTCGATGTCGTTCTTAAAACTGGTCAGAAAAACCCATGCCATTGGGTAAACGCCATTGACAACCAATAAAACCAAGGCAAAAACAACAAAGGCGCGATTCAAAAAAAGCTGCATGATTTAATCCTCTGGGCGTATCCAACGCACATAAATAGCGGTGATGACCAGCGCTAAGACAAATAAGCCAAGACTGGCGGTTGCGCCATAGCCAAAATCGGTAAATTCGACCGTGGTTTTTTGAATGTACATCCCTAAAGTCTCGAGATTGAGCGCCCCAACTTGCTTAAAGGCATAGGGAATATCAAAAACTTGAAGCGCCGAGAGGGTGCGGAAAATTAAGGCAACCGCAATCGCGGGGCGAAGAAGTGGCAGCGTAATGCGCCAAAAAACTTGCCAACTGCTTGCGCCGTCTACTGTGGCAGCTTCCTCGAGTTCGAGTGGGATGCTTTGTAACCCGCCAAGCAAAATCAAAGCCACAAAACTCGAGGTTTTCCAGATGGTGGTAATCACAAAGGCAATCACTTGGGTATCGGGTTGCAGCAACCAGCGAATCGGTTGTTCAATCAGGTTGGCACGCAGCAAGAGGTCGTTAAACAGACCAAATTGGGTATTGAACATCCAAGCAAACATCGTTCCAGTAATCACTTGAGGCATTGCCCATGGCAAGAGCAGCGCAATCCGCACGACCCAGCGCCAACCAGTTTTAACATTGGCAAGGAGCGCCAAAGGTAAGCCGACCAAAAACGAACCAATCACGGTCAGCACTCCAAACCAAAGGGTGCGCCAAAAGGCAGCAATAAAACTTTGGTCTTGGAATAACCTCGAGTAATTCTCGAGGTTATAATTAACAATCGCGGGGTTGGCAATATCTTGTACCCGAAAAGTCAACAGCAAAACATTGACCATTGGGTATAAAAAAATGCCAATCAGCAACACAAACGAAGGGGCTAAAAGCAACCAGCCAAACTCCCGCTCAGCCAGTTGCCCAGTGGTCAGGCGTTGCCAGAAAGTAACGCCCCGAGAAATTCGGGGCGCAGAAGGTGACGGCATAGCCACGATCTTATTTAACCAGTGGCTCGAGTGCGGCTTGCATTTCGGCTAGTGCAGCATTGACGGTTTTTGAACCAGCCACCACCGCATTGACGTTATTGCGAATGATTTCCGAAACTTTAGGGTAATTGGCGGTCACTGGGCGTGGCTTGGCTTTCAAGACCACAGGGTAAAGGTCATCGTAATGGGGGTTGGCACGAAGCACATTGTTGTTGTTGTAGAGGCTCTTACGAACTGGCAAGAAACCGCCTTTGATGCTGAATTCTTCTTGGGCTTTGGTGTCGGACATATAGCGAATTAGGTCAAAAGCCTTTTGCTTATTTTTGCCGTAACTCGAGATACCCCATTGGAAACCACCTTGGCAGGTGCTGGTGGCAGCCGTTGTGCCTTTGAAAATCGGCAGTTTGGTTACGCCAATGTTACCTTTGACGCTGGTTGGTCCTGAGGTTGGTCCGCCGTTGCCTTGGAAATGCGCCCAAGCATATGCCCAATTTAAGCCGAACAGCACGTTGCCTTGCTGCATCATGCGGCGGCTATCGTCGGTGCGGACTTCTGCCATCAAAGCTGGTGAAATTTTGGTTTTGTTGATTGAATCCACCCAAAGATTGAGGGCTTTTCTGCCAAATTCATTGTTGATGTTGACTTTGCCATTTTGTAAGAATTCCCCACCCGCCGCCCAGAATGGCTGCAAGAACATACAGACTGCGCCTTCAATCGGTGCGCCTTGGAAGTTAAGACCTTGCAAATTCGGATTCTTTTCGGCAGCCAAGATTTTTTGGGCAGCTTCGGTCAGGTCTTCCCAGGTGCGCGGCACAGCCACATTGTGCTTCTCGAGTAAATCCTTACGGTAGTACAAGAACTGCACATCGGTGGTGGCGGGTAAAGCATAGAGTTCGTTGCCAATTGTGTCGGCTTTGATTGGACCGGGTAAATAGCCATCAATAAATTCTTTGCGGTCAGTATCGCCACCAAAGTATTTATCGAGTGGCTCGAGCCAGCCTTGAGCCACATATTGGGCGGGGCGAATGACATCAATCAGCATCACATCGAGGCTCGGGTCTTTTGCACCAAGTACGGTGGTCAGGTATTGACCTTGCAACTCCGAGGTTGCACCGCCCAACTCGAGCAGCACTTTTGTACCCGTTTTCTTTTCAAAGCGGTCAAAAATTGGTTGCAGCAAATCTGGGCGCAAAGTCGAACCCGCAAAAACCCGAATTGTGCTGCCTTGAGCGCCAACTTGCGATAGCGCCAATGCACCAGCCGCCAAGCCAAGACCACCAAGCATAACCATTGTCTTTAGTTTCATGAAAAAACCTCCTGAGTTTTTTGAACTCGGTCAATATACAGTATCGGACTCGACTTGAGAAGCACCTTTTACCAAATTGTATTACTCGAGGTCATGTTCGCTAAACGGCACATGGTATGGAAATAGCTCCTCGACTGGCATAGACCAATTTGGAACAGCCTCGGCGGCGTGGGCAAGATCGCCTCGAGTAAACACTTGTGGCACAATTGGATTGGTGGCTGTATAAAGTCGAACCACTTCAATTGCCAACAAATCCACATCCCAGACCGCCAATGTACCAGCCACCAAGTAATCGGCTATTTTTGCAGCAATTTCACGTTCGCTGGTTTTGCCATAATCGTGTTCTGAGCGAACCTCTACCGCAAAAGTGGGAGCGCGGTCAAAAAATTTCATACCCGAATGCGCTCCGCGAATAAATGCTGCATCGGGACTAAAGGATTTTCGATTCGGTAAATCCACCAAGAACCCTTTACCGTCAGCCATAGCATAGCCAAGCCGCGAAGCTCGAGCAAAAACCCGAAGACTTGAGTAAATTTCATCGGCGGCAAACCCAGGCAAAAAACCAGTCGGTGACATTTTCAACAACCTCCCGTGTACCAATTCTGCTTTGCCAGAAAAGGTATATAAATCGGCTATCGAAGCAGTCTTGACCATAAAAGCAAGTATAGCCTAAGGCAGGGTAATGCTGATGTATTTGAGTTCTAAAAACGCCTCGAGACCCCAACGCCCACCTTCGCGTCCAAAACCAGAGTATTTCATGCCACCAAATGGCGCTTGAGGTGCCATGGCACTTGGCACGCCGTCGTTGACTCCAACAATTCCATAGTCAAGACTTTCGGCGACTCGGTACGCCCGCCCGATGTCCTTTGTCCAAATATAAGCTGCCAAGCCGTATTCGGTGTTGTTTGCCCAAGTGATCGCATCGGTTTCGCTCGAGAACGGCACAAGCGGTGCAACTGGACCAAAGGTTTCCTCGGTCAGAATTTGCATCGAAGTGTTGACCCCAGATAAAATTGTCGGTTCAAAAAAAAGTCCACCAATCGCATGACCGCCCGTCACAATTTTTGCGCCTTTTGCCACGGCATCTTGCACATGGCTTTGGACTTTATCTAAGGTTGCCTTATCCACCAACGGACCAATCGTGGTGTCGGCATCAAGCGGATTGCCGAGCTTAAAACCCTTGGCTTGGGCGGCAAATGCTGCCTCAAAACTCGAGGACAGATTCTCGTGAACATAGACACGGTTACTTGCCACACACTGCTGACCTGCGTTTCTAAATTTAGAATTAGAAACCGTCAGGGCGGCTGCCACCACATCTGCATCATCAAAAACAATAAATGGCGCATGACCACCCAACTCGAGCGACATTCGTTTGAGGGTTGGTGCAGCTTGGGCATAGAGCAGCTTGCCGACTTCGGTACTACCAGTAAAGGTAATTTTACGAACTCGAGCATCGGTCATAAAAACCCGAGAAACCTTAATCGGGTCTTGGCAGGGCAGCACTTGGAAGGTGTCTTTTGGCGCTCCAGCCTCGAGCCAGAGCTTTGCCAAAAGTAGGGCTGTTAGCGGCGACTGCTCGGCGGGTTTAAGAACCACCACGCAACCAGCCGCTAAAGCGGGCGCAACTTTACGGGCAATCATCGCCGCAGGAAAATTCCAAGGGGTGATGGCGTAAACCACACCCACAGGTTCAGGACGGGTAAAAGCCCGTTTTTGGGCAAAGCGACTTGGAACAATCTCACCAGCAATCCGTTCGGCTTCGGCGGCGTACCACTCGATTGCCGTGGCAGAATAAATACTTTCGCCGCGAGACTCGAGCATTGGCTTACCCATTTCGAGGGTCATGGTTTTGGCGATTTCTTCGGCATTGGCACGAATCAGGGCTGCCCATTTTTGCATGATGATACTGCGCTCAAACCCCAAGGTATTCTTAAAGCTCGAGAATGCCGTAACGGCTGCCTCGAGGGCTTCTTTGGCTTCGAGTTCGCCACAGTCGGCAATTTGGGCTACGGTGCTACCATCGAATGGGTTAATGACAGGAAAAGTTTTCTCGAGTGTCTGCCAACCACCAGCGAAAAGGGCTTGACGTGCAACTGATTGATACATGATGGACTCCTATAATTGACTTTGAATATAGCCTAAACCAGCTTGAAACTTGAAAAGAACTTTGCAATTGTGTTGATTGAATTGCGATAGAACATCTGTTGACCCAAAATCCCTAGAATTTTTGGTGATAAAGCACTTCGATTCTCCAGATTTATTCTGTAAATGGGTCATAACAGACGCAAAAACAAGCGAATCCTGAATGGATAGATCGTAATTGACTTGCGAAGCAGTGGCAGTAACAATCGTTGCTGGCTCAAAAGCAATTAAAGTTGAATGTACAAGAATTTCAGAAATTCTTTGATCTAAAAGCTGTTTTTCTGATTCGGTACTTTCTGCTAGTAAGAGTGCAATTCCATTCAAATCTTGGGCTGAAATCGTATAGGGTTTTGAACGACTTAGCTCCCTAATTTCTTCACTGATTTTACGGTTGATGTCAAGGCGTTTGTTCGATTTGACCACCCAAGAATGATAAGCCTCGGCTACACAATAATTTGGTACAACCAACCGAATTTTTTTAGCAATTGCAAGTTCAAGAAGTTGTATGCAAAAATCGTGTTCTTCTTGTAAGTATGCCAGCTCGAGAATAAAATTTGATTCGACATACACAATCATAAGTAAGTATCAGATGCAACTGAGCCACGTTTGATTGCATTGTAAAGCCCCGATTTAAACAGCCATAGTTTATCTGGCTTGAAGTCTGCAACTGATAAATCAGCGACGATCAGCATATTCAGCCACGAACGGGTAATAATGGCTAGTCCATACTCACTAATGCTTGGTAAATCAGCCGCTAGAGAAGTCCCAAGCACAGCAGTTGTCTCGAGCTGATAATCTGGTTTTTGTTGCAGGTCTTCGTTTGCATTGACCCATAAGTAAATTTGGTCTGGTAGCACCAACATAAAAAATGGGCTGCTGGGCAATCCTTTATGAGCAAATAAATCTTGGCGACGTGTCACTGCCCAGTCTGAAGCGGTGTTCTTTTTTGTTGCGATTTCTATGATCAATTGCAAGGAATTATTTACTGAGAAAACAGCAATATCGGCTCGTTGTAAAAGTGTTTGTGTCGAATTCATGGTCAACCTCCTTGGAATACTTTATTTGTAATGATACCGTGCTTGACGAAATTCGATTTGCGTATCTGAAACTTCATAAACTAAACGATGTTCGTCATCAATGTGTCTTGACCAATAGGTATTTTCTTGGTGTTTGAGTGCTTTTGGTTTACCAATGCCAACAAATGGGTCTCGAGCAATGGCTTCAATGAGCTTAAAAATTCGGACCACTACTTTTCTATCCGTAGACACCCAGTATTCTAAGTCCTCGAGAAAATTAGGAATGAAGACGGTTTTTCGTTTTTTCATAAGCCAACGCGTTCACGCAGTTGTTCAACGGTTAATTCGATGCTTTTGCCTGCTTTGGATTGAGCTATGGATTCTTCAAAACGCTTCAGGTTGGCTGGGCTACGGTGTAAATAAGCTGTTTCTAAAAGTCGTTCAAGTTCGTCCAAGGCAATCATTGCCACGTCTTCTTTGCCGCGCCGTTGCACCACAACGATTTCGCGGTCGTCTGTGGCGGTATCAAGCAGTTGGGCGAGGTTGGCTCGAGCGTGGCTGTAAGAAGTTTGGGTTCGCATTTATGTACTGTACAACTTTGCTGTACAAGTGTCTACTCGTCTCGAGACTTATCAGGAATTTTGCCGCTAAAAGAAATAATCTGGCGAATTTTCCCGAATTTATCGAATTCCACCACATCCATGCCTTCGGATTCCATACGATTGACTTCTTGTAACCACATTCCCCAGCCATAACGCACCCATAAACCGTGTTCGTGTTTTTGAAAACCAGAGGTAAACTCGAGGCGGTCAAAAGCCACGCTGCTGTGAACTTTGGCAATAAACTTAGCAATCACGACTGCGCCAGTCATATGGGCTAGTGGGTCAAAAAGCTGTACTCCCGGATGGACAATACTGGCTAATTTATCAAGGCGGATGCTGGAATCGCGTTCGTTCCAGGCTTCTAAATAGGTTTGTAAACTGGCTGCGTAACTCATAATTGTTTCCCTCCAACCCAAGTGCTTTCGAGGTCCCACTCGAGAACGGGGGCGTTGCTGTTAGCGTAAACCGTAAAGTCGGCGAACTGACCAAGTTTTAGCGTACCACGATTATACTCGTCACCTGAGGCAATTGCACCATTTAAGGTAAAGGCTTCGATAGCTTGCTCGAGTGAAACCTGATTGCCAGCCATAAACGGCTCGAAGGTAGCCGCATGAATCCCAATCAGTGGGTTGACTTCTTTGACGACTGGGGCATCGCTCGAGAAGACGGTGGTTAAGCCAGCCTCAAACATCGCACGTAGGTTATAGCAATGTGCGATAAATTCTGTCGGTAGGTATTTTCTAAAATTTCCAGCCAGTTCATGTAAAAAAATTGGTTGCGGCACGACAATCACACCAAGCGTTTTGGCTCGAGTCAAGTGAGTTTGGTTTGCCAGCCCAAAATGTTCGATCCGATGGCGAATTTGTGGAAAAGGTGTTTTTGATAACCGCTCGTAAACTGTCAGAATCTGGTCCAATGCCACATCGCCAATCGCGTGTGTGCCAATCCGAAAACCGTTTTGATGCGCCTCGAGTGCCAGTTGGTACAGGTTTTGGGTCTCAAAACGCAACACCCCATGGCTTGGGAAATCGGTGTTCTGATAGGGGAGACTAACAGCAGCCGTCGCACCACTCAGACCACCATCAGCAAAGAATTTTACGCTGTCTAGCCGCAAAAAATCCGAGTTAAACTTTTCGGGCAAAGCATAGGTGTGCGCCCCACCGTCTGGACGGCGAATAAAAAGCAGATTCACCCGAATGGGCAGGGCGTTTTCTGCTTCGAGTTGACGGTATGCCTCGAGTAAAATCGGGTCTACGGCTGGGTCAGTGCAACTGGTGATACCATGCTGGGCAAGCCAATCTAAGCCCGCCAGAATAAACTTTTTGCAATCCTCAACGCTAAAAGCTGGCATGGCTTGTAAGACCAGCCCATGGGCGGTTTCAAACAGTATTCCATTCTCGAGATGAATTTCGCCACCCTGCGGCACAATCGTATTTTCGTGAATACCAGCCAGTCCCAGCGCCCTCGAGTTGAGGCTGTGAATATGGGCGCAAGTTCGGGTCAGTACCACGGGATTATTGGGTGCAACGCGGTCGAGCATAGCTCGGGTTGGGCTGCCGCCAAGTTTAGCTTCGTTCCAACCGCGCCCCAAAAGCCATTGCCCGGACTCGAGACTTTTGGCTCGAGAATGCACCAGTTGATACACTTCCTCAAGGGTGCTGGCATCGCGTAAATCAAGCATCGAAGTCCGCAGATGCCCGACTTTCCAAACATGAACATGGGCATCGTTCCAACCAGGATAAATGGCAAGACCAGCTAAGTCTATGGTTTCTCGAGCCTCTGCATTTGGTGTGTCTAGGGCAATAATTTTTCCAGCTTGAATCCCCATGCTGCTGGCGGTTTGTCCTCGAGCCACCCAGATTTTGGCGTTGGTAAAAAGTAAATCGATCACCACATCACCGCCTTGTTGCGCCAAACAATTAAAATCCCGTAATTGGCGCAACTTGCATCCTCGAGATAGTCTGGAATGACCCCATAAATTCTGTAACCGCGTTTGAGTTGAATGCTTAACACAGGGTCAAAACGCTCACCGCGAATCACTTGATGCAGGTATTCTTCGATTGGCATCTCGAGCCGCAGCGCCCCATAGCCTTTTGGCATCGCCCCAGCATAATGTCCATGCAGCCCTAAGCGCACCACAAGTTCCTGACGGGCTTTGTAGAGTAAACTCGAGAGTCCTAAACTGCGGTATTCGGGCAATACCCCAATATCTGCGCCATATAACCAGTGAGCATTTTGGTTGTGGGTCGTAAAAAATCCATCTCCGACGGCTGGAAAGAAAGAATGCTGATAATGCTTAAAGTCTAACTTGAGCATCAGGTCACTCGAGCTTGCCACAACTTTGTTGTTGAGCGTGTCGATAATGGCGTGTTGTCCAGCCGGAAAAATCTGAATATGCGAAGCAAAATGGTGCGCCGACATGATGTCCGCATCTGAGAGTTCGGGAAACGAGATACGCTGAATCTGCTCGAGGTCTTGGGTCATCTCGAGGCTGCTGTTGACGACTTTGAAGCGCCCGTCACTACTCGAGACAAGCACAGGAAGATTGGTCATGAATTTCCTTGTTATGCAGCCACAAGTTCTTTGGGTTTCTGGGCAGCATAAGCGGTTCGAATTGCGCCTTGGACGACACTCAGGGCTTCGTGCAGCATGGCTGGTTCAATGTCGAGTTGTGGCAAAAAGCGAATGCAATTGCTGTACAGCCCCGCCCGCAACAGCACCACACCACCCTCGAGACAGCGCTTGGCAATATCTGGCACAAGTTCAGTCCACGGTTCTTTGCTGATTTGGTCTTTAACGAATTCCACGACCATCATGCCGCCAATACCGCGCACATCGCCAACACAGGGTAACTCGAGCATCATTGGTTCAAACATCGTTCGCACGGTCTGTTCGATGTGTGCCGCGCCAGTTTGCAAATCGCTGCTTTGTAATAATTCTAGCGCCTCGAGTGCCGCCACACACGCCAATGGATTGCCGCCGTAAGTGCTGCCAACCCCGCCAATGTGGGGGCTGTCCATGATTTCGGCTCGACCGGTGATGGCGCTTAAAGGCAGTCCAGCCGCCAGACTTTTGGCACTGATAATCATATCTGGCACAACCCCCGAGTGTTCGATTGCCCAGAGTTTACCGGTTCGCCCAGAACCGCTTTGGATTTCGTCGGCAATCATGACCGCGCCAATTCGGGTGCAGATTTCACGGATTTTTTCTAAGAATTGCTTGGGGACGGGAATAAAACCACCCTCACCGACGACTGGCTCGATCACAATACACGCCACTGCACTTGGGTCAATGTGGCTAACCATGGCATCGTCAAGGTTTTTACAAGCCCAATTCAAGTAGTCTTGGCTCGAGATTCCGACTGGTGTGCGGTACATATTGGGCAGTGGCAAACGGTAGACCTCTGGGGCAAACGGACCAAAGCCTTTTTTGAATAAGCCCCATTTGCTGGTCATTGCCATGGTTAAATTGCTGCGCCCGTGGTATGCGCCCTCAAAGACAATCACGCCAGCCCTGCCCGTAAACTTGCGTGCCAATTTAACGGCGTTCTCGACCGCTTCCGCGCCGCCATTGGACAAAAGCGTTTTCTTGGCAAAATCGCCAGGCGTTAAGCGGTTGAGGGCTTCGCAAACCTCAACATATGGCTCATAATTTGCCACGATGCTGCACATATGCAGGTATTTATCGACTTGGGCATGAATGGCATCGGTCACACTTTTTGGGCGATGCCCAACCGCCAGCACCCCAATGCCACCTGCCAAGTCAATCAAGGTATTGCCATCAGCATCCTGAACCACGCTGCCTTGGGCAGATACCACGGCGATTCCATTTGCCATGGCTAAACCACCGGAAACCGCATTGGCGCGGCGTTGATTGAGTTGTTTGGACTTTTCGCCCGGAATATGTGTGACTAAATTGATAAAACCCATAAGACACCCCTTGACTCGAGTATTCGAGTTGGAAAAAATAAATAAACGACTTGCACCTTCAAAAATAAGGTGCTGGCGGCGGAATCGCATCAAGTTGCCACATGGAAATCTTCAAAGTGAGTCGAGTGTACAGGTTTTGGCGACTCGAGGCAAACCGTGTCAGGTAAAAATCAGGTTATTTCTTTAATCTTAAATTCAGAAAGTACGTGAAAGGAGGTAACTCGACACCCAAAAGGTTTACAAAATCCACTGGTGCAGACAAAAGGAGGCGATACCCTGTTGACTCGAGTGCTTTTAGAGACTCGAGATTTTTAACTTTCCATGGCTTCAACAACAGCCCTGACAAAAACTTCGGTATCCTCGAGCCACGGGTAGTGCCCAGCCTCGAGTTCATATAATTCTGACTGCAATAAATCTACCAACCAATCGGTCTGACTGGGGTAACTGGTGATGTCTTCAATGCCAGCAATCACAAAAACTGGGGTTTGAATCTCGCTAAAGTATAAAGGGTACTCAAGCTCCCAGAGTTGATTAAAAACCAGACCTTCTTGCACCAAGCCACTGCCAAATAAACCCGATTCTGAGTCCACAAATTCAAGGTGCAAGCGCGAAGCTGGATTTGGGAAATGCAGCACCGAAAGTAAATCGCTTCTTAATTCAAATGCCGCCTCGGCTCGAGCCTCAGAATCGTCGGAGACACTAAGACTACGCTCTGTTAAACGACTTGCAGCATCGAGCAATACCCTCGAGAGTTCTGGAAAATGTACCCACGGGTTGACGGCAATCACACGGTCAATATGCCCAGCAAAACGCCGTGCATACTCGAGCCCAATCAAAGCCCCAAAACCATGCCCAAGCGGTACAAAACGCCGTAAGCCCAGATGTACCCGCAAGGCTTCGAGGTCGTCTACCATTGCATCGATGGTAAATAACTCAGGGTTCGCCTCGAGTTCGCTGCTTCTGCCACAGCCGCGCTGGTCTAAATAAATGACGCGGTAATCAGAAAGTAATTCGCCACAGATTTCTGCAAAGCTATAACTGTTATATCCAAGGTCGTGCAAATAAATAATTGTTGCCGCATCATCGCGCCCAGTGTCGGTGTAAAACAAATCCACACCGTTTAAGCGCACAAAGTTTTGTCCAGTCTCGAGGTCATCTAACATCTGAACAGCTTACCCGTTTGACACATCGCTAAACAGGTGATAAACTCCTCGCCGCTCGAGAAACCGAGTTTTGGCACGGCGTTGTAGCCAAGTGGTAAGGCAAAGCTCTGCAAAAGCTTCATCCGGCGGTTCGAATCCGCCCAACGCCTCCACAACCCATTTTTAGGCTCGTAGCTCAGGGGTAGAGCACTACATTGACACTGTAGGGGTCAGCAGTTCAAATCTGCTCGAGCCTACCACGACACAGACGCAAGAATTCAATTCTTGCGTCTGGTTTTTTTGGTGTTTACACCCTACATGAGTTTTTTGATTTTCTTTTACATTTATTCTTTTGAATCGCATCGTATACTGAATCCCATGAATGGATTTTATTCCCGAATTTTGCGTCCCATTATTTTAGTCTTGTTGGTGTCGCTGCCCGTGTCGGCTGCACCGCTTGGTCTGGTGCTTGAGTCGGGTTTAACGGCTCGAGTCAATTATTCTTTCTCGAGTAACCAAGCCTTGTCGGTGGCTCTCGAGTACGAAATTCCAATTGCTGTGCCACTGCCCATAGATGTCAGTTTAACGGCTCGGTTGGGCTATAACTTTAATTCGGGGGGTATAGACACTGGGCTGTTAGCCAAAGCCCTGGTCTTAAATTCAATTTCTGGCGGTTTACTTGGGGTTGGTTTGTGGGTAGATTTTGATTTTCGCAATCTTGGCACAACCTTAAATTCGTTTAAGGTTGCTTTTGGTCCATTTATCAACATTAACTTTGACCCGCTTTACGCCACTGTCAGCTTTTCGTTGCTGTCTTTGAGTAACGCTGTGTATGCTTTTGATTTGGGCTTTGCGGCGCGTTATTACTTGGATATTTTTGCGCTCGAGTTGGGTTTTGATTACAACACCATCGGTATGGCTCGAGCCTCGTTTGGGCTGCGCTTTAGTTTGTGAAACCCCGATTTGTACTGACCCCCGGTTGGTGGGGTGTTGTGCCTAGCCTGACGCTGCTGGCAGTTTTTGTGCTGTACCCACTTTTACAAGTGTTGCAAATCTCGAGCCTCAAATGGGATGGCGTTGTGCCGGGCGAAGCGATTGGTTTTGGCAATTATGCGCGGTTGTTTGCCGATCCCGACCTTGGGCGCAGTTTGGTCACGACCCTGACTTTGGCAGCCTTTGTTCTACCAATTTTTGTGGTTCTGTCTGCCATCATTGCAATCGAACTCGAGGGAACACGCTTTGAACGCATCATTAAAGCCATTTTGTTTCTGCCTGGACTCTGGACAATTGGCGCAAGTGCAATTGGTTGGTACACGCTTTACGCACCAGATTATGGGATTATTGCAAGCATCACCAATGGTGCAGTGGCGCTGCCATGGGGCGACCAAGGCTGGGCAGCACTAACGCTGGTTGGGGCATTTACGATTTGGCAAAATATCGGATATGCGGTTTTGGTGGTCAGTGCTGGGCTAAAAGGAATCCCTCAAGAAACGCTCGAGGCAGCCCGTGTGGATGGAGCAACCGAAAGCCAAGTGCGCTGGAAAATCGTGATTCCACTACTGCGCCCAAGCCTGACTTTTCTGGCGGTGATTGGCGGATTGTACGCCCTACAAAGCTATACCGCAGTTTATCTTTTAACTCGAGGTGGACCATTTGGCAGCACCAAAGTCTTGGGCTATTTTTTGTACGAAACCGCTTTTGAAAAATTTGAATTTGGTTATGGCGCAGCCCTTTCGATGTGTGCCTTGGTCTTAGCGTTTACTTTTGCAGCCCTGCAAGCTCGAGCCTTGCGTGGGAGTGAGCAATGAAAGGCGCGACATTATCCGGCACTTGGCTTGGCAAAATTATTGTTGGTATCGTGCTGATTTTTGTGCTGCTGCCAATTGTCTGGCTGGCATACAGCGCTTTTTTGCCACCCGATGCCATTTTTAAGACCAGTGGTGTACCGACTGGCTTTACGCTCGAGAATTTTGCCAAGTTGCCTTTTGATACCCTGATTCGTCCATTAATCTTGAGCTTAATTGTCTCGAGTTTGGTGGTGGTGCTGCAACTGACGGTTTCCTTGCCAGCCGCCTATGCAATTCGCAGTGGGGCAAAGCTCTTGCCGCTTTATTTGCTGTTGCTTTCGATTCCAACCGAGTTAATGCTGATTCCAATTTATGGACTTTTGAAGGATTTAGGCTTACTCAATAACCCACTCGCTTTGGTTTTTCCGTTTATCGCCAATCCGTTTATTGTGTTTTTACTCTACAGCGGCATTGCCAAACTGCCATGGACATTTATTGAAGCGGCTCGCTTGGACGGCGCAAGTAACCTACAAATCATCCTCAAAATAGTTGCCCCGCTCCTGCGCCCAGAAATGACGGCTGCTGCCGTGCTGGGCTTTGCCGCCCACTGGAATTTAGTGCTGTACCCTAAAGTGGTCTTGGATAATCCCCAATGGTGGACAGTCCAAGTTGCGCTGACCGAAATGCTTCGCAAAGATCCTAACGCATGGGGCAAACTTGGAGCGGCGGCAATGATTACCAGCTTGCCGATTCTGATTTTGTACATTATTTTTGAATCTCGAGTCACCAAAACACTCGAGGGCGGGCTGAAATAGAGGTTAAAAGTGACTTTAGATTCTCGAGCAAAAATGAATATAGTCATTGGAGATATTCACGGATGCCTTGAGCCATTAGTTTTATTGCTACAACGTGAAGAAATTATTGACTTGAATAGCCATTGGATTGCTGGCAACTCAAGATTGATATTTCTAGGCGATTATATGGACAGAGGAGAGAATGGCATTGGTGTGCTGGACTTGATTATGTGCCTCGAGCAAGAAGCCAGTCAAGCAGGTGGAGAAGTGATTGCCTTGCTTGGTAATCATGATGTTGTCATGCTCGAGGCTTATTACTTCGGACAAGAATTACGGAAAAACCTATTGAAATATGGCGAACGTATGACCTTCAAAGAAATGTGGTTACGCAATGCTGGAGGGTGCCAATCAGATTTGGAACATATCAGAGAATACCATCTTGAGTGGCTAAAGAATCGCCCAGTTATGCTAAAAATTAAAAATACGCTCTTGATTCATGCGGATAGCGAGTTTTACTTGCAGTATGGCGACAGTATTGAGTCCATAAATACCACAATTCGAAAAATTTTGCACCAGCCAACCATAGATGTACTTGACGAACTTGAGGAACGTTTCAGTTCGCGCTTGGCGTTTGCACATGAACCCAGTGAAATTCCTCGAGCTTTTGCCGAAAAGTTTGAGGCGACCCAGATTGTTCATGGACATACACCAATTTTTAGACTCTGCCAACTTGAGGCTGACGAAGTTGATGAGCCATTCATTTACGCAGATGGGATTTGCGTCAACTTAGACCATGCGCTTTGCTATGGTGGAAAAGGCTTTGTATATCGGTTCTAAAGCTAAGCAATCATAAACAAACGATTGAACTCAAATAAAACCTGTCCATCTTTTTGTGCTGGACAATGTTGTTGCACCTGCTCGAGCAATTGCGTTATCAGAAGTTTGAAGCGAGCCTGAATTTATTGTGCTAAAAGAGTAATCATGTGACTAAATCCGCACGCTCTATAGTAACGCAAATCTAAGACCAAATCACCCTTTCACTAATCTAACCGCGCATCAAGTAGTGCCGAAGGTGAATTGTTGAGAGTGGGTGGCGCGTGAACCAAAAATTCGGGTATGCTCTAACAAACGTTCGCTAAGGAGACTTACCCATGCCTATTTCACGCTTTTACGATGTCAAACGCGACGCTGCTGGTCAGCGCTTTCTCGAGGTCAATGTGACTGGTTTTACCCTGTTACGCTTACCTCTGATGAATAAAAGCACCGCTTTTACGCTCGAGGAACGGCGGCTTTTAGGCATCGAAGGGCTACTGCCACCGCACGTCAACACCATAGAAGAACAAAAAACCAGAGCCTACGAACGGGTTAAGGCTTATGACGCACCAATCGAAAAGCATATTTATTTGCGAAACCTCCAAGACCGCAACGAAGTGCTTTTTTATGCGCTGCTCGAAGACCACATCGAGGAAATGCTGCCCCTGCTTTACACCCCAACTGTCGGCGATGCCGTCAAACTTTTTAGCCATATTTACCGCTTTCCACGTGGCTATAGTGTTTCTACTGATACGATTGAGCGTTGCGCCGCTTCGCTAGAAAACGTCCCACTCGAGGATGTCCGTATGATTGTTGCCACCGACTCGAGCGCGATTTTAGGAATTGGCGACCAAGGCTTTGGCGGTATGGCAATCAGCATCGGTAAACTGAGCTTGTACACCGGTGCGGGTGGCGTTGCCCCAGATAAAACCCTGCCAGTCGGCTTAGATGTTGGTACAGACCGCGAGAGTTTGCTGGCTGACCCGTTGTACCTTGGGGTGCGCCATAAGCGCTTGACTGGCGAGGCTTACGATGCCTTTATAGACCAATTTGTGCGCGATGTCTCGGCTCGGTATCCAAAAGCAATTATTCAATGGGAAGATTTTTCCAAGGACACGGCATTTAAGGTTCTCGAGCGTTACCGTAAAATCGTGCCGAGCTTTAACGACGACATCCAAGGCACGGGGGCGGTTACACTGGCTGGAATCCTCAACGCCTGTAAAATCAAAAACGAACATTTGCGTGACCAAACGATTGTGATTCACGGAGCGGGGGCTGGTGGCGCGGGTGTGGCGTGGGCATTGGTCGAGGGTATGAAACGCGATGGCTTAACCGATTCCGAAGCTCGAGCCAGAGTGCTGGTTTTGGATTCTAAGGGCTTACTCTTAAACACCCGCCAACTCGAGGAGTACAAGCACCCCTTTGCCCACGATCCAGCCACGCTCGAGACTTGGAATTACGACCGAACTCGAGCGCCCAACTTACTCGAGACAGTGCAGAACGCCAAAGCCACCGCCTTGATTGGGCTATCGGGTCAGGGCGGCTGTTTTAGCGAAAACATCGTGCGGGCGGTGGCAATGAATACATCACGCCCGATTATTTTCCCGCTTTCCAACCCGACTGTCAATACCGAAGTGCTGCCTGCCGATGCCTTGCGCTGGACGGATGGCGCAGCCATTGTGGCGACTGGCAGCCCTTTTGCTGATGTCGAACTGAATGGCAAGACCTACCCAATTGGGCAAGGCAACAATGCTTTTATTTTCCCCGGCTTAGGCTTTGGCAGCATTTTGGCAAGGGCATCTGAAATTACCGATAATATGGTACTCGAGGCAGCTTACGCGCTTTGCGAACACACGCCAGCCGATTCGTTGGCGGCAGGCAGGGTTTATCCACGAATTTCGGGATTGCGCCAAGCCAGTATTCATGTCGCGGCTCGAGTGATGCAGCGTGCGGTACAAGATGGTGTGGCGGCTGAATTTAGTCTGTATAAGAAGACTTTGCCCGAACTTGAGGAATTTGCCCAAACACGCTTTTGGTATCCTCAGTATTTACCGTTCAAGACGGCATAAATTATCCAAGCTGGCGCAAGTAGTTTTCGACCCAATCGTGATTCTCGAGTTGTCGGCTCGAAGTAAAAAGGGTCTTGGCTTCGCGGGCAATGTACTCAATGCTGTAAAAATCGTTGATGCCTTTGTAAAATTCAAATGTGCCTTGGACGTATTTAAGCGTGTCTGGTTCTTGTAAGGCAATAAATATCTTACCGACTTCCCAGTACCAACTGCCATAACTATAGCTGATGCCGTATTGCTGGGCGATATGCAACGCCTCGAGTGCCTGAGTTTTTGCGTTTATTGGTTCTTCACTGTACAAATACGCATTGGCAGTCAAAATTTTAACCCGTAGAAGGTAAAAATATAAGTCAGTAGTCTCAAAAGCGGTAAACGCACGCTGACAGGTTACTCGAGCTTCTTGTGCCTCGCCAAGGAGTAAAAGGGTTTCGCTGTAACCAAGCCACCCATAGCCCCAAGTTGGGTCGGAGGGTTTGAGGGTAGGCAAGGTTTCCTGAAAGCAATTTTTAGAAGCCTCGAGTTGAAAAGTACACTGTAAAATACAGGCTTTGATGATTTGATTTTGCTGCACCACACCAAGCGGCAAATCTGGATTGTTGATGTTTGCGCTTATGAAATCCAGCGCTGTCCAGAACAAGCCACGAATCCGCAAGAAGACCAAATAGAAATCGGCAACTCGGGCAAATTCATGCTCTAAATCAAAGCGGGTAAAAAACCCTAAAATCACTTCGATATTGGGATACTCGAGCGTGATAGCCGCCACGCCTGAGGTATAATTTTTTTCGATGACTTTTACTGACCTAAGCAGCAATTCGCTAAAATACTGCCCTTGTTTTTGCCCAAAATGCGCTAAGTCGGCTGGTTGAACTTGGGTCAGTACATATTGGCGCAATAATTCGTGTAGGTCAAAACGCTCAAGACTATCTTTTTGCAGTAAACCCGTCTCGACCAGGTGCTGCAAATCCTCCAAGCTGCTACTTGTAACAGCCCTTGCTGCTTCTAAGGTTGCACCACCACGAAAGACACACATGGCTTGTAGCGTCGTTTGTTGCGAAGTTGTTAAGCGCTCGTAACTCTGACTGAGCATAACTTCGATGGCGCGTTGGCGCTCGGGGACGGCGATGCTTTTGGTCTCCAGTTTTAAGCCAAGCTCGAGTTCATGCAGCACTTGGGCTGGACTGAGTAAGCGCGTCCAGTAGGCTGCTAGTTCGATTGCCAAAGGCATTCCACCAAGCCGCTCGATAATTTGTAAAGCACTGCTTTGGTCGGTTTTCTCGAGCCTAGGATTATGGCGTTGAGCGGTTTGCCAAAACAATTGTGTGCCAGCCGAGTCCTGTGCTTCAAAACCTTGCAAGTCGTATAACCATTCACCATAGATTTTCAGGGGAATACGAGAAGTCACGAGAACTTTGATTTTGGCGGATTGCTCGAGTAGGTCGTGCAGAAAACCACGTGGAGTCTCGAGCGTCAGATGCTCGAAGTTATCAAGTAACAACAAGACCCGTTTGGACTGCAATAAACTTAAAATTTCGGTTTTGGCATCTGTATAAATTGGGATATTCATGGCACTGGCAATCGCATTTGGTAGCCCAGAAATATCTTGCAGGTCGGCGAGTGTCACCAAATAGACCCCATCAAAACCAGCCTCAAGCCAAGTGTGGGCGGCTTGTAGTGCCAAACGGGTTTTGCCCATGCCACCCAAACCCACGACCGTAATCAGACGCGACATCGGGTTTTCGATAATTTTGTGCAGCGCTTGCAATTGTTGTTCCCGCCCAACAAATGGGGTACTCGAGAACGGCAAATTATGAACCGTGATAACTTGCGAAAAATCGGACAGTTGGTCAAATAAGGCTTGGGTTTTTGCAAGTGGTTGTATTCCCATTTCTAAAGCCACTTTTTTGAACTGCTTAAAAACCAATTTGGCTTGGCTTGGCTCACCGCACTCGAGAAAAATTTGCACCGCTTCTTCGCACAGTGCATCTTTTTGTAAAATCTGTTTAAGGATTTTATCTGCCTCAAAGGGGTTGGCTTGGCGAGCATACTGCAAGGCGTTTTTTTGCCATGCCAGTTGCAAGGCGTTGCGTTCAAGTTCGAGCCAGTCCATAAAATCTGGAGCATCGGAGAGGTGTACACCCTCGAGTAGAACACCCGAAAAAGCTGCCGCTTGGCTTATGTTTTTAGACTCGAGGGCGGTCTTGAAGTCTTGTACATCTGACTGCACGATTAAGCGCACTTTTGAGGTTTTACTGTCAATTTCAAAAGCCAGCCAATCTGACTTTAGACGCAACACCAACTGCCGTAAATTATTACGAGCATCGGTCTCACTCGAATTGGGATAGAACAAATACAGCAATTCGTCTCGAGCCACCCACTTATTCTGCACTACCAAATACGCCATCAACGCGGTTGATTTTGATAATAGCAAGGGTTTACCCGCCAGCCGAGGCGAACCTAAAAGATGTAACTCGAGCGTCTGAATCACTTTTTGCAGATTAACACACATTTGAATCCTGCCAAATAACGCTGATATAACGCCCAAATAACGCCCAAATACACCCGAGTTTTTATGCTCTTTAGATAAGGAGTAAATATGAACCTAGATAAACAAAATTATGTTGTTCCAAGGCTCGAGGCTGTGCAGAATTATGTGACCTTAACGGGAATCAGTTTACCCATTGGTACAAGCAACGTTACCGACCCACTCGAGACAGATTTTCTCAATAACCTGGATTTTATGGAAGGTGAACAATGAAACACAAATTATTTTTACCACTGCTGGCACTTGCATTTATCGCCTGTCAACAAAGCCCAAGCCCAGTTCAAAATACACCCAAAGCCATTGGGAAACTCGAGCTAACTTTTGATTCCCAAACCAATAAAGCCACGGCTGTGGTGCATCACGGTCTACAACTCCAAGCTATCCAAACCTCGAGCAGTATCAGTTTTAATCCTCCCTCGAGTTTGAGTGTCCTAAGTGGGGCTACAGTGCAGTACATTACCGCTCAGTTTAATATCAATAACCTACTGCCTAGCACCGATTTGACCGATTTAACCTTGATTGCCTATCAAAAAACTGGCAACATCGGTGGCACAGCCCTTAAAAATGTCTATAACTTTGCTGGCTCGAGTATTTATCTAGCAAACGACCCAACAGGTATTGCTTTTGCTCGAGGAGTAAAACCAAGCAATCCACCAAACAGTTTAGTGCCATTTACGGTTAATAACAATGTCTCAGATTTACAATTGTTTACTGAAATCGAAATTTCTTCTTTGGAGTCAGCCGCCAACACCGCAGGTGAACTCAGTCAAGCCAACGGTGATTACTTATTGCCGTATGGGTATGTGGCAAGAAACAGCGCAAGCTCGAGAACGTTGTTAGCCAATACCAACAATGCTGGTGTGGTGAACATAGCGATTCAAATTCCAATTAGCAACTCGAGCAGCGCCACGACTGGGTATAGATTTAGCATGACTTTTATCATGTTTGATGCACCAGTAGCAACTCGAGTTTCTGAAAGTTTGCAAGAACAAGGGGCTGGGAGTGGTGCAGTTACCCGTAAGACTGGTTTTTCTGCGACTGAACTCTTTGCGCTTGGAGGCTCGAGTTTATTATCTGACCCAAGTGTTAAACGTGGTTGTGTGCTTCGCACGGCTGGTTCTGCAAGTACACCACTGGATTATTTAGTCAATACTTTTAACTTCACTGGGTTTTCACCAACGGCAAACTTAAATTCAGTGGCTCGAGATGCGAATATCAGCGTGACGACTGACCAAACCATGAGTGCTGCGACTGCCTCGAGTTTGGTGGTGCGTGGTGGTTTCACTGGCACGAAAACTGGTGTCTATGGTGGGTCTGGCTCGAGTACGCTTGGTTTTAACCCGACCGTAGATTTTATGGCTGGTGAGTTGGTCACAGCCCAAACTTTGGGCTTAACCAATGCTAATGGTGGTGGGGCGTGTGAAGCGGGGATGCGAACTTGGCAGTACCGTGCAAAAGTGGCGGCTCGAGGTGCTGCGTTTGCAGGCAAAGTGGATTACAGCACGGGCTACTTTAATACTTCTGTGAAAATAGCTGATGTCAATGGCGATACCAAACTTGATATTATCATGGTAGACCTTAATAGTTTCTCGAGTGTCCTCTTAGGCAATGGCAATGGTACGTTCCAAAATGCAGTCCGTTACGACACGGGTGCAAGTCCCTATTCTGTGGCTGTAGCTGATGTTAATGGGGATGCCAAACTTGATATTATTACTGCAAACTATAATGGTAATTCCTCGAGTGTGTTGCTTGGCAATGGAAATGGTACGTTCCTAGCTAAAACAGATTATAGTACAGGTGCAAGACCTTATTCTGTGGCTGTAGCTGATGTTAATGGGGATGGCAGACTTGACATCATCACGGCAAACAATAATGATTCTTCCTCGAGTGTGCTGCTTAACAATGGTAGAGGTACTTTTCGAGCTAACTCGGATTACACAACGGGTGCAAATCCTTATTCTGTGGCTGTAGCTGATGTTAATAGCGATGCCAACCCAGACATTATCACCGCAAACGGTGGGAATTCCTCGAGTGTCCTCTTGGGCAATGGCGACGGTACATTCCAAGCCAAAACAGATTATGGTTTAGGTCTACAACCTCGTTCTGTGGCTGTAGCTGATGTCAATGGTGATGCCAAACTTGACATCATCACGGCAAACCTTGGTGGTAATTCCTCGAGTGTGTTGCTCGGCAATGGCGATGGTACATTCCAAGCCAAAACAGATTATAGTACAGGTACAAATCCTTTTTCTATAACCGTAGCTGATGTCAATGGGGATGCTAAACTTGACATCATTACCGCAAACGTTAATGTCGCTTCCTCGAGTGTCCTCTTAGGAAATGGCGACGGTACATTCCAAGCCAAATCGGATTACACCACGGGTTCGCAACCTTATTCTGTGGCTGTAGCTGATGTGAATGGCGATGCTAACCTCGACATCATCACGGCAAACTCTGATGGTAAATCCTCGAGTGTCCTCTTGGGTAACAGTACCTATGGTACTTTCCAAGCTAAAACGGATAGCACCACGGGTGCAAATCCTGCTTCTGTGGCTGTAGCTGATGTCAATGGCGATGCTAAACTTGACGTTATTATCACAAACGAGTCTAGTAATTCCTCGAGTGTCTTCTTAGGTAATGGCAATGGTACATTTTTAGCCAAAACAGATTATAGTACAGGTGCAAGACCTTATTCTGTGGCTGTAGCTGATATGAATGGTGATGCTAAACTTGATATTATTACTGCAAACTATGATGGTAATTCCTCGAGTGTGTTGCTCGGCAATGGCGATGGTACTTTCCTAGCCAAAACAGATTATGGTACAGGTGCAATTCCTCGTTCTGTGGTTGTGGCTGATATGAATGGTGATGCCAAACTTGATATTATTACCGCAAACCAGTCTGGTAATTCCTCAAGCGTGCTGCTCGGCAATGGTAATGGTACGTTCCAAAATAGAGTGAATTACACCACGGGTTCGACTCCTTATTCTGTGACAGTAGCTGATATGAATGGGGATGGTAAACTTGACATCATCACGGCAAACTATGATGTTAATTCCTCGAGTGTTCTTTTAGGCAATGGCAATGGTACATTTTTAGCCAGAACAGATTACGCTACAGGTACAAATCCTGCTTCTGTGGCTGTAGCTGATGTCAATGGTGACGCTAAACTTGATATTATTACTGCAAACCAGTCTAGTCATTCCTCGAGTGTGCTGCTCGGCAATGGCAATGGTACTTTCCAAGCCAAAACAGATTACACCACGGGTGCAAATCCTTATTCTGTGGCTGTAGCTGATGTTAATGGGGATGCCAGACTTGATATTATTACCGCAAACTATGGCAACAGTACCTCGAGTGTGTTGCTCGGCAATGGCAATGGTACGTTCCAAACCAAATCGGATTACACCACGGGTTCGGGTCCTGTTTCTGTAACTGTAGCTGATATGAATGGTGATGGTAAACTCGATGTTATTACCGCAAATAATGGTGGCAATTCCTCGAGTGTGCTGCTGAACCGTTAGCCTCAACTTCTCGAGAAGCAAGTTTTCAAAGTTTATGCTAGGCAGGCTTCAGGGCAAAGTTAATCTGCCAGCTATCACGGCTCGAGAAACCCGCCGCTTTTCGCCACAGGTTTCTCGAGCCGAAAAACTTAAACGAGTTGGGCTAAGTAGTTATCTACCCAATCATGATTCTGTGTTTGCCCGTTGGTAAGATATAGATTTTTGGCTTCTCTGGCAATAAATTGAAGACTATAGGTGTCGTTGATGCCTTGGTAAAATTCAAAAGTACCTTGGACGTATTTAAGGGTGTCTGGTTCTTGCAGGGCAATAAAAATTTTACCGACTTCCCAGTACCAATCGCCATAGAAATAACTAACATTGTTTTGATTGGCAATTTGAATTGTTTCAAGAGCATGTGTTTTTGCCTGATCAAATTGCTCTGTGTACAAAAAAGCGTATGCCAAAAGAATTTTGGCGCGAATAAAATAAAAATATAAGTCTGTGTTCTCAAATGCCACAATCGCGTTCTGACAGGTTGTGAGAGCTTCTTGCGCCCGCCCAAGCCGCAACAGTGTTTCGCTGTACGCCAGCCACGCATAACCCCATGTGGCATCAGTGGGTTTTAAGTGCGGTAAGGTTTGCTCAAAGCATGTTGCCGAGGCTTCAAGTTGAAAGGTACGTTGCAAAATACAGGCTAACATCACTTGGTTTTGCTGAACAACGGCAGATGATAAATCTGGATTCTCGAGATTAGCTTGGATCAAATCTAGGGCAGTCCAGAATAAACCACGGATGCGTAAAAAAACCATATAAATATCAGCAATTCGCGTAAATTTGTTTTGCAAATCAAAGCGCGTAAAAAAACCAAGAATCTGTTCGATATTGGAAAACTCGAGGGTCAAAGCAGCCCACATTGTCTTGTGGTTCTTTTCGGCACTATCTATGAACTTAAAAATCAATTCTAAGAAAAACAGTTCTTGGCGTTCTTGAAAGTGCTTTAAGTCAGCTTCATCAACTCGAGTCAGCACGTATTGACGCAGTAATTCGTGCAGGTTAAAACGCCCCAAACTATTTTTTTGCAACAAACCTGTTTCGACCAAATACTGCAAATCTTGAATACTACTGTTGGTCACGACTCGAGCCGCCTCCAAGGTTGCACCGCCCCGAAAGACGCACATGCCTTGTAGCGCCATTTTTTCTAAGGTCGTTAAGCGGTTATAACTTTGCTCAAGCATCATTTCAATGGCACGTTGGCGCATCGGCACAGCCATGCTTTTGGTCTCGAGTTTTAAGCCAGACTCGAGTTCATGCAGCACCTCTTTAGGAGAAAATAAGCGCGTCCAATAGGCGGCTAATTCAATCGCTAAGGGCATTCCGCCAAGGCGTTGCACAATTGCCCTAGCACTGCTTTGGTCGTTTAACTCGAGTTTTGGATTGTGACGCTGGGCGGTTTGCCAAAATAATTGTGTGGCAGCCGAATCCGTAGCCTCAAAACCCTGCAAATCAAATAACCATTCGCCGTAGACCTGAAGCGGTACTCGAGATGTTGCTAAAACCTTGAGATTGGCACAACGTTCGAGTAAATCGTGAAGGAAACCACGAGGCGATTCGAGTTGTAGATGCTCAAAATTGTCGAGTAGCAATAACACTTTTTTTCTTTGCAGCAAAGCCAGAAGCTCGGCTTTCACTTCGGTATGAACAGGCATATTCATGGCAGTAGCAATGGCACTTGGTAATCCGGAAATATCTTCAATAT
>JAYWGM010000027.1:0-35355 GCA_043778225.1 Deinococcales bacterium | reverse complement strand
GTGCTTTGTCGTTTAAGTCCTTCGTCTATCGTCCCTCAAGCCTACGAACTCCACGACAAAGCACCTATCGGTACTCGCATAGCTCGCCAAGTCTACCGACTTGTCCGACGCTGCACTAGTCTCGGGTCTTCAGTCCATGCTTATGCTATTTTAATGCCCAAGAGGCAAATTTCTATGAAAGAAAAGTCAATCAGAACTTCTGGGTTTCAGACGCGAGCCATTCATGGTGGCGAGTCGCCCGATGCCACGACTGGTGCGTCGTCTCCCAATATCGTCATGTCAACCTCCTTTGTGACCGAGGCAGAAGCACCGTTCTCGCCCGAGAACCTTGACAACCCATCAAGTTTTTTTTACACCCGAGAGGGCAATCCCACCGTTCAGCAACTCGAGCATAAACTGATGTTGCTAGAAGACGCTCAAGCCTGTGTTGCTTTCAGCAGTGGCATGGCGGCAATCTCGGCACTGATGTTGCACGTCCTTAAACCCGGCGATCATGTGGTGATGAGCGATGTTGCTTATGTCGGGGCTACTGAACTGCTCAAAGGCTTGATTCCCAGCTTAGGCATTGAGGTGACTCGAGTAGACACCACCGACCTGACGGCGCTGGGTGCGGCGATGCGACCCCAAACCAAACTGGTCCATATCGAAACACCGTGCAACCCGATTGTAAGACTTTCGGACATCAGCGCCATCGCCCAAATCACCCACGCCGCTGGAGCAAGACTCTCAGTTGATTCGACCTTTGCCACACCTATTGCTACGCAACCGCTCAAACTCGGGGCGGATTTTGTGGTTCACTCACTCAGTAAATACTTGTGCGGTCACGGTGATGCCATCGGGGGGGCATTGCTTGGCTCAAGCGCCGACATGGCGGGGGTACGCCACCTGCTCATACACTTGGGTGGAGTGATAAGCCCCTTTAACGCTTGGCTAATCATGCGAGGCATTGCCACGCTTCCGATGCGAATGCGAACCCATGAGCAAAACGCCCTCAGCCTTGCCCAATTCCTCGAGAACCACCCAGCCGTCACACAGGTCACGTATCCTGGCTTGCCCTCCCATCCTCAACACGCCTTGGCGGTGCGTCAAATGCAAAACTTTTCTGGGATGATTGCTTTTCAGACTCGGAATGCAACTGCCCAAACCAAGGCGTTTGCCGAGCGACTCCAGTTCATTCATTATGCGGTCTCCTTAGGGCATCAACGCAGTCTGATTTATTACGTCAGCACTTCCGAACTCGTACAAACCTCGTTTACACTGGATGAGCCTCAACTCGCGTCCTACCGAACTTGGGCGGGTGACGGCGTGTTTCGTTTCTCTGTGGGTCTCGAGGATTGCGAAGACTTGAAAGCCGATTTGGATGCGTGTCTGATTCGCACCTAAGAGATGACTTTGATTTGGTATGATACATCTTGCAAAAGTCTTAAAAAATGCCTCCAAAACAGTCAATAATTTCAATTTAAGCCAAATTGAGTTGCCGTTTGCAAGCTCAAATCATTGATTTTGTGGCTCGAGAAAATAGCATTCACTTAAAGCTCTGTGATACGCTTCCGAGTATGTCTTTAACCGTCATCAATCATCCACTGGTTCAACATAAACTGGCGCTTGTACGCGACGAACGCACGGGCAGTAAGGATTTCCGCGAACTGATTACCGAAGTCACAATGCTGATGGCATTTGAGGCGATGCGTGACCTTGAACTCGAGGATGTCCAGATTCAAACCCCAGTCGAAGCCGCCACCGTTAAAATGCTTTCGGGCAAAAAACTGGCGTTGGTAGCCATTTTACGGGCGGGTTTAATCATGGTAGATGGGATTCTTAAACTTGTGCCAGCCGCCAAAGTCGGGCATATCGGCACATACCGCGACCCCGAAAGTAAAGAGCCAGTTCGGTATTATGCCAAGTTACCGCCAGACATCCAAGAACGCCGTGTGTTTGTGCTTGACCCGATGCTGGCAACTGGTGGCAGTGCCGTAGATGCCATCGCCGAAGTCAAGAAATTTGGCGCAACCCAGATTAAACTCCTCAACATCATTGCTGCCCCAGAAGGTGTGGCAAGGGTGCAAAAAGCTCATCCAGACGTAGAAATTATTGTCGCGGCGCTCGATTCGCACCTCAACGACCACGCTTATATCGTGCCGGGTTTGGGCGATGCAGGCGACCGAATTTATGGCACAAAATGAGCGCGAAAAATAATGAGAACAGACTTCAGGAGCGTCATGAGAACAGACTTCAGGAGCGTCATGAGAACAGACTTCATCTTCTCGAGTCAACATAGGGCATTGTGAGCGAATTTTTAAGTTCAATTGGCATCATGGGTGGTCTTGAGGTCGGGGTTTTACCGGTCATCTTGATTTTTCTGGTGGCAACTGCCGTGACTTGGTTGTTTATACCTCGAGTCCGCGATTTTGCAGTTGAGCGTGGGCTTGGCGACAAACCCAACGAACGGCGCTTAAATAAGGAATTATTACCCAATGTCGGTGGCTTAACGATTTTTGCTGGTGTGATTGCGGCGATGGTCTTAGCCATTGCCTTAAAGCCTTTGCTGTTGGCTTCGGTCAACATTCAGCTTTTGTCTATTGCTTTGGGTGGGGCAATTATGGTGCTGGTTGGTTTTATAGATGACCAATTTGAGTTGCCAAGTCTGTTTCGGATTGCGGTACAAATACTTTGTGCTGGCTTACTGATTGTCAACGGTATCCGAATTGATATTGTCTGGCTACCGATGTGGGCAGATGTATTGCTAACGCTTTTTTGGGTGGTTGGAATCACCAATGCGGTCAATCTTTTGGATGGCATCGATGGCAATGTTGGTGGATTGGGGTTTATCACTGCCATGAGTTTACTGGCACTATCGGCACAATTTTCGACTCGAGGTGCAGCTACGCTTTTGTTGGCAGCCTTGGCGGGGGCTTGCTTAGGTTTCTTGCGCCATAATTTTAATCCCAGCCGTATTATTTTGGGCGATGCTGGCGCAACTTTTATTGGTTTTACACTGGCGGCGGTGTCTTTGCTCGGCACACTTAAAGTTGGGGCGGCTGCCAGTATTCTTGCCCCCGTGATTATTTTGCTCGTACCGATTTTGGACACCACCCAAGTCACGATTCGCCGCATCATGCGTGGTGTGCGCCCCGATACGCCCGGCAAAGACCATCTGCACCATATGCTCTTAAAAAGTGGCTTTGACCAACGCCGCAGTGTTGTGACGCTTTGGGCGGCAACACTGGCTTTAAGTATTATTTCGATGCTTTTGCAGCGTGTTAATATCGTGGTGATTGTTTTAACCGCCATTGTGACTATTGCATTGCTGGCTTTGGTGGCACAACAGCGGATGCTCGAGGTCAAGCGCAATACACCAAAGCTCGAGCCAAAACATTAGCTCGAGTTTATTTTAATGAAGAGGAGACAACATGAATTCAAACCAACCACAATTTATTTTTGATGAACAAGGAAATAAAGCCTTTGCAATCTTGCCAATTGCAGATTACGAAGCATTTCTCGAGCAATTAGAGGACATTGAGGACACCAAAATTTTTGCCCAGCGCCGTCAAGAACCAAAAAACTCCATTTCACTTGATGCTTTCAAAGAGGAGTTGAAACGTGAGGGAAGGATTTCAGGTTGAAATTCCCAACCGTGTTCGTAAGGAAATGCGGGATTTACCTGATGACCTTCTGACACGAATTCTCGAGGTCATCACAACACTGCAACTTGATCCATTACCAACTGGAACAAAGAAACTTCAAGACCGCTCTGAGTACCGAATTCGAGTTGGGGAATACAGAATTTTGTACGAAGTGGATTTCAAAACTCGAGTGGTCGAAATTGTGGCGGTGCTGCATCGAAAAACTGCATATTGTTAGACTGAATTCACAAACTTCTTTATTTTGATACAATGAACCATGCGGCTCTCGAGACTGCAAAAACACCGAATGAACTCGAGGATGCCCAAATTAGTTTAATGGTTTTCGCTTCGCAATTAGCCAGTACCACCGAGCAAATAGAATTAACCGATGTGCAAATTACCGATGCAATGCCAGATGAGGCTTGAGCCAAAGCCGTGAGCCTAGAGAGGGTGAGAATTTTGGTAGGATAGTCTCGAGCAGAAGATAAACAGGCTTGGTTTTGAAGGAAATTTGTGGCTCGAGATAAATATCATTACGCTGTTCGTGTTGCCCTCGAGAAAGAAGGATGGGTTATTACCCACGACCCATTGCTGCTGGTTTTTCCTAAAATTAGTTTAATGCTCGACCTTGCTGCCGATAGAATACTGGCGCTTGAGAGAGACAATCAACATATTGCTGTTGAAGCGCGAATAGCCCGAGAGGTGCTGTTTTATGAGCAAGACAATTAAAACCTTTGAACGGGTTTCAACCACAAACGAATTTCATTCGGCTTTAGGGCAATACTTCAACTATCGTCTTGCCCTAAAAATCCGTGACCCGAGCAGACAATTGTTTTTGGCAGTACCGCAACGTATTCACCAAGGGTTTTTTCAGATAGAATTTATTCAAATGGCACTCCAAGAAGCAAAGGTAGCGATTCTTGTTTACGACCCCGAAAAAGAGGTGATTACCGCATGGGAGCAGTTCTAAATCAAACTCAAGAAATGATCATTGGTGTCCTAAGCGAACTAGCTAAAGCCCAACCATTGGGGGATTTACGACTCGAGACTTTATTCGACACGCAAAACAATCGGTTTCAAGTCATGGTTTTGGGTTGGTTAGACGGAAAGCCTTTTCATGATTGTCTGGCGTATGTCACGATAAGAAACGACCAGATTTGGCTCGAGATAGACAATACAGATTTTGGTTTAACCGATGCACTGATTCGGGCGGGAATTCCAGAAACCGCACTGATGTTTGGTTTACCAATGCCTCAAAGCCAATTGCTGGTGGCTCGGGCAGCTTGAATGACAATGCCAGCCGTGAGCCTCGAGAGGGTGAGAATTTTGGTACGATGGTTTCGAGAGGAAAAATTGTGAGCAAAGCCCGCTCTAACTCTCTATACCCATAAATAAATAGGATTTTTACAATGTTTTTCATGATTTCTCTAATTTTTTTAGCTTTCTTTTCAATTTCCTTATTTTTTGGTTTACTTGCTTTTATTTCAACTAAAATGCAAATTAGTGTACTAATTTTATGTTTAGTCTCATTATTTTGCTGGATTTTCTATAAAATAATTGCTTTCTTACTTGAAAAAATAAGTGATCCTATTGATACTTATTTCGCAAATAGAAATTTAGAAAAAATAAATCGAGAACCGTGCAAACATGGGGTTTTTTATGCAAAACTATCTCCAGATAAATGTCAAAAGTGTCAAACGGAAATTTATGAAAAAAATGAAATGCAAAGGATTCAACGCGAACAAGAAAGAATGAAGAGTGAAAACGAAAGATATTTAAGGGAAAGTAAAGCCAAAGAACTAGCGGCAAAAAAATTATTGGAACGTCAAAAAGCCTGGACTAGCTATGTAAAGCGCATTCGATTACCAGAGTTTCTAAAAACCATAGACCCTCGAGAATTTGAAGAACTTATAGGTAATTTATATAGAGCGCAGGGGTATAGTGTCGAAATAACCAAGTATAGTAATGACGGTGGTATTGATGCTTACCTTAGAAAAAATGGAAGTCTAATACTTTTGCAATGTAAAAGATATAAAGGAACTGTTGGAGAGCCTGCAATTAGAGATTTATTGGGAAATGTAACAAAAAAGCGGGCTAGTCAGGGCTTACTTGTTACTACTGGTAAAGTTTCGCGTCAGGCAAAAGAATGGATTCATGGATTTCCCTTAAAAATTATAGAATTAGATGAGTTGGTAGGAATGATTAGAACATATTTAAATGAAGACACAATTATTCCAGCAGGATTTCATATTGCTGAGCCTGTGTCTATCAAATCACTAAAAAACAATACTTTAGGAAAATGCCCAACTTGTGGTGCTGAACTCAGACGAGTGAAAGGTTCATATGGGAGTTTTATTGGATGTACAATGTATCCTCAATGTCGCTATACACGAAATTCGACTTAAGATTACCGCCTATTCATATATATCGAATTGCGAAGTAGTTCAAAAACCATGCTATCCTCGGAGTCCTCAATGAATTATCTCGAGTTACAACAAAAAATCCTTCCCGAACTTCATCTTCTTGCCACCAAAGCTGGGGTGGAAAACGCTAAGGATTTTGAAAAAGAAGCATTGGTGCTGGCGATTCTCGAGAAACACGCGCTCGAAGATGGTTTTAGTCTGGCGCAGGGTTTCCTTGAAATTTCCGAGGATGGTTATGGTTTCTTGCAAGATAGCCTGCTCACCCCTGAATCCAGAAATGTGATTGTCTCGGCTGGGCTGATTAAACAATTTCAGCTTCGGACTGGCGATTATGTGGTCGGTGTGGCGCGTCCAAGTAAAGAAATCGAGCGTTTTAATAGCATGATTCGGGTCGAAGCCGTCAATTCCCAAGACCCCGCCGCCGCCGCCCTGCGCCCAAAGTTCGATGACCTGATTCCAGAACACCCAGATAGCCAAATCATTCTCGAGACCGATGCGGCAACCGTGGCTTCAAGGGTTGTGGATTTGCTTGCGCCCATTGGTCGGGGGCAGCGTGGGCTGATTGTCGCACCGCCTAAAGCTGGCAAGACCACCCTCTTAAAACGTATTGCCAATAGCATCACGGCGAATCACCCAGAAATTAAGGTCATTGTGCTGCTGGTGGATGAACGCCCAGAGGAAGTGACCGATTTCCGCGAGAGTACCACCGCCGAGGTCGTGGCAAGTACCTTCGATGAGCCACCAGAGAATCATGTGCGGGTTGCCGAGTTTGTCCATGAACGCGCCCGCCGCATTGTCGAGGAAGGCGGTCATGTGGTGATTTTGCTCGACAGCATTACGCGCTTGGCTCGAGCCAACAATTTGGTCACACCAGCCACAGGGCGCACCTTGTCGGGTGGCTTAGACAGCAACGCCTTGTACTTCCCAAAGCGCTTTCTGGGGGCTGCTCGTAAAATCCGCAACGGTGGCAGCCTGACGATTCTGGCAACCGCCCTGGTCGAAACTGGCTCGAGAATGGATGATGTGATTTTTGAGGAGTTCAAAGGCACGGGCAATATGGAGTTGCATCTCAGCCGTCGGCTCGAGGAACGGCGGATTTTCCCGGCCATTGATATTCTTAAATCCGGTACACGCCGCGAAGAATTGTTGCTGTCCACCGAGGTGCTGCATAAAATGTGGTTGCTGCGAAAAGTCATTTCGGACATGGATCCTGCCGAAGCCATGGAGATGCTGCTCGAGCGCTTAAACCGCACCGACAGCAATAAAGAATTTTTATCGCAACTTGGCGGTGGCTGATTCTATAATGTGAAGTATTTGGTGGACTCGAGCCAGTCTGTGTTGCATAATAAAAAATATGAAGCTGACTCGAGTTCTTCCATTGGTTTTTATCAGTATTGCTGCCCTTGGGGCGTGTGGTCAGTTGACCACACTGCCAGAACGCCCTGTAAGAATTGCCAGTGATGGTGTGACCCATCCGACCAACCTTGCGCCAACCTTGGTACAGCGTTTTTACACCACCAACGAAAGTAAGCGCGAAAAAGAAATTCGGCTCGAGCCAAGTTACCGTGGCTTAAAGTATCAACCGCGCTACAGTGCTTACCCCAACTACACTGGCTGGGATTCTTTGACCGTACCGACTTCAGACTCGAGCCGCAATGAATGGCTGGTGCTTAAACTCAACCGCGCCGCGACCGTGGCGGTCGTCTGGAATAAAAGTGCCGACTGGTTATCCGATTGGACTGCCAGCACCGATATTCCGGGTGGCTTTAAGTCTTATAAAAAATCGTTTGCGGCTGGCGAATTAAAATTTCCTAGCCCGGGCAAGGGCAATAAAGCCTACGAACTACTTTTTGCCGAAAGCAGTGGGCAAGCCTCGAGTGCGCCTGTGCTGCCACCAGAAGCTCCTGTTGGCGCAGCCTTGCCACAACCAAACCAAACCTGCCCAGATTGGCTGCATCATTTGTATGAAGTGACTGGGCGCGACGGCAAAAAATATGATTCTTGGCATCCACAAATAGACCCCGTTTACTCGTGTTACTTTCGCCACGAACACGGTTCAGACCCAGCCCTAATTGGTTATAAAGGCGCAGCCCTCGAGTATGTGGCAAAACTCTTCAACGACCAAGCCGAAATCCACGAGGGCTTTAAGAACTTTGTGATTCGAGATGAAACGGCTGGCATTGGTTGGTACATCAGTGTTCATGCCGAGACTGGCTTTGAGCATCGGGTTTGCACTCAATTTCATACCACGGTCTTTGCGGCGGTCGGCTTAAAGGATACCGCCCAATTCTCGAGTGGCGAATTGTTGGTCGAGTTGGGCTTTAAGGGTGATTTTGGGGCGAGCATCACCAACAACCAGATGGCTGGCAAAAATTTTGTGATTCAAAAAACGACCCTCCAAGGTGGCACGTGTGCCAACCAGCAAACGATTTTTAATAGCACCGAAGCTGCTAAATCCAAATCTGCCAAACGCATTCGTGTGGCAGCCGACCCATTTGGCAATAACGGTTATGAAGGTTGGGATGGCGGCATTCAAAAAGAATTGGGCTTTAGTTTTCCCGATTGGAACGCGGGTCTGGCAATGGACATTCGCAACCCTAGCACGGCTTGTGCCACGCTCGAGTGTACTGCTTTGGTTCGTAACAAAAACGACCACGGCGACGAACGCACGATTTCTATGAATGGCTTAAAACTGGCGTACAAAAAGTCTTTGGATACGGTCAATGGCTCACCTGCTGATGGTGTCTTCTACAGTGATTTATACGGCAGCACCTTTTTTGATTCAGACGGCACAGGCAGAATCCGCCAGTTTATCAAGCCCAACTTAAACCTGACTCTGCCCGATGGCTTTTACACCACCGAAGATGCTTGGCGCGGCTTGTATGTTAAGGATGGCAGCGTGCCACGCACCGAACTCGAGGATGCACTGGGCGAAATCAATTAGGCTCGAGGAAATAAAAAAAGGCTGCACTGGGCAGCCTTTTTTTATGGGGTTGGCGGGGCTGGTACAGTCCACTGGAATTTTATTGTCACACCATTGGACACCACAGGATTATTGTTGCTGTCCAAGGCTTGCCCGTTGATATAAAAATACGGCACATCGTTGCTGGCATTTTGTGGCACATTGATAATAATGTCAGCGCTGGCGTTGCCTGTTAGCGTAAAGTCTTTGGGGTCTACTTCCACACCGCTCGAGCCAGAGATGCTGACCTTGACTTTTTTGGCGGCTGGCGAGAGCAGCTTGCTGCTGACCGTAACAGTTTTATTTGCACCTCGAGTCACAAAAAAATCGCTCGATTTTGGTGGTTTAGGGTTGGTCTCGAGTTGAATCAAGTCGGTAATCACCACTGGCGGCTCAACGGGCTTGACGGGCGTGGTCTGACAAGCCATTAAAATTGGTAACAGCAATAAATAGCGCATAGAAAAAGTCTACTCGAGAAATGATTTTTTGGGTGTGTGGTTTTTCCTTTTTGCTGGCAGTAAACTAAAATATGAAAACTTTCCTGCTACTTGGCATACTTATTTTAAGCCTGAGTGTAATGGCGCAAAGACCGCCAATGACTGGAACATTGGGCTACATCAAAAATCAAAGCGTGGTTCTCGAGAACCTACAAACGCGGCGCAGCCAGACAGTCGGTAACTCGAGCGGGGTGCGCTGGTTTGCTTTTACCGGTACTCGGCTGGTGCTTTGGCGCGAGGCTGGAATTTTTGTTTCGTTTCCGCCTTATCAGACGGCTGTTCCCAGCAGCATCAATGCCCAGTTTCTCGAGGGAATCGCTTCGGTCGGCGAAAAATTATTTCTGGCTTACCGTCGCCCAAATAGCCAAGTTTTAGTGTACCAAACCCATGTCTTGACCACCATGCAAAGCCAAGTCAGCCCATTTTTCCCAGAGACCAGCAACCGCGATGGTTCGGTGCTGGCATATCGTATTGGTTCTCGAGTTCGGGTATTGCGCGGCAATCTCGCCCAAACCGCGCTCGAGTATCCTCAGACCGAGGCGCTCAATTGGGGGGTTTCGATGCCCGCGTTAAGCCCAGATGGCAAAAGTATTTTGTTTGCCCACAACAACGGTAGTGGTTTTTTAGAATCTGGTCAGAGCCAATGGCGGTTGCAACTTCGCAACCTCGAGACCCGACAAGAAAAAACGCTTTTTGTCCACATGGCGCGGATTCCAGATGGCATCAGTGTTTCGCCTGATGGCACAAGGGCGCTTGTAAGTTACGCCCAAGACAAGAAAAATATACTCGAGATTGTTAATTTAGAACTTGGTTTTACGCGGATACTGCATCAAAATTTTCTCGAGGGTGTGGCGGGTTCTTGGTCGCCCGATGGTCAGTCTGTGCTGGCTGAAAACATTGCGGGTAACGCCAGTGAAGTTTTTATCAAAGACCCCAATGGTCAAACCTTGCAGACCATTTTTGGGGCGCAAATGGCGCAGTGGTTGCCATAGGTTATACTGCCGCCCGATGAAACGAGTTCGGATTGGCATGATTGGCAGTGGTACAGTTGGCAGCAGCGTTTTGGGGTTACTCGAGACGCGGCGCAGTCTGTTTGAATCTCAGGGTTTTAAGACCAAAGTGCTGCCTGTCTTGGTGCGCGACCCCAACAAGGCTCGAAGCGATGTGCCGAGCGGCACCCAGTTTACCTCCGACCCCAGCGTTCTCGAGGATGCCGATATTATTTTTGAAACCATGGGTGGCACAACTCGAGCGCTCGAGTTGGTGCAGTCACAACTGTCTGATGGCAAAATTTTAATCACCGCCAATAAAGCCATGCTGGCAGAGTGCTGGGCTGTCTTAAAGCCGTTTATGATGAACGGACAGATTTACTGTGAAGCCAGTGTCATGGCTGGCACACCGGTGCTTGGTCCACTGACCGGCACACTGCGCTCGAGCAACACCTTAGAACTCCATGCGATTTTGTCTGGGACGTGCAATTATATTCTAACCCGCATGGAAAACGGCGCAAGCTACCACGATGCGCTCTTGGAAGCCCAAGCCAAGGGTTACGCCGAAGACCCACCGACTTTGGATGTCTCTGGCACAGATGCCGCCCATAAACTCTGTGTGCTGGCGCGAATTACCGTAGACCCCAATTTTTTGTGGGAAAACATTCAAATTAAAGGAATCGAGGATTTAAGCAGTCAGCGCATTCTCGAGGCAACCAAAGCTGGGCAAAGGGTCAAACTGGTTGGCAGCATCTTGCCAAGTGCTTCGGGCTGGCTGGCTAAAGTCCGTCCAGTGCTGCTCGAGAACGACCATCCGCTTGCCCAAAGTGCCGCCAGCCGCAATGCGATGATTTTTCATGGCGATGCCAGTGGCGTGGTGATTCTGCAAGGCGGCGGAGCAGGTGGCTTGGTGACTGCCAGTGCCATGGTCGGAGATTTAATAGACCATTTTGCTGGAGTCAGTGGGCATCAGCCCAGCCCAGAAGCGACTCGAGTACCGTTTGGACATCTTCCCGAACTGTTTACGGAACTTTAAGCCATAAAGTCGCATCCAATGGTTAGAATGGTTGGTATCTTGACCCTTAAATTTGCTCCCCCTGCCAGCCTCAACGACCTTGAGGACAACCAACTGGTGGCTTTGGCACGCCGCGGACAAGATGAAGCCTTTGACGAACTGGTGCGCCGCCACAGCCCACGGGTTCATGCGGTTTGCAGCCGAATTGTCGGGCGTGAAGAAGCCTATGATGTCGTTCAGGATGCCTTTTTAGCCGCCTATCGCGCCATTGGTACTTTTCGCCAAGAAGCCCAGTTCAGCACATGGTTACACCGCATCGCCTTAAACTGCTGCTATGCCCGAACCCGCAAACACCCAGATTTGAGCCATGACATACAAGCTCCAACGGAGCATCCAGAGACCACCGACTCGCCACTCGAGATTGCCGAACGCCGTGATTTACGTGCCGCCCTCGAGAAAGCCCTCGCCAAACTTAAACCTGATTTTAGAGAAACCTTTGTATTGGTCGAATTTGGCAATTTAGATTATGCCGCTGCCGCCGAAGTCTTAAACATCGAAGTTGGCACAGTCAAAAGCCGTATGAACCGCGCTCGAGCCAGCTTACGAGAAATCCTAGAAGGATGGGGGTACGCACCATGAACCATAATAACGACGACACTTGGGCAGATTTCTTATCCAGTGCTGCCCAACCGACGGCTCGAGACCAAGCCAGCACCGACCATGTTTTGAATGCCTTGAGGCTTGAGCGTCAAGAAAACCCAACTTGGAATGCCTACCTCTCGAGCGGGGCGGTTTTGCGCCCAATAGACCTAAAGGCAGTGCAGCCAACTTTAGTAGCCATCAAACTCGAGCGTTTACGTGTTTTGCGCCTGAACCTCACTCGAGCCGTGGCTGGATTAGCCGCCGCCGCCACCGTGGCAGCTGGCTTTGTGTTCCTCAATCCCACAACCAGCGCCGATGCCAACGAAGCCTATACTGTCTATCAAGAAGCCAGTACAGGATGGTAGCCATGAAACCAAGCCTCTTGTTGATTCTGGTTGTTTGTTCAGTTGGCGCTTTTGCCCAAGTTATCCCTGAACCACCACAAAACCCAATCGCTTTTCTAATTCGCGCCCTCGAGCGGGAAGCCCAAACCAATCTGCGTGGCGAGGTTCTCGAGAAACAACTTTTTCCACCACGCGCCAAACCAGAACAGAGCCGTGCCGATTTGCCAGCCCCACCGCCACTGTCTGCCAGTTGGATTCGTAAAAATTTTGTCGCTAAAGCCGAATTGGGCGAAAGCATTGCAGGGCGCGAAACATGGCGTATCAGCCTTGTGCCAAAAGTCAGCAGCGCCCCAAGTTTTCGACTCTGGATTGACCAAAAGTGGTTGTTGCGCTTAGGGATAGAAGAGCGCGACTCGAGCGGCGAAATTACTTTTGAGGCTCGGTTTACCAGCCTTGGCAACCCCAAGCCTCGGCAACAAGCACGGCAATTGACCCTGCTTGAACCCAAGCCAAAGCTCGAGGCATTTGTGCAGCGCGAAACTGGATTGCAACTGCCAGAGGGATTTTTGGTTTTTGAGTTGCGCTCGAGGACAGTCGGCAAGAATAATTTGCCCGCCCTCGAGTTGCGAGCCAGCAATGGAATCAGTGTGCTGGTGTTGGTCTTTGCGCCAATTGGCACAAGCAACACGCCACGAATTGTCTCGAGGAATATCGGCAGCAGTTTTGTTTGGATTATTGGGAATTTAACCCGCAGCGAACTCGAGAAGACGGCTGGGAGTGTTAAAGCACCTCTGGATTTGAATCTGCTGCTCTCGAGTTACCAGAATTTGCGGTAGGTTGTGTTTTTGTTGATAAGTGGCTTGAGCAGGGGTGAGACAGAAACCCTCGAGACATATGCTCGAGGGTTGAAAATAGAACAATTATTTGATGGAAGATAAATTGAGCATACCGCAACCCACTATGGGAGAGTGCTTATTGCGATCTATCTTGAAACTTGGGTCACAAATGTCTTTAAGGTCACCCTCCATCTGTTTTCCTGCTGCCAATGCCAACGCCCCTGCAATAAAAGGTGCTGCAAAAGATGTTCCGGCGTATCTACTATTGTTGAACACAATACCTGCACCCGGTGCAACAATATCCACATACGCACCACGCTGACTAAATTCAGTCGGAATCCAGACGTTATTATAATTTCCGACTGCACCAACGCCAAAAACGCTTGGTGATAATCGTAAATTGTTCAAAACAATCTCATTTGGATTGCGGACTTGTGTTGCAGCAGGAAATTGCATTAGCACACCCAAGATACCTTTTGCTTTGTAGTAGGCTTCTCTGTTGCCTGCTGAAGCAACAAATTTTACCCCCTTCGCCACTGCCTCATTGATAATTGCCGTGAGTATATTTGAGTCTGTATCCCCACCAAAACTCATATTGACTATCCCACCCGCACCAACCTTTGCAATAGCGTAACAAACGCCTCTGATGACATGATCCAATCGGCAACTGCCATTTTTGTCACAAACCTTGACTGGAATAATTGTGGAATTAGGAGAGATTCCATTTTGACCAGCAGCAATTTCTGCAACTATACTTCCATGACCCTTCATTTCGAGTTTCGATGAGTTACCGCTTGAGCCTTTGAAATCAAAATCTTTCATAAAATCGTCAGATGCATTGGTGGTATTTGCAATAAAATTATAAGGGTCTTTAACTCGTTGCGTATCCGAAAAATTAGATACCCCTGTATCCACAATAGCTATTTTGGGAGTGTTTAGAATGCTTATCGAATTTCCTAATTTGACACTTTGTCTAAAATCAGCCACTGCTAAAGCATCGTCAAAAGAATAGGCTGGTGCGCCATAATTCGGTACTGGGTCTGCAATCACAGCTTTATACACATCCGCCACAGCTGCATATCTATTCTTCACTGCCCACGTGTTTAATTCTGAAACTATTGTACTACTGTAAGGTGTTTTTTCTCTAATTTCCAGTTTCCCTTTGCAAATAGGAGTTGCATCTGTAAGAGAACCAATTGCTTTGGAGTCTTCCAGAATTGGCTTTGCATTTGTCCCTGTTATATTTGCTGAATGCCAAACCAGTGTTGTTTGATTCTTTACAACATCTTGACCAAGTATTGTAATCGTACCAATATACTGCTCTGCGTTTTGCTGTATGGGTCGAAGGTTTACAGTTTTGGAGGTACTTCCTTCTTTAATCATTGCATCCACAATTGGATTTCCACCAAGCACATCTTTAGGTAATGTAAAGGTATACACTCCGTCCCTATTTTCTGGCTTTGGAATTAACGAAAACTTTGCTGGCGGCTGCATTTCTGGGTTAAAAATCAACTTTTCTATTGGTCTTTTAGATATAAGTTGTGCTGTAAATATATCGCCACCAGCCACAATATTTGGAGCAAAAATAACACCTTCTTTCGTTGATTGAGCATTAACCAACAAGAGAAAACCACACATTAGAATAAAAATGACCATGCCAAATTGCTTTTTCATACATCCTCCTTGAAGACTCCTATGTTGGGTTATTAGGGCTTAATTCCCGTATTACATTTTCAATTCGCTGTTGCCAGTACGGATGGGTACAGTGTTCAAGTAATCCTATTGCCATATCAAATTGTTGATGTTTTGTTGCCAAAGTTAGAGCAAGTGGAGCAGTGTACTCGAGATGATCCTTGTACTTTTTTATAAGATCATGTATTTCTTGGACATCGTTTTTGAGCATGGTTTGTCGGACTTTCAAACCATGCTCAAAGACCATAAGTGCATTTTGTTCTATCAGTGCTTGGGCTTTTATCGTGTGTTTTTTACATTCTAGATGGTTATTTTGTTCCAAATGAATATCAAAGGATAGTAAATGTGCAAAGACCAAGATTGAATAATCTTGAATACTTTTTAATTCTACTTCAGCCCAAAATTGATTCATTTCCTGAAGTGCTTTTACATAGTCAAACAGGTAGAAATATACCTCGGCGGTGTTGCATATCAGTTCAATCGGTATAGATGCAGAGGCTCGTTGCCATGCGTTGGTTGCATTTTGGTATTCTTTAAGTGCTTGGTCGTACTGATGTTGTAAGCATAAAATTGACCCTTTACATTCTTGGGCTAGGGCAAGACTCCGAAAAGACTGAATGTCTTCTGCCATACTTGCAGCCTTATTTGCAAAATCAAAGGCTTGTGTCAGTATGCCTCGAGTCCATAAAGCAATGGCAAGGTTGTGCATGGTTAAAATAATTCCAGATATATTTCGGAGTTGTTCATGAATGACCAAAGCAGCCCGCCAATACTGCTCTGCGGTTGAAAGGTCTTGTGTTTGATGGGCAATGGTTGCCAAACTCGACAATGCCTCGGCAAGATTGCGTTGTTGATTAAGTGCTTGAAAAATTTCTCGAGCTATATCAAAACAGTTTTTTGCTTTACTTAATTCACCAATTGCACGGTAATTCCAGCCAAGCCACAATTGTGCTTCGCCTTGAAGTATCTTATTTCGCTGTGAAACAGTCCCCTCTAGCCGATAGAGGGCTGCTTCAAGGTGTATTTTTGCAATCATTGGTTGTCTATTATTTGTAAGGATTCTGCCTTTCACAACATCGGCATAGGCGTGCAAATATGAATCGTTGGTATCTTGCAGTAAATTGACTGTCTGCTCGAGCATAACCGAAGCGTGCTGGTAATTGTCATACCGAATTAGCCATTCTGCACAGCGTAATTTTGATTCGAGCCTTTGAGCATCACTACTGGATGTTTCAATAATTTGATAAAAGCAAGCAACTGCATTTTCTATTTCGCCGTGCATTCCATACCGATTGGCTAGATTACTAAATGCAGCGTGCGCGAATCGCCTGTCTTTTGGTGTCCAAGCATTTCTGGCATCCCAATAATGCTGTGCTGCACTGCTCGGCATTTTTAAGGCTCGAGCCGCCCGCAAATGGAGCATCGCACGGCGAGCAATCCCAAGGTCTTGTAAAACTGCTTCTTTGGTCAGGTCATGGTTTAAGTGCAAATAATGCTGATTATGCCCAAGTAACCCCTCATGCTCGAGTCGTTCGGTGGCTTCTATCAGTTCGTCTTGGCTGCGTCCGGTGACCTTGGCAAGTAAATACAAATCGGCACTGCTGTCCAAGACTGCAAAACCCTCGAGTACCTGTTGTTCAATCGCCCCTAAGCGTTTGACTCGTTCTCGAATGAGATGCAGCACTTGGCGTGGCATGGGTTCTTGGCTGCGGAGTAACTCGAGCGCATAGAGCGGATTACCACCACTGGCTTTGCGTAAACTGCTGGCATTCCAGTGTTGATTATGATACTGCTTGAGCAATTGGCTGAGGTCGCTCACCAGCAGTGGCTCGAGGTTGTGTTGTTTTGCACCCGATCTCAAAAGGCTTTGTGTATCAGCACGGCTTGGTTCAGTGTTGCGTTGGGTAAAAATAAGGTATAAACCTGCCTCGAGCATATGTAAAAGGTGTTGTACCGTGATTGCATCCGCCCACTGCAAATCATCAAAAACGATAATGGTGTTTTGTTGTGTGGCAAACAAAGATTGCAGTGCGTTTTTTAGCTGATGGCTGTGGTTTAGGTCTTCCTCGTGATTCATTTTTGGATACAAGTCGGGCAAAAGGTGCTGTATGGCTTTTTGTGAAGCCAAGGAAAGCTGATTTATAGCCTGAGGGCGGTGTTGTAACAAGGCTCGGCACAACTCGGCAAGTGGTTCGGCAACAGGAGACTCGGGAGTTGCTTTAACAAAATATGAGGTTGCACCCAAATGACTTTCTAGCCGCCTTGCCAACTCGAGCGCCAGCCGACTTTTCCCTGCACCCGGTTCACCCATAATGCCCACGGCTCGAGCCAAAGTGTTCGGTTTAGTAAGCAAAAAGTCAAATAAATCACGAAGTACATCATTTCGTCCGATAAATGGAGTATGTAGAAGAAGCGGTTCGCTTTGGTTTTGTCTGGGGCTAGAAACAAATTCTTGCTTGAGCAAATGTAAGCACTCAGCCGATTGCCCATCTCGAGCCAATAAAAAAGCAGCTTGGGTCTGGGCGGTTGGACAAACCCCCAAAGTCTCTTTTAGGTTTGTATCGAGTTTTGAGTAGATTGCTCTGGTTTTATCGATTTGGTTTTGAAACCCATATAAACAAATCAGCCAGCGCACCGCTTCTTCGTGTGGTTCATTAAAATCATTGGCGGAAAACTCGAGCCATGCTTGTGCATCAAGATACTGCTCGGAGCGCAAAGCCTCTTTGGCTAAAGCGAGTGCCAATCCAGAACGTTCCACGGCAAAATCTGTTCGTTTTTGTTCGACCCATTCCTCAAATTCTTCGCCCAGCCCGCGTTTCCATTCGCGCAGTCGTAAATCTTGTAAAAATTCGCCTCGGTATAAGTCCCAACTTTGTCGGCTCGGGTCTTTTTGCCACTCCAGCGCATCGCACCAAACATTTGCTCCTAGTGCAATCGTCTCGAGGTCGGAGACAAGCGCCGTTTCGCCCAGTTCGCCCAGAATATGCCCTCGAGTGACCGATAAGTTATTGAGCGCATCGGGAGCGCCAGCCCAAAGCATTTCGGCTATTTTACGGCGGCTGGTGCGCCCCTCAAGTGCGAGGTAGGCAAGCAGTGCCACAGCTTTGGCGTAGAGCTTCGCCTCGCGGTTTTGGATTTTGACCATTGGTTTTCCAAGCACCTCGAGTCGAATCATGCTGTGACACCTCCCGTGCTTTACCTTAATGAGAAGTATCTCACATCGGTATCGGATTTGTAAAGCACGGGTTCAATGGCAAATTATCAGCTAAAAATGAGAAGTTTATCAGGCTAAAATAATCTGCGTTTAATAGACTCAAGATTGACTTTTTATACCAACTCTGGATTTTCTCGAGTTTTTCGGGGCACTCAAAAGAATTAAAGCTGTGCAGCACAGACCACAAAAAACTTCAGGGAAACTTCAGACCCTATTTTGCATACTCTGCTCAAGCTCAAGTCAAAGGAGGTGATGAGTTATAGAAACACCAAGTCTTTCTGGTCAATTACAAGCGTTCTTAAATCGCTCGAGGGCATTAAGCCCCACCGATTTAGCCAAAGTCACAGCACTGGCAGACATCACTGGAATTCAATTTGTGCGACTCGAGCCAAAAGGTGTCGTGCTGGACGATGTTTTGACTGGCGTAAGCGGGGTGCTACACGCCACGCCAGAAGCGGTGATGGTGGCAATTGAAACATTTTTGCAGTGCAAAGAAACGCCGTTTATGGTCGAGATTCTGCCGCTTGGGATTGGGGAAAGCGTGGGCTTTGAAGTGCGATTTCAGAATGCCGAACCATAAATTTTTTTGGTTCGTAAAACTTCTCGAGCAACAAAAGGAGAACCACCATGAGCAAAAAATGGAAAGTCACCGCAGAATCTGTTGTTTTCACAGACCGCCTCGCTGCCAAACTCCAAGCCCATTACAAACGCATTGAACAAACCGAAACTGTGCGCTTAATCGAAGCTGACGGCACTGCCCCCGGACTGGTTGCCAAAATCGTTAAGTGCATCCTGCTTGAGGTCTTCAGTTACGGACCGCACGTTACCGAAGCCACTTTTACCGCCATTGGGCGCTTACCCAAAAGCCGCCCAGACCTGATGAAACCGATGATTATCCATGACCTTTCCGAAGTTGACCACGGCGAAATGGCACTCGAGGATTTCAAGAAACTTGGCGGCGATGAAACTTGGGCGCGGAACAGGCGCATCACCCCTGCATCTTTTGCCATGAGCGCCACGTGCCGCATGATTGGCGAACGCGAAAGCCCCTTTGCTTACCTTGGGTATATGTACCTATTCGAGTGCTTAACGCCCGTGCTGACCGAACGCGCTCAGGTTGCCCTAGCCAAAAAAGGTTTCCCCGTGGATGCCCAGCGTTTTATTGATGTTCATGCCAAAGAAGACATTGCCCATGCGGACGAATTGGCTCGGTTAATTCAAAAAGTGGTGACAGATTACCCCGAGGAAGAAAGCGCAATTGAATTTGGATTTGATTGCTTTGCCGCTGTGTACCCACTGCCAATTTGGGATGCAGCCTTAGCCCACGCCAAAGCCGAAGTCGGCGCGAAATAAAAGGGGAAGCCATGTCTGCCAATAGTGGGATTTTTAAGGACAACCATTTTTTACTCTTAGCGCCACCCAACGCCCAAATACCAGCCGCATTTACTCGAGTTGAAAATAACACAGCATTGCACGAGGCATGGCTAACCAAAGCCCAACAATTACGCGGACAAGTCTACTTAGAAGATGGCGCGATTCTAAGCACCGATTTAGACAATGCAGGACGGCACATCTCGAGACACGATGAATGCTCATGGCATTTTTTGGTCTTGGATTTAGAAGAAAGACTGCGCGGTGTGATGCGTTGCCAATTTTGGTACACCAGTCAGAAACTCCCAGAATTATCCGAAATGCACCTGTACCCACTACTCGAGCGAATGCAGTCACCAACTCGAGAACAGTATGAGCGCAGTATAGAAGCGTTTATTAAAGCACAGCACAATAAAAACTGTTTTTTTGAAGTGGCTGGAATGGCAGTGGATAGCTCGAGCCAAGGCATAACAGTCGGGTCAATGCTTGGGGTTTCGGGATACTCAATAGCCAATATAAAAGGTTCAGGTTCAGCAATAGCCGCCGCTACAGAAAGACACCACGCCTCAAGACTGTTTCACAAATTAGGCGGATTTAGATTAGGAAATTCTTTGGGTTCACAAGAAAAATTAGAACCATTTTTTGACTCGAGTTACGGCTGTGAAATGGAATTCATCGGATTTGTCAACCTCGAGCCAGCCCCAGCCATAGAAGAAATGATTAAGACTGTCGAAGAAAAACTTTGTGCAGCACAAGTCATCGTTAATCGGAACTAAGCAATTTTCTCGAGTCTAGCTTGTGTTCTCGAGGTTAAAGGAGGTTGGGATTGTAGAAATTTGTGTGGCGTAGGCTTTGACAATCGGTAGTTCTCGAGAATTTTAGTTGAAGTAAAGGAGTAAGATTTATGCCATCCAGAAACCCTAACGATCTCCACCCCGCCTTAAAGGAATGCTGGGTAGAACTTGTAAAACTCGCCAAGACTGAACTGGGCTTAGAAATTTTCTTGACTTGCACCCACCGATCCAATCAAGAACAAGATGCACTTTACAGCCAAGGACGTACTAAATCTGGATCAATCGTCACTTATGCAAAAGCTGGTCAAAGCGCCCACAATGTTGCCCCACCGCAAGGCGCTCATGCCTTTGATTTTGCCGTGAGGAACAATAAAGGCGGTATAACTTGGGATGTCCCTAAATACATCGCGGTAGCCGCGATTGCCAGAAGGCTAGGAGCAGATGCAGGGGCATTCTGGACAGGTTTTATGGATGCACCACACATCCAAATGCCAGATTGGTCAATTGGAAAAACATACTCCACAAGTTTTCGATTTGTTCCAACAAAACCACAGCCGATTGATGTGTTAAGCCCCAAGAAAGTCGAAGCTAAAAAGTAAACAGCCCTCGAGAAAACGAAAAGGGGCTGGTTTTGAAAGGAGACTGTATTTATGGTGTCAGATTACTTTAGTTTTTTTCAACTGGTATTTAAGTATTTAAGAACTCGCCCTTTATACATTTTAGCTGTTGTAGTTTACTTTTTAGCATTGCTTTTTGGAACTCCTATTTTACAAGGTTCTGAGCCTTTTGAACAAAGAATCTTCGCGTTTCTTTTAATTCTTGGCTTTCCGATTTTTATTATAGTTATATTTGTCAATGTTAAAAGTATAGGTGTAGATGAATACAAAACTGACAATGAAATTCATAGATTGCTCGAAGATGAGTGGGAGTATGTTGAATCTGTAATAACGGAAGAACGTAGAGAACGAATTAAAGGAACTGTAAAAGTTGAACCTATTGAAGATTTTCAAGTTGTATTGAAGAACGGTATAGACAGAACTGCTCAAGAGCGAACTTGGAATTCAATCTATTCGGGTTGGGTAGGGGATAATATTTTTGTCTTTTATCAAGTCACATTAGCTTCTCCAAATAATGGAAAAGAGCAAAGCTGGCGTGGATTTGTTATGCTTGATATTGAATATGACCCAAGCGATACAAAACGCGCAATCAAAATGTCTGGGCGATTTCATACCATTGGTAGACCCCGCATAGGTACGATTACTCTAACAAGAGCGTCAACATGACTACTGATGTAGACTTGGGCGCAAGTGCTATAGTCCTGCTATGCAAAAGACCATCAATGCCTCAATCTCTGCAAGTGGTCAAGTCACACTGCACGAGTCACTAAATTTAACAACCACCCATCGGGCATTGGTAACTATTCTTGAACCTTTAGGGCATCAAAAAATAAAATCCAAATACGCAGGAGCTTTCTCGAGTGGTCACTCGGATGTTTCCGAAAAAGTGGATGAATTGCTACCCTACAAAACCTAGACAACCGTTATCTTTGAATAAAAGTTCATCTACGCGCTGTGATAAATCGGGTTCACCTTCGGCAATGCCTAACCAACTTGGGGTTGGCTTGGTGTGTTCTTGGGCAAAATGTTGCAAAGCATCTTGTACCAGTTCGTTGACGGTTCGGTTTTCTCGAGTGGCTATGCTCATCAGCGCAACTTCAAGTTCTTTGGGTAACTCGAGGGGAGTGTTCATAACAAAAAATTATAGTCGTCTCGAATTCATTTCACAAGCAAAGGTTTCAATATGAAATTCTAAAGCTGACCGTGCATCTTCAAGGGCTTCTTCTCGAGAATCGCCTTGACCGACCACAACCCCATGAATACCAAGTGGGTAAGCCACAAAACCGTCTGAATGCTCTTCGATGATGAACTTGGTCATACTCTGTAGTTTAGCAAATTTAGGCGGGCTTGCGCTCGAGCAGCTTGTTGTGCGGATTGAATCGGGGCGTTTAAGCACTTATTTTGACTCGAGCCAGACTGCACGTGTGGCGCTTTTCCGGCTTTCGTCTTGGGGGTGCAAATTGCTTGGTCGCCTTTGCACCCCTCCATTCCCCCGTATCTGGAGGTTGTTATGAATCGTAGCATAAAGGTTGGTAAGCAAATTTTGGTGGTTGCATTGGTGGCTGGTTTCGCAGCCTATTTTGGAGCTTTGGCAGCCGTTAAGATGACCCAAGTCAAGTCAGCCCCAAATCTGTACCAGTTGGTCGAAGACCCTAAGCCTTGTGCCATAGGTTGCTGATTTATGACACAATGACGATGTGTTCAAAATCAGTTTGGCTGATGTCGAGAAGTCGTTTTTGCTGCTGTTGCACCATTTGCGTTTTATCCAAGCCGCAAATCTGCTGGAACAGGCTTTGAAGCATTTGCAGACCGCCAGCCAGTACGCGGTGCTGCTCGAGTTGATGCAAAAAATTCCACTCGAGCAGCGCTTAAAGCTGCATCCTTGCCGGCGAATGTATATGCAGTTGTTGTCCTTAAATAAACTCGAGCCAGAATTATTGGGGTTTCTCGAGCAAACCAAAAACCTGTGCAGCCCGTCTGAATATGCCGAACTCGAACTTGAGTATGTTGGTTTTTTGACCATGCACAGTCGTTTTAGCGACATGAAAGCCAGACTCGAGCCTTTATTGTTGCGGCTGCACAACGAAAATCTTGGGCGAGCCTACACTTGGCTAGGTTGGGCGTTGTTTGAATTACAATTGCCAGAATGGCAAGCCAGTTTTCAAAAAGGCTTGCCACTCTTAAAAAACATCGGTTTGGCTCGAGGGCTAATTAACTATGGTTATTGCCTGTCGGAAGCTGGCTTATCTGCCAAAGCCCAAAGCGTTTGGCAAGAAGCGCTGCCGTTGGTCAAGCACCGAGCGCAGACCACGGCTCATATTTTATACAACCTTGGGGTAGATGCCCAGCGCCACTTTTTACCCCAAGCTGAAGGGTATTTTCTCGAGCTAGAGCGGGTTTCACGCAATCCATCGGCGGCAACGCATCGGGCATCGGCTTGGAATGGGATTGCCTTATCGCGGCGGGTGCGTGGTCAGTGGTCTCGAGCCGAAGCCGCCTACAAAAAAGCCCTCTCCCAAGCCCAAGGGAGTTTTGAACGCACCAATGCCTACCGAGGTTTGGCTCGGGTTTATTTGTTGTCGGGTCGCGCCAACCAAGCCCTTAAAATTCTCGAGGATGCTTTTCACCAAGACCAACTCGAGCAAGACAGTTTATGGCTGACCAAAGCTCAAGTTTTGTTGGCAGTCCATTCACCCCAAGAAGTCAGCCACACGTTAGCCCAAATCAGCAACCCACAAAAAGAGTCGGTGCGTTGGTCGGTGGCTTTGTTGCAAGGCGAATTGGCTCGGCAAGCAGGAAACCCCGACTTGGCAAAAGCGCTGCTGGTTGGCTTGCCGCTCGAGTCTTTGGCGGCTCGAGAAGAGGCGCTACGATTTCCAGAACTCTTGGCGTTATTGCCACAAAAACCAGTGCCACTTGTATACCAGACCGATTTGGTGGTGCGGGTCGAAACCCAAGATTCGTTGCTGGTGCAAGTCAACGATGTCCCGATTATGCTCAGCCATAAAATGACTGAACTTTTGGTGTTTTTGCTTGAGCATCAAGGTTTTTGTTCGATGACTCAAATTTGTGCAGCCTTATACCAAGGTCTTGATTTACAAAAAGCCAAGCGGCGGCTTTCGGTATTGGTACAAATGCTGCGTCAGATGCTTGGTTGGCAAGCAAGTCTACAAGCAAATCATGGTGCTTATCGACTGGATTCCAATGCTGTTTGGCAATACGAACGCCACAACAAGGCTTAAAGCTGCAATTTGTACTACAATACACAAGTGCAAGATATTTTCCTCTCGAGATGGGCGCGACTCCTCACCGATTACTGTCTCGAGGTTTCGCCGGGCGAGACCATCTTGATTCAAACCAATACGCTTGCCGAGCCTTTGGTACGGGTGCTGCACAATGCCATTTTGTACTGCGATGCCTTTCCACTTTTTCGGCTTGGTTATCCGGGGCAAACTTTGGATTTTCATCAGTATGCCAAAGAGATTCATTTGGATACCCTGCCCAAAGCCGAAATCGAACAGATGCGCCATGCCGATGCTTTTTTAAGAATCGAAGCCGAATCGGATTTGCGCGGTTTGGAGCGAATCAAGCCCGAGAACCTGATGCGTCACCGCAAAGCCCTTGGGCAACTCAGCGCGGCTCGAGCCGGCAAACGCTGGTGCATTACCTTGTTTCCAACCGAAGGCTACGCCAAAGATGCTGGTATGAGCCTCGAGCAATTCGAGCGCTTTGTGATTGGGGCAATGTTTTTGAACCTCGATGATCCATGGAAAGGTTGGATTGAGATTCGTGCGATGCAGGAAAAATTAGTCGAGCGGGTTAAAAATGCCAAAACAGTGCGTTTAGAAGCCCCCGGTACAGACATCACAATGTCGGTGGCTGGGCGGACATGGCAAAACTCGGATGGCAAACGCAATATGCCGTCTGGCGAAATTTTTACCAGCCCCATCGAAAACAGTGCCAATGGGGTGGTGCGCTTTACAATTCCCTCGAGTTTTTCGGGGTTTCTGGTTTCTGGGGTCGAACTGTGGTTCAAAGATGGCAAAGTGATTAAAGCCAGCGCCGAAGAGGGCAACGATTACTTACAATCAGCCCTCGAGATAGACCAAGGCGCACGTTTTTTAGGCGAAATTGGCATCGGTACGAATTTTGGCATTACCCAAGCCACCAAAAACATTTTATTTGACGAGAAAATTGGTGGTACAGCCCATTTAGCCATTGGTGCAAGTTACCCAGAATGCGGCGGCTTAAATAAAAGTGCGCTGCACTGGGATTTAATTATGGACTTGCGAGCCAGTGGCAGAATTACTATGGATGGCGTGGTTTTTCAAGAAAATGGTCGGTTTGTATAAATAAAGACCCCCTCGAGTCTCGAGGGGGTTAAGGTGCTTTGGTATTACTTGCTGCCAAAGCCCATTGAACCTTTGACCACTTTATCTTCGTTGGGTTGGAGCTTAAAGGCAGCCGCATCTTTGCCATCGAGCAGACCAAGCGCAAAGACGCTGTAGGACTTGCCACCCGCTACACTGATGCCTTTGAGGTTAAAAACCACTGGGGTCATTGCGCCAGCCGGAACAACGTTTAAGTTGACACCCATTGGGCTGACCAAAACAGTTTGGCTTTTACGGTACATCAGGTTTTTAATCACTTTAGCGTTCATTAAGTCTGGGGCAAGGGCATCCACATTTGGCGACTTGTACGAGAGGTGGTAAACCGTGATTTGGGCTTTGTCTTTGTTGCGGTTTGGAGCGCGGTCATTAAAAATTTGTAGAGCGCGGTCGGCTGCCAAATTGACGGCGGCAACAGTGGTATAAGTCGAGGCTTTGACTTCAAAGCCTGGTACTTTGAACAACACGGCTGCTTTGTCCTTTGCCACGGTGACGGTGACATCGTACTTACCAACTGGGACATCACCATACGAGGTCACGCCAGTGTACGGTGCGCCATCGACGGTTTTAATCTCCATGCCGTCCATGCCTTTTAAGTAGACATCCACCGCAGGGGCATCGGAAATGGCATGAACCACACGCACATAGCCAACTTTCTGCATTTGATTTGCCAAAGCCAATGAAACCGTTGCTGCACCAAGAACTGCTAAGAACATTACTTTTTTCATAAATCCTCCAGAGCTTGAACGGAAGTCTTCCATTCTCACTTTGGATGTACGAAGCCATAAATTATTTTGGATGTGAACTCGAGTTGACTTTGAGGCTCGAGTCCAAAAGGGTTGGGTATCGCGTATGTCTTAGGTATGAAAATAACTTGGAATCTGGCAGCTTGGTTGCGTGGTTTTAATGCGGTGGTTCTGATCACTGTTCTGGGTTTACTGGCACGCTTGTTGCTGAGTGCGCCATTTCCATTGCAAGAATTATTTAACCGCTTAACCCAGTTTTTGGGAACACCACAAATGTTTCAAATCATTCATCGCTTTCTTGGCTATGGGGCTGGCGGCAAGGTTTTTGCTTTTGCCGGCAGCCTTGGGCTGTGGTTGGTGCTGCTCAGTGCCTTGGGCGTGGTCAGCCCACTGATTGCAAGCGTAGTGGTGTTGCTGGTTTGCTTATGGCTTGTGCCGTTCTGGGTAGCCATTCCAACCGCGCTGGTTTACTTGGGGATTCGGATTTTACTCGAGTCTCAGGTTGCGGGTTTTTCTGACTCGCGGCGCAGCAGCTTAAAGTGGCTCAGTGTTGGCAGTGGTACATTGGTTTTTGGTGGGGCGGCGGCACTGGTTCGTACCCTTTTTCCAAGCTCGACCCCAGCCGTGGCAGCCGTTCGCAACGCCAAGTTGCCCTTGGGAATTACGCCACAAGCCGACTTTTATAGTATTTCTAAAAACCTTGAAGCCTTTGACCCAAAACTCGAGGCAAAAAATTGGAATTTAGAAATCAAAGGCTTGGTCAAAAGTAAAAAAAGCTATACCCTCGAAGACCTCCAAGTCCGTCCGGCTCGAGATTTAGAAGCCACGATGGTCTGTATTTCTAATGCGGTTGGTGGCGGCTTAATTGGCAACGCAATCTGGACTGGTTTTGCCCTGAGCGACTTGTTGCTCGAGGTTGGTATACAAAAAGAAGCACGGTTTTTGTTGTGGAAAGCTGCCGATGGATATACTGAATCCCTGCCACTCCAAGCCGCCCTCGAGCAGGATGTGATGCTGGTCTATGCCATGAATTACGAGCCGTTATCGCAAAAGCACGGTTTTCCATTGCGTGTCATTATCCCCGGACGACTTGGCATGAAACAACCGCGTTGGATTACGGGCATTGAACTGTCTGCCACCGACCAAGTGGGTTATTGGGTCGAACGTGGCTGGAGCAAGGAGGCGTATGCCCAAACCATGAGCCGCATCGACAGCCCCAACGAAAACGCTGGCTTTCTAAAAGCCGATGCGATTAAAGAAATTTCGGGGATTGCCTTTTCGGGGAACACCACCATCACCAAAGTTGAGGTCTCGAGCGACGGCGGTTTGAACTGGGTTGTTGCTGAAATTTTACCGCGCCGTTCAAAATATGCTTGGACACAATGGCGCAGCCCATGGACACCCGCCGCAGGTCCACATCAATTGGTGGTGCGTGCCTATGCCGATGGTGTCTTGCAACCCGAAACCGAGCGCGATGCCCTGCCCGAAGCCTCGAGCGGGTGGCATAAATTTATCAGCAATTTATCTTAAAACGCCGCATCCGGCGAGGCAGCTGCATCTTCGGCATCCATTTTGGCTTTTAATTCTTTGCGTTTGACCAGCATTTCTTGAATGGTCGAGCGCAAGTTTTTACCAGACAGGGGTTTATTGACAAAGGCATCTGCTCCAGCCAGTTTAGCCCGTTGGCGCGATTCGTCATCGGTGTGGGCGGTCAAAATAATAATTGGCGTAGCCCGCAACCTCGAGACCCGCTTGGCTCGAGAGCAGACTTCGATTCCATCCAAGTAGGGCATTGTGACATCAAGAATCATCAGGTCTGGGGTGTTGTCTTTGAGCCAAGCCAAGGCTGCCCGACCATCGTTGGTTTGAATCACGTTATGCCCATCTGCCGAGAGAATCATCTCGAGGAGACTGCGAATTTGTTCCGAATCATCGGCGGTTAGGATGTCTGCCATAGAACCATTGTAACGCACCCAAGACAAAAAAGGGAGTTCACTTGGCAAAACCCAAACGGGCAAGGCGATATAAACGGTCTAAAGGCATTCTCCGCAGCATCGTGTTGGCGGTTTTACAAGAAACCATGGTGCTTTCGACACTCGAGATAAGCCTTTCAAAGACATCTTCGGGGATGTTGAGGGCTGGGGTCAGCCTTGCGACGCGCTTACTCGAAATCGAGAAATTTGCCACCACACCGCCTTCGTAAATTGTGCGAACTGCCAAGATGCCGCTCAGTTCGCTGACCAATTCCTCGAGTCCCGGAATGATTTTTGGCGGTAAAACGGTACGAAACTGCAAAGCCAACAATAAGCCAGCCCCACGCACATCCTCGAGCAAAGCTGGATACTTGGCTTTTAAGGCATATAAACGCTCCAGTCCGAGCTTGCCAAGCCGAGCCGAACGCGCCGGCAGGTTTTGGTCAACAATCAACTCGAGGCAACGAATACCAATTGCCATGGCAAGGCTGTTGCCACCAAAAGTGTTGCTGTGTAATTTACTCGATAAGCCAGCAAACAGCGCATTAAAGATTTTTTTGCGGGCGATGGTCGCGCCAATTGGGACAATGCCACCACCAAGTGGCTTAGCGAGGGTGATGATGTCGGGTTCTAAACCGTCGGCAATGCTGGCAAAGTAATGCCCTGTCCGCCCTAAACCAGTTTGAATCTCGTCGGCAATCACAATAATTCCATTTTTACGGCAGATGTCGCCGACCCCAGCTAAAAAACCAGTCGGTGGGCTAATCACCCCAGCTTCGCCTTGGATTGGCTCAAGAATCACGGCACAAATACTGTCTGCTCCCAGTTTTTGAATGGCGCTGCTGAATGCCTCGAGGTCGCCAAAAGGTAAGGTCGTGATGTCGGGCATGAGTGGACGAAAAGGGATTTGATACTCAGCATTGGGGGTGAGCGATAATGCCCCAAAGGTTTTTCCGTGGTACGCACCCTTAAAATTGATAATCTGCTTGGCTTTTGGGCGGGCAACTTTGACAAATTTGAGGGCAGTTTCGATTGCTTCAGCCCCAGAATTACTAAAAAAAACTTTTGAATCGGCGTGACTTGGCGCAAATTGTGCCAGCAGTGCCACCAAATTTGCCTCGAGTGCCGAGCGCCAATGGCTGATGCTCTGTGAAGGCAAGCCAATTGTGCGGTCTCTGGCTAAAAAATCTTGTAAGAATTCGATCAACGGCGGGTACTGGTCGCCAAATGGAATGGCAGAGTAGCCACCCGCGTTAATTTTATGCAAGCCATGAGCATCCTCGAGTTCCCACGGAGTCAGGGTCTTAAACGGTCCAGCAATACCAATTGCGTCAAAAACACGAAACAAGTCGCCGTTACCAAAAGCCAATTCATCACGTAACCCAGCCGTGTATGTACCACTGAGAATATCCGCCGTGCGAACAGGAAGTTTGATTGTCATACAGCTTAGTTTATACCAAATTCTACCACGATAAACCAAAGCGCTTTAAGACCAAGCGCTCGAGCATTCGTGCTAGGTGGGTGTGCGGCATCGCGTTATCCGACATTGGGCGCACCAGAATGCTGTGGATACCAGCGTTATTTGCCCCCAACACATCGGTAAAGACCTGATCGCCAAGCATCGCAATCTGAAAAGCGGGCAGTTTTAATTCTTGAATTGCAGTACGAAAAACAGCCACAAATGGCTTACCGGCGGTCTTTCCCGTGCCAACAGCTTTTAGCCCAAATGCTTTGGCATGAAAGTCAATCCGCGCAGTTCGAGCATTAGAGACAATTCTTAGCCCAATACCCGCCAAAAAAAGTGGCTCGAGCCAAAGCCGTACCCGCTCGAGGTCGGCTTCGGGGGTCTCGAGTTTGCCATGCGGCACAAGGGTATTGTCTATATCGAGCAGCAGCGCTTTTAAGCCGCGTTGCTCGAGAAAAGCGGGGGTGATTTCAAAAACACTGCCGATTAAATCTTTGGGTCTGAGGCGTTCAAGCACCTATTAAGGTTATCATTTTATTTTCTTCTATACTCGAGCCATGAAAGGTTTCTTGATTGGTTGCGGCGTTGTGGCGCTGCTGATTGTTGGCGGCTTGGTGGCGGGTGGACTGTGGATTTGGAATCAGGCGGGTCCAACCATCACCCAAGGTTTGGCAAGTTTGCAAAACCTCGAGTCGGAGCTTAAAAAAGTCGTGCCAAACTTAAAAGGCTTAAATTTTCAGGTTCAAACCAACAACGGCAAAACCACCCTTAAACTCAGTGCGCCTGTGCCATTTAATCCCTCCGAGGGCGCACAAGCCGAAAAAACCGCCAAACAAATGCTCGAGGTGATTCAAAAGAACTTACCGAGCGGGATTCCAGCCACTTCGCTCGAGTTGCGACTTTTTCGGGATTTAGCCAATGGCGCAAAGCAAGAACGCACTTTTCGGTTTGATTTAGTCCCAAAGACGGTAAAACCATGAATATCCCACAGATTTACGATTATCTGATTCGCGCCCGTCGGGATTTATGGGCGGTTCTCGAGAACACACCAGATGAGGTGCTGGCTCGTCCGTTGCTCGAGGGTAGGCGCTTTAGGTGCATTAAAGACCATCTGTTTCATATTCCGATGGTCGAGGATGGCTGGCTGCATTGCACTGTTTTGGGCGACCAGCCAGTATTGGAACATTTTCCAGCCCTCAAGCAACTTGGCGACAGCCCAGACTGTTCGGGTTTGGCACTTGAGATGCTTTTGGAGTATTGGAAAGCAGTCGAGCAGCGCAATAAAAGCTATTTTACGACCTTGACCGAGAGCCAATTAGAACGGGTCGTGGAGGATTCGCCAACCGAGCGCTACAAATTGGATGGGGTGCTGTGGCACGTTTTAACCCACGAGATGCGCCATTGCGCTCAGATTGCAATTATGCTGCGGATGCAAGGCATCAAGCCGCCAGCCCTTGATTTACTATTTTATTTGCCAAATTTTTGAACCTAGCCACTCTAAGCAACTCGAGCGTAAAACCAAGAAAAATTTGGTGGCTAAGTTCGCAAAAACCTCTTTTAGCTCTTCAGACGGGATTGTCAAACCTCGAGTGTCGAAATTGTTTTCGCTTGAGCAGAGGTGTCAAATTTCATGACAAAATTTGCGTTCATGGGTATTTCCTTCATCAACAAGGTCATAACGAATCTGGTGTAGTGGCTGAATCTGGTTGCGTTTCTGAAGTCGTATCGGTGCGTTCTACGACAATCGTTAGGCTGGCTGCTAAAGCTGCAATTGCGCCGATGGCTGCCCAGACAGGCAGCAGTAACGCCCCAACCACGCCAATCGTGAGTGGAATTTCGATTAAAGTATGCTCTTCTTCGTTTTTAATCGTGATGCGGCGAATATCGCCTTCGTGAACCAGTTCTTTAAGTTTACTGACAAGGCTTTCGCCGCTCAGTTTTAATTCTTGGGTTTTAGGGGTCATGATGTTTCTCCTTTGTGTGCTGATACAACCAAGTGAGCTTTGCGATGAGTTGACTAAGCAAGTGCTTTATAAATTTCAATCCAAACCACGCCCAGAAAAGCTGCTAAGGCTGCCCATGCCAAATCTGTCAGTGGAACAGCCGTAAAACCAAATAAATTTTGGGCTGGTTCAAAAAATAGGGTTGTTAGTAAAAGTAAAAGTGTTACGCCCAACATTAGCCAAAGCAGCTTATTGGGTACACCGAGGGTCTGAAACACAAATAAACGCAGCGAACGATTAACCAGTGTTAAAAAAATGTTACTTAGCACCAGCGTACTAAAAACAAGGGTTCGTACCACCTCGAGACTCGAGCCGTTCTGCATTGCTACGTAGTAAATACTTAACACTGCAAAAGCGATTCCTAAACCCTGTGCTACGCTGCGCCGTAATTCTGAACCCGATAAAAAAGTATCGGTCAGTTTGCGCGGCGCTTGCTGCATTTGCCCAGCTTCGGCAGGTTCGTTTTCAAAGGCAATTGAACAGGTTGGACCCATCACAAGTTCTAAAAAAATAATGTGAATTGGTGTGAATATATTTGACCATTTCCAATCGGCAAGTAATGGGATTGCCACCACCAAAATAATTGGAATATGAATACCCACAATGTACAAAATGGCTTTTTTGAGATTCTGATAAATTCGTCTGCCTTGGGCAATTGCATCCACCATTTTGCCAAGGTCATCGTTGACCAAAACCAGCGAAGCCGCTTGTCGCGCCACTTCTGAGCCGCGCTGACCCATTGCCACACCAATGTGAGCAGCTTTGAGGGCGGGTCCATCGTTGACCCCATCGCCAGTCATGGCGACCACTTCGCCGTTGGCTTTTAGGGCTTCGACGACTTTTAGTTTTGCCTCGGGAAACATTCTGGCAAAAATCGCGGTGTCGGTCACTTTTTTTTGTAACCCAGCCGCATCTAAAGCCATGACTTGTTCGCCAGTCATAAAGGTTTCGGATTTTGGCAACCCGATTTGCCGAGCAATGGCTTGGGCAGTCTCGAGGTAATCTCCAGTGATGAGCTTGACTTTTATTCCAGCTTCGGTAAAGGCTTTAATTGTACTGGCAGCATTGGCTTTGGGTGGATTCTCGAGGGCTACTAAACCAAGAAAAGTCCAAGTAAAATCATCTTGTTGCTTTGGGTAATTCGGGGCAGTGTACGCACCTTTTGCCACGCCCAGCACCCGCAGCCCTTGGCTCGAGAGTTCTTTGGTGATGCTTAGAATCTCGGCGGCAATGCCAGCTTCTGGTTTACAGACTGCCAGAATATGAGCCACTGCGCCTTTTCCTGCCACCAGCACATGACCAGTTGGAGTTTGGCGCACATGGGTCATCATCGGTGGTGTGCCATCCAGGGGATATTCGTGAACCATCGGATAGGCGGTTATGTTGGCTTGGTCAGACTTTTCAAAAGCATTGACCAGTGCGTGTTCCATTGCGTCAAATGGTTTATCTTCACTTGCCCAACGCGCAAATGCCAGTATTTCTAAGCTCGAGACCGAAAGCGGCGACTCGAGCGAAAGAACAGTTTTACTTGTGCCGTCATAAATTTTACTTAACGTCATGCCATCTTGGGTAATTGTGCCAGTCTTATCCGAGCAAATTACCGTGGCAGAACCAAGGCTTTCAACGGTTTGTGGTTGTTTGGTCAGCACGCCAATTTTACTTAATCGAGCTGCGCCTAGTGCCATAAAACTGCTAAACGCGACTGGAATTTCTTCGGGCAAAAGCGCCATCACCAGCGTTAAACTAAACAGCAGTGCCGTAATCCAATCGCCTGAACGGGCATAATTAACTGCGCCCACCAGTACAAAAGCTGCCGCGCCGACCCACGCCATTCTCAGGACAAAATGGTTAATCTGAAGCTGCAACGGGGTTTTTTCGGTTTCTATAACCGCCATGCTTGTTCCAATCTGACCAATTTTGGTTTTTGCGCCAATCGCAGTAACCTCGAGTAAAGCACTGCCTGTACTTATGCTTGTACCCGCAAAAACGGTGTCCTGTGCAGCTTTAGTCACCGCTACCGATTCGCCCGTCAAAACCGATTCGTCCAAAGAAAAGTCCTGACTGTCTTTGATTAAAGCATCGGCTGGTATACGCTCACCTTCGGTGGTCGCAACCCAATCACCGACCACGATTTTTTCGACTGCTAGGGTTATTACTGCACCATTGCGCCAGACCTGTGCTTTGGGTTGCGTTAAATCGTGCAGAGCGCCCAAAGCCTGATTACTGCGAACCGTTTGGTACAACGAAATGCCAGCCACCAAAAATAAGGCAACAATTAAAGTAATCGCTTCTTCGCTTTTACCAAGCGTAAAATAGACCGCACAAGCCACCACCAAAAGTAAGAACATTGGCTCGAGAACCACATCTTTTAGCATCTCGAAAAAACGTGGTTTGGTGCTTAGCAGCAGTTTATTAAAGCCAAACCGAGCCGACGATTGCGCCACAGCCGCATCGCTTAAACCCGTAATAATGACTGGTTTTTGTTTTTGAATGGATGGTTGAGGCATGGGTATCCTTTAGGCGAGTGGCTCGAGTGAGTGGGCAGTGGCAGGAATTGATTTTGGCATTTCGGCTCAGGCTGGCAGCCAAGCACTGGCATGGTCTCGAGCAAATTGCTCGAAGGTTATTGGTTCGCGCCCTAAAAGGCGTTTGGTATCGGTGGTCAGGTGTCCAGCTTGTCCTAGTGCAGCCACTGTATAAAGTGCGGTCATGACCAAAATAAACCCAATCGGTTCTTGGTACTGGTAACGCCGTTGCCAAAATTGCAGCACATTGGGGTGCGAATAGCGGATTGTGCGTCCTAAAATTTGGCTCAGTATTTGGGCGACTTGGTCGTAAGTTAGGGCTTGGCTGCCGGTCAGTTCATAAGCGGTATTGGCGTGTCCAGTTTCGGTCAGGGTGATGGCTGCTACGGCTGCTAGGTCGCGGACATCCACAAATGCCGTTTTGCCATTGGCGGCTGGAATCATGATGTCGTTGTGTTGCAAAATGTCTTGGTGGTGAGCATTGGTCAAATTTTGCATAAAAAATGCGGCTCGTAAAAAACTGTACTCGAGACCCGAGGTTTTTAAGTGCTGCTCGATGGCATGGTGCGGCACAAGTGGGTTGGCTTGAGCGCCCTGTACCGACAAAAAAGTCATGGCTCGAACTCCAAGCACTTTGGCAGCATCAATAAATGGATTGATGAATTTTTTGGCATTACTGATTTGCGGTGGACGCAACAAGAAAACTGCGTCCACGCCTGTCAAAGCTGGCAGATAAGTGCTTGGCTCGCCAAAAATAAAGCGCACCACTTCGATGTCTGGGTCAAAATGTCTTTTGGACTGTTCAGGGTTGGTGATGGCTACCCGTACCTTGACCCCTCGGGTTTTTAAGTGCTGCACCACTTCAAAGCCAACATTGCCCGTTGCACCTGTTACCAGAACTGTTTTCATGCAGCCGACCTGCTCGAGACTTCAATCTCTTGAGCGCCCTGCGCCGCCAGCACTTCTCGAGTCCGCATAATTTGGTGTTCGGCGCTGCGCTCGAAGGCACTTTTAGTGTTGTTTTCGCTGCTGTTTTTCATAGCTGCTCCTAATGTGAGCATGGCTTTTCTTGGGACTCGTTTATGAGTCCTACAAATCGCAGTAAAAGCCAGTATCGTGTCTGACTACAAACTATTGCTAAGTATCTCCCGCCTGTCTTGACCATAAACACGCACCTGACGGGCATGGTCGCGCATTTTAGATTTTTCACAAAACGGCAAATCTGTTCTTGCTCGT
>JAYWGM010000026.1:0-35838 GCA_043778225.1 Deinococcales bacterium | reverse complement strand
GGTGGGGAATCGTCTAATGGCAGGACAACAGTTTCTGGATCTGTTTATCGTGGTTCAAATCCACGTTCCCCAGCCAAAGCTCTCGAGAACGTCCGCCTCGAATAGGCTTGCACCACCCACGATGGTCCCATCGTCTAGCGGTCTAGGACGGTGCCCTCTCAAGGCGCAGACACGAGTTCAAGTCTCGTTGGGATCACCAAAAGCCAAAAAACGCAGTGCGTCACTCGAGAAAACCTCTCAAGGCGCACCGCGTTTATGGAAAATCAGTTGACCTGTATGTGGGTAGTCTATCCGAATTTATTGATACAACAATCATAAAGGCGGCAGTGAATTTCAAGTTAGCGAACGAATTCAGTTTATCCAGCACGTTTTTCAAGCAGGCGTTAAATCATGAAAACCTCTTAGCAAATTCGTTGGCTTGGTACAAATAATTCTGGATTCCACGGGCTAGGCTCGAGCTTCAAAGACTCCCAGTAATACTGCAAATCGGTACTTTGCCAATTCGCATAGATTTCGTGCCAAGTCAAGTCGCAGTGAGGCAAGAGTGATTTGGCTTCGATGGGTTCATTGTCTGGTTGGTAACGCACATCCAGCGATAACCGAATACGGTCTTTGAAAACAGACTTGATACCTCGGTGGACTGTAAAGCACGGAAAAATCAGTACATCTCCACAGTGATAATCGGTCTCGAGCCAATCGGTTTCATGCTCGCACAGTTGAGCTTCGATGCCTCCAGTGCCAGCCGTAGTTTGTACGGGTAAATAACCGTTGTGGTGTGAGCCACGCAATACACTTAATCCACCCAGTTCTCGAGGGCAATCGCCTAGCGGAAACCAGCACGTCCAAGTGTTCTGACTGCCTTGAATCAGTGGAAAATCCTGATGAATCGGAGTGGCAATCATGTCACGATGCGGTGTGACCATCCTTGCGATATGGCGCGGATGAACAAACGGATTGCAGCCAAAAAGGGTTGTGAAAAGCGCCAGCAATTGAGGATGATGCGGTAAACGATGCAGACGCTCGAGACGTTGAATATCGTTGTAGGCTGCAATGCCCACACCAATGTCGAGTCGCATTTGATCGGAGGGTGTTTGGTCAATGACCGTTTTTTCTACATGGTCTCCAAATTTATCCTGACCTGCGGTGCGCCAGCCTTGATGGTCAACAACCTCGAGAAAGTCAGCCCGTAGCGCCAAGACATCAGGCACAGGTAAAAGTCCTCGAAAAAAAAGATACCCGTCTTGTTTGGCTTGGGCTTGTAGCAAACTCGGTTGCTCGAGCAGCGATGATGAGTCAAGCATTTGTTCAGAAGCTGGTGTCATGATTGCAGCATGATAAAAGCCCAAAGCACCAATTGACCATAGCCAAAACCATCATAGGATGTATATTTCTGTCAGAATGAATCCTTGTCCTGTGATTGTGCTTGCCAATTGGTTTGAGTTTAGAAAAGCCGAACGTATCGCCCAGCCATGTGTTCAAAGCCGAATGTTGTTGTGGGCAGTTCATGGTAAAGGAAGGGTACGAGTCAATGGACAATGGTATCGGCTCGAGCCAGAAGACTATTTGTTTCTCCCTTGGGGGCGCGAAATGCTTTATGAAGCCGACCCAGAACAAACATTTCGGGTTGGCGGGATACACTTGATTCCAGATTATCATCTGTCGAAAAATATTGATTTTTCTGTGGCACACGACCCAGACGACCCATTGGCACAAAGCCCTTGGAGAACAGATTGGGATTGGTCAGAACTCGTGGGAATCCAACAAGGTTCACTTGTGCAAACGCCAACTTTGCGCTTACTGGCACATTACATCGTTGGGCGTTTTATTGGCGAATCGGTTGCCGAAAAACCAATGCGGGCTTTAGCCACTTTGCTGCTCGAGGAATTGATTGTGGCGCACACAAAAGTTGATTATTTAGTCAGTATTCCAGTTGCCTTACGAAAAATTCAGGATTACGTCAAAGCCAATCTTCAAAAAACCCTGACCATACCAGAACTGGCTCGAGTGGCTGAGTGCAGCCCTGCCAGTCTTCACCGCTTATTTAAGCAGTTTAGTGCTTCTACCCCAAGTGCTTGGGTGACAGCAACACGGATTACAAAAGCCAAGCAATTATTGTGCAGTACAACCTTGCCGATTTATGTTATCGCCGCTCAGATTGGAATTGTAGACCCGTTTCACTTCTCCAAACTTTTCAAACGAGTAGTTGGTCAATCGCCACAAGTATTTCGTCGGCAAACACGGCTTTTGTAATCCCACTTAAATCTTGGCTGCTCGGTAGTCACTGGCACTGATGCCAAAGTGTTTCTTGAAACGCCGAGAAAAATAATTGGCATCTGACCAACCAACTTCCTCGGCAATTTGGCTAATGCTTCGGGTCGTACCTAGTAGCAATGCGGCAGCACGTTCGGCTCGCCAGTGCGTTAGATAAGCCATTGGTGGTATGCCCAAATGCTGTTGAAACAACCGTGATAAGTACGAAGGTGCGACGTGCAGTGCCTCTGCCAGTTCGGTCAGCGTCCAAGGCTGCAATGGGTTAGCCTCGAGCATTTGTACACCACGCAGCACCGCAGGATGATAGACCTTAGACTGAGCAGTTTCAGGAGTTGCTTTGGCAATTAAGCCAAGAAATAACAACAGTCTGGCAATTCGTTGCGATAAAGCGGTTGCCTCCAAAAGTGCCAACAAATGAGCTTCGGCTTTTTGAACTGCAATGGTACTCAGTTTGGCACTGACCAAGCCGTGCGTTCCGGCTCGAGTTCCAGTCCACATCAGATGCCCTAGAATTTGGTCGTTCAGTGTCCAAGAAAGTTCATATTTGAGTAATTCAGGTGCAAAATAACAATTAAAAACTTCGAGCTGCTGACAACTCAGATAGGCGTGCCATGCACCCGGACGAAGAAAAAAAGCATCACCTACGCTCAGTATTTGTTCGCCAAGCGGTGAGCTATGGATACCTGAACCACCAAGAACCACCACAACTTCGTAAAATTCATGTTCGTGATACTGATAATCGCCATTCAAGACAAAACGTCCTGAATCAACACTGGTTTGTTGACTCAGGACTTGTAAACGAGACAATCGTTCAAAACCAATAGGTTCAACCATAGCTTTCATCGTACAGTAAGTTATTGGTCTAAGAATGATTGAGCCAGTGGAAACATCTCGCCTTCTAGCAGACTCCCTGCCACAAGCCCGAGTGGGTCGGTCACAACATGGCTCAAGCCATTGTAAATAGTGGCTGCATCCACAAAAATAACCACATGGGCAACTCGAGCTTCTTCGGTAAAATTAGGGGTTGCCATGTGCGGGCAGCGCCCATGATGAAAAGTACAATCGCCAGCTTTTAATGGCACAGTAATACGTTGCTCCCAAATTAGGTCTGGTGCGAGGTCAAATAAGCCTCGTTGGGCAGCCAAATTAGAAGGCGGGAGTTCGGTTCTGCCTTGAGCGCCAGCGATAAAGGTCATACAGCCACGCTCGACGGGTACATCCACCAGTGCAATCCAAGCGCTGATCGGGTGGGTCGATTGCGAATGAGGCCAGTACGGTTGGTCTTGATGAAATTCGGTGGGTTTGCTGTTGAGGGCTGGTTTAATCAGAATTTGATCGTGCCATAAGCGCAAAGCAACCCCTGCCAATTGTTCGGCGGCTGCCGCGATATTCGGGTGGGTGGTCAAGGCTGCCATTTGGTCATCTTCGCGCCAGACATTGACCGATTGCCTGAACATCGCATTGTCAGAAATTGCGCCAAGGCGTTCGGTTGCCGCAAGCGCCGCAAGCCGAAAAGCACTGGCTTCTTCAGGGTTGATAATACTGGGAACGTGAACAAAACCATCGCGCCGATAAGTTTGTTTCATTGCCTCACTGACAGTAAAAGCTGTTTTATTCATAATTGGACTCCTTATTTTTTGAACATCATCAGTGTGCTTGAACTGACTGATAAGGTGTTAGCCTAAAGCTCTGCATTGAATAGCACAAAATTGATATTATTGCCTTTAGCCTCTTGTAGTATGCAGCCCTCAAAGCTACTATCATACCAAATTAACTTAATCACTCTCGTTTGACCATCTTGACCCTGAAAGCAGCACCTTACGGGCTTGGGTCGCAAAAAGCAGGTCGAACTGTCGTTCACGCGTAAATTTGGTATCGTTATTACTCCTATTCTTGACCCTAAACACGCACCTCTCTTGACCACAAACGCGCACCTGTCTTGACCCTAAAGATGCACCTTGTAAGTTAATAATTGGAGTCAGTACAACAAGTCCTATCGCACCTAGACCTTCGAGGTCGTCCGTAAGCGAGACTGTTGTACTGAACTTCGCTTCAACCGAGTCCGAACGGCTGCCTGAACCGTCTAAATTACGAGTTCGCTTTGCAAGGAAGGACGATATTGAAGCAGCTTCAAGGAGGTTTTATGAAAAGTGAAGTATTCGTTGGTATTGACGTGTGTAAGCCCCGACTTGATGTTGTGATTTTACCAACCGGCGAAGTCCTAGCCTTTGAAAATACATCCAAAGGTATCAAGCAATTCATCAAATACATCAAGAAACAAAAACCAACACTGATTACTTGTGAATCAACAGGAGGACTCGAACAACTCGTATTCTTAGCGTGCAGTGAAGCAAACCTACCAATTGCAGTAGTTAATCCAAGGCAAGTCAAGGATTTTGCTCGAGCTATGGGTAAACTCGCTAAAACCGATGTCATAGATGCTGTTATCCTCGCTGAATTTGCAATGCGGATACGACCTGAAATCACCATTGCCGCTAGTCAACAAGAACGAGAACTAGAAAGTATCGTATCACGTCGCAGACAACTCCTCGAGATGACCACGATGGAACGCAATCGTCTCGGAAGCACAACCGATGCGACTACTCGAGTCAGTCACTTAGCGGTCATAGACTTTCTCGAGCAGCAAGGCACAGAAATGGATGCTCAAATGCAAACCTTAATCCGTGGTGATGCAGAAATGAAAGCCTTAGACGTTCTGCTGCAAAGCGTTCCGGGTGTTGGGAAAGTCGTATCTGCTACGCTACTCTCGAGTTTACGTGAATTAGGAACGGCTTCTCACTCGAGCCTGAGTGCTTTAGTTGGGGTTGCTCCGATGAATCATGATAGCGGTAGTCATCGTGGTCTGCGTTTTATTCGTGGTGGTCGTGGAAATGTGCGAGCTGTGTTGTACATGGCAGCTCAAACGGCTGTTCGGTACAATCCTGCTATCAAGATTGTGTATGAACGGTTGGTGGCTGCTGGGAAAGCCAAGAAGGTAGCCTTGGTGGCGTGTATGCGTAAACTATTGGCTATTTTGCATATCATTGTGCGTGACCGTACACCTTGGGTTGACAAAACCCTAGCAAAAGTGGGGGTGGGGCTTGACTTTTAACACGGCTGCTTACGGGCTGGGTCGCTGACGGGCGTGGTCGCTCACGGGCAGGGTCGCTTAGTCGGTTAATCAGTCAAAATACGCAACTGATTAACTTAATTTCGTATCAGAGCAATCAATAATTCTCGACACCTCGAGATAAATTGGGAGTAGCTTACTTGACATTCCAGAAAACTCGAGTGACTTTAGAAGCGTTTAGAAATGATTGTCAAACACTGTCTTACAACAGCACTAAAGTGACATTATGAATCTAACTAAATTTGGTAAATCCGCGCAGCCGTTTCAAAAAAAATAGCTGGTTGTTCGATTGCATTAGAATTTTCGCCAATGATGCTGATGGTCTGTGGGTACTGCCCAGCCAGTAAACAAATGGGGTAATCGCTGCCGTACATACACCGACCCGAGCCAAATTCTTGAATCAAGGTTTGAACATAAGGCTTGAATACCACAATATCTTTTTGGTCAGTTTGGGTGGTTAATCCACTGATTTTAGCCACCACATTCTCGAGCGCCGCAAATTGCTGCATGGATTCTTGCCATGCAGTCAAGTCATTGTTTTGAATGTCTGGTTTGCCAGCATGGTCGAGGATGAATTGCAGTTTGGGGTGATGTTTAGCAGTCTCGAGACAAGCCTTGTACTCACGTTTTGAGCAAACAAATTCGTAAAGTAATCCAAACTTCTCGAGGGTCAATAAGCCTTGCTGAACATCTTGGCGCAGTAACCAATTGGGGTCTGATTCTTCTTGAATTTGATGGCGAATGCCTTTGAGCCACTGCCCATTTTCCGACCCGAGCAGGGTTTTTAGGGTCGCTTCAAGATTCGGGTCGGTCAGGTCAGCCCATGCGGTCACACCTGCCACATAATCTGTATCAGCCGCGATTTGCAAAAATTCATGGGTTTCTTCTAAGCTGTGTCTGGTTTGTACCAGAATGGTTTTTTGCACCTTATTTGGCTCGAGTAGAAGCTGTAAATCGGCTGGGGTAAAATCGCGTTGCAATGGCTTTGAGGCTTCACCCTCGAGCCAAGGGTAATGGATACGGCTTGGAAAAATAAAGTGCTGGTGCGTATCTATCATCATGGGTCTAGCTCTGTTATTTGGATTTGCGTTCCCAGTCCGTCAATGCCAAGGTGCATGGTCTGCCCTGCTTTTAAGTAAATCGGAATGGGTTTGATGCCAAGCCCAACGCCTTGGGGCGTGCCTGTGCTGATAATATCGCCAGGATGTAACGTAAAAAAATTGGATAGGTAGGCAACAATTTCAGCCACTCCAAAAATCATATCGGCGGTACTCGAGTCTTGGTATTTATGTCCATCCACTTCAAGCCAGAGCCGTAAATTCTGGACATCGGCAATTTCATCCCGTGTCACCAAATAAGGTCCGATTGGTCCAAAGGTATCGCAACCCTTGCCTTTATCCCATTGCCCACCACGCTCAAGTTGATACTCACGCTCGGAAAGATCGTTAATCACACAGTACCCAGCCACGTACTCGAGGGCTTGGGCGATAGAAATATACTTGGCGGTTTTACCTATCACCACACCAAGTTCAACTTCCCAATCGGTTTTGACTGAACCACGTGGGATGCGTACATTATCGTTCGCACCAATAATACTCGAGGTGGCTTTCATAAAAACCACGGGTTCAGTTGGAATACTTGCACCTGTCTCGAGGGCGTGCTGACGGTAATTAAGTCCGATACAAATGAATTTTCCAACACCGTGTACACAAGCCCCAATTCTCGAGTTGGCTGGGGCAAGTGGTAATGATTCCAAGTCAAGGTTTCTCAGTGGCTCGAGGTTTGCAAGGCTGCTTGGATTGATGTCGGTCATCACACCCGAGAGGTCACGAATTTGATTGTTGGCATCAAGCACACCGGGTTTCTCGAGTCCAATTGCTCCAAAGCGCAGTAATTTCATAAGCTCCAACCTCCATCTATAATATGGGCTTGACCTGTGGTGTACGCACTTTCATCCGAACCAAGGTAGACCGCCAAGGCTGCGACTTCTTGTGGTGTTCCGACTCTGCCCATTGGTTGACGCGCAACAAAAGCCTGACGCACAGCATCTTCATTCGTTCCCGAATTCTGGGCTTGGCTGCTAACCCGAGCATTCCATGATGGCGATTCAATTGTACCCGGGCAGATGGCATTAACCCGAATACCTTGGGTGATAAAATCAGATGCTACAGCCTTGGTCATGCCTATAATTGCGGCTTTACTTGCGCCGTACACAAAGCGGTTTGGTGCGCCTTTGATGCTCGAGGCTACTGAGGAAATGTTGATAATACTGCCACTTTTATTCTCGAGCATTTTTGGAATCGCCGCCTGCATTGTCCAGAAGATACTTTTGGCATTAAGGTTAAACGAGAAATCCCAGTCCGAATCGGCGCACTCGAGAATACTGCCGTGATGTACAAAACCAGCGCAATTAACCAGCACATCCAAATTGGGCAGTGAACCAATCAACTCGAGAATTTGGGGTTTCTCGAGAACATTTAAGGCTTGGGTTTGACACGTTAAACCAAGCAGCAATTCTGGTTTGACATCAGTGGCAATAACGTTTGCGCCCTCGAGCATCATCGCTTCGGCAATAGCCCGTCCGATGCCTTGTCCAGCCGCCGTGATTAAAACAGTTTTTCCTTGCAGACGATTCATTCGTTCTCCTCGAGTAATCCAGATGCACTTAAAGCAGCCCAGAGTTCATTAGGTATTGGTGTATTAAACATGGTTAAGTTATCCTCGAGTTGCTTGACATCTCGAGCCGCAACAATCACATTGGCAACGGCTTTATGGCGAAATGGAAATTGTAATGCCGCCGACCTAAGTGGCACACCATATTCTAAACAAATTCGTTGTAAAGACATTGCTCGGGTTAGCACAGCTTGGGGAACAGGGGCATAGTTGTAATGTGCGTCTGGTTTTGGATTCGCCAGTAAACCACTGTTATAGACTCCACCAATTAGGATTTTAAGATTGTTATCCGCGCAATAATTCATAAAAGGCAACGATTCCTGCTCGAGTAAGGTGTAACGCCCAGCCAGTAAAAACACATCAAACGGGGCGGCTTGGGCAAGTTCAAGCGGCATTTGCCATTGGTTCATGCCTGCGCCAACTGCCCCAATTACACCTTGGTCGCGCAACTTGAATAATGCTTTGGCACTCCCAGAAAGCACTTCTTGGGTAGTTAAACCAACACTGTCAGGGTCGTGAATAAGGGCAATATCAATTCTAGGAATCTTCATTCGTCCCAAGGATTCCTCGAGTGATTGCATCGTCGCATCATAAGAATAATCGTATTTCACATTCAAGATAGAAGGCGTAACAAAACTAGCGGTGGCTTGACTCGGATGCACCGGATAATCCTGACTGAGTAAACGCCCTGTTTTGCTCGAGACACGAAAACCTGTTTTGTCTTGTAAAAACGCACCAAGTCGTTGTTCACTCGAGCCAAATCCATACCAAGGTGCAGTGTCAAAGTACCGAATTCCAGCCTCCCAAGCGGCTTGAAAGACGGCACGAGCCTCGAGTTCGGATACGGCTTGGAACAGCCCGCCTTGGGTGGCAACGCCAAGCCCAAGTCTGGTAATCGGAACATTTTTGCCAATAAAAACCTGATCGGTCGCACAAAGTGGGGTCATGAATAACTACTCCATTAAAAAAACTTGTTCCATACTAGACCACATTTCTTTGTTCTTTGCACTGGGGAATGGATTCTGGCATGGGTCGGTTAGTTTCCACCAGTCTCGAGTTATCGGGTCGGCTGCAATCATCTGCGTGGCGGCTTCCCAATCTGAACCGTGGTACTCGAGGTACGAAAAGAGCAGGTCGTCATGCAGGTAAATACTATAATTTTGAATACCAGCTTTTTTGAGGGTTTCAAGCACACCAAGCCACGGTTTGGCATGAAGTTCTTTGTACTGCTCGAGTTTTTCTGGGCGTACTCGAGTGACAGAGGCAAATCTTTTCATGTTCCCATCCTGCGCCGAACCTCGAGTTGATAATTGGCTTGCGAAGATGCCAAGTGCTTTCGCATGGCAGTATCCGCCGCCATACTTTCGCCGTGGCTGATGGCTTCAAAAATGGCTTGATGTTCAATCACTGCCAATTGCAAATGTGGTTGTAACTCGGCTGGGATAATTGCTTTAACTCCCTGCTCGAGGTCGTAAGCCCAGTTTTGTAGGCGCTGGGTTGCCGATAACGAACTGGCAATCAATGGATTGCGGGTGGCTTGGGCAATGCACATATGAAATGCCAAGTCGGCATCTCGACAACCAACGCTATCGGCGTTCTGAGCCGCGTTTCGGTATGCCTGCACATAGCCCTCTAAACGCCGCAATTCGCGTGGCGAGATGCGCTCGGCGGCTTGGGCGGCAGCCACTGGCTCGAGAATCGTACGGAATTCAAAGAGGTGCAGCACATTTTCGGGTTCGTTGGTCACAGAAAATTCGATTGCGGTACTGGCAAATGGTCTGGGTTCGTTGGTTACATACAAGCCACTACCGCGTTTGGGGCGCACCACACCAACGGTCGTTAGCACTTTTACGGCTTCGCGGATGACAGTACGACTGACTTCCATCTGTTTGCCCATTTGTTGTTCGGTCGGGAGTTTATCGCCTGGTTGGAGTTGGTTATGGCGGATGTACTCGAGAATTTTAGTGGCAACTGTGTTGTATGCCGGTTCGGAACTTTGTATGGGTGGCGTTAGGGTGTGCATGAAAACCTCGCTTAGTGGATTTATTTGGTGGATTTATTTTGTAAATAAGTCATACAACTTTGAAAAAATTTTTGAAGTAATAAATTAAAATTAGCAACTAACCTCATACGAATGATGATTTTTTTGGTCTAACATCAAAGATTCTAAAGCCCGTTTTACACGAATAGAACCAATTCGAGCCAACTTTCTGCACTGGATTGGTGAATTTAAGTTATACCACAAATTCTCGAGTTAGGTGCTTGACATCTGAAAATGAGTATGATAACTTTTTGTAGTCCAAATATCTATTGAACCTCAATCTGGCAGCGCCTCGTGTTGTTCTTTGTTCATCCCAAGGAGGGAATCATTATGTCAAAAGTTAGTCGTCAATCCTTGCTCAAACCACTCTTAACTATTGGTGGTATCGCTGCTGCCAGCGCAGCATTGTTTGCCAGCGCCCAAAGCGAAGAAATTCTGGTCTGGACCGACCCAGCCCGTTTAGCGGGTTTCCAAATGTACCAAAAGATCCACCCAGATGTAAAAATGCGAATTGTGACGGTAGACCAAGGCGAACAAGTGGCAAAAATCCGTTTGACCACCCAAGCTGGTGCGGGTAGCCCTGATGTAATTTTTATGGGTTCGCAACCGATGCCCGCCCAACTTGCCGACCCAGAAATAGATTACTTGTTGCACCTAAAAGACTACGTGACCAGTAAAACCCTAAATCAATTTGCCAAAGGCTCAAACGGTTTTTGTACCGTCGGCGGCAAGCTGCTTTGTTTACGCAACGACTTAGCGCAAAATGTTTTGTGGTACAACGTCAAACTGATGAAAGACTACGGTTACACCGCTCCAAAAACATGGGAAGAATACGAAGCCCTTGGTTTACGAGCCGCCAAAGAACACCCCGGTACAGTGGTTGGAACACTTGGCGACCCGCAAATTATTTCGCATTTTTTCTATGCCAGTAACTGCCCAATCTCTGAACTCTCGAGAACCAACGCCAACAGTGTGCGAATTAACATGGCATCGGTCAAATGTACTCGAGTTGCCAAAATGATTGATAATCTGGTCAAAGCTGGCAGCCTCAGCAGCCTCAGCCCATTTGAACCAGCCTTTAATAAAATTGCTGCTGAAGGCAATTTACTGATGATTCCAACCGCTTCATGGTTTGGCGAGTACATCATTAAACCCAATTATAAAGTGCCAGCCGGTCAAACCAGTGCGGCTGCACCGTTGCGTTGGAACGATGAACGCACGACCTACACCGCAGGTTGGGGCGGCGGCGCATTTGGAGTCTCGAAAAAAGCCAAGAACCTTAAAGGCGCAGTTGACATCATGCTCTGGATGACCACCAGCCCAGAAAACCAGACCGATGCGCCAACCTTCCCAGCCCATTTACCAAGTGCCGACCTATGGGGCAAAAAAGTGACCGCCGATAAATACTACGCCAACGATGTCTACCCAGTCCTAAAAGCTGCCGCCAACAACCTCACCCCAGCCCAAGCCAGCACCCGTTACGCTGCCTGGGAACCAATGACAAAATACATTCTACCCGCTATAAAAGACGGTAAATCAGTCGAAGCTGTCCTGCCAGCCGTGCAAACCGAAATGGTCAATCTGGCAAGAGCCAGTGGCTACCAAGTCACCACTCGCTAACCTCTTTTTAAGCCCTAAGCTACTTTTAGGGCTGCTTTCCTCCTCGAGAGGGATGGGTCTAAGCCCCCCGTCCCTCGAGTCAAAATAAGTGTCTATCACCTACATTTTGGAATTTTCAAAAAACGGCAATTCCTTCATTACAGCGATAGACACGTCATCCCTGCTCCTGTTAGTCGGAATTTTCTAGTAAAAAACGCTAGAAAATTCGGGGAGGTAGTTAAGTGAGAATAAACCTTGTGAATACCCTAAAATTAAAAAAGAGAATAAATGTAACACCCTACTTTTTTGCCTTACCGTACCTAATTTTACTCTTGGTGGTTGGTATTGCACCGACCATTTATGCACTGGTACTAAGTTTTTTAAGCTCTAAAAAAGCCTTTGTGGGTTTAACAAATTATATGACCGTGCTAACCGATTACCGCTTTTTCCAAACTGTTCTGAACGTGCTTTCTTATATTGCTATTTGGCTACCGATGATGGTGCTTGGGGTGCTGTTGATTGCTTTTTTACTCGATGTTCGCCCAGGTGGTTTTTCCAATGGTCTACGCAGCATTTATTACTTACCGGGCGCGGTTTCTGGCACAGCCGTGGTGCTTTTGTGGTTGTCGGTACTCGACCCAAGCGTTAGCCCTTTTGCCTTTGCACTTGCGCCCTTAAATCAAGGCGATGTTTTTGGCGTGGTCAATAAAATTGGTTTACCGACCGTCTTTGCGCTGATGGCATTCACTTCCGGGGCTGGCGGCTGGATTGTGGTCATGAGCGGTGCTTTGAGTGGAATCTCCCAAGAAATTCTCGAGGCAGCCCGCATAGATGGTTGTGACAACTGGCAATTGGCATGGCGAATTAAACTGCCTTTGATTATCAAAAACGTGATTTTTATGCTGATACTTTCTTTCTCGGGTGGTTTTCAGTTGTTTGCCGAACCCCAAATTATCAGTGCTGCCAGTTCTGGCACGATTGCCACCACCAATTGGACACCCAACCAACTGGCATACACCTACGCTTTTGGGCTTGGTAATTTTGGGGCTGGGGCTGCCCTCTCGAGCCTGCTGATGTTGGCTGGAATTATTATTGCCTTAATCATGATTTTCAAAACCGATTTTTACAGGACAGAGGCATGAGCCGAATCATTGTTCGCAACTCGAGCCGCCCTAAAAAAGCCCGAGTCAATCCGCTGTTTAGTCTACTGAGCGACAGCCCAAGGCTTTTAGTGCTGCTCAGTTTTGCCGTGTTTTTTGTCGTGCCATTGCTGTGGTTACTGATTGCCCCGACCAAAAGCCAAGACCAGTTGATCGAATTACCACCACTTGCCTTGGGTTCGTTTGAACGGCTTGTGCTGACTTGGAATAACCTTGTTTCGTTCAATAATTATCAGATGGTTTCATGGGTTTACAATTCTATTTTTTATGTGCTGGGCGGATTACTGCTTAATTTGGCGGTTTCAATACCGGCGGGTTATGCCCTTGCGATGTCCGACTTTGCACCACGCCGACTGATTCTGATTATGACTTTAATCACGATGATTATCCCCAGTGCTGCCAGTACCTTACCGCTTTTTCTCGAGTTTAACGCACTTAAACTGACCAACACTTATTTTGGCATGATTATTGCCGGTGGATTTTTCCCATTTGGGGTGTACCTTGCTTTTATTTTCTTTTCAACCACCATTCCTAAAGACCTGCTCAATGCGGCTCGCATGGATGGCGCAACTGAATTTCAGGTGTTCACCCGAATTGCGCTGCCGCTGGCTGCGCCAGTGGTTTCTTTAATTGCTTTTTTTGCCTTTGTTGCCAATTGGAACAATTATTTCTTGCCATTTATTTTAATCACCGACGACCGACTTTATAACCTGCCTGTCGGGCTTGCAACGCTCCTCAACAGCACAGGCGCAGTAAACCCAAGCAACATCAACGACTTACCTATCAAACGCCCTGAAGTTGCCTTGGCTGGCTTAATGATTGCCATTCCGATATTGCTGGTGTTCTTATTCTCGCAGCGATTTGTGCGCGAAGGCATGATTGCAGGAGCAGAAAAATCATGAAAATCACCGATGTCCAAGTTCACCTTGTTTCCGTGCCAGCCGACCATACATTTAGGTGGCGCGATGGTTTGCCCGGCTCTGACCCAGCAGGAATTATCGGTTGGCTCGAGATTAGCACCGACCAAGGCATCAGTGGTTATGCCGCTTGTCACCGAGGCAAATTACTCGAGGATTATGTCGAACGGCGCTTAAAACCAGAATTACTGGGGCAAGACCCCTTTATGCGCGAATACCTTTGGCACAGAATTTGGGAACTTGACCGCATCGAGTATTTTCCAGTCTATATGCTTGGCTTAGTAGACATTGCGCTGTGGGACATTGCCGGTAAAGCCCTCGAGCAACCTGTGTGGAAACTCTTGGGTGGCGCAAAAACCAGTATAGAAGCCTATGCCAGTACAGTTACCTTCTCGAGTATTGCCGAATTTATAGATGTTGCCGACCAGTGTTTAGAACTGGGCTACCCTGCGATTAAACTCCATGCTTGGGGCGATGCGAGGCGCGATGCCGAATTGTGCTTGGCACTACGCGCCCATGTTGGACCCAGTATCCCTTTAATGTACGATGGCAGTGCGGGATTTGACCTTCAAGACGCAGTTTACTTAGGTCATGCGCTATCAGAAGCCGATTACTTGTGGTACGAAGAACCGATGAAAGAACACAGCGTAGATGCCTATAAACGCCTTGGTGAACGGGTCAAAGTGCCGTTATTAGTCGCCGAAGTAACAAGCGGCTCACACTGGACAACGGCTGATTTTATTAAAAGCGGTTGTGCCTCGAGTGTCCGTACCAGCGCAGGTTTTAAGGGCGGTTTTACAGGTGCAATCCGCATTGCCCATTTAGCCGAAGCGCACCATTTGCGAGCCGAAATGCACGGGGCTGGACTCGAGAATGCACATTTGTGCATGAGTATCCGCAACAACACCTATTACGAATCCTTGATTAAAACCAATAAAGTCGTGCGTGAAGCTCGAGTGGATAAAAATGGTTTGGTTCATGCCCCCGACGGTCATGGGGTTGGCTATGAACAAATTTGGGCTGGACAAAAACCGTGGCAGAAAATACCTGTGTCTTAAATCAATAATTTAATTGTCACCGAGTGGCGAAAAGCCATCTCGATAAGGAGTTAGTATGCAGCTAGATTTTCGTCGAGCTTCACACGTTCTTGGTTTGATGGGATGCTTAATCATTTCATCTTGTACAGGGCAGATGCCTCAGAATTCACCCTTGCGCTTGCAAGCCATTAGCAATGTGGCACTTGGTAAAGGTGTCGGGGCAACCTCGAGTTACAATGCCAGTTTTGCACCCGAAAAAGCTGTGGATGGCAATAGCAATAGTTTTTGGGCATCGGCAGCAGGAGAAACCAACTCGAGTTGGCAAGTGGATTTGGTCCAAGGTTACGCCCTGACCAAAATAGAAATCGTGGCTCGGCAAGATGGTGATTATGGTTGGTCACGCAATAATTTTGAGATTCGCGCTTCAAATAACGGCAACCTCAGTTCTGGGTACACCGTGCTGGGTAGCCAAGGTGCAACACCTTATCCAAACCTTGGAACGTGGACACTGAACATCAGCAACACAAGTACCTTTCGCTACGTTGGAGTTTTTAAGACCGCCGCCGAAGGCAATGCTTTTGCCGAAGTACGGGTTTTTGCCGACACCAGCCCACCACCACCGCCCAGCAGCAATTTGGCAGCCGGCAAAACCGCCAGTGCCTCGAGTTCGTTTAGTGCCAGTTTTGATGCTTCTAAAGCTGTGGACAACAGTATTGGAACGCTTTGGTCTTCGGCAGCCACGCAGGCATTGCACAATTGGCAAGTGGATTTAGGGCAAGCCTACAGCATCACAGGCATAGATGTGGTTCACCGCCAAGATACCGACCAAGCCGAAACGCGCCGCAATTATGAAGTCCGTGCCAGCAATAACGCCAACATGAGCGGTTATGTGGTGTTGGGTTCGCAAGGCTCGAGTAGCCTGCCTCATCAAGCTACCAAAAGTATTGCTGTCAATAGTTCTATCGCCTACCGCTATGTTTCGGTCACCAAAACCACTAACGAATACTTTACTTTAGCCGAAGTTCGGGTGCTGACCAGTGGTGGTGTACAAAATCCAACGGTCATTACGCCACAAGAACCAGAACGCACCCGCAGTCTAAATTTACCTTTTCCACCCAAAGAAGATAACCAAACGTATTTCTTTGAAAATGCCTTAGAACTGCTTGACCAACCCGGCGAGTGGTACTTAAATACCTCGAGCAACGAACTTTTTTATATGCCTAGGGCTGGTGAAACCATGAACAGTGTGGCGGTTATCACCCCTAAACTCGAAGTGATTTTTAACATCGAAGGTACGTTGGCAAGCCCTGTGCATCATTTGCAATTTCAGCGCCTGATTTTTGAGAACAGCACTTGGATGCGCCCCTCGAGCGAAGGCTTCGCGGGTTGGCAAGCTGGGGCATTTAATGTCGGACCGAACGACCTCGCCGAATTTCAACCCGGTGGCGTGCGGGTGGCGGCTGCCAACAACATTGTGTTTGAACGCAATACGTTCCATAACATGGGCGCAAACGGACTCAATTTTTATGGTGGAGTGCAAAACAGCAACATCATCGGTAATACCTTTAACGATCTTTCTGGGCAAGGAATCAGCATAGATGCCGATGGGGTTCAAAACCCAGCCGATACTCGAGCCATCATCCAAGGTATTGGCATTAAAAATAACCGCGTGACCCGAATTGGCTTAGATTATACTGGCAGTGTCGGCATTCAAGTTGGCTACATTAAAAACTCCGAAATTCTGCACAACCAAGTCTGGGATATACCCTACACTGGCATCAGTGTAGGTTGGGGTTGGACCAGCAATGTCACCCAACTTGGCGGAATTAACACCAGTTATAACAACATCTTTAATGTCATGAAGTTGCACGATGACGGCGGTGGAATTTACACTTGGTCAAATCAACAACCGACCAGTATTGTGAGTGAAAATTATATTCACGACATTAACCGTTCACCTGTAGCAGGTGGCTACACTGTGGCGGGAATTTACATAGACCAGCAAGGTAACAACATTGCTATTCGCAACAATGTCTTGCAACCACTTGGCGCTAACGTCAATCCGTTCTTTAGACAACCTTGTTGCGGTGGTACAACCAATATCGAAGACACCAACAATGGCGGGAATTCGCAAACTACGATCAATAACGCTGGAATTGAACCGGGATACTGATTGGCTCGAGTTTTAGAAAATGGGACAAGGCAGTTTGCCTTGTCCCGCAAGCATAACAATACCTTAATTTGGTATTCACTCGAGCCAGACCAACTCTACAGGTCCGAATAATCCAGATTTGGTCTGTGCGGGATTAACATAAGGCGAAGGTGCATCCGAAAATTCGTTGGCAATGGTGTTGGCAACCACAATCTCGAGGGTGTTCTGACCAGCCTGTACATGGTCGCTGATGTCTATGCTCCAAGGTGCGGTCAGTAAAATACCTGCACTGATTCCATTGACCATAATTTCGGCAGCCGCAATCACTTCCCCAAGGTGCAACTCGAGTCTTTGACCTGTTTTGAGTGGCTCGAGGTTGATGATTTGCTGGTATTTTGCCCCGCCCGAGTAGGTGTTTAAGCTAAAATCTGCCCAAGCGCCAAGTGGTACGGTTTTAGCATGACAATCGAAAGTAATGGGTCGGGTCAGGACACTGCCACCATAATGTCCAGCGTCGGCTTGGATGCGTAAGGCAAGCACCGAGGCTTGTTCGGGGGGCATATTGGTTTTCAGTTCAATGCTTCTCGAGCCATCGGTGTTGATGCTGGTGCTGACTGTTTCAAGGGCTTTCCCGTCAAGCCAAGCGTTTAGTGTGCCGCGCACATGAATTTGCAAATTATTCGTACCGGGTGGTGTCAGGCAACGCAACCATGTAATTTGCTTATTTTGATTTGGACGATGATTAAAACCATTGGCAACCAATTCCAGTCCTCGAGATTCTGGGTTTGGTATGGCTTGAATGCTTAAACTGGCTCGAGTGCGCTGAATAGGCTCGAGTTTTAAGCGCAGTAAAACCTTATGTTGGGCATTTGCAACCTGTGTTTTTAGTGTTGGTGCGTCGTAAATTGGAATGTCCCAAGGGGCGTAATGGGCTGCGCCCAAACTATGTGGTTGCTCGAGAACAACCTGACCATTTAACCAAAGGCAATATGAGGCTCGGCTTTTGGCATTCAAATACATTGGTTTTGTGTTTTCAAAAGTTGTCCAGAGGTACACATAACCGTTTTGGGCAGTGCTTGGCTCGCCTTGGGTCACATCGAGGTATTCGTCTGGCACTTGTCCTTTTAAGCCATGCGGACCTGTGAGCCAATGCGAAAGTAATGGGTCGTGTTCAATGCCAAAACGCTCCGAGTACGCGTATTCTTTCCAGCCCAACGACAACCCATTCCATTCAAGTTTTTCTTGCGGATTAATTTGCTCGAGACTGAGCAAGATTTGCTCTAAGGACTCGAGATTGGTGTTTTCTGGGACGGGTTCTAACTGCCAGAAATGCGTGCCGTAATCTGCCAGAATCTCTTGCCAAGCTGCATCGTTGACAGTTGCGGCTGACCAGTCTTCTTCGGGCAAGGCTTCTAAGCATTTGAAATGACGCAATTCGGGTTTCAGTGGTTCAAAACTGGCTGGTTGTCTGAAATCACCGTGGCGATTATCGAGTAAAGGCACAAGTTCAAATGCCCAATCTTGATTTAATCTAAGCCGATTGACAATGGTTTCTCGAGTTGCCTGCAATTGCACAGCAACTTGGGTGCGATCAAAAACAACCACTTGGGCAGCATGAGGCTCGAGCATCAAAGGAACACGTTGATAATTGCTTTCTTGGCTGCAACCTCGAGCAGTCTGGGTTGTGCCTGTCCACGCATCCCAAATTTCGGCTTGTCCAAGATTGCGAAACAACGGCGCAACGGCTTTTTGTTCCGAACTTTTATTCAACACAAAGTACAAATCTTGTTGCCCAATCACCCGATGTAAAACGCATACATTGGCTTGGTCGGGAATAAAATCTCGCTCGAGATTGGCGTTAATGGTGCTGATAACCGTGTCTATAGTAGGTGTAAAACCAGCAAACAACTCCTCGAGTATCGCCTGCATTTCTGGGTCGTGACTACCAAGACGGTCGGTGCAAGTTGGAATACAACCTAGTGCCAGAACAATGCCACCAGCGCGTTTGAAACTTAGTGCTTGCTCTAAAGTCGAGAAGCGCACCGCCTGAACATTTGGGAAAATCAGCACACGGTATTGTTCGTTAGACACGTTAAGACTCGAGTTTTCGATGGTGGCTCGAGCCAAGGATTCAAAGTCCAGAAAATCAAAATCCAGCCCAGTGTCAAAAAGATTCCGCCCAAGTTCTTCGGCGCAGGCAACAGCATCAGTGAATCCTGCTTCGAGGTCGGTACTGGGGTACAAAATCGCCACATCACAACGATGATGCCCGCTCGAGAGAACCGCACTTATTCGGGTGATGTACGTCCAGAATGGCGCGGTCATATTCCAGTACGGTTGACGGAAATGAAAATCGGGTGGTGCCCATTCCCACCATCCACCCAGCGTGGTGTAGTAAACCGCATGAGGATTAAAAAGTGTCACACCATAGGCGAAATCTTCGTTCAGGGCGGCTAATAACTGGGCGGGTGTGACTCCCCAACCACTGCCGTAAAAGCCTTCGTTCCAAACTCGGGGTCGTTCGTACAAATGAGCGATTGAACTGTTGACCTTAAAACCCATAAAACGCCGTTTACCCTCGAGATGCGGGTCGTCGCTGCCGGGCGCAGAATACCAACGCATGGTACGCATCGCATCGCCGTAAGCGCTCAGGCTCTCGGTAATATCGCCACGCCCGAGGTTATCGTGTCCAAATAAAGTCCCGTGTTGTTCGTGCCAGGTAAAGACTGGTTTGAAATAATGGTCTTCGGTGAGTTGCGTAATCACATCGGCATAATCAATGCGGATTTTACTGGTGCGTGCGCCTAAATCAAACCACAGCGCTGCCAGTTCAGGCTCGAGGTCGTAACCTTTGCGTTGCTTGAATTCTGCTAGAACTTCGGGCGACCAACGCGGCATTCGATTGCCAAAATCAAGTTCATCCTGAAAAAAAACGGCTAATGTCTGTCCGATTTCGTTGGCACAATGCGTTTCAAATGGCGTGTAAAGCCGTTCAATGGCTCGAGCGCCCGAAGTTGGGTGGAGCGGACTAAAACCTTTTGGCGAGGCGTAGACAGCCACCACAGTCCATAAACCGTTCGGCGCAGTCCACTCGAGTTTTGATTCATGCACCAAAGATTGCAAATCCAGCGAAGTCCCCGAATCCAGCCCAGCCTCAACTCGAGGAAAAGCCCGAATCGAAACCAGCACCGCCGTCTCGGGAAGCTCGAGTTTAACCGCACCAGCCCCAGTTGCCTCGAGATGGATTTTTTCGAGCGATGCGCCGCGCAACTCGGGGAAATCCACGGCTAATTGCTCGAGAATCGGGTTGACAATGCAGTAATCCTGAATGCCAACTTTCATACCAAGCCGTTTGGATTCTGCGATAAACCAGACAAATAATTCCCACCACATGGCAGAAAATACGGGCGGGTCGCTGTTATCAATGTCCAAATTGGCTTGGTGAATATAACTAACAATCGTGCCACCAACACCTTTTGAACTTAGTTGCTCGAGTTGCCAAGAAAGGCGTTCCTTGGTGATAGCCTCGCCATTCCAGAAGAAAAACGAAATTGCTGCGAAATCCAGACTTGGATTTTGAAAAAGCGCCAGCAATTCGGCTCGAGTCCCGAGTTTATTTGGACGACCAAATGGCTGTGTCATACAACTTTCCAAGCCTTACCTGTTGGAAATTCAAACTCCTCGAGCGAGGCGCTTTTTATTTCAGCACTGTATCCAGATGCACTTGGCACAAGATAATGCCCGTTTTTAACGATGCAAGGGTCAACAAAATGCTCGTGCAAATGGTCGGCAAATTCAATCACACGGTTCTCGAGTGAACCCGAAACAGCAATGTAATCAAAAATACTTAGGTGCTGCACGTACTCGCATAAGCCAACACCACCCGCGTGCGGACAGACTGGAATGCCAAACTTAGCGCACATCAGCAGCACCGCTAAGTTTTCGTTGACTCCACCGACTCGAGTTGCATCTATTTGGCAAAAAGCAATCGCCTTGGCTTGCAGCAATTGCTTAAATAAAACTCGGTTCTGACCCATTTCGCCAGTCGCCACGCCAATTCCGTAAGGCTGCATCGCCTTGGCAATGGTCGCATGACCCAGAATATCATCAGGGCTGGTCGGTTCTTCAATCCAGAGCGGCTTAAAGACCGCCAAGTGCTGCATCCAATCTATCGCTTCCTGCACATCCCAAACTTGGTTGGCATCCACCATCAAAAAATTATCCCAACCGATTTCCTCGCGGATAAGCGCAGCGCGGCGAATATCCGCCTCGAGATTACTCCCGACTTTAATTTTAATGTGCTTAAAACCATCCGCCAGAGCCTCACGACATAAGAACTTTACTTTATCGTCCGAATAGCCAAGCCAACCCGCGCCAGTGGTATAAGCCGGAAAACCCTGCTCAAGCATCTGCGTGGTTCTGACTGCTTTGGTTGGCTCGAGTTTAGTTAAAATCTCGAGCGCTTCTGATGGGCTTAGAGCATCGGTGATGTAACGAAAATCTATACAACGCACCAATTCGGTAGGGGTCATGTCTGCCAGTAATTTCCAAAGTGGTTTACCCTCGAGTTTCGCCCACAAATCCCAAACAGCGTTGATGATCGCGGCTGTGGCAAGGTGCATCACACCTTTTTCGGGACCAACCCAACGAAGCTGCGAATCTGAGGTCATGTGCCGATAAAACTTGCCCATGTCAGCCGTAAATTCCTCGAGCGTATGCCCAACAATCAGTGGTTTAAGCGCCTGCATTGCCGCCACCACAATCTCGTTACCGCGTCCAATGGTAAAGGTTAGTCCATGTCCCGTTAAACTCGAGTCAGTGTGCAGTATCACATAGGCTGCACTGTAATCAGGGTCTAGGTTCATGGCATCCGAACCATCTAAGTGCTTGGAAGTCGGAAAACGAATATCTCGAGTCGTTATATTGGTAATTTTCATTTTTAACCTTTCACTCCACCTTCAAGAAAGCCTTGAACCCAATATCGACGCAGTAAGGTAAATACAATCGCCACAGGCACAACCGCTAATGCGCCACCTGTAATTAAATCGGCTAAAGTAATAAACTGGTCGCCACCCGTCGAGCCACCGACCACCAAACTCGATTGACTGGCAGCCCAAGTTGCCAAACCAATTGGTACAGGTTGTAAATCCTGATTGGAAACCATCAGCCACGGTAAGAAAAAATTATTCCACGAACTAACAAAGGTTAAAATGCCAACGGTTGCCAGTAAACCAGCCATGCTCGGCAGCGCAATTCGTAAAAATACGGTCAGATGCCCAGCCCCATCCATACGGGCAGCCTCGAGTAATTCGTGCGGAAATTGCTTTTTGAAATACAAGTAAATTAAGTACACCCCGAATGGATTAAGCGAGGCTGGCAAAATAAATGCCAGTGGTGTATTCAAAATGGATAACTGAGGAATGGCTGTGCCGACTGCACTAAAGGCATAAAATAACGGCAAAGCTGTGGCTGTTGAAGGCACAAGCATTGCCACAACCGTAATACCAACAATCCAATTTGCGCCTGTAAACGGATAAATCGCCAAGGCATAGCCTGCTGTTGCCGCAATGACCGTGGCAAGGAAGGTAATCGAAACGGTGTACATCAGGCTGTTCAGTAACCACTTGGCATACTGCCCACTGCCAATCGCAAAAATATGTTGAATGTTCTCGAGCAAACGAAATTCGCCCGCTAAACCCAAAGGATTCTGGGTTAAGGCATCAGGCGATTTTGTGGCGGCAATCACCATCCATAAAATCGGAATAATAAAATAAAGCGAGTAACCAAGTAAAACAAAAGTGATTGGAAAATCGGCTAGTAAACGCTGTGTCTTGTTCTTACCGATGTTCGAGGCTTGATGGGCATTTATTGATCTCATTTAATCACGCTGCCTTTCTAATGATCTTGAAAAGAACAACGCGCCAGCCGAAGCCAAAATCACCACTAAAATCATGATGTTAGAAGCTGCCGCCGATAAATTAAAATTTCCAGAAGAAAATGCTTGAGTCGAAGCCCAATAATTGGGGGTGTAGTATTTACTGAGTTGTAAACTGGCGGTCAGCATGATTGGTTCAGCCACCAATTGCGAAATGTAAGCAAAAGTGCTGACCCCCATCACCACAAGTGTATCCGATAAAAGTGGAATTTTAATGTAGCGAATAACGTCCCATTCGTTCGCGCCATCTATTCGGGCGGCATCCACCACTTCTCGAGAGGCATTTTGTAACACCGAACTGAGGACTAAAATCCAACCCCCTGCATTTTGCCAACAGATAATGTTGACGATCGAAAAAGTTAGGTTTTCTATTGTCATAAATGGCAAATCAAGAATTTCGTTACGCGATAAGAAAAATTGGTAATCCTTGATAAATGGGAATAATCCAAACACACCCTGATACGGACTGACTTCTGGGGTATAAACAAATGCCCACATAAAAGTAGAAACGGCGGGTGGCATGGCAAAAGGCAAGAAAAACAAGAATTTAGAAACATTTTTTAAGCGCCCAAACGGAGAATCTATCAGCAGTGCCAAAGAAATGGCTAAGACCAAAAACATCGGAACACCAACCACGATATAACCAACAATAATCTTCACGGCTTTTTGGAAATTCTTATCGCTCAGAACTTCGGCGTAATTTTTCAAACCGACAAATGGATTGCCCTGTGCATCGCTAAATAAGCTGGTGTAAAAGGTGTACAAAACAGGAAAAATCATAAATCCAAACAAGAAAATAAGATACGGTAGTGCAAATAGAATTCCAGCCAAATTTGATTTTATTCTTTTTTTTGGTTGCCTGATTATCATAAAATTTCCTTTAATAACGAGTGCATTCAAACTTAGAATGCACTCGTTATTGTCTCGAGCAAGGGTTTATTTCTTAATCGCAAAGCCCTGCTTTACAAAATCCTCTTCGACGGCTTTTTGGAACGCATCCATACCATCAGCCACTGATACTTTACCCGAGAACATATCAGGGAAATTGGTATCGGCATAATTTTGAATAAAGATGTCATTCGGTCCAAATTCCCAAGAAGCACCCAGTTGAACCCCTTTAATGTACTCGGGCGATAACGGGCGAGCATAGTAATCATCATTCTTGAAGGCAGCCACGGTTGGTGTACCTTTCCAGAGTGGTTTGTACGGTGGTACAACCGCTTCACGACCCGCGTAATACTCGCGGCTGGTGGTCACAAAAGTAATAAATTCGGCGGCAGCTTTGACCAATTCTGGTTTGGTGGTTGTGACTTGGTAGACACCACCATCCCAAATGCCGGCTCTCGAGGGTTCGGAATTACGAAGCCGCATTGTTCCAGAAAAAGCCCATTGCCCCGGTTGTTTTGCGCCTTCGTTAAGTTGCAAAACATAAGGACCATACCAAGTTGGCAACAGCACCAAGACCATTTTGCCTTCGGATACGAGCTTGGTTGCCCCCGGTGTAAACGGATTTTGTGGATAGCCAGCGCCATCACGAACAATCGAAACTAATTTTTCCATGACCTCTTTGGAGCGTGCTGTATTAATTTTAATGTCGTAGGTTTTGTCGTTCATTCGGCGCAGCCAACGCTCACCAGTTGCCGCAAAGATATTTGGACCGTACTGCGAATATAAGAACGAGGTATTGATAAAGTAACCCGGATGTTTGGCTTTGAGTTCTTTACTGAATACCACAAGGTCTTCGATGCTGGTTGGTAATTTCATTTTCAGTTCGGTCAGTAGTTTTTGGTTGTACCAAAGACCAGTCGAACCTGTATCGTTTGGCATTCCGTACAGTTTTCCGCCAATCGTCAGTGGTTGTAGGGTACGCGGTGCAAAATCTTTTAGAATTGTTTTTGGAACATATGGGGTGATGTCGGCGGCAAAACCTTTACGCACAAACTCTGGGGTTTCGGCGGCTGTACCAAAAATAACATCTGGTATACCCGAACCCGCCCGACGTGCTAAACGAACTTTTTCGTTAATCGAACCAGGTACTTGATTAACAATCTCGATTTTGACATTAGGATTGGCTTTCATGTATAACTCTGCGCCAGCCGGACGACCCGCGCCGTGTGTCCAGTAGACCAAGGTAATCGGGGCATTTTGGGCTTGTACTTGCCCAGCAACCCAAACGGCTGTACCCAACGTTAGCAATGTTGCACTTGCCATCCAGAATTTACGTGCTTTTGATGTACCTCGAGCTTTTTGATTATTCATATCTCTCCTCCATTACACGAACTCGCTTTTAGAAACTATGCCGCTGCCAAGTTTTTTACATATCAAATCACATCCTAAAAACCAATTGAACTCCAAAGCGATTCTTCATGGTTTCCTCCAAGCATCAAGCAGCTTTTCTACAACAAAAACGGAAAATCTATCGGGTTTGTTTCTCGAGCTAAAAACATCTAAAGCCACCTCGTTGATGTGACTCGAGGCTGTCCTTAGCGGCTCAAACAGCGAAACTAAATTCTGATGCCAGAGTTTAAGCTGCCACAGCCCGTATTAAAATGGCTTGATTTGTCAAAAATATGTAGAATAATCCTATGACGAATTCTTTACCCGCCGAATCGGCTCACCCACCCTTTTTTCCGTTTAGTCAAATAGCCCCATGTCATCACATTAAACGCCGTGGTTACTCAGCTTGGCGACAGCACGGCACAAACGATTGGCTGTTAAAACACACGGTCGCAGGAAAAGGCAGAATTGGTTTTGAAGGCGGAGAAATCATTGTAAAAGCTGGCGATGCGGTGCTGTTTCGACCAGGTACACTGCACGATTACGGGGTTGAACCGAGCCTCGAGTCTTGGGACATCATCTGGACACATTTTCGACCACGACCGGGCTGGCTCGAGTTACTCAATTGGACTGAAATTGCACCCGGCTTAATGCTGATGCAAATAACCAATAAGCAAGTGGCACGAAAAATCGAAATTCAACTCAAAGAAATGAATCGTTTAGCCCGCAGTATCACCCCGAAACGCGAAGTTTTTGCCCTAAACGCCCTTGAGAAAGCCTTGTTGATGTACGACGAGTACAACTTTGAAGCAACCAGCAACAACATAGACCCACGAATTACCGCCGTTCTCGAGCATTTACGCGGCAATCTGCAAAAGAAATTTTCATTACCAGAACTGGCAAAAATCAGTCAATTATCAGCTTCGCGCTTGTACCATTTGTTCAGCAGTGAAATCGGGCAACCGCCCTATGAATACCTCGAATTTATGCGCTTAGACCAAGCCAAGTACCTGTTAGAAACAACCCGTTCAAAAATTCATGAAATAGCCGAATTGGTAGGCTTTGAAGATGCCCTTAATTTTAGTCGGCGCTTCAAGCATCGGGTTGGGTTAAGCCCACGCGGTTACAGAAAAAACTTGAGCGATATTTCTGAATTAACGGTTGTAGACAGAGATTAAAGCTCCCATTTTCGAGTTGCTCGAGCGTGAGGTTTGGGCTGGTCATAAAAAAATTGAGTTTTGAGTTCCAGTAACTCGAGACTCAAAATTTAGCCTACAGTCTCGAGTGCATAAACATTTTGAATTGCCTCGAGATACCCCGTGCCTTCAACTGTGTCTGGCAATAAGTAACTGCCTTCTGTCCATTCATTCCAAGCATTGACCGTGACCATTGGCGTTTGATGTTTCAAAGCATGATTTTTAGCGCGTTCCAAAGCAGTTTGAAATGCGGCGGGCGTATTGCCCTCGAGAATGGCTGTCCACGGATAACCCATGACCTTGAATTCTGTGTCTTGTGCAGTACGTGGACTGGCATCCCAACCCATCGAAACACTGGCATAGTACGGAATCCCAAACGCGGTGGCGTATTCTTCCCAGACTGCATAATTGGCATTAGCAGCTTCGGTGTAGGCTCGAGTTTTAGGTTCACTACCTAAGTCAAAATGATGCACCCAAGCATAAGATGTGATGCTCGAGAAGCCAAGTTGCTGGACAACTTCGCGTGGATTATCGAGTTTTAATTCGGTTGGTAGTACGGTCACGCCCCAGACAATGCCGTTCAAATGCAGTCCAGAAAAACCTGCTTTAATTACTTTGGCACGAAATTCCTCGAGTGCTTCTCGGGCTTCTTGCACTCCGCCCATGCCCTTGATAAACGTTCCGAGTTCATACAACGAATAATACGGTTCGCCGTTAATACAATAATAATTTTCTTGGCTAAAAAAATGCTTAATTATATAATCACACTGGCGTGAAAACGATTCGCGGTTGGTGCTGCCAGACATCAGCAGTTCGGGTTTTACACCAGCTTTGTTTGGAAATAAGTGAACCCAATCATGATTTGCCCACATCAGGGCGAACTTTAAGCGGTTGCGGTTAGGGGCTTGTAAAAATCCCTGCTCGAGTCCAGCTTCTAAAAATGGTTTGCCGTCGTACCAGTACCAATCGTAAATAAAACCCGTTAAGCCGTGGTCAGCCGCTAAGTCTATTTCTTTGGCTGCCCAAACTGGGTCAGATTCGTCAAATTCGCCCCAAGCTGGAATAATCGGTTGGCGGTGTCCGTCAAAACGCGATTTGGCATTGCGTAACAAGTTCCATTCGGTCCAGCCTGTACCGTGTAAAGAATCATTGCGTGGGTCTTGATGATATTGCGGAAAATAATATGCCATTGTTTCTACTTTTTTCATGCTGACCCCAGTGTTTTTTGATCGCTTTTTGCGCCAACAATCATGGCTATGACTTCATCGGGTGTGGTGTCTTCTGTTCGTTTTGTACCAATCATTTCGCCTCGAAACATCACCGATACTTGGTCAGCAACTTCAAAAACATGACTGATGTTATGGGTAATAAGAATCACGGTTTTTCCTTGGGTTTTTAGTGTTTGGATTAAATTCAGCACTTCACGGGTTTGTTCTACCCCTAGCGCAGCCGTTGGCTCATCCATGATAATGATTTCGCCACCACGAATCAGGGTTCGAGCGATTGCTACGGCTTGGCGCTGCCCACCCGAGAGTTTTCGTACAATTTCTTTGGCACTGGGGATTCTCGAGCGAATTTCGGCAAGTACCCGTTGGGTCTCGAGTTCCATGCGTTTATGGTCTAAAAACCAATTAAATAAGCCATGGGTTAATTCTCCGCCTAGAAAAAGATTTTGTGTGACGTTGCGGCTTTCAATCAGGGCTAAGTCCTGATAAACCGGTGCGATGCCTAACTCGAGTGCATCGTTTGGGGCTGTGATGCGGGCTGGTTGACCACGAACCCAAATTTCACCAGAGCTTGGCATAATCGCGCCGCAAACCAGTTTAACCAAGGTGCTTTTACCTGCACCGTTATCGCCAAGCAGCGCAGAGACTTGTCCTTTCGGGACACTCCAATTGACTTCTTGTACGGCTTGAACCGCCGCAAAGGATTTTGAAAGGTTATGAGTCTCGAGAATTATTTCTGGGGCTTGTAGCATTTAGATTCTCCTTTGTCGTATGACATCAAAAATAATGGCGGCTACAAAGGCAATACCTTTAACCACCAGCCAAATTCCTGTTTTTGTCCCAAGCATTTGCAGTCCAAAAACCAAAATTGTTAAAAACAATATCGCCACCAAATTGCGTTCTATTTTGCCAGAACCACCAAATAAACTTGCGCCTCCAAGTAACACGGCTGTAAAAATTTCGGCTAAGTCAAAACTAGGAAAAGTCGTGCCAAACAATAAGGTACTACCCGAACGCGCTGTTGAAAGCACTGTCCCAAGCGCGGTTGCCAAGGCACACAAGGCAAAAGCAATCATCGTGACTCGAGCCGTGCGAACCCCTGTGACTCGAGCCACATTGGCATTTGCACCACTGGCGTAAATATGCGCTCCAAGTTTGGTGTGATTGAGCATGATATAAGCAACTGTATAGACCAAAAACAGCAACCAAACCGAAACTGGAATGCCAAGTGGACGTGCCATCAAGACATCCTGAAATTCGGTACGCACAATCACAATCGTTTGCCCATTGCCAAAAAACAAAGCTGCACCTAAGAACAATCCACCAGTGGCAGTCGTGACCACAAAAGAATTGACTTTTGCCAGCACCACCAACGAATAGTTGATAGCAGCACAAACACAAGCCGCAAAAGTGACCGTCAACAATGTGGCAGCCAAAGACCACCCAAGTTGCTGGTAGAGTACACCAGTCAGGATTGTGGTAAAAGCCGCCACGCCAAGAATCGAGGTGTCTATCAGTCCAGCGATTAAGGCAATTGTAAAACCTGCGGCAATAATGCCTTTAAGCGAAGCTGAGGATAAAATATTGACAGCCGTCTCGAGTCCAAAAAAATTTGGAATTGAAACTGAAAAACCTATGAATAAAATAATCGTGGATAAGTACAATCCGTTCTCGAGTAAGAAATCAATTACTTTTTCTTGGCTTTGCTTAAAGTTACTCGAGCCACGCTGAATATTTTCCATTAGCGAGTCTCCAAATGATTGCGAATACTATCGGTCAATAAGGCTAAAATAAACGCCAATCCTTCAACACTAAACCGCACCCAAGATGGCAATGCCAAAATAGAGAGCCCAATGCCAAGAACTGCAAAAAATAATACCCCAACCAGTGTGCGTTCAATCCGACCAGACCCGCCCGATAAACTCACACCAGCAAATAAAGATGCCACAAGCGGCGCACTAATCACCGTCATCAGGGGGGTAACGGCAAGTTGCCGCCCGCCCAGCATAATGGTGGTAAAACCAGCCGCCATTGCTGTACTGATGAGAACAAAATAAATCACGCTCGAGACACGAACCCCGTTTAAGCGGGCGGCATTGGCATTTGCTCCAACCGCGTAAATATGCGAACCGAGCTTGGTATGGTTAAGGACAATATACAAAACAAAGTAGCAAATAAACATCAGCACGATCGAAATGGGTAATCCCAGCACTTCGGTATTGATTAAACTGCGTAGCGGTGGTCTCGATAGCCGCATGATGTTAGAAGTTCCAAACGCATCGAGCAACAAGTAACTGACACCATACGCCAGTGTTCCGACTGCAAGTGTCGTGACCAGCGAAGGAATCTGTACCTGGTAAATTAAATGACTGTTCAGTGCGCCAAACAGTGCAGCCACCCCAAGAGCAATAATAAGTGCCAATAAAAGCGGTAATTGCAGCACTTGGAAACAAACCGCAAACGCCATCGCACCTAAAGCCCCAACGGTTAATGCCGATAAATCCAGTTGCCCAGCAATCATCGCGCAGGTAAAAAACGCCACCAAAATACCACCCAACGAAGCAAAGCGCAGCACGGCAATAAAAGTGGTGGTGGTAAAAAAATTATCAGGCGAAGCCAGCGAAAAAACCACTATTGCCAGTGCCAGTGCCACAAAAATTGCGTTCTCGAGTAACCAAATTAGCCATCGGCTCGAGGGTGCTTTGGCTATTTTTATTGTAGAAGTAGTCATGTGTTCCCTTGCGTCGGATAAAAGCCGCCCATTGTGGCACATGGACGGCTTTTAAGGAGGAGGAGGCTTAGGTTATTTGGCGTAGAGTTCTTTGTAGCGTGTTTCGATATTGGCTTGGGTGGTGACTCGGCGTGTTTGGTACGGTTGAATTGGCACACCTTGGAGGATACCAAGCGCACTTTCGACCCAACCCCAACCTTCGCAGTACGGTTGGAATTCGACGTAACCATAGTAACCGACTGGTTTGGTCATCAGTAAATCGGCACTTGGTTTATCGCCACCGAGTGTGACCATCATCACATCTTTTTCGCGCCCTGCGTCTTTGGCAGCATTGTAGCCATCAAAGCCCAGACCATCCCAGCATGGAATAAAAGCAAAGACTGCATTTTTATTGGCAGCTAAAATGGCTTTCATACCATCTGCCCCAGAAATTCCAGTACCCACATCCACGGTTAAAACGTGTTTATCATCGAGCTTAAAGGCAGACTTGAAGGCTTTTGCCGATGCACCGGTGCGGTTAGCGCAAACTGGGAAACCTTTAATCGTGAATTCGATAAAGAACAATTCTTTTCCTTTCCAATCGGCAGCTTGACGGGCTTGTACCCCTTTAGCCAAGGTTTCTGCGCCCAGTTTTCCAGCAAAATTATCTGGGATTCCGTAGACATACGGCGAGTATTCATTCGGACCAGTGTCAATCCCCATAAATGGAATTTTTAAGTCCTGAAGGCGAGCAGCAACTCCATCGGTGACATCCGGACCAGTGCCGCCCGTGCCAACAAAATTAGGTTTAGCTGCCAGCATCGTCTCGAGTAAGTCGGGGACTTTACTGTAATCGCCAGCCGCATCGGTTTCGGCAATGCTTGCGCCGTAAAACTTAGCAGCATCTTTCATCGCGCCAGACCAAACGCCAAAGAACGGATGACCTTTGTTTGGGCTAATAAAAGAGAGCTTCCAAGGGCGGGTTAAACGCTTAGGCAGTACCGCCAATTGTTGACAGCCTTCTCTACCACTGGCAGTCTTGACTTCGGCAGCCGTCCAGCGTCCAGATTGGGCATAGGCTGCCACGGCAAGGCAACTCGAGACGGCAAATGCAATGGCAATTTTTCTTGAAATCATACGCTGCTCCTTTGTACACATATGGGTTTACTCTGCATAAACACACCTAAAACAAAGTCCGCCAACTCTTTTAGCTCGAGCGACAACAGCCACTCAGATTGAGAATCTTTTGAGTAAGCGCTTACTTGGATTAGTAAAAAGATGTTAGCTTGTCTTAAAGCCACTTGTCAAGCCTCGCGCTAAAGAGCATCCTGATTCTTATTATAAATTCAAAAAATCCTGTTCTACAAGATGGATATAGAGAAACAAACCTTTTAGTTAAGAAAACAACAACTTGTACTTTATGTTGGGAAGCGCTTACACTATCCATTCATGACCATTCGCCGTAAAACCATCACTCCCGAAACTGGTGTCAACATTTACAATGTGGCAGAAAAAGCAGGTGTTTCGACGGCAACTGTTTCTCGAGTCCTGAATGGCAATCCAAAAGTAGACCCAACCCTCCAACAACGGGTTTTAGCCGTCATCCAAGAACTCAAATACATTCCCAATGGCAGCGCTCGCAGCCTCGTGACCAAACGAACCAAACGCATTGCACTTTTAATTTCCGACATTACCAATCCATTTTTTTCGCAAGCCGCTCGAGGCGCACAAGATACACTTGACCAAAACAATTACCAGTTATTACTGGCGAACTCCGACGACCAACCCAACCGTGAACTGCGGAACTTAATCACCTTTGCCCAAACTGGCGTGGACGGAATCTTGATTGAACCCGCCATTTTAGATAAGCCCAGCAGCAGCGCTCAAGGCAACGCCAGACGCAACTTAGCCAAGCAACTCGAGCAAATGGATTTACCCGTAGTTGGCTTAACACCCGATTTGGTGATGCCAAATGCCGATTCGGTTTCGATTGACGAAGAACTGGCAGCGTTCAAAGCAGTAGACCATTTATTGGCTTTAGGACACCGAAAAATTGCTTTAATTAACGGACCACAACACAGCAGCACAGGCTCGAGACGCACCACTGGCTATGAGCGTGCCTTGAAACAATACAATCTACCAATACGACCTGAAATCATCTATTTCGATCATTTTCAAAAAGAAACAGGTCTGGCTGGTACAAGAGTATTACTCGAGCAGCACCCAGAAATCAGTGCTATTTTTGCAGCCGACGAACTGATTGCCAACGGCGTTATTCAAGCCACTCGAGTGCTAAATTTGCAAATCCCGCAGGACTTAGCCTTGGCTTGTATCGGAGACGGGACATCCACGGCTGAATCCTACCCACCAATCACAGTTGCAGCCCATCCAAGGGGCTACGAATTTGGACGCATTATTTCGCAGATGCTGCTTGAACGAATAACCAACGGCTCTGAAACACGATTAGCCTCCCGAGCCGTCATTCTCGAGACGCGGTTGATTGTGCGTCATTCGACTGTTGCAAGTTTGAGAGGGTGAACAGCTTCACCATTGCTCACGGTTGGACATGGATTCTCGGTATTCTCGTGGACTAAAGCCTGTGCGGTGCTTAAAACGCCGACTAAAATACAAGGGGTCGGTAAAACCAAGCGCTAAAGCAATATCTTGAATCGTGCTGCGGGTTTGCTCGAGTAAATGCTTGGCTTTTTCGATTCGCAACAACTCTAAATGTTCTTGTGGACTCTGCCCGACTTGTTGCCCAAACAAATGATACAACCGACTTTGCGATAATCCACTGATTGCCACACAATGGGCGCTGTGAAATTTTTTGGTCAAGTGTTGTTGTAGGTACTCGAGAACCGCCAAGACCCGAGGGTCGGTGTGTTTGATGCCAAAATTTGGGTTGTGCTTGTCATACAGCAAAAATGCTTTCTCGAGGGCATTCATTGCAAAGGCTTCACGGCGCGGCGAATCGCTTCTGGCAAGGCGATTCATGTCAAACAATTGCTTTTCGATGCGTTTACGGTCTATTGGGTCGCTGATGTGTAAGTGCATTGCACCCGATGCGACTTCGTGCCAGTTGAGCCACTCGAGCCACTCGGTGCGTGGACGAAAATGCGCCCAAATCACTTCCCATGTTGGCGGATGTGACAACTCCTGTCTTGGCGGATGTGAAAACTCCTGTCTTGGCGGATGTGACAACTCCTGTCTTGGCGGATGTGACAACTCCTGTCTTGGCGGATGTGACAAGGCTGTGGGGTCTGCCGTACCATAATCGTGGCGTGTTCCCGGTTTGAGCAGCACCGCATCGCCAGCTTTGGTGATAATTTCGCCGCCTTCATAAGTAAATCGTCCGTGTCCAGCAATGGTGTGTTTAAGTAACCAATCATGTGTACCCTGAACCCGCCACGCATAGTAACCAGCGTGTTTAAGTTCATGACGCGGGGCTATATGAATAAACGGTGCAAAAGGTGGGTGCGGGGATTCCAATTTTACAAAAGCCACAGGAATATCGTACATCTTTTTAGCACCGCATGGCATTCTCGAGTCTAGCTCAAGCACATATAATTGCTCGAGAACTAAGATCCAACCAGCGTTTTAGATTAACTCGAGCATAGGATTTATCACCCTGTGCAGAGTAAGGAGTTTTATGCAGCCTAATTATATTGATGGTCGTCCCCATGCTACTTTGCGGCTCGAGGCTCAGGACTTTGGTGTGGTGCTGAGACACGGCGATACAGTAGACCAATTTAATGCTCGAGATGTCTGGGTTTTTACCGATACCCAACGTTTTTATATGCACTACGATGCAGCGTCTGAAGTCGGTTGGCTGGCGGCACTGGCAATCAGCCCCGATGGTCTAACTTGGACAAAACAAGGCGCGGTTCTCGAGTTAGGTGCGGCTGGCACACCAGATTCGGCTTCTACCAGTTATGGCACGACTTTTTTTGATGGCACAACTTGGCATATGTTTTACCTTGGTACACCCAATGTCGGAATGCCAGGTAAAGTACCTGCTTTTCCGTACCAAACCTTGAAGGCTCGAGCCGAAACAGCCGATGGAACTTGGCATAAGCAACCCAGTGTTATTCCAGTCGCGGCTGTACCGAATACTTTTTATGCCGATACTGCCAGTCCGGGGATGGTGGTGGCGCACCAAGGCGAATACCTGATATTTTTTGCAGCCGCAGTTCACCAAGCCGATGGCATCAAACGCACCCTTGGCTTGGCTCGGACTAAAGACCTGAACAGTGCGTGGGTGGTGGATACCGAACCGGTTTTTCCGATAACCGAGCAAGTCGAAAACAGCAGTTTGTACTTTGAAGCCTCGAGCAACACATGGTTTTTATTTACCAACCACATTGGCATAGACCCCATCTCCAAAGCCGAGTACACCGATGCCATTTGGGTTTATTGGTCGCAAGATTTGACCAAATGGAATCCAGAAAATAAAGCTGTGGTGCTAGACTCGAGCAATTGCACTTGGTCAAAAAACATTATTGGTTTACCCTCGGTGCTTAAAATCGGCAACCGACTAGCCATTTACTACGATGGCTACACTGGCTCGGACTTATGGCATATGGAACGTGACATTGGCTTGGCGTGGCTCGAGTTACCGCTTGTCGCGCCACAGGTGCAATCATGAAAATTGCAAACTTGCGTTGCGAATACCTCGAGAATCCACTGGGTATAGATGAAACAAATCCGCGTTTAAGTTGGATGCTCGAGTCAAGCCGCCGCAATGTGCTACAAATCGCTTATCAGATTCAAGTCTCGAGCCATAACCAGATTATTTGGGATTCTGGGCGAGTTGCCTCGAGCCAAATGTCGCAAATCGAGTACGCTGGTCTAGGCTTAATCTCGAGGCAGCACTGCACTTGGCAAGTGCGTGTCTGGGATGAAAGCAAGACAATATGCGAGTGGAGCGAAACGGCTTTTTGGGAAATGGGTTTGCTCGAGCCTTCAGATTGGTCAGCCCAGTGGATTGGCTTTGATTCAACGGTTGGGATAACGCTCGATGAGCCTTTGCCAGCCCCGTATTTACGCTCGAGTTTTGAGGTGACACAACCAATCGCCAAAGCACGTTTGTACATCACTGCCCGAGGTTTGTATATCGCCAGTTTGAACGGCAGGCGGATTGGAGATGCAGCCCTTGCGCCCGGTTGGACGGATTATGCCAAGCGTATCGAATATCAAACGCTTGATGTGACCAAACATATTCAAGTTGGTCAGAATGTTCTGGGTGCAATTCTTGGCGAGGGTTGGTTTGCGGGGTTTATTGGCTACAAACACCAACGTCGGCATTACGGCGCATTGCCTCAGCTTCTGGCACAACTCGAGCTTGAACTGACCGACGGCTCAAAGCAAATCATCACCTCGAGTGGCGAATGGGACAAATGGAAAGTCAGCACAGGTGCGATTCGGGCTTCCGATTTTTTAATGGGCGAAACTTTTGATGCAAGGCTCGAGCCACAAGGCTGGGATACTATGCAGTTTGACGCAAGCCACTGGCAT
>JAYWGM010000025.1:0-35895 GCA_043778225.1 Deinococcales bacterium | reverse complement strand
GTCTATCGTCCCTCAAGCCTACGAACTCCACGACAAAGCACCTATCGGTACTCGCATAGCTCGCCAAGTCTACCGACTTGTCCGACGCTGCACTCAGTTACCTTTCAGCCAGACTTCAGTTCGGGCAACTATCCTTGTATCAACTCTTGTAAAACCCAAATTCACTCGAGTCGCGCCTACTCGAGAATTTGGGTTTTTGTGTGATGTCAAGGAGAACAAATGGGTCAAGGTCGCACAGGGCAACAAGTTCTCGAGGCTTGCCCGCTTCTTGAGATTGCGACACTTGGTGGATACCATGTGCTGGTCAATAACCATACAGCCCAATTTAAGAGTAAAACTGCCGAAGAACTCTTTTTTTACTTATTGGCTCATCCCAATGGTAAGCAAAAAGAAGAAATTCTCGAGCAACTTTGGCAAACCGAGCCAAACAAAGAAAGTAACAACCGTTTTCGGGTTACAGTCCACCGTATTCGTCAGGCGCTTGGGCATAATACTGCACTGCTCGAGAAAAATAATCGTTACTGCTTAAACGCTACCGTACTGGCTGCCACAGACCTACACCAACTGTATCAGACCCTAGAAGAAGCTGACCACGCCCCAAATAAAGAACTGCGTCTGCAAGCCTTTGGGCGTGTTGTTGCACTTTACCAAGGCGATTTTTTGCCGAATATCACGGCGACTTGGGCAAATGAACTGCGTGAGCAACTGCGTGGGGTTTATGTTCGTGCCAACCTCGAGATTTCTTTGCTGCACTGTGGAACTGGGGCGTGTGCCAAAGCGGTCAGTGCTTTAGGTATAGCCCTACACCTAGACCCGTATATTGGCGAAAATCACCATCAAAAACTCATGACCTGCCTATCGGTGGTCGAGGATAAATACGTTGCGATCGAGCATTACCGACGCTTTATTCATTTTTTACAGGTCGAACTCGAGGATTCACCGATGCCTGAAACCTTAGAGCTTGCTGAACGCATCAAAAGTGGTGAAAAAATATGTAGCCGCCAACCAATGAGGTTGACAGCCAATGAAAGTTTCTCGAGTGTTGGTTTGGCTTAGTTTCTTACCAGTGGTTATGCAAGCTCGATGTTCTATTGCTTGAGCCTTAAATGGCAAGACTTGTAAAAGCAGTATTGGTGGCTTCCAGACTTTTTTCGCGCTCTACGGCTCGAGTCAGTAAGACTGGCACATGAGCATGGTGCGCCACAGCTTGTGCCACGCTTCCAAGTAAAATTCGGTCTAAACCACCATAACCATGTGTGCCAAGGACAATTAAATCGGCATGATGGGTTTTGGCAATCCCCAGAATCACATCGGCAATGCGGCGGCGGTGGGCTGGCTCGAGAACCAGTTCTTTGTTGCTCACATCCAGTTTGGCTTCGGCGTTGTAGAGAATTTGTTTGCCTTTGTTCATGTAATCGGTAGCAAGTTTTGAGTAATCTATACTTGGCATGATCGTGTCATAAACAATTGGGACATCTGGAATTACGTGCAGCACTTCGACATGGGCAGATAATTGCTTGGCTAAAGCTCGAGTCACATCCAAGGCTTCGTTGGTAGCAGCACTGCCGTCCACTGCCACCAAAATTCTTGTGCATTCAAATGGTTTAGCGGTCGGCACAAGACCCAAATGGAAGAGCATCACTGGCAAATGCGAATGGCGTGTGACTGCCTCAGCTACACTGCCGAGCAACAAGCGGTTGATGCCTTCATAAGCGTGTGTTCCCATGGCAATCAGGTCGCAGTGTTCTTGCAAGGCAGTTTCGGCGATGGTTTGTGCAATGCCTGAGTCTCGAGCTTCGATCGCAACGATACTGACAGGTACTTTACGATGCTCGGCAAATTCAATCCATGTCTCGAGAAAGGCTTCGGTGGTTTTTTGCAATTCTAAGCGCACATCATCTTCGCTTTGAGAACGGTAAATAATTGGCATACTAAAAACCGAAACAAATACAGCCTTAGCACCGAGTTTATGGGCAAAGTCCAGTGCGGCTCGAGCCGCATGAATGGATAGAGATTCGTTGGTAATAGGAATACAGACTTTAGCGAACATACCTCTCCTTTATTGAACCTGAACGACTGACCTCGAGCCATAATGTCAGTAAACTAAGACACAAGATAATCAGTCCTGCCAGTGGTTTTTGCAAATTTATTGCCACGAATAAACTGGATAGCAACAAGATAAAACTGCCGATAACGGGGATGGTTCGCATGGTTCACCTCACTTAAAAACAGTTTGGACGACTGGTGTTACGGCTGCATTACCACACTTGCCCAACGGGCTTCAAAACCTGTTTTTTTACTTTTGGTTGGTACGATTAAGACTAGAATTTTAGCTTCTTCCGAAACACTTTGGGCAACGCCACCCAGCACTTCACGCTCGAGTTTGGCTTGGGTATGAACCCCAATTAGAATCAGTGTGGAACGACAGGGCTTGTGTAGGGCAGCCCAATCAGGCTCTCGAGATTTTAATGGCAATGCCGCAGTAAGGCTGGTTTTATAACAGACCGCCAAATTGTTTATTCTGTTTGGTACGACCCACAAAGTTTTGTAGTCGCGTTTGAAATACGGGTGGATTCTGGCGCATTTCTTCGACATAACCAATCCGAATTCGTTGGTAAATATCTGGGAACGCCAAAAAGTTCTGCCAAGTTTGCGGGTCGGCTTGTAAGGCGCTTTGGATGTCTGGCGCAATTTGCAGTGGCTCGAGGGTCAGGTCTGGCAAAATAGCACGCCCAGATTCGGTCATACGACCTTGAGCAATTAAGCGCCGTGCGCGTTCTTTATTGAGTTCTGTCCAGTTGCTTTTTTTGCGGCGTGGTGTAAAACGTTGGGCTAGTAATTCGGTATCAAAGCGCTTAGAAATGCCATCAATCCAACCAAAACAAAGGGCTTCTTCGACCGACTCGAGGTAGCTCAAACTGGGGCTTTTAGGCATTAAAAGCCAGATTTCTTGACATCTGGCATGATTTTCCTCGAGCCAATTGCGCCATGCTGCACGGTTTTTTGGCTGAAAAGTAACGGTGATGTCCATTTGACCTCCAAGGTTAGAACTGATAAAACATTGGGGGTTCTATGCCCACGGCTCGAGCCATCATCCAGAGTTGCCCTTTGTGATGGGCTTCGTGTTCACGTCCAAAATCAATCAGCCGGTAGGCTTTCCAAGTTTGCCCAAAAGCCTTGATTTCTTGGCTCAGTTGTACTTCGGTTAGGTTCTCGAGTAACTGCTGTACTTTTAGGGTGCTGCTTTTGAGTTGCAACAGCGCACTCGAGAAATCTGGGCTGGCGGCGGCTGGAATAAATTTGCGACCCGCCAGAACATCCAACAAATAGCCATCGGTCTGGCTGAGGTGGTCAAGCATGGTATGAAAACTCAGCGCATCTGCTCGAATTGTAAAGTCGCCGTGTTCAGATGGGATTTGCTCGAGTAAAGCCAAAAGTGGCTGACGATGCTTGATAAAGGCTTGGGCATATTCGGTGGCAGGATAGGGCATAGGCTTAGAGCATACTCGAGTTACAGGTCATTGTGTGCCACGCCTGACGGTGCAATCAAGACGTTGAGGTTTTGTTGTTGGTTTGCTCGAGTTTATGAATGGCTGGCATAAAAAGCCAAAGTACACAGATGACCGCACTCAGTAGCCCGCCCCAGACGAATACGCCACGCACCCCAATGGTCTCACCGAGTGGTCCGGCAATCAGCAGCCCAAGTGGTCCAACCACACCCATAATTGTCGTGAGCAACGATATGGTACGCCCTTGAATCTGATTTGGCACGACGGTTGCCAGCAGCGTAAACATTTTGGCATTGCCAACCGAAAATCCCATGCCATAAAAAGTCCAGCCAACCAATGCCAGCCAGAACACAGGTGCAAGTGCAGTTAAGCTAACGGCAACGCATCCAATCGCAAAAAAGATAATCATCGTCAGAATAGGTCGGCGTTGTGGCAAGACCGAAGCCAACACGCCACCGAGGATTAAGCCCACGCCAGACATGACCGAAAGTAAAGCAATTTCATTTGGACCACCGCCAAACAGTTGCTTGACCAGCAATGGTGTGAGGATATTGGCTTGCGTGATTAAGAAAACCACAATGCCTAAGAGTATATATAAACTCAGTAATCCTGAATCTCGAGTTACATAACTAACGCCTTCCTTGAAATCTGTCCAGACGCTCGAGGTTTTGTTTTGCGTCTCGAGCGGTTGTGGAATGTGATACATCAGTAAAGTTGTAATTGCCAGTACCGCCGTGACCACATCAATCATCAGGGCAGCTTGTAACGGCAGAATTGCCAATACCACTGCACCTAGTGGAGCAGCAACAATCGTGATAATCCCGAGAAAACCCTGAGATATACCAGACATTTTTGGAATAAAATCAGTGGGTACGATATTGGGGACACTCGCGTCAAAAGCTGGTCTTTGAAAAGCCTGCATCGTGCTGCGAATAAACATCATGGTGTAAACGTGCCAAAGCTGGACGCTATTGGTGGCGAATAGAATAATCAACACAACGATGCAAATCGCAGAAATAGCATCGGAAATAATCAGCAGTAAACGCCTTGAAAAACGGTCTGCCAAGACTCCGCCCAGTGGTCCAAGTAGGGCTTGTGGTAGTAGCCCGACAATGCCAGCCGTGGCAAGTGCAGCCGTACTGTTTGTTGTAGAAGTAATCCACCAAAGCAGCACAAACTGGGTGATTTGACTGCCTGCTAAGGATAAGGCTTGTCCAATGGCAATCGTCCAGAAGCGCGGTTGCCATTTGCTCGAGGGGTCAATGGTTGATTGTACAGTTGAGACTTGGGTCATGGGGTTTTCTCCTTATTGCTCGAGCGAATTCGAGAATGGTTTAGGTGCGAAATGCGGTTGGCATTTCTGAAGTGTTATTTTTGAATAAGTAACCCAAAATTCACAAAGCGCTTTGTGAACCAAATATGTTTTTAGCTACTGTGCTTTTAGATGTCTCGGAGCTTCTTGATCACGTCGCGGTTTAACTTCTCACGCCAGTTTTCGGTAAATGTCTTGGCATTTCGCAAAAGCTCGTCGCAGAACGCAGCAATATCCTCACCAGTGATTTCTAGTGCCTGCTTACCATCGGCTGCACCAGATTCAAACAGTCCAAGCAAGTCTTTGAGGATGGCGATAATATCCATACCGTCGCCACCCGTAAGCTGCCACATATATTTTTGAATTTCGCTGTAAACAATTTGATAGTCGCGTGGTAATGCCTTGGCACGCGCCTGCATTTTGTTCCATTCTTTTTTATCTCCGATGATTTTAGTTAGGAAATTAGTCATTTGCTTTCTCCTTTTAGTTCACCAAGTTTGAGTGAAAGAAAGTTCCATCTTGCCCAGAACATCGCCAGTTCGGTATAACCAGCCTCGTTGAGCGAATAAAACTTTCTGGGCGGACCCTTAGTGGATGGTTTTATCTCGATGTGAACGAGCTTATTTTTTTCAAGCCGCACGAGAATCGTGTAAACCGTACCTTCGACGACATCCGTAAAGCCTAGTGTGCGTAAGGTTGATGCAATTTCATAGCCGTAGGTTTCTCCGCGACTGACAATCTCGAGTACGCAGCCCTCGAGTACGCCTTTTAACATTTCTGTCAGGTTTTCCAAGGTGATGCCTCCTTTCTAGGTATAGCGTGATACTTACTACCACTAAAATGTATCACAGAGTAGTGAATTGGTCAATAGGACAGTTTGCAAATGGTTTGTCCGAGGATACAGACGCAACCTTGCCACTTTGTCCACCAACTTAGCTATTGCAGCGTTGGGATTCCTCGAGTCAGACAGTTATTTAGAGGCTTCAGTTACCTCGAGCAGAAAAATTAATCTCAGCTTGGCAACGGCAGCCCTCGAGCAACCACAGGCGAAGATTGGATAATTGAAGTGGTTGTGTTGCCATAAATCATAAAGCGGTCAAGTAAACGGTCAAGTTGATCCATAGCAGGAAAGTGTATTTTGAGAATAAAGCAGTCATCACCTGTAATTCGGTGGCATTCAACGATTTCAGGAATACTTTGCGCCAGTTCTACAATTTCCGCAAGTCGTCCTGTATGTGGGCGAAGGCGAACATATGCACTTAAAGGTAGCCCTAAGGCTTGTGGGTCAAAGAGAATGGCATAACCACGAATAACCTTGGCTTCTTCTAAACGCTTAACGCGTTCGCTGACGGCTGGCGAGGACATACCGACCTGCCGAGCCAATTCGGACATCGTTAATCTTGGGTTTTCTTGGAGCAGTTGCAGCAACTGAAGATTGATTTGGTCAAGCAATGGATTGGATACATTATAAGTAAAAACACTATTTTTCTTTAATTTTGAAGTCATATTTTCCTATTTACTTTGGTTTTCTTATATACACTACCAGAATGACAGCATACACTTAAACCATGTCCAAAACACCACTCGAGCCTTCAGGGGCATTTCTGCCGCCTCATGTATATTTTTTAATCAGTGCGGTTTTCCATTACCTCGGTCCAGCTTTTGCGGTTTTGTTATTTGCTCGAGTAGATGTGCTTGGTGTGGCATGGTTACGGATTGCCAGTGCGGCTACTGTCTTTGCGATTTGGCGGCAACCTTGGCGTTATTTTTTGCAAGCCTCCACTGCTCAACGTTGGTTACTGCTTGGGCTTGGGCTTGTGCTTGCTTTGATGAACTGCTGTTTCTACTTGGCGATTGACCGTTTGCCACTGGCTACAGTTGGCGCAATTGAGTATTTGGCTTCGATTATTTTAGCCGCCATTGGTGTAAGAACATGGCGCAACCTGATTGCTCTGGGGTTAGCCATCGGTGGTGTGGGTTTACTGACTAATCTGCGACTCGAGGTAGAACCGATTGGTTTGGCGCTTGCCTGTGCTAATGGTGGGCTATTTATGTTTTACATCATTCTTGGGCATCGGATTGCTCGAGATGGTGGTCAGGCTGGGATTGATCGTTTAGGAGCTTCGATGCTGATTGCCTTGATTGTGGTGATGCCATTTGGTTTTAAGGATGCCTTACCGACATTGACCCATCCTCTGCTCTTGATGGCTGGAATTGGGGTTGGCATTTGCTCTTCGGTGATTCCGTACATTTGCGACCAATTGGCAATGGCTCGTTTGCCACGGGCTACATTTGCACTTTTATTGTCTTTGCTGCCCGCTTCAGCAGCCCTGATTGGTTTTTTGGTGCTTGGGCAAATACCAAGTACCACCGAGTTATTTGGAATTGTTTTGGTGATTATTGGTGTGGCAATTCATCAACAAAAATCTTGAGGCAATAAACTCCTATAGGCTGATTTACCGATGCCGACATTGAACCGGGGCGCAGTTGGCATACCTTATACTTCTAAACAAATCTGCTCGAGTTGATTTTTGTCTCAAGCCGAAAAACAAAAATTATTCTTCAAAGACCTGCATGGCTCGCTCTGCCACGGTTCTAAAGGCAACTTTTAATTCTGGTGGTTGCCGAATCTCAAATTCGCACTTAAAACTCAGCAGTATTGCCGCCATCCATTCGAGGTCGCCACTGCCGCAACGCAAAACTGTACCAGTGCTGTGTTCCTCGAGTGCCATCTGATGCGGTAGAACCCGCCAACGAGCCTCGCTAATCGGTAAGTCCAACAATACCTCGACATTCCACGGTGCAGGGGCAAAAGGAATCGAATCGCGCAAGAATTTCAGAGCATCAAAATTTGTAGGGCGCTCAAAGCTCCCCTCAAGCAGTTCGATTTCTGCTATGCGGTCTAAACGAAACACTCGAGGTGCAGCCCGCAATTGGCAATACCCAACCAAGTACCAGCGTCGGTTAAAATGCAGCAGATTGTACGGTTCTACCACCCGAGTGGTGCGTTTTTCTCGAGCCGACAGGTAGGCAAATTGAATTGGAACGAGGGCTTTTATGGCTTTTAGAAGTTGTAGCAACATACCCGAATTGGTTTTGACCAGCCACGGGAAAGGCTCGAGCAGGACTGTATCTTGTACCATTTGCATTTGTTGGCGCACCGCCGTTGGCAAGACCCTTGTTAATTTGCTTTGCGCCGAAGCCTGAGCGGGTGCAAAAGCCATTAAACCAAGTGGCTCGAGGGCTTGTAATCCCAAAGACAGCGCCAAGGCTTCTTCGTTGGTGAACATAAGCGGCGGCAGCCTGAACCCCGGTTTTAAGCGGTATGCCCCACCCACACCTCGGGTGGATTCAACTGGTATTCCCAAGTCTTGTAATTGCAAAATATAGCGCTGGACGCTGCGTGAACTGACCTCGAGTTGCTGCGCCAATTCAAGCCCAGTTATTTTTTCTTTGGACTCGAGTAATTCGAGTAAAGTCAGCAATCGCAAGGTTGGGCTGTACATAAGTTTAGTTTGCCATGAATTCCCGCCGTAATTTGTCGGGAATTGGTTTTAGACTTTTTTTGGAGGCTACAAATATGGATGCAAAACACGATTTTGATTTTCTTTTTGGCGCTTGGAGCATTACAAATACATTCCTTAAAAAACGCTTGCAAGGTTGCACCGACTGGGAAACATTTACCGCTACAGGCACAGCCAACCCAATCCTTGGCGGTCTTGGCAATCTTGACGACTTTATCGCCCCAGATTGGCGACCAAACTTTATTGGCATGACCCTGCGCTTGTTTAATTTAGACACCCAACAATGGAGTATTTACTGGATGAGCAACGTCACAGGCAACCTCGAGCCACCAGTTTTTGGTGGTTTTCAAGATGGCATTGGGGTTTTTGAAGGTCTGGACATATTGGATGGAATCCCAATTCGAGTACGCTTTAGATGGTCTGGAATCAGCAGCAACAGCGCACTTTGGGAACAAGAATTCTCGAGTGATAATGGGGAAACTTGGGAAAAAAATTGGATTATGCAGTTTGCGCGAAAGGAGACACCATGAACCTCGAGACTAGCCTGATTGAACTACGACAGTACACCTTACACACTGGTCAACGCGATGCGTTAATCGAACTTTTTGAAGGCAAACTTATCACTGGGCAAGAAGACGCTGGGATGTACTTAATTGGACAGTTTTACGACCTTGACCGTCCAGATTGCTTTGTTTGGATTCGTGCCTTCCCAAGCATGGAAAAACGCAAAGAAGCCCTCGAGCAATTCTATTTTGGTGCAATTTGGCAAGCTCACCGTGAGGCGGCTAACACCACAATGATTGATTCGGACAATGTACTGCTGCTAAAACCGATACAAGGATTCTCGAGTTTAGAACAACGAAAACATAAAGATGGAATTCTTGTCGTGCTGATTTATAAAAATCTTGAGTCAGTCGCCACTTTTTATTCTTTTCAACTCGAGCCGACTTTACAAACTGCCAAGGCAGAAATTCTTGCCACCTACTGCACCGAAAACAGCCAGAACACTTTTCCAAAATTACCCGTTAGACCCGAAACAGTGTTTGTTTGCTTTGTCCGTTTTGAGAGCCAAAGTGCCTTTGAAAGCCACCGCTCGAGCTTAGAGAATTTATCATCCAATACGTTAGAATTGCTGCGTTTGCACTCAACCTTAGCCTCGAGACTGTAAAGGAGAATGACCATGAGCAACTGGAACGTCAACACCATCACGCTATTTGTTGAGGACTTAGCCGCCTCTAAGCAGTTTTACCAAAAAGTCTTTGAATTAGCTGTGGTTTTTGAAGATGAAAACTCAGTCGTTTTTAAGTTTCAAAATATGGTCATTAATGTCCTCAAAATTTCGGAGGCGCATGAACTGATTGCACCTGCAAAAGTGGCAAACCTCGAGTCTGGCTCGAGGATGATGTTGACCATCAATGTTGAAGATGTGGATGCGACTTATCTGGATTTAGTAGCTCGAGGTGTGACGTTCTTAAACGGTCCAATCAACCGACCTTGGGGGGTTCGCACCATTAGTTTTGCCGACCCAAGCGGTCATATTTGGGAAATTGCCACCTAAATTATTGTTCAACTCGAGGGTCGGTACTTAGCACCGACATGATGATTTGGTCTACCCATTGCCCATCCCAGAAAAGCGCCTGGCGCTCGATACCTTCGCGAATAAAACCACATTTTTCATAGACCCGTTGCGCCCTTGGGTTAAAGGCGTATACCCCAAGGCTAATGCGGTGCAACTTTACTTGATCAAAACCATAAGTAACCACGGCTCGAGTGGCTTGTGTGCCGTACCCTTGCCCGAGGTATTCTGGTACAAGTCCAATCCGAAAATTCATGCTTTGATTATCTAAATCTAAGTCATTCAGCACAATTTCGCCAAGAAAAACATTGTCAGATTGCCGAATAACCGCCCAATCTGCACGGTCATCTCGAGATGGCAAGCGAGCTAAAAATTGATGAACTTCCTCGGGCTTAAAGGTGGCGTGTGTACCCGTTAATTTGCGTGTCTCGAGGTGGTTCAAGCTGGCAAACAGACCTTCAAAGTGCAGTTGGCTTAACTGCTCAAGTCGCAAGTCTGGTGTGGTCAGGACTGTTTGGTTTTTGAGAAATTTAAGTTGAATCATGCTAAAAGATAACTCTTGCTCGAGCATCAACGCATCTGCACAATGGCGCAGACCTTTATTTTATTCGTTTGCCATTTAAAATAACGCCAAACCAAGTGTTTCGCACCAGCAGGTGGTAACTCGAGAACAGCACCACAAACGCAATCAACACAATACTTGGGAATTTTATAATCCAAGAAAACTCGAGTCCGGAAACAAGGGTTTGTAATGCCATGACCAGTGGTAAATGCACAAGGTAAATCCAGTAAGAAGCATCGGCAATATAGCGCCTGAGCGGGTTAAAATTTGCCAAGTATCGCAGTGCAAATCCAAGTAAAGCAAAGACCCAATTCCAAGCTGCCAGACTGTACAAAAAAGCGTACAGAAGTTTAGGTGTGCCAAGTGGTGCGATGGTAAATACAGGTGAAATCCCAACCATCCAAAGGCTCGAGACGGTGCTAAAAAGTGCGACAACCAAATGGAATACCCAGCGCTGCTCGAGGTTTTTAAGTAAGCTCGCTTGTTGTTGCACCATACAGCCCAGCGCAAAAGCATAGCCGTAAATAATAACCGCCGTGATGTTTGGCTGCAAACCAGTGTCTGGAGTTGGCACACCAAACCACCAATACCAAGTGGGATTGAAATACAAAACCAGCACCATTGGTAAGGCAACAAATACCGTGCCAAACCAACTCAATAAAAACTTGACCAAAGGTGTACTGACTCGAGACAGCCAATTATTTTTATTGATTTGCTGTATGCCTAAAAACACGATATAAAAAAGAATCAGCAAGTACAAAAACCAAAGGTGCGCCAATGGAAAATTACTTGGCGAAAGCGCTGGCGTTGCCATGGTGGGCGGGCGAATGCCACCATTGGCAATGGTGGCACTCCAAGTCGCAATGGCTGTAATGCTGGCAATGACTGGAAGCCAAGCCAGTGTCAAAGGCAAAACAATTCGTTTGAGACGATCTAAAATAAATTTTCTAAGCCCGAGTCGTTCAAAACTGAGCGAAGCAAAAAAACCAGCAATCCAGAAAAAGGTAATCATTCTGAACATATGCAGCCCATAAAAAAGCACACTCAAGGCTGGGCTGCGGCTCGAGTCTACTGTAATCCAAATTTGCATCCCTGGCAAAAAAGACATCGTGGCATGAAGCACCACACCAAGCAGTAAAGCAATGGCTCGAACAGCATCTAAACCATGTAGGCGTTCGGTAGGGTTTATGTTATTCATTGTTTTCCTTTTAGGTGCAATAAAACACCAAAGCAACCAACTGATGCTCGAGCATGATTTATTTGTAGAACTTATTCTTTGATGCACTCAATCCAAGCCGGGCATTGGGTAAAACCAAGTTTTTTATTCAGAGCCAAAATAGCTTGGTTATGGCTGTCATTCCAAGTGCGGATTTCGGCGTAACCATTGTTTTTTGCCCACTCGAGACAAGCCACTTTTAAGGCTAGTGCAATGTGTTTAGCTCGGTATTCTCGGCGAACGCCTGTTAAACCAATCGTTAAGTAATCGCTGTCGGACTTAAAAAGCTGGGACATTCCGACATACTCTAGACCATGAAGTGCCATAAATGTACCTTCGAGCAGCACTTTAGGGCTTTGCAAATTAACACTTTTCCATTCCTTAAAAGTTGGAACTGTGGCTGTGTAAGCCCGTGGTACATCATGTTCTGTGTCGGTATTCAATTGGTAATAACGCAGTGCAAAGTCTGGGTGCAGGTTTTGGAGTTGGGCAGCACTTAAAATTTGTATTGCTTGAGTCTCGAGTTGATGTTTTAAGTTGCCATATGGGCTTGGGTCAAAGTCTTGCACCTCAATCCGATTTTCCCAAGTTCGCATTTTCTCGAGCAGACCGCGTTTTTTTAAGAATTCTAAGCCAAAACAATCTTCGCGGGTGCTGGCAGAAATACTGATGGGGTTGTATGCCGCGACCGCTTCTAATAATTTTTGCCAAAGTTGTGTGCCGATGCTTTGGCGTTGAAAATCTGGATGCACCACAACCCAGAAAATAAAACGTTGCGGATGGTACTGCCAAGCATCTTGGGTGAGGTGGGCAAACCCGACAGCCAGACCGCTGTACCAAGCCAAAAAACGTTCTTGTTTAATGTGCAAAGGGTTGTGCTGGTCTTCTTCTTGGATACTTTCGGCAGTCAGCACTTCATCGCTAAAAATACTCATTTCAAGCCGAGCAATGGTTTGGTAATCTTCTTGGGTAAAAGGTCTAATCTCGAGCATAACACTCCTGGCAAATCTTAAATGAAGTCAGTTTTCTTGAATTGTACGAAAAATGTAATTGCAAGCAATACAAACATCACGGTTAGTTCAGCAAGCACAATGAGAATACTGGTGGTATTCCAGACAATACTCGAGCCTGTAATGTAGGTTTTGATGCTTGGAAGGTTGGAAATAAATCCCATAAAGCCTTGTAAAATGATATTGCCAAGAATCACTGCACCAACAGTCCAAGCCTGAGATTCGGTGATTAAAGCAACACTTAAAATCAGGCACGAACTGACCATCAGTTCAACTAAAATAATGGTGACAAAAGGGATTAGTCCGTCAGGTAGGTTATCTCGAGTTAGAATCAGGATGTAACTGGCTGTTACCAGTATCAGCCAAGGTACTAAGTAAATCAGTAAATTGGCAAAGATTTTAGCGGTGGTGTATTCTCGTACTGATAGGGGTAAACTCATGATAAATGGCAGGGTGTGTTGAGCGCGTTCTTCGATGACCATGCTTACGGGAAGATGAAACCCCAAGGCAATTAAGACGGTAATAAGGCAAATACTGCCCACCGAGAACCAAAATTCACTTGGTATGCTGACCATCATCAATGCCGCGAAACCAGCCATTAAGTAACCAAGAATCAGGTAGCGGTGCAAATACCAGTCTTTTTTAATCAGCGCTTTGAGAATGGCTGTGTTCATGTTGCCTCCATTTTGCGTTGGTGTTGCACATTGGCGATAAAAATTTCCTCGAGCGTCATGGTGTCTATTGCTCGAATACTTGCACCTGTGGATTGATATGCGGCACTTAAAGCGGGACTAAATCGATTGGTGATTAACGTAATTAAACGCCCACTGCCTTGGCTTGAGATTATCTCGGGACGTGGCGTTAAGGTTGTGCCATCAGGAATTTCTAAGCGGATTCTGCGCCAACGCTCTAAGTAACTTTCTTTGTCGCTCGAGTCTATGATTTGCCCTTGGTTAATAAAGGTGATTTGGTCAGAGATTTGTTCGACATCCAAAGTATTTTGGCTCGAGAAAAACACGGTGCGTTCTTCGTCGGTCAGGACTTGCATCAGTTCACCCAGCACTTCGCTGCGGGCAATTGGGTCTAAGCCAGTGGTTGGTTCGTCCAAGACCAGTAATTTTGGGCGGCGAGCCAGCACCAAGAGCAGTGCTGATTTAACCCTTTGCCCATGAGATAACCCTTTGATTTGTTGGGTGGCTTTTAAGTCAAATTGTTTAAGTAAATGTTTGGCATAGTTCTTATCCCAACTTGGGTAAATCGAAGCAATAAAATTCATGTGCCACTCGAGGCTGGTGCTTTTGTACAAGCGTAAATCCTCAGAGACAAATCCAATGTCGGCTTTGGCAGCCACTTGTCTGGCTGGCATCGGCTGCTCGAGAACCCGCACATTGCCTTTTTCTTGATGAACCAAGCCCATAAGAATACGAATGGTCGTGGATTTCCCCGCGCCGTTTGTGCCAATAAACCCCATGATGCTGCCTGTTGGTAGGGTAAAGGAAATGTCTTGAAGATGAAAATGCCGATAGGTTTTTGTAACGTGTTCAAATTGAACCGCGAATTCGTGCATGAGAGACTCCTTATGATTCGATACAGCTTTTGAGTTGTGCCAGCAATTGCTCGGTCTCGAGTCCGAGCAGTGCGCCTAAACGAGCCGCTTGTTGTAAATGGCTTAAAAGTTCTTGGGCATAAAGCTGAGGTTGTAGGTTGGTTTGTGCGACGCTCGAGCCTTTGCCGTGCTGGGTGTAAATAATCCCTTCGCGTTCCAACTCGAGGTAAGCGCGTTTGACGGTAATTACGCTGACCCGTAAATCGGCAGCCAATTGACGAATAGACGGGATTTCTTGTCCGTTTTTCCAGTCACCAACAGCAATACGCGCCTTGATTTGCTGCATGATTTGCAGATACATTGGGCGACCATCGGTTTGGGAGACAATCAGGTCACTGTGCATATCAATATACTGAGTATATACAGTTAAGCGATATTTGTCAAGTACAAGGTAAGCCCGTCACTCGAGGTGAGATTTAAGTTCGTATTTGCATTGCGGGTAAGTTAAAAAAGGCTTGCCTGAGCGTGTCCCTTGTGGTTTGTATGGCTCGGTCAAGCACAACATTATCTTGGCTCAAAGCCCGTACCCAAGTATGACCAGATTGGGTTTTTCCGTGTTGCACTGGTAATTCAAAAGCTGTTTTGGTTTGTCCAATAAAAACCCCACTTAAACTGTGGGTCTGCTGCTCGAGTAAACCCAGCGCGGCGTAGTCGGCACGACTTGGTTCTAAATTGTACCGTTCTAAATACTCGAGCCGACCCGCAATAAAAACCCTGGTTTGGTTGGCGTAGCGCCGAAATGCCAAGCGTTCATTTTTAGCAATTCTGCCACTTGCCCAAGTCTCGAGCATGGCAAATTCGGCATGAGGCTCGAGGTTTATCTGACTGCTTTGGCTAAATTCGGATTCGGCAAAAGGAATAATGCGTTGCGGGTAATACTCGAGCCGAGCCTGATTGGCAATTTCAAAATGTAGGTTTTGCGTGGCAGATTCGCCAAGGTGCATTTTATGGATTTTACTGGCGCTTTGGGTTAAGAGAATCACTTTTGCCTGAGGCTCGAGAACAACCGAAATTTCAAATTGATCGCCGCCCATGATTCCAGCCGTGGGATTGATAATCGTCAGGGTTAGCGTATTTGGCTCGAGTTCAAAAGGTCGGATGATTTGCAAAGGTGTTTGATGGTACGAGTGCCGCAGCACAGTTTTGCCGTCTGACCAGCCAAAAACAAGCTCGAGTTTGCCGTGCTGGGTTCGCATTAGTCCAACCTATCGGCAGCTAACTCAGTAGCACTAGCGGCAGCCAGTCCAGATTGAATCGCTTCAACATTCTCGAGCAGCAATTCGCGTTTAATCCAAGAGACAATATCCGCCACCCCAGTTCCATCTTTTAAGTTGGTCATCACAAAAGGTTTATTGCCACGCACGGCTCGAGTGTCCGCATCCATGACTCTTAAATCTGCACCAACCATTGGCGCGAGGTCAATTTTGTTAATCACAAAAAGGTCGGCACTCTGAATCCCCGGTCCACCTTTACGCGGGACTTTTTCACCGCCAGCCACATCAATCACAAACAGCCACGCATCCACCAATTCTGGACTGAAACTGCTGGACAGGTTATCGCCGCCAGATTCGATAAAAATAATTTCTAAGTCTGGGAATGCTCGCTCGAGTTGCAAAATTGCCTCGAGGTTCAAACTGGCATCTTCACGGATGGCAGTGTGCGGACAACCTCCTGTTTGAACCCCTAGAATCCGTTCTGCGGGCAGTGCTTCGGCTCGAGTCAGGATTTGTTGATCCTCGAAGGTGTAAATATCATTGGTAATCACCCCAAGTTGATATTCGCTTCTCAGGCGCTGACACAAGACCTCGAGCAGCGCGGTTTTGCCACTGCCGACCGGACCTCCAACGCCAATTTTTAGACTCATAAAAACCTCTTAACTTTGAAATAAGCGCAAGTGCAATTTGGCTTGGGCGTGGGCGGAAAAATCAATTAGTGGTGTGTACGACTGAATTTCTCGAGCCAGACAAGCCTGTTCAATCACTTCAAGCACCACAGGCTCGAGCTTGGCAATCATTTTTTGAGTGCTGATTCCCCCAATCCGCAGTAAGCGCGTGGCAGAGGTGGCTTTTCCGATTAAGTAACTGCTGATAAAGGCGGTGACGGTTTCCTTTTGGGTGCAACCAAAAGCGTGTCCTAATGCTCCAAAAATCACGGCATGATGCACAGGTTGGGGTAACTCGAGGGCTAGATTCCAAATCTGAAGTGCATTGCGTTCTAAGGTCGTACCGATTTGCAGACTGGCTCGGCGCAGGGTTTCGATATTTTTGATGGCGCTGAGCTCGGCATTGATTTTGTGGCGCTGTTCGGGATGCCAAGCCAAAGCACAAGCTGTGGCATCAGACTGTCCCCAACCAAAGCGCAGTTGTGTCTCGAGCCAAGCCGAAAGGCTACTTGCATCATGGACTCGAGCATTTTGCGTATCGGTTTCAAGCCCGTCCGAAAAAGCATACGCGCCGCTTGGCATGGCACTGTCGGCTAGTTGCAGTAAGCGCAGCATCAGTGTTCCCAACTGGGTTTACCAAGAAACGGCTGGCGGTCTCGAGCAAAGGTTACGCCTAAGCGCAACAGCAACAACTCGAGGGCTGGGTCGTACAGGACGTGCATCAGTAAACCGTACTTTTGCAATTCATAATCGCGGTGCAGATTACCGATTTGATGGGCTAGAAAAATGGCTTCTTTGGTGTCTTTTGGTCGGATAATCACAATTTCTTCTGGGGCTGCCCGAACCACATACGCTGTATCGCTGGTGGTGTGCAAGACCAGATTTGGAATTAAAATTGTGCCTGTTGGCAATGCCAAACCTAACTCGAGTCCGTCTGGGGTGCGTAATCGCCGTCTGACTTGTCGGCGCTCTAAACAAGTCATGGGTAACTCAATAATTTTATACTTTTTTTGTTCAACAATCGGTGGCTGGTCAATACGAATCAAGCCATCAAGTAGGGGAGATGTCCGATTTTGTTGAATTGGTAATTTTAGCCCTTCGAGTTTCACATTTTCCCTCGGACAAAATCGTACCAAGTCGCCATGCCCAAACCCGTTTTGCTCGAGACTTCCAGCACAGGCACACCCGGACGCGCACGGTCTATATTCTCGAGGGCAAGCTCGCGGTTAAAGCCAACGGCTTGGGCAATGTCCATTTTGGTCAGCAGCACAACGTCGGCGGTGTTAAACATGGTCGGGTACTTGAGTGGTTTATCCTCGCCTTCGGTGGTGCTGAGCAGCACCGCTCTGGCGCTTTCACCAAGGTCGTAACTACTGGGGCAGACCAGATTGCCAACATTCTCGAGAAAAAGGGTTTGTAAACTGGGCAAGTCAAAATTTGGCAGTACATTCTGCACCATCTGGGCATCCAAATGACAAATTGTACCGGTCACAATCTGATGGGCAATTGCTCCTGCTTGGCGTAAGCGGATTGCATCGTTTTCGGTGGCGAGGTCGCCAACTGCGACTGCCATGCGAAGACTCGAGCCAAAATCGGTAAAGGTACGTTCCAGCAGGGCGGTTTTTCCAGCTCCCGGACTCGAGGCAAGGTTAATAACCCGTAAGCCAAGGGCTTGGAATTGCTGGCGGTTCTGGAGCGCCAGTTGGTCATTGTGTTTTAAGATGCCTTGGCGGACTGTCACAATTCGGGCGGTGTTTTCCATAGTTACTCCAATTCTAAACTGTCCAACTCGAGTTCTTCGCCCGTGATGATTTGTGGGGTTGGCGCATCGCAGATTGGGCAGCGAATACCGCGTTGCAAATTTAAGGTCACTGTACCGTGGGTCGTGCAAATTGCCGTAGCGGGTACGGTATGAATTTCGAGGTTAGCGAGTTCAGCAATCGTGTCTTCTCGAGCGCTTGTCCAAGCAAAATAAAGGGCTTCTGGAATCACACTTGAGAGCATTCCAAGTCGAACTACCACTCGAGTGACGGCTGTGGCGTCATGCAACTCGGCTTGTTCTATCACCATCTGCACCAAGTCTATGGCAATCGAGGCTTCGTGCATATTAAAAAAGAAAGTACCGTTGGGTCATGGGTAATTCCTTGGCTGGTTCACACTCGAGATGCTCGCCGTCTGCTGTGACTTTGTAGGTTTCTGGGTCTACTTCGATTTCAGGCATGGCGTTGTTATGAATCATGTCCTTTTTGCCAATGTTGCGGGTGTTCTTAACCGCACTTAAACGGCGGGTCAAGGCGGGTAAATTACCCGTCTCGAGACTGATTGCCGAAACAAAATGCAGACAAGTGCTGCGGTGCGCCAGTCCGTGAGCCGCAAACATTGGGCGGGTATAGACAGGCTGTGGCGTGGGGATACTGGCGTTCGGGTCGCCCATTTGGGCGGCGACCACAAAACCACCTTTGATAATCATGCTTGGCTTGACCCCAAAAAAAGCGGGTTTGAACAGCACCAAATCGGCTAATTTACCAACTTCAACACTGCCAACTTCATGGGCAACCCCGTGAGCAATGGCTGGATTGATGGTGTACTTGGCGACATAGCGTTTTGCCCGAAGGTTATCATGGCGACTCGAGCCAAGTTCTCCGCGCTGCTGACGCATCTTATGGGCGGTTTGCCAAGTTCGCAAAATCACTTCGCCAATTCTGCCCATGGCTTGGCTATCACTACTCATCATGCTAAACACCCCGAGGTCATGCAAAATATCCTCGGCAGCAATCGTTTCAGGGCGGATGCGACTTTCGGCAAAGGACACATCTTCTGGGATTCGTGGGCTTAAATGATGACAAACCATCAGCATATCCAAATGTTCTTTTAAGGTATTGATCGTAAACGGCATGGTTGGATTGGTGCTGCTGGGCAGCACATTGGGCAGACTGGCAACTTTGATAATATCTGGGGCGTGACCCCCACCCGCCCCTTCGGTATGGTAGGTGTGAATCGTGCGTCCGGCAAAGGCTTTGATGCTGTCTTCAACAAACCCAGATTCATTTAAGGTATCGGTGTGAATAGCGACTTGGACATCAAATTTCTCGGCAACCTCGAGCGCTGCATGAATCGCGGCGGGGGTTGTTCCCCAATCCTCATGGAGTTTTAAGCCAATTGCGCCAGCCCGCACTTGTTCCTCGAGCGGTGCGGTTAAACTGGCGTTGCCCTTACCAAGTAAACCAAAATTAAGTGGTAAGCCTTCTAACGCCTCGAGCATTCGGTGGATATGCCATTCGCCGGGGGTGCAAGTCGTGGCGCTTGTGCCAGCCGTCGGTCCTGTGCCGCCACCAATCATGGTCGTGATGCCACTGTAAAGCGCTTCCCAAGCCTGTTGCGGCGCAATAAAATGAATATGGGTGTCCACGCCACCTGCGGTTAAAATATGTCCTTCACCAGCAATAATTTCGGTACTTGCACCAATCTCGAGTCCGGGCGTAACACCATCTTGTGTGCCAGCATTGCCCGCTTTGCCAATGGCGCAGATTCTTCCATCGCGCACCCCAACATCGGCTTTGACAATTCCCCAATGGTCAAGAATCAGGGCATTGGTAATCACCAAGTCTGGTGCGCCATCGGCTCGAGTGCGTTGTGATTGCCCTAAGCCATCACGGATAACTTTACCGCCACCAAATTTGACCTCTTCGCCGTAAACTGTGTAATCATGTTCAACTTCGATCAGTAAATCGGTATCGGCAAGCCGTACCCTATCGCCCGTGGTAATGCCGTACAAGTCGGCGTATTGTCGGCGGCTCAGTTTCATACAAATCCCTTGCTTTTGGGTATCATAAGAACCCCTCGGTTTTGGCTTTCTCGAGTGCTGCCTCGCGCTGCGTGGCAAGTTCACCCATCACCAGTGCATTCATGCCATACACGATTCTCGAGCCACCAAGGGCGACCAGTTCGATTTCTTTGCGTTCTCCGGGTTCAAAACGCACGGCTGTGCCTGCGGCAATGTTCAAACGCATCCCGTAAGCTGCCTCGCGGTCAAAGCCAAGGGCGCGATTGACTTCAAAGAAATGAAAATGACTCCCGACTTGAATTGGTCGGTCAGCCCGATTTTCAACCACAAGCTGCAAGGTTTCTCGAGCCAGATTGATTTCTATTTCGCCTTCTTCAACGATGTATTCACCGGGTATCATGCTATTTCTCCTTAGCGAATCGGGTCGTGAATTGTGACCAGTTTTGTGCCGTCTGGGAATGTTCCTTCGACTTGAATATCGTGAATCATTTCGGGAATACCGAGCATCACTTGTTCGCGCTTGAGAATCGTTGCGCCGTAACTCATGAGGTATTCAACACTCTGACCATCACGGATACCCTCGAGAACCTCGGCGGTAATCAGCGCAATGGCTTCAGGGTGATTGAGCTTTAAGCCCCTTGCCAAGCGGCGACGGGCAAGGTCGGCTGCCACAACAATCATCAATTTGTCTTTTTCGCGTTCGGTGAGCTGCATAGTCCTCCAATTGCAAGTGGTGTTATCCAGTTATAACATAAGGTTTGGGCTGAATATTGCGCTCGAGAAGCAGCATGAGTAGCATTTTCAAACGACTTTTTGCGCTAAAACTTTTTGGTAGTAATCTATTTTGTACTCAACATGGTCAAGGTTGTGTTGCAAAGATTTTAAGTGTTCAATCACCTCGAGCCGATGGGCTTTAAGAATTTGAATTCGCTCTGGGATATTGCTCGAGTCTTGCTGAACCAGCGCGGCAAATTCACGCATGGTGCGAATCGGCATTCCAGTCTTTCGCAGACAGGTTAAAATTCCAATCCATTCAAGGTCGCTGCTCGAGTAGCGCCGATGCCCACTGCTGGCTCGAGCCACGTGCAGTAAACCTTCGCGTTCGTAATAGTGCAGCGTATGAATACTGATTCCAGCTTGGGTCGCAGCATCGCCAATCGAGAAAGTCATGGGGCAGTATAGAACCTCAAAAGGTCTAGGGCTTGACCTTGAGTGCGCTTGAGGCTTTAGGCTGGGCGAATGAAAAGAAATCTTGGTCGGAGCAACATTGGCGTGAGCGCAATTGGCATGGGCTGTTGGGCAATTGGTGGTGAGTGGAAATTTGACACCCAAGAAGCAGGCTGGGGAGCAGTCAGCGACCTCGAGTCTATAAAAGCCATAGAGGCAGCCCTTGAGATGGGGATTACTTTTTTTGATACGGCTGCCAACTATGGGGCTGGACACAGCGAAGTGATTCTGGGTAAAGCACTTGGCGCGGCTCGAGAGCAAGTTGTGATTGCCACAAAATTTGGCTATGGTCTGGACGAAGCGCAAAAAGTTGTGCGCGGTGTTCATTGTACCCCAGCCGATATTCGAGCCTCGTGTCTTGCCAGCCTGAGGCGTTTACAGACTGATTATATTGACCTTTTTCAGTTGCACGTTGGCGATTACCCGATTTCCAAAGCATCAGAGATTCTAGTTACCCTCGAGCAACTGGTGCAAGAAGGACTGATTCGAGCGTATGGTTGGAGTACCGACGATTTGGCTCGAGCCAAGGTTTTTGCGGCTGCTCCAAACTGTGTGGCGATTCAACATCAGCAAAATATTTTTGAAGACAACAGCGCCATGCTCGAGTTTCTAGAGCAACACAACCTCTCGAGTATTAACCGCGGTCCACTTGGGATGGGAATGCTAACTGGTAAATTCTCGGGTGGGGCGGCATTTACAGCCAGCGATGTGCGTTTTATTTCGCCAGCTTGGATGGCGTATTTTCAACATGGTCAACCAAACCCAGTCTGGTTAGCCAAACTCGAGGCAATTCGAGAAGTTCTGATGGCAGGCAGGCGTACCTTGGCGCAAGGCGCGTTGGCTTGGCTATTGGCACGCAGCAGCCAGACGATTCCGATTCCGGGCTTTAGAACCGTAAAACAAGTCCAAGAAAATGCAGCGGTTCTGGCGCAAGGGGCTTTAAGCCAAGCGCAAATGGAGGAAATTGGAGGTTTACTGAGCCATCAAGCGCATCTCGAGGCACATAAACTCGTGTAGACTGTAGCTGTGATTGAAGCTCCAAGTTTGAACCTTTCTCAAATCCTGCGCGGTGGTGGCGATGTCTCCAACGCTGGACAAATCGATGTTCTCGAGTACACTGTGCCAACCACCCACGGACTCGAGACCAACACCATTCCGCTTGTGGGTCATGCCGAGTGGCGAGCCATTGCCTCGCATCTTGGCGACAACGAATACTGGTTGGCTGGCACAATCAGAGCCACGCTCAGTCTTGATTGCGGGCGCTGCCTTGACCCAGTGGAGTACAGCCTTGAATCGCGGCTCGAGAGTCTACTGCGCTTTGATGCCAGCGTTAAAATACCGACCCGTTTAGTCGAGGACGACGACGAAGTGATTGTCTTTGGCGACCCGAACATCGACCTGACGGCATTGTTTGCCGAAAGCATCAGTCTGGATATTCCAACCATGGTCAAATGCAAATCCAAATGCAAAGGCTTATGTGCAGCTTGCGGCGCGAACCTCAATCGAACCGCCGCTTGCCCCGAAGCTCGAGCCGACTGTCCAGTCTTTGGAGTTCAAGAAAGTAAGCGCGAGAATCCATTCACTGCCTTAAAAGACTTATTTGAGGATTAGACTTTGTAGCCACCCATTTTCCAGCCAAGAATCCGCTCCGAAATGGCATTGCGAATTTCACGGAATTTCTCGAGCGTGTCGGTATCGTTGCCGACAAAAGCAGCCGGGTCTTCAAATGCCCACGCTAGGCGGTATGAAACTCCCGGAAACATCGGGCATTTTTCTTCGGCTCTCGAGCAAACCGTGATGATGTAGTTAAAATGCTGATGACCAAGCATGGGAATTACCCCTTTGGCGTGCATCCCTTGGGTGCTGATACCAAGTTCCTCGAGAACCCGCACGGTGTATGGATTCAGTACCCCCGGCTCGAGTCCAGCACTGGTAACTTCAAATTCGTCTGGGGCATGGTGGCGCAGCAGTGCATCCGCCATTTGGCTACGGGCGGTATTGCCCGTGCAAAGAAATAATACCGAAGGCTTTTTCATGGGGTCACATCCTTTTTTGTCTCGAGGGCTTGAGCCGTAAAAGCGCCGATAACTGCACCGCAAATTGGCGCAGCCCACATGATCCAGTGGTCTTGCCAATTGCCAAAAATTGCCGGTCCAAAAGCTCGAGCCGGATTGAGCGCCACTCCTGTCAGTGGTCCGGCAGCCGCAATACACATCATGATCGTTGCGCCAACCATCGCGCCAGCCGCAGGGTGGGATTGAAAAACCGCCACGCGAAAAACAACAAAAGCCAAGAAAAAAGTCAGCACTGCTTCGATTGTAAAACCAGCCAGCCCCGAAACATTGGGCGCAAGCAAAGTTGCACCGTATTGGACTTTCTCGAGTGCCGCGCTGTGGGTCAGACTTAGGGTGGCAATAGCGGCTAAACTGCCCAATAACTGCGCCGCAATATAAGGCAGTACATCTTGCCACAAAAAACGCTTGGTCAGGGTTAGCGCAATTGTGATGGCTGGATTAAAATGTGCGCCAGAGACATTGCCAACCGCATAAATCATGACCATCGCTGCAAAGCCGTGAGCCATGGCAATTGCCAATAAGCCACCGTTCAGTAAACCTGTTTGGGTTAAAGCAATTGCGCCAACCCCACAGTAGACAATCGCAAATGTGCCAATCCATTCGGACAACAAACGGCGCAGCATCAGCTTTCCACACTTGGCGTGGCTTCGTAGGTTGGCGGGACTGGTTGCTGGTTTTTTAGAGCCACAACCAAGGCTTTCATTTGTGCGCCAATTTGGTCACGCACAACCCGCCACATCTCGAGCGAATGCCCACTTGGGTCTTTGAATGGATAATGTAAGCGCTTGGTTTGGGCTGGGTAGACTGGGCAATTTTCGGCGGCGCTATCGCAAACGGTAATCACATACTCAAAATTCCAAGGGTCTGGTAGGTCGTAAAGCGTTTTACTCGAGTGGCTGCCCAAGTCTATGCCAACTTCGTGCATGGTTTGAATTGCGTCGGGCTTAACAAAGGTGGCTTCTGTGCCAGCGCTCAGAACTTGGCACTCAAGCCCAAATTCTGTGGCATAGAAACGCGCCCAGCCTTCTGCCATTTGGCTACGAGCGCTGTTGTGGGTACAAAGAATCAAAATCCGCATCTCAAAAGATTAACACATCAATTCTATTTGATTTGTCAGGGCAAGGTCAGGGCGCGGTTTGAGCAGTCGCTCGAGCAATTTACCGCCCAACAAATAAAGCTCGGTACGCTCGAGGCGATAAAATACGTTTTTGCCACGCTGTTCACTCGAGACCAAGCCAACTTCGCGCAGGGCGGCTAAATGATAGGAAACTTTACTTTGGGTTAGCCCGAGCAGCACCTCGAGTTCACAAACACAACACTCGCGCTGTGCCAGAATCGAAACAATTTCAAAACGCAAATCGTGGCTCAGGGCTTTGATTTGCTCGAGTGGTGAATCCATCAATTTAATTTGCTGTATTTGGGTGAGCATCAAGAAAAGTATAGTTGTTTGGTTGCACAATGTACACAATTCCACCACTGTGCAGCAACCAAGCTCGCTCGAGTTGGTCACGCTTATAAATCACCCGCACGGCTTGGTCAGATGGGTGGGCTGGGTCGTTGATAATCGGGTCGCCGGTGGGAGTAAAGCCACGCAGCACCACCAAATGCCCATGCGAATGCCCAATTGGCGCACCATCAAGCGTACCGTCTTCCCAACCAATCGAAAGCGCAATTGGGATTCCGTTGGCAAGATAGGCTTCGGCAGCCGCAAAACTGCCCAAGTGTGCCACAAAACCCTGCAAGCCCTTAGCACCAACATATGCCATATTGAATGCCCAATTACCCGCGCCGTTGTATGCCACATCCCAGACAGCTTGGGCAGCTTTCGGCACAGTATCTGCCAGTGGCAGCCCGAGTTTATTTGCCCAATACTCGAGCAACATCGTGGTGCTGGTTGGGCTGCACCAGACCTGACCACCTTTGGGATAAATCATCTGTGAATGCTGTGGCACAGCCAACTCCAGACCCCACGCTTTTTGGTCAGAAGCCGCGCCAAGCGTTGGGCTTGTGTCATCGGTAAAAGTCGCTGCTAAACCCGTCAAAACCGCCTGTCCGCGCAGCGTCACCCGAAGCTGTAAGGCATCGGCAGAATTTTTGCAAATAATCGTGTCGGTCTCGAGCAGCACCCCTTGGTCTGAATCCTCAAACGAAGTATTGGCGAGTGGATTATTGCTCCATTGGGCAATCCGTAAATACTTCGACCAGCGCTGCCCAAAGCGCACCCGAGCCTCGAGCAGCAAGCCTGAGTCGTCGGGGGTAAGGGCATTCCAAGAAATCACACAGCGCTTGAAAGGATTTTCCAATATCTGTGTCTCGAGGCTACCCTGCCCAGAAATCTCGAGCTTGGTGTGGCTCGAGAAGGCTAAACCCTCGAGTTTGGCTTGACTGAGTGCCGCCTTTGTAAAAGCAGTCCAAGTGTTTTGCATTTTTTTATTCTTTCTCGAGCCGATGGGATTGAGATGGTTTTGAGATGAGGACAAATTTTACGCATCGAGTTTTTCGTGCCTTGACCACGGATAAACAATCCAAGCATTGGTTGCCAAGACATAATAATCGGGTTCTAGGGCAGTTTCGGACATCCGAGGTTTGTAATGCAGCACCGCCGTGATTGGCACACCACCCGCCTGATGAACTCGGGTTGCCACAGCTTGAATCGTGCGCCCAGAATCCCAGACTTCATCGACAATCAGTACCCGTTTACCAGTCAATATAGGATCGGCTGGAAACTGCAAAAAAGTTGGATGCACCCCTCGAGCGCCCGTTCGGTCATCATAAAATTCGACCGCCGCCACGACAATGTTGCGAATTCCCAGCCGATAGCCAAGTACCGCGCCCGGAATCATGCCGCCTCTTGTAATGACCATCATCAGGTCAAATTGCTCGTCTTGGAGCTTGGCTGCTAAAGCATTCACTTGGTCAGTAATTCCATCCCACGTTTGGTAATCCTTATCCATAGTTGCTCAGATTAGCATTCTAACGGGCAGTAAAACCCGCATCCACAGTCACCAGCGAACCAGTCATATAACTTGCTTGGCTCGAGGCAAGAAATAAAACCACCCGAGCAATTTCTTCTGGAGCAGCCAAACGCCCCATCGGCACGGTTTGCGCCAATTGCTCGAGCAGGGCTTGGGTAATCGGTTCTGAGCGCTCGGCTTGTAACATTGGGGTGTTGACTTCGCCGGGGCAAACGGCGTTAATCCGAATGCCATCTTGGGCGTGTTCGAGTGCTAAGGCTCTGGTCAGGTTATGGATTGCCCCTTTGCTGGCGCAATATGCCGCCACACCAGCTGCGCCAACATCGCCCCAGATACTGCCAAAATTGACAATTGCACCACGTTGTTGGGTCTTCATGATTTTTAAGGCGGCTCGAGCCATAAAAAACGACCCCGAAAGATTGACATTCATGATTCTATGCCAAGCCTCGTCGGAGGTTTCTAAGCCACTCGAGCGCACAATAATACCGGCAGCATTGACCAACACGTCTATCCGTCCAAATTGCTCAAAGCTGCGCTGTACCGCAGCCTCACAAAAACTCGAGTCAGCAATATCGCCAGCCTCGAAACTCGAGCCAGTGCGCTTGCTCACTTCTAAGCCAAGGGTTTGGTTGCGGTCAATCAGCACCACTTTTGCGCCAGACTCGGTAAAAGCCTGCACACAAGCTGCCCCCATGCCACTTGCGCCACCGGTAATCAAAACCACTTGCTCGAGAAAATTCATAAAATTATTTTACAACTTAATCGAGCAACTGGTCTAAGAACTCATCAGCTTGACTCGTATGCCGCACCGATAAAATGGTGAGCAAGCCAAGTTCCTCTTCGATGATATAGATGATATAAATGATCTTAAACTTAAAACCAGTTAATAGCCGCCGTCTTAAACCGCGTGGATGTACCACTGGCGCAGATTCGGGGAATTCAAGCAATGTTTCAATCTCGAGATTTATGGCTTCCCGAAATTGTAAGGCTAATTTGGCATGGATACGCTCAAAGTAATCCTCAGCTTTAAGCATTTGTGTGATTGCATGAGGATGAAAGGCTCAACGCAGCATTTTTGCCACGTTGATACCACTTGTTTCCAGAAACACGTTGCACAGTACCGTTTTTCAACTCGGTCAAACGAGTCAGGGATTCCTCAAGAAGTAGCGCATCGAGTTCAGCTTCCGATAAAGACTTTTTTAAGTCACGCATTAAAGCGGCTCGTTCGTGAAACGATAATTGCAATGCCTGATTTTTTAACTCGAGCAAACTCATGTCCGAGAATATAGCACATTGATATTTTATGTTTGTAACCGCCATTTGTTAGGAGCAGTCAGCACGGCTTGTCCTTTTTGCTCGAGGTTTTGGAGCGTGGATCGAGCCGCGCTTTCCTCGAGCATCGTTTCGGCTAAAATTTGCTCTAAACTCAGTTCCCAGCCTCGGCGGTATGCCAAACGCCAAATCGCCCGTTCGCCTCGGTTATGGGCTTGGCTTGGCTGACCCGCCGCCTTTTGGCAGATTGCAAAACACACCAGCCCTGCACCCAGCCCAACGCTCGGCTCGAGCCACCACAGTTGCCAACCGAGTTGGGTTGTGCCAAGCAGCGAAAGTACACCCAAAGTTGCATAGCCAAAACCAATCCCAACGGCGGTACTCAAGATAATCCAAGCAGCTTTCATAAAAAAATTATACCAAGATTTGCAAAGACACTTTAGCCATCCTCGAGAAACCGTACAGCTTAGTCTTTTCTCTTTGTTGAATAACCTGCTAGACCACACCAAAAGATTCAAAAATCTTTTGGTAGACCTCAAAAGGTAATGCCCCACTAAAAAAGTAGCCGTTAATCACAAACGAAGGTGTCCCCGTGACCCCAAAGCGCTGTGCCAGTTCGATGTCGGTTTTGAGTCTTGTGGCATGGTGGTTGCTCGAGACACAACTTTGTAAGGTCGTACCATTGATCCCAATTTGCTGACTCATTTGTGTCAGGGTACTGATCAGTTCTGTGCCATTGGCATTGCCCCAAGTCTCGAGATTATTGTGTGCCATGGCATGAAAATCCCAGAATTTACCTTGTTCATTGGCGCAAGCCGCGACACTCGAGACCGTCACGGTTTGTTCGCCGCCAACACTGACCGTATCGCGGTAGATATAGCGAATTTTACCAGTTTTAACATACTGCTCTAAAATTTTAGGAAAAGTCTGGGTGGTAAATAAACGGCAGTAGCCACAGCGATAATCGCCAAATTCAATCATCGTCACTTTGGCGCTGGCTTGCCCTAAAATATAGGTTGCGCCACTGCTGGCATCGGCAAGCAGTGGATTACCGACAATCTGGCTTTTTTGCCCGTTCTGCTCGAGATTGAGGACAATTGGAGCTTTACCACTCAGGTCAAGGCTACTCGAGGCTGAGGGGTTGGCAACCACTGGCGCAGAGCGCGGCGCAGCCAATAAGCCCGCAAAGAAGCCGACAATCAGCATCACAATCGCAATTCCCCAAGGATTGTTGGGTTTTGTTTCATTCATACCTTTAGCCTACCAGATTGAGTGGTTACTGCCCATAGCTGGATTGGTTACTGCCCATAGCTGGATTGGTTACTGCCCATACCTTGGTTGGTTCTTATCAAAACGCATTCGTCTTAAACTCTAAAAACCAAAAGCCCGACACTGTGTCATACTTTTGTAAGTCGCGTCAGTTATTTGTGAACTAAAGATTGTTCTAATAAACCCCGATTCGGGAGAAATGTATGAATGAGCGTATTCAAATCAAAACCAGCCAATCAAATAAGGTCTTTAACCCTTGGTTAAAAGCCGATATGCTGACCGAATACGCCCCAGTTCGGCAACTTGCCAGCAGCACTTTGCAACAAGCTGCTGAACTGGCAAGCCATGCGATTGGCGCAAAAGTCGCGGCGGTCTGCTGGGTCTCGAGCAACAGTGTGCGTTTAATCACCACCCACGGCTTAGGTTCAGAACAACTGGCGCGGAGTTTACCAAAAGATTTTACTTGGTTTGCCCCTGCCAAAATAAGCCACTCGAGCGAGCCAAGCGTGGTTTGCAACATCGAAGCCTTTTTGGGAATAGAGAACTACCAGTTTGTGGTCAGTATTCCATTGTGGTCTCATTCTGGTCATGTGATGGGGTCAATCCTGATTTTAGACCAACAAGCACACAGCCTAGAAACACCACAACTCGAGTTACTGACAGGTATTGCTAACCTTGCCATGAAAAGCATCAATACCGCTTTAAGCCTCAGTCAGCAAGAAAAGCCCAGCACCACCGCTTCGCTACTCGAGGATGCGGTGATGCAAGCCAAAGAAAGTGTTGTGGCTTTTGACCCAAGTGGTAAAATTTTTGCTTGGAACACAGGCGCAGAAGCGACCTATGGTTTCTCGAGCCAGAAAATGCTTGGGCAATCCATCACGGTGCTGATTCCAAACGATGACCAAGCGTCTTTTTTGCGTTTGGTGCAAAGGTTAGCCCATAAACCAGTTGCCCCGCATTTGGTCACTCGCTTGCACCAGTCTGGATTTCGGATTCAAGTCCGCTCGAGCCTCCAAGCGATTTACAATGCGGCTGGTGAGGTCAGTGGAATTCTCGAGTTCAGTGGTTTATCGGCAGACCCCGCCCGCAATGTCACAATTGAACGTTTTCAGAGTTTGGTGCAGCATTTACCGATGTTATTTTTACAGACCGATACCAAAGCTGTGCTGACTTTTATCGAAGGCAATTTGCTCAAAAATTTTCAGCGTGGCAGCGATGATTTACTTGGTCTAACAATCTCCGAAATTTTTGCTGACCAGTCCGAAATTCAACAAATTGTCTATCAGGCATTGCACGGACAAGCCACCCACACGACGATTTCGTGGCGCAATCACAAATATGAAATTTGGGTTGTGCCACTGCTTGCAAACAGCAGAATTGCGGGCTGCAATGTTTTAGCGGTGGACATCAGTCAGCAAGTCGAAACCAAACAGCAACTCGAGCGGGTTCAGAGCGACCTTGAATTGGTGATTAGTCAGTTGCCGTTATTGCTGGTCAAAGCCGATATGAACGGGCAAATCACCAGTATTCATGGTGGCGCACTCAATCAAGTCCGAAATGCCCTAGCCATTGGAGGACATCGGGCGCAAGTCGGTAACAGCCTCGCCAAAGACCTGACCGAAGCCCCCGAAGCCTTGGCGATGTTTAGTCAAGCCAGCCAAGGTAAAACCGTCAATCAATTGGTGCAGTGGCGCGACCAAACTTTTGATGCGTGGGTCAAGCCAATCATTGAGCAAGACCAACAGACTGGCACAATTGCGATTGCCTTAAATGTGACCGAGCGTGTGGGGTCACAACAAGCCTTGCTCGAGGCTTCACGGCGAATCGAACAATTGCTCGATTCCTTGCCGATTCTGGCAATTGCGATTGATACCAATGGCTGCCTGACGCTGCTCGAGGGCAAGGGGGTCAAACACTTTGGTGGCGAAGCGATGGCGCAGAATTTACTTGGTACACCTTTACTAGAAGTCTTTGATGACCCAATTATTGCCAACCTAATTGAAAGTGCCTTGGCTGGCGACGAATTTAATGCTTCATTTGATTTTAGAGATTTTACGGTCGAGGTTTTTATCCGACCGATTCTTCAAGCAGGAGTCTTTGTTGGAGCAAATGCAGTCGTGATTGATACCAGCGACATCAATCAGACGACCCTCGAGAAACGTCAGACCCAAGAAGCCCTGCTGCATACCCAAACCGAATTAGCGCAACAACAAGCCTTTGCCCAAATGGTTCTCGAGACGATCGAACAAGGTGTAACGGTCAACAACGAAGCAGGCGTTTTTGAATATGTCAGCCCAGTCTATGCCAGAATGCTTGGCTATGAACCCGAAGAACTGATTGGACTCAGCCCAACCGATTTGGTGATCAATACCGAAGAAGTCAAAGCCGCCCTTCAAGAACGCAACGAAGGCTGGCGCACAGTCAATCGCTATACGGCAATTCACAAGGATGGCAGTCAATTGCCGATCGAAGTGACCGGCTACCCACGCCATGACCGCCATGGCAACTTGGTTGGTGGTGGAATTGGTTTTATCCGTGACATCAGCCTTGAAGTAAAACATGGCGCAGAAATCAGCAAAATTCAAAGGCAACTCCAAGCCGAAAACGAATTTACCAGTAAAGTCACTTCCTCTTTGCTGGTACTCGAGCAAAAAATCGAACAAGAACGTGATTATGCCCTCTCGATTACCAATGGTTTACAAGCGGGTTTGGTGGTGACCAACAGCGATTTACGTTTTGAATACATCAATCCAGCTTTTACCAAATTATTTGGTTATACCTTAGAAGATTTACAAAGCAAACACCCCTCGGCACTGATTCATCCCGATGATCATCAATTGCTCGAGCTTGCGCTGTCAGAACGACGCTCTGGACAAGCGGGAGCATACCGCTATCGCATCCTTCATAAAGATGGTCATAGTGTCTTTATCGAAGGTTATGGCTCGCCGCGCTATGACTCGCATGGACAATGGCAAGGCACAATTGCCACAATTTATGACATCAGCGAGCAGCTTGCGCTCGAGCAAGCCACCCACCAAGCCCGCCGCGCCCTTGAACGCGAAAGCCGTACCGTGACTTTGGTTGCCAATGCAATCACCGAAGGTTTGTTGTTTGTCAGCCCCGAAAGTATCGTCGAGTATGCCAACCCCGGCGCAGTCGAACTGCTGGGTTGTGGCTCGAGCCAAGCGATGATTGGGCTGCCCGTCTTTACTTGGGTGATTCCCGAAGACTTAGAAGCGCTGATTGCCGAAAGACAATTTATCCACCAAGGGCAAACCCGCACTTACCGTTTTGGGGTCAAGCGCATTGATGGCTCAATCATCAGCCTTGAAGGCAGGTCTTATCCACGGCTCGAGCAAGAAATTTTTAAGGGTTCGATTATTCTTTTGCGCGACATCAGCGCCGAACTCGAGCAAAAAAGACTCGAGGCAGAACAAAGGCGTGCTTTAGCCGAGTCCGAAAATCAGTACCGCGAATTGTACGAACAAAGCTATGCCCAAACCAAGCGCTTAGAACTGATTGATACGATTCGCAATGCGGCATCTTTTGCGGATACCACCCAAAAACTGATTCAAGATATTGTGGTCAGCATCAGCCAAACCCTCGAAGTCCCGATGGTCAGTATCTATCTGCTCGAGCAAGACCAATTGGTGCTGCAACACGCGGTTGGCTATCAGCACACGATTGCTGCTCATGCCATGAGCGGACGCGGCGTGATGGTTCGCAGTATTAAAAATAACCAAGTCATGCTGATTAACGATGCCAGTCTTGAACCCGATTTTGTGCATCTGTCTGGAAAAATTCAGAGCGAACTCTGTGTGCCGATTACTAACCAAAAACAAGTGCTGGGCGTAATTAACCTCGAGTCTACCGAGACTTATGCGTTTAGCGAAGCCGATGCCAACCTGATTTTACAAATCGCCGAGCGCATCAGTGGAAAAATCCAAATGACCCATGTCCTTGACGAACTGCGGGCTTTTGAGCAGACAAACCGTCAATGAGCGTATGCCGCATCAATGAGCGTACAAGCCACCATCCACGGCAATTGTTTGCCCATTGACATAAGCTGCCCCATCCGAAACCAAAAAGGCAATCACGGCTGCCACGTCCTCGGGTTGCCCAAAACGCCCAGCCGGAATGCTCTCGAGGTACTTATTTTTCAGGGCTTCGGGTAATTTTTTGGTCATGTCCGACTCGATAAAGCCCGGCGCAACCGCATTACAGGTAATTCCTTTCGCGCCGTATTCTTTGGCAATGGCTTTGGTTAAGCCAATCAAACCAGCTTTAGCGGCAATATAATTGGCTTGCCCGGGGTTGCCCATTAAGCCGACCACACTCGAGACATTGACAATCCGTCCCCATTTGGCGTTTAGCATTCCACGAATGACCCCACGAATTAAAGCAAACGGCGCTGATAAATTGGTGTCCAAGACCGCCTCCCAATCCTCATCCTTCATTCGCATCACCAAGCCATCCTTGGTAATCCCAGCGTTATTGACCAGCACCTCGAGACCACCCAGCGCTTGGGTAGCTGCCAGCGCCACGGCTTTTGCACCCTCGAGACTCGATAAATCGCCTTGAATCAAGACCGCTTGCCCGCCATTGGCACGGATTTGCTCAGCTACATTTTCGGCTTCGCTGCTTGAACGCCCATAATGGACTGCAATGCTATGACCAAGTTTGCCAAGCTCGAGCGCGATGGCTTGACCAAGACCGCGTGAAGCACCCGTCACTAAAATTTTTCGTGATTGTCTCATGGCTTGATTCTACCGTGAAAAAAGACCAAGTATCCAAAATAAAATCCTGACGATTTTGATACGTTACGATGAAACGATTTTGATACGTTACGATGAAACGATTTTGATACTTTACGAAGCTCCAAAATTTTGTTAGACTAAGTACAAGAATTTCAATTTGTCCTCGAGTTTGACGCGATTGTCTCGAGGCACGGAGGTTTTGTATGATTGCTGAACGCCCAGAAGCCATAAAGACTGTCAAACCCGGTGGGACATTTCTTTTAGAAGCTGCTACCCACGCCGATGTCTACACCCCAGAGGATTTCACCCCAGATATGCGCGAGATGTTTCGCGCCGTCGAAGAATTTGTCAAGGCTCGAGTGGTTGCCAACCAGGAAACCTTAGAGCATCACAACAACGACCTGCTCAAAAAAATCCTGCATGAATGCGGCGAGCAAGGCTTTTTTCTGCTCGAAGTCCCCGAGGAATTCGGTGGGCTTGACCTTTCTAAAACCCTAGCTTGCTACGTTGGCGAAGCGCTCTCTCGAGGTGGCGGTTTTGCGGTTTCGTTTGGCGCTCATGCCAGCATCGGAATGTTACCGTTGGTTTATTTTGGCAGCCAAGCAACCAAAGAAAAATACTTGCCAGACATGGCAAACGGTAAACTGATTGGCGCGTACTGTCTGTCCGAACCGGGGTCTGGCTCGGATGCCCAAGCCGCCAAAGCCAAAGCCGTGCTGTCCGAAGATGGTAGCCATTATCTTTTGAGTGGTACAAAAATGTGGATTTCCAACGGCGGTATTGCCGATATGTTTACGGTTTTTGCCCATGTTCCAACCCCCGAAGGCAATAAATTTAGCGCGTTTTTGGTTGAACGCGCTTTTGCTGGGGTCAGTCTTGGCAAAGAAGAAGAAAAACTTGGCATTAAACTCAGCAGCACCACCCAATTAATTCTCGAGGATGTCAAAGTTCCCGTGGCAAACTTACTGGGCGAAGTCGGCTGGGGCGCAAAAATTGCTTTTAATATCCTCAATATGGGTCGTTATAAGCTCGGTTCGGGTGGGGCGGGTGGCAGTAAAGTGATTCTCGAGCATTCTGCCAAATACGCCAAAGAACGCCATAGTTTTGGTAAGCCGATTGCCAGCTACGGCGCGATTCTCGAGAAATTAGGGCAAATGGCAGCCAGTATTTTTGCTGCCGAAACAATTACCTACCGTGTGACTGGCGCAATAGATGCTGCCGTCGAAAAAGGCATGGATAAACTTAAAGCGATCGAAACGCACCGTGTTGAAGCCAGCATGGTTAAAGTTTTTGCGACCGAAGTGCTTTCGATGTGTGCCGACGAGGGCTTACAGGTCTTTGGCGGATTTGGTTATTCCGAAGAGTACCCAATGGCTCGAGCCTACCGTGATGCTCGGATTAACCGCATCTTTGAAGGCACAAACGAAATCAACCGAATGCTGATTCCGGGCGAGTTACTGAAAATGGCGCTCAAAGGCGAATTGCCTTTGCTCCAAGCCGCCCAAAAACTCCAAGCCGAATTGCTCGAGCCGAGCTTTGACCTTGACGAATCCGATGCACCTTTAGCAAGCGAGACCAAAGTTGTGGCAAACCTCAAAAAGGCAGCTTTAGCGGTGGCTGGCAGTGCAGCCCAAAAATTTGGCACAAAACTTGGCGAACAACAAGAAACCATGATGCGAACTGCTGACATGATTATCCATGCCTATGTTGCCGAAAGCGCTGTGGTTCGCGCCCAAAAAATTGTCCAAAGCGGCAAGGATGCAAAAATTGCAACCGCCATGGCACAAATTCTGGTCGCCCAAGCCGCCGATAAAGCCATGAGCAGTGGACGTGAAGCCATCTCGAGTTTCCTGTCTGGCGACGATTTCCGCATGACCATGGCAGCTTTACGGCGCTTTACTAAAACCGAGGCGGTCAACATTATTCAGTTGCGCCGTGAGGTGGCAGCCGCCGTTCTCGAGGCGGATGGCTACCCACTCAAGTAAGCAATGGTTTTGAGAAACCCCTCGAGTCGGTCACTCAAGGGGTTTTTTGTTTAATTTTTATCCGGTTCTGCTATAGCTGTGATGTGTGGAAGTCCTGAAGGTATAAACCCGTTATCTGAAACTTTGATGACGTAAAAGTAGAGTGGTGAAGCTGGCTTGACCTTGATTGCGGTGAGTTCAACAACATTGAACTTGTTTAGTTGCAATAAAAATGGGTCGCGTTGTGCGTTAGGAATTGGCTATTGGTACTGTGTGATAAGAAACTCGGATAAAGACTTAAATTATTTCCCTAACTGATCCCACCAAGCAAACAAGGTCTGATTCCGCACTCGAATGGGGTCAGCCATCAACACC
>JAYWGM010000024.1:0-36694 GCA_043778225.1 Deinococcales bacterium | reverse complement strand
CATACCAAGTTATGTTAATCAGTTGTGTATTTTGACTGATTAACCGACTAAAAGGAGTGATAAAAGACCGAATTAACGCTTGAGCGACAGTTTGACCGTTTTTGGGTCAAACGAGAGTGATTAAGTTAATTCGGTATGATTTTATGAGCGACAGTCTCGAGATACTGGTTTTTGTACAATGGTGATATGGGAGCAAATCACTCGAGAAAGGTTCACAAAAAATTGAGTGGTGTTGAAATCTTTATTGGTAGCTTCCTATCTATCAATCCACCCGAGCGCGAATACAAGTCTCAATGCGCGTTAGGGCTTGGGTCAGAATGGCTCGAGAGGTCGCAAAGTTAATCCGTACCCAACCCGAATAGCCCTGCCCATATGGTGGTCCATCGTTTAAGCCCACCTTGGCTTCCTCGAGTAAAATCTTAAAAATATCTTGGGCAAATGGGAATTTATTAAAATTCATCCATGCCAAATAGGTGCCTTGGGCTGGGATACAATCCACTTCAGGCAAGTGTTGCTCGAGCCAAGTGCTTAAAAAATCGCGGTTGGCACGGAGGTACGTCAGGGTTTCCTCGAGCCAAGCCGTGCTTTCCTCGAGTCCGACCCGCCACATTTCCATACCAAGCACATTGGGGTGTCCCAATAAGCCTTTGGTGGCTTTTTTGATGCGCTCGAGCAATTCTGTATTTTGGGCAATAATCACACCACCACCTAATCCGGCGGTATTGAAGGCTTTGCATGGTCCGGTCAGCGTCACGGTGCGGGCTGCCATTTCTGGGCTAAGGCTGGCAAAAGCAAGGTGTTCACCCTCGAGCCGCAGCATCGAATGAAGTTCGTCGGTAATCACCAATAAATCGTGGCGCAACACAAAAGCAGCCAATCGCTCGAGTTCGGAACGGACAAAAACCCGTCCAGTTGGATTGTGTGGGTTACACAGCATCAAGACTTTGGTTTTTGGACTGACCAGTGTCTCGAGGTGGTCAAAATCAATTTCCCAGCCAGATTCGCGGCAAATCATTGGATTCTCGAGGGCAATCCGCCCATGGTCACGGACACTGGTTAAAAACGGTGGGTAAATTGGGGTTTGGGTTATGACCTCATCGCCAATTTCGGTTAAGCCCTGAATACTGGCATATAAGCCCGGTACAACACTCGAGACCAACATCAGGTGCTTGGCTTCGAGTCCAGTGAGACCATAGCCCGCTTGTTGGTGAATAATCGCCTCAAGTAAGCGCGGGTCGCCAGCCATGTGCGGATACCCAACATTATACTCGAGTCGTGCCACAATCGCTTTTTTAATGCTTTGGCTCATTGGGAAATCCATATCGGCTACCCAAAGCGGCAGCACACCTTCGGGATACAAATTCCATTTAATCGAGTATGGGTCACGCAGTCGGCTTGGCTCGAGGCTATCAAAGTTTGACATGGGTAGAGCATAGGGTGAAAAGGTCAAAAGGTTAAAGGGTCAAAAGTTAAGGTTTTACCTAACGTCTTGACCCTGAAGTTGCACCTATCGGGCTGAGTCATTCGCCCTACAGTTTTAACCCAATAATCGGTTCAAACGCTTTACAAAATCCACTCGGTCTGGAATTTCTGCTCCCTCGAGCAGTAATGATTGCGCCAATAAGACATGGGCTGTATCATCCACCACACTGTCCGTTGCATCTTTTAGCCCAATAATAAGCGGATGATTTGGGTTTAACTCGAGGATTGGTTTAATGGCTGGCATTTCCGATTCACGCCCCATGCTACGAAACATGGCTTGCATTTGGAAAGTTGGGTCGGTGTCGTCAGTCACAACACAAGCTGGACTCTCGAGCAAGCGGCTCGAGGCTTTGACATCCTTCACTTCAAGTCCTAGGGCTTTTTTAACCCGTTCGATCGTCGGTTCGGCTTCTTTGGCGGCAACTTCGTCGGTTTCGGTTTTTAGGTCTTCGCCAGTCTCTAAGCGGTTGACGGCTTTGAGGTCGTATTCTTTGTATTTTGGATAGCCAGAAATCACAATTTCATCTATTTCATCCGAGGCAATTAAGACTTCGATGCCTTTTTTGTTGTACGCCTCGAGCAACGGGCTGTTGCGAAGTACGCCTTCTGTACCGCCAGTGATGTAATAAATGGCTTTTTGTTCGGGCTGCATTCGGGACATGTACTCGGCAAAACCAGTTAAGCCAGTTTCTTGACTCGAGTTGTAGCGCACCAATTCTGCTAGGGCATCGCGGTTTTCATGGTCTTGGTACAGCCCTTCTTTTAATGGTCGGTTAAAGGCAGCAATAAAGGTGTCCCATGTCTCGGGTTCTTCGTTCTTAATTCTCGAGAATTCAGACAACAACTTTTTGACTGTGGCAGTACGGATGTTTTTCATGACTTTATTTTGTTGCAGAATTTCTCGAGAAACATTGAGTGGCAAGTCCTCGGAGTCAATCACGCCGCGCACAAAACGCAACCATGTCGGCAGCAGTTCTTTATCGTCATCGGTGATAAAAACACGGCGCACATAGAGCTTTACACCCGGTTGGAAATTGGCGTGGTACAAATCAAACGGCGCGGTTTTGGGGATGTACAATAAACTGGTGTACTGCAACATTCCTTCGGCTTTGACGTGCGACCAGAACAGTGGTTCGTCCATGCCATGCGAGACCGATTTATAGAACTCGGTGTAATCTTCCTTACTTAAATCCGACTTGGCTCGAGACCAGATCGCATTGGCGCTATTGACTTGCTCAACGGCGGCTGTGACGGTGTTTTCCGCGCCGTCCTTGCCATACTCGGTTTTTTCAAAATGCAGGAAGATCGGAAAAGCAATGTGATTGCTGTATTTTTTAATCAGTTGCTCGAGTTGCCAACGGTTGGCGTATTCTGTGCCTTCATCGTTGAGGAATAAGCGAATCAGTGTTCCTTGGTTTTCTTTTTGTACTGCCTCGAGTTCATAACCACCCTGACCATCGGATGTCCATTTGCTGGCGATTTCCTCACCAGCTTTACGACTGACCACTTCGACACTGCTGGCAACCATAAAAACACTGTAAAAACCCACACCAAACTGTCCAATTAAATTCGAGTCTTTTTTGGCATCGCCGCTGAGTTGCGCCATAAAATTCTTTGTGCCGCTTTTGGCAATCGTGCCGAGGTTTTCGATTAAGTCGCTTTCGGACATCCCAATGCCATTGTCCTCAATCTCGAGCAATCGAACCGAGCCTTCGGTAAAACGAACGTCTATGCGCGGCGACCAAGTAGCCTCCTTAAAGCGCTCATCGGTAATCGTGGCGTACTTAAACTTATCAAGTGCATCCGAGGCGTTGGACACAAGCTCGCGCAAAAAAATTTCTTTATGGCTGTATAACGAATGAATGATTAAATGCAGCAATTGACTGACTTCGGTTTGGAATTCGTGCTTCATGACAACCTCCGTGTGGCTCGAGACCACAAATCTAAAATTTTAGCGATTCAACAAAAATCGCGCAGAATAATATACACTAAATACGTGACTCAGGTTCTCGAGCAAAATTTGACGAGTGATTTAATCATAAGACAACAAGCACTTAGCTTGTCATCGGCGGATAAACCACGAAAATTTTCGTTTACCGAATTTGAACAGATATCAGATTTAGAAATGTTTGCAGACCAACACGTAGAATTACTAAATGGAGAAATTACTGTGAAAGGAATGCAAAGCCCACGCCATGCGTATGCAGTTCAGACTTTGGATGAAATACTCAAGGAATTACTCGGAAAAAAAGCCACTGTTGCCGTTCAACTTCCTTGCATATTGCTTTCGCCTCCACCTGATTTTGTTGAACCAGACATTGCATTACGAATTCCACCTCGCAGTCGGTACGCCAGTGAAAATGCCACGTCTGCCGATACCCTCCTTGTGATTGAAATTTCAGACAAAACCTTGCACCGTGACCAAACCGACAAACTCGAGGCATATGCCAGAAATGCAATTCCCGAGTATTGGATTTACAATCTGCACAACAACACGCTCGAGGTTCATCAAAAACCTCGAGACAATCTGTACACCCTTTCTCGAGTGCTGCATCCAGACGAAGCCGCCCCAATCATGGGGCATTCGCTCGAGTGGTGGGTGTAGAAACACAGCATCCAGTGATAGAATAAGCGCATGGCAAAATTTTTAAGAGTCGGTCATCGTGGCGTGAATCTCGAGAGTATTCAGTATTACGAAGTCTCTGGCAGTCTAGGCGCGGGTGTTGGGCGCAATGCGCCAGCCCAAGCCTCGGCAAGCAATGTCAGTTTGGTACTCTACTTTGAGGGCGGTTCTAAACTCGCCATCACCGACCCAAGCGAAGCTCGAGATGTGCTGTCAAAACTCGAGCATTACTAAACCAAACGCCGATGGTAATTGACTTGCCCAAGATGATAACTCAGGTGTCCGTACAAATGAATCAAAAAGTAGCCTGTGGTCATTGGGTAGCCCAGCACCTCGAGTGGAAATGTTGCCTCGAGGGCAGCTGTGTCCAAAGTCGGCAGGGTAGTCTCGAGAACCGCCATGGTATCGTGCAGTTTTCCTATTAACTCGGCTCGAGGCACGTCGCGCACTGCAAATTCAGCATCGCGGTCACGCACAAAATCCGTATTGCCCAGTTTTGTGCCAATAAAATGATTTAAGTTGCCGATTAAATGCAGCACTAAGTTTCCAGCAGAATTCTTGATTTCGCCAGTTACAAGCCAGATGCTTTCTTCGGACGGGTACGCTTCGATTTCAGTTATCAGTTTCTCGAGGTCGCGCTTAAAAAGTTTCAGGAGTTCAGCAGTCATGCGTTTACTGTACTACTTTCGGTACGCCCAACTGGTAAAACGGGTCTCGAGAATTGCAAAAATCGCATAGAAAAAAATGCCAATCGCCGCAATCGTAATTAACCCAGCGTAAACCAAAGGCACTTGGAGGCTCGAGGACGCAGAAATCATCAAGTAGCCAATGCCCGCGTTTGAGGCACTAATTTCCGAGATGACCGCGCCCACAAATGCCAGTGTGACCGCCACTTTTAAGGAGGCAAAAAAATACGGGGCGCTGCGCGGCAGCCCGACCTTAAAAAAGACTTCGGCTTTGGATGCACCCAGCGCCCGCAGCACATCTTGTAGTTCGGGTTCGACCGTCGCCAGCCCAGTGGCAACATTGACGGCTATCGGAAAAAAACTGATTAGAAACGCGGTCAGAATTGCTGGGGGCGAACCAATCCCAAACCAAATGACAAAAATGGGGACAAGCGCCGCTTTTGGGACGCTGTTAAAACCGACTAGAAAAGGATAAAGCGCGGCATAAGCCAGTCTCGAGTAGCCAATTAAAGCCCCTAGAAAAACCCCGACGACCACCGAGATGCTAAAACCCACCATGCTGGTCCAAACAGTTTGCCAAGCATTAGCAGCAATTGGGCTACGCAGTTCCCAGAGTTTTGCCAGTGCCGCACTTGGCGTTGGTAAAATAAATTCTTCTATCCTAAACAGCCGTACTCCAATTTCCCAAAGCAGGAAAAAACCAATCACCGTGATATACGGCGCAAATCGTTCGGCTTTGGTCATGCGACCACCTCGCGGACTTCGCCAATGGCATGGCGAAGGTCTTGGACTTCGGCAATATAAGCAGAAGTATAAACATCGTCTAGGACTCGAGGACGCGCTAAAGGATTATTTCTTTGCGTAATCACCCGTCCAGGTTTTCCACCCATGAGGTAAATTGTATCGGCTAAAAAAACCGCCTCGCGCAAGTCGTGAGTCACCAGCACCACGGTGCATTTGGTGGCACGCCAGAGTTCCTGCATCGCTAACCACAATTCTTCTTTGGTAAAGGCATCGAGCGCCGCAAAAGGTTCGTCCAGCAGCAAAATTTCTGGTTTATGAATCAGCGCTCGACACAACGAGACACGCTGCTGCATTCCGCCGCTTAACTGCCAAGGAAATTTGGTTTCGACATCTTGTAAGCCAACCAACTCGAGCAAACGGCGCACCTCGAGCATAAATTCGGTTTTATGACTACGGAAATCCTTTTTTCGCACCACCTCGAGCGGTAACAGCACATTCTCGAGAACATTACGCCATGGCAAAAGCGTTGGATTCTGAAACGCCATACCAACATTACCCGTTGGTTTAGTAATCACTTTGCCCTCGAGCCGAACTTGCCCTTGGGTAGCCGGAAATAAGCCCGAGACCAGTTTCATCATGCTGCTTTTACCACACCCCGAAGCACCGACCACCGCAATAAATTCGCCTCGAGCCACTTTTAAGTTCATGTCAGCGATGGCTGGTTTGGTGGTGTTTGGATATGTTAAAGAAACGCCTTCTAGCTCGAGAAATGTTTGATTCATGCTTGAAACCTCATCAAAAAAGGCGGACAAAAAAGTCCGCCCACTGCGTAAAATCTAAAAGCCCTTTTTGGGTGGTAAACGCTCAGCTAAGACTGGCAAGTATTTATCGCTAAAGACATTATCTGCCGTTAGTTTAACTGGCAAGCCAAAAGCCTCGGAAATGAGTTTAATCGTACCAGTCAAACGGTCTTTACGCACTGCACCAAACCCAAAAAGTTCGACATCACGCACATAAATGTTGCGCTTTAGAACCCGAATCAGGCGTTCTTTCTCGAGCGAAGCATTCAGTAAGCCGTCGCGTTTCATAACCGAAGCAATCGCATCATCTGGCTTGGCAATGGTGTCTTTCCAAGACTTAGTGAAGGCTCGCAGCACGGCTTTGACCGTTTCTGGATTTTTGGTCGCAAATTCTTTGGTGGTGATCACTGCGTTGCCATATAAATTCTTGATGTAATCCGAGTACATAAAGATATTCAAGTCATCTTCCTCAATTTTTGCAGCTTTGAGGTTCAAAACACTGGTGAATTCAAAACCCGTAATTGCGTCGGTCTGCCCTCGAGCCAAAAGTGGTTCGCGCAAGGCAGCATCGACATTGATAAAATTGACTTTTGTGGCATCTATACCAACAGCTTTGGCATAGACAGGAAATAAACGCCGCGCCGCATCGCCAGCCGGAGCAGCCAAGGTTTTACCCTCGAGGTCTTTGGGCGAATTGATGCCCTTACCCTTGACCGCCATGACGGCATGAGGCGGGGTGTTGTAAATCATGGCAACGCCAATCACTTCTTTACCAGGGTTTCTGGCGTTAAATTCGATGGCGCTGTTAATATCGCCAAAGCCCATTTCATATGTGCCAGCCGCGACTTTTTGTACTGTGTCGCCCGAACCAAAGCCACGGTCTATGGTCATGGCAATGCCTTCTTGCTGCAAATACCCTTTATCGTTTGCCAGTAAGAACATTCCTTGCGGACCTTGAATCGTAAAGTCCAAAGCAAACTTGACCGCTTTTGGTTGTTGCGCCAATGCCAACGCTGTTAATCCAAACACCCCAGCCACTAAAAACCGTTTTTTCATAACACCCCTTGTACTCGAGGTAAGTCGAGTGCGTACTGACATCGTTAGAACAGTACGAATGCAAGAAGATACGGTATTTTAGTCAAAGTGTCAAATTAAACTTGTCTTGATGTACATTTTTAGTAGTACAATTTACACAATCCATTGCCAAACAAAAGCTCGAGCAGCCAAAAAAGCTGCTCGAGCAAGTTAAAAACTATTTGAGATAGCGATCGAAAAAAGCCACACTGCGGCGCATGGCGGTTGTAAAACTCTGGCTTAGATTATGGTCGGTGCGTGGGTAGGCATACAACTCGACCATGCTTCCAACTTTTTTAAGCTGGCTCGAAAGGGTTCTCGAGAATGCAACTGGCACAACATCATCGGTAATTCCATGATGCAACTGAACTGGTGCGATTGGCGCAGTGATAAAGGTATTGGCGCTCAGGGCATTCCAAAAATCTGGGTTTTCTTTAGGGCTACCGAATTTTTTATAAATTGCTTCGCGTTCAGCAGCATAACGCCTATAGCGCGAATTTTCGGCTGTACTTCTCGAGTTCCAAAAATTGATGATGTCCAAATGCGGCGCAACCACGCCGCCCCAAATCACAGCGGCTTTTGCCCCAGACCCAAGCACCAATGCTCGAAGCGATAAGTATCCGCCCATGCTATGCCCCCACAGACCGACTTTACTCGAGTTGGCTTGGGGCAGTTTTTTGATGCTGGCAACCGCATTCATCACATCCACGGTATAATCTGGGGAAGAATAAGCACTCGAAGGCTTGCCACCCGAAAAACCATGCCCACGGTAGTCTGGCTTAAAAACAATGTAACCATTTTTGGCAAAACCAGCTTGGTACGCCACGTATTTTTCGGTGGTGCGGTACTGCTCAGGCGGAATATAGCCATGATTAAAGACCACCACGGGGAAACCAGCTTTTGGTACTTTAGCTTTTGGAATGGTTAAAAGCGCCAGAATTTTAATCCCATCGGATTTATACGAAGCCACCCACTGGCGGTAATTGACCCCATCACCAAGTCGTCGCTCGAGCGTGATGGCACTACCCGTGTACGCCCTAGCTTGCAGCGCCACAATGCTATTGGGATGGGTGCTTGGGTCTGGAAAATCTGCCGCCAATGCCAAGCCAGATAAGACCAGCACAAAAAGTATTCGTTTCATGGCAAAAGTATCTGGGATGACTTGAGAAACTTCAAGCAAATAGATTACATAAACTTTGCAATCTGGGCTGCTGCTGCACTTGGCTCGAGGTGCGAAGTATCTAAAACCAATTTTGTACCAGCAATCACAGCCTCTAAATCCGTATTCTCGAGGGCAGTTTGTAAGCCAGCCAAACTCGAGATTTTCCAGTTCTTGCGCTCAGGGCTAAGAACTCGTGGCTCGAGAATATGCGGTGGACAAAAGAGTTTTATAAACATGACCTCTCCTTTATTTTCTTCAATGATACGCTGATAATGCTGCACCGAAATTTGAGAATCTCGAGAAAACCAGAAGGTAAAAATCAGGGTCACATTGGCTTTAGCGGCTCGAGCAAACGCATCGGCTCGTAAAAACCGCACGTACTCGAGATAATCTGGTGTGCCAAAATCAAAAATGGACTTGGCAAGGTCTACAGTTAAATGATTATGAAACAAGCGAAAACCAGTCAGAGCAGCTAATTCTCGAGCCACAGTGAGTTTGCCTGTTCCAGGAGCGCCATACAGAAAAACGAGTTTCAAAATTACCTCCTTTCTCGAGCCACACGCTACTTTATAAATTCCCACGGATTAACCAAACGCACAGGTAACGATGCAAAATCAGGAGTGTTTCGGGTTGCTACCACCAAGCCATGCACATACGCAATCGCTGCTATTTGCGTATCTGTCACCGTTAAAGGAGTTCCTTTTTTGCGGTTCTCCCCTGCCCAACGTCCATAAATTCTAGCGGCGGCAGTATCAAAAGGCAAAATTCGATTATGAAAAGTCGGCAAAATAAAAGTCTCGAGCCATAAACGTAGGTCTTCAGCTTTTTTTGCATCACGTAACTGAAAAATACCTGTTTCAATCTCTGCGATGGTAAAACTTGAGATAAACGATTGACTGGGTACTTGCAAATCAAACCATGCTTTGACTCGAGCCTCTGGTTTTGTGCGTTGGAGTTCGCTGATTGTATTGGTATCGAGGATGACAGGCAAGGCATCAGTCATCGAAATTAATCTCTCGAGGTACAGCTTGGATTCGCTCGAACGGGTCTGGGTCGTCATCTTCAAGAACAGGATTGGCAGGGCGGAGCATATCCCAGAGACTAATTTTAGGCAGCAAATCCTGATACGCCTCAAAAGACATAACCACAGCCGTATTCTTACCGTGTTTTGTGACCACTTGCGGCTCAGTTTGAGCGCGTTCGATCACTTCACTAAATTGTGTTTTTGCATCATTTAATGCCCATATTCTTTGCATACAAACCTCATTCTAGTTGAATCAACCAGAATGAGTATACTCGAGAAAACGGGTATTGACAATCTTACGGTTTCATGCGCGTCAGCATTCGTGGAAACGGAATCACTTCGCGCAAATGCGGCACACCACAAATCCAAGCCACGGTTCGTTCGAGTCCCAACCCAAAACCACTGTGCGGCACAGAACCATATTTGCGCAAATCCAAATACCAATCAAATGGCTCGAGGGGCAGGTCATGCTCGAGAATACGGGACTTTAGCAGGTCGTAATCGTGAATGCGTTCTGACCCGCCAATAATCTCACCGTACCCTTCTGGGGCAATCATGTCGTTGCAAGCTGCCAAGCGTGGGTCATGGGCTTGAGGCTGCATATAGAAGGCTTTGATGGCAGCAGGATAACTGTGAATCATGACAGGGCGGTCAAAGTACGAACCCACAATCGTTTCGTGAGGCGCACCAAAATCATCACCCCAAACTACGGGCTGGGTGTCGGCAGCAACATTCTCGGGAAGATTTCCAGAAGCTATGGCTTTGGCAATCATTTCGATGGCTTCAGTGTATGAAACACGAGGAAAATTACCAGATGCACTTGGCTCGAGCTTTGTGGTGTCACGTTCCAGAATCTCGAGTTCGGTTTTGCGTTCCTCGAGCGCCCGACCAACCAAATAAGATACAAATTCTTCTTGGAGGCGCATATTGTCTTCCCAGTCGTTAAAGGCAACTTCGGGTTCAATCATCCAAAACTCGAGCAGATGCCTTCGGGTTTTACTTTTCTCGGCGCGGAAGGTCGGTCCAAAGGTGTAAACCTTGCCATGCGCCATTGCCCCAGCTTCGGCGTATAACTGTCCAGATTGCGAAAGGTAAGCCTTTTCTTCGTCAAACAAGTTAATTTCAAACAAATTACTTGTGCCTTCAACGGCAGTTGGCATAAAAAATGGCGAGTCGAACTGAATAAAGCCTCGGTCATGAAAAAAATCGTTAATGGCTCGTTTAATCGTGTCGCGCACCCGCAATGCCGCCCACGGTTTACGATGCCGCAAATGCAAATGGCGATTATCGAGCAAAAATTCTGTACCGTGTTCTTTTGGCGTAATTGGGTATTCTTCGGTCGGCAGTGCCACTATCTTTATATCCTGCACCGACAGTTCAAAACCACTTGGCGCTCGAGCATCTGCCCGAACAATACCCGTCACCTCGAGACTGGCTTCTTGGGGGATACGCTTGGCAAGTTCAAAGGTTTCTTCGGAGACATCGCCAATAAAGACTGTACCTTGAATAAACCCTGTACCATCGCGCAATTTCAGGAATTGCAATTTGCCCTTGCCACTTTTATCGGACAACCAGCCTTTAATCGTGACGGTGCTTTCGGCGTGATTCCCAATTTCATTTATAAAAACTCGCATAAGCAGCAGTTTACAACGCAAAACGGGGTACATTACAGTATGGTCACGCAACTCACTTGGAATTGGGAACTCGAAGCAAAACAAATAGGTCCTGATTTCTTGTTTCAAGCCTCCTTTGCACCCGAGAACAAAATGATTTTGCAATCTCGGGTATCAAAATTCATGGGTGCATCCAAAGATTTTGTTTGCTCGAGCCAAGTTGCAAATGGCATTTGTTTTACGGACAAAAAATCGGCATTAGAATTGCAACTCGAGAACCACAGCAACATTTATTTGCACAGCGAAATTGCAGTTCAGGACAATTCTTTTAGCATCACCAATGGGTACGGTTACACATTTCTCGAGGAAACAAAATTGATTCTGCATTTGCTGAGGACTCCCGAACTTCAATGGGAATCTTGGAGCGTCAAGGCTGGCGGTGATGGATACGATTGGACTGAAGTTACTGCTGGAAACTCGGCGCAATCTTTGCTCGAGTATATGAGCCGTTAAACACTGCCGCGCACCGCCACCGCTTGCCCATCGAGCGAAATATGCACTTGGTCGCCGACGCGCTGCGAATTAGGGGCTGGAGTTTGCACCAAAATGATGCCGTTCTGGGTTTTGACCGTAAAGGTAATATCGTGTCCCTTAAAATCCCTAGTGACAATCTCGCCACTAACACCTTGACTCGAGAAACGCAGGTCTTCTGGGCGAATCGAAAGCATCGTGTTACCATTTGGGTTCTCGAGCGGGAATTTTCCTAAACTGGTCTCGGCAATGCCATTTTGGACTCGAGCGGGAAGCAAATTGGTTTTGCCAAGAAAAGATGCCACAAACGCAGTTCGCGGCACAGCATAAATTTGTTCAGGTGCGCCGGCTTGTTCTAAATTGCCATCGCGCATGACCAGCAATTGGTCGGCAAAAGTCATGGCTTCTTCTTGGTCGTGCGTCACCAAAAGGGCTGTAGCGCTGGCTTTGTACAAAATCTCGCGCACTTCACTGCGGGTCGCTTCGCGCAAACCAGCATCGAGGCTCGAGAAAGGTTCATCCAGCAGTACCAGTTTAGGATTTGGTGCTAATGCCCGAGCCAATGCCACGCGCTGCTGCTGACCACCAGACAACTGATGCGGATAGCGCTTCTCGAAAATGCTTAACCCCACCAGCGCCAGCACCCTGCGAGCCTGCTCGAGCCGCTTGGATTTTGGTAATTTTGATAAACCAAACAAGGTATTTTCAAGCACCGTTAAATGCGGAAACAAAGCATAATCTTGGAACACAAACCCAATTTCACGTCGCTCGGGGGCAATATCCACGCTGCTCGAGACCAGCGTCGTGCCAGACAAAATAATACTGCCAGAATCGGGGCGCTCAAAACCAGCAATCAGGCGCAAAGTGGTGGTTTTACCACAGCCGCTTGGACCCAGAATCGCGGTGATGCTGTTGTCCTGTAAGCAAAAAGAAAGGTTATTCACCACGGGTGGGTGATTTGGGTGATAACGCTTAGAAAGATTTTCAACAATTAGCATATCCGAGTAACCTCATCGGATTATGACAGTATTTGCTGAAGGTGCGCTGTGACTCGAGTCCCGAAAGTCAAATCCACTTGAGTCTTGGCACACCATATGGTATACCAATAGGTACATCATGTCCTCGAGCCTCGCCTACGAAAAACTCCGCACTGCCATCCTGCGCTTAGATTTAGCGCCCGGAAACGCATTGACCGAACGCGGACTCGAGACCTTCCTAGACACCAGCCGCACCACCGTCCGCACCGCCCTAGCCAAACTCGAGAATGAAGGATTAGTCCAACGAGACGGACGCGGCTATATTGTTGCCCCGATAGACTTTGCCGAAATAAGCCAAGCCCTAGAATTCCGTGCCACGCTCGAGATAGCCGCCGCTAAACTAAGCTGCGAACGGGCAACAGACACACAAATCAAAGCCTTACTAAAAACCCTCGAGAAACCATCTAAAAACCTAGAAACCTTTATGCGAAACGCCACCGATTTTCACCTCGAGATGGCACGACTTAGCGGCAACACTTTTTACGTCCGCGCCCTCGAGGATGTACTGACCCGACTTTCACGCACACGCTGGTACGAAGCCAACGCCCAAGGCGGACAGCAAAAGGCAGTCACCGACCACAAGCGGATTCTCGAGACGATAGCCTTACGTGACTCGAGCGCTGCCGAAGAAGCGATTAAGGCGCACCTCGAGCGGTCTCGAGAACGATTACTGAGTACCTTAATGAACACAAGCGGGTTACAGATACGCGGCACAAAAAACGGAACCCCGAGGGCGTAACGCACGAAGCGCCATAGGCTGATCTCGGGGTGAACGTGGAAAGGATATAGTAATCTCAATAAAATGTCAAATTTCATTGTAATTGTTTAGAGATGTAGAAATCAATTTGGATTTCGGTTGACCGAATTTACAATCTATGAGGATATATGCCAAGAGTTAGTTACATTAAGATCGAAAAAGGTATTTCATCTGCTCGCCTATCTTCTTATCGTAATTTGAATCAAACACGAGCAAGAACCTTAAAAAAATACGGTGAAAATATTCAATTGTGTGAAGCGCTATATCCTTTGATGCAGCAATTAGAAATTGTTCTCAGAAATCAATTTGAACTGGTACTCATCAAGAAGTACGGTCAGGACTGGTTTCGTGATAGTAAATTGCTTTACTTACTTGACCGACAAGGACGCGGTGATGTATTCAAGGCAGTTGAAAAGCTAGCTGCCTCTAAGAAATCCATATATTCTGGCTCTGTTGTTGCAGAACTCATGTTTGGATTTTGGACATCTTTATTTAGTAAAAATTATGAGGTCGAATTCTGGCGACCATATAACAATCTATTATTTCCAGCAACAACACCAAACAATAGAAATATTCAGAAGATTCGAGACGACTTGACAAAGATAAGACAACTTCGTAACCGAATTGCACACCACGAGCCTATTAACAAAAAACCAAGTGAGCTTTGGAGTCGTTACGAAGATATGATTCGGTTACTCGAGTGGATGAATCCTGATGTAATGCGGTGGTTACGCTCAAGCCGATGCGATAGATTCACTTCAGTTTTCAACAAGATATATACACCAAAAGTCAAAAAGGTGAAAATATGAATCGGCAGAACACTTATAGATTAGTATTTGTTTTTATTCTTCTATCACAGGTAATAACAGCCCAGACACAGCATAGTTTTGCTGACCTAAGAATAATGTGGCAAAAATATCATGGAGGCTATACCTCGTCAATTGCTATAAATCACAATAAATCATTGATAGCTAGAACTAAATTTGGTGGAGATAAAAGTCAAAGTTTAAGCATTTTTGATTTAATATTCGGTAAAAAAGTTTTCGATTTTCTATTAGAAAACAGTTCATCTTCAGCAGTTGAATTTAGTAAAAATGGAAGTTTTTTTGCCCTTTCAGAAGGTACAATACTCTATGTTTTTCGCACAGAAACGTTCAAAGAAGTCTTTAGAACACGCTCTTATCCTCGAATAGAAAAGAATTTAGAGAATTTGCCCACAACAATACAGGCAATCAAATTTTCTAATGATGAAGAAAAAATAGTTGCGACGTATGCAGATTACAACGTTCGCTCATATAATGTAAGAACTGGCAGTCTCGATAAAACATTTACCCTTGAAGCTCAATATCTTAATGCAATTGACTTCTCTCAAGACAATCGCCAGATTATGGTAACTTCCCTAGATAATTCCACATTCTTAATTGATTTTAACTCTGGTAAATTGATTAGAAAACTACGACAAGCTGATGGTCGCAATATTGCAATACATCCTGATGGGAAAAGTGTCATATTCCCCTATAAAACGAGCATTCTATGGATTGATTTACAAACAGGAAGGGAACTTGCTACGTTTTTGGGGCATAAATCAAATGTTTGGGAAGCCCGATTTACACCAGATGGAAAAACAATTGTAAGCAGTGCCTATGGTGATAACATCATATTTTGGGACTTGGTTACAGGAAAAATACTGTACCAACTTAAAACAAATATTTTTGGTCATGAGTCGTTTGCGCTATCTCAAGACTCAGTTAGTCTTGCTTTAGGGGTCAATGATGGCTTGCGACTATATCAACACCCAAACCAATTACCTATTTTCAAGCGATGAACTCCCTAAAAGGAAGACCTATGAACATGACCCAAATTCCATTCGGTACAACCGACTGGGCGCACATAGAACCAACCGAACACGCTGGCATTACTGGTAAAGCCTTTTGGCGCACCCAGAATTTTGCTGGCATTCGGGTTCGCAGGGTGGAATACACGGCTGGGTATGTGTCTGACCATTGGTGCGTCAAAGGACATATTCTCTTGTGCTTAGAGGGTGAACTCGAGACCGAACTCAAAGATGGGCAAGTATTTATGTTGAAACCCGGTATGAGTTATCAAGTGGCGGACAACGCCGAAGCGCACCGCTCGAGAACCGAGATAGGCGCAAAATTATTCATTGTGGATTGAACTATGAATACCAGAAATCCAATTGAAGTCTCGAGAAACTTTGTCGTCGAAAACGGCTTAGGAATTCTTGATATACAAGGTCAGGCGGATTTTAGTGGCGCATTGGTGTTTCATGGAAATTTAGTCACAACAGTTTGGAATCAATTTAGTGGAAGTATTATTCAATGGTTTGTTAATTCGCCAGACAATAGGTTTCGTTCTATTGGAAATCACTTCCATTCAATTAGCGAAGTTCACGTTAATGCAGATAACCTAGAAAATACGGTTCAACCCATTGTGAATCTTTTTGCTGATGGACTGTATGAAGTATCAATTCGAGAATTTGAGTTAGATTCTGAGTTTTGGGTAGCAAACGTAGAAGTGATAAGTGGAACATATTTCTGGGAATGTTATCCAAACTCTGATTTTATCGTTAAGACATTGCCTGAAAGTAACGTTGATTCAGGTCGTGTCAATAAGTGGCGAAAGAAAATTCAAGCAGGGGAACGACCAGCTATTATTCTAGCGAAATCACCAAATGAAGATGGGTTCAATTGTTACTTTTTGATTGATGGACATCATCGTATCAATGCGTATCTCGAAGAGAAAATATGTCCTCGAGCGATAATTATAGAGAAGGTGAATCCGAGTCAAATCTCTACATTTGCTCTAGAGAAATTGGACATACTCGGTTCACTTGAGTCAGCAGAAATGTATGCCAGTCAAATTTCAAATCGGCTAAAAATTAACACGCAGCAACTTCACGATAAGACCATTGAAAGTATTAACTTTGATTGGAAAAAAGGGATTCTAGAAATCAAATTAACAAGTCAAACAATCAAACTTTTTGGAGTCTCGAGCTATAAAGTTGAAAGAAAACTGCCTTGGGGATTTAGTAAATCAATCAACGAGGTTAATCTTTCTGAAGACTTAGAAACTCAAGTTTTGGAATTAGAAATACAAAGTGGAGATAAAATCGTCGTTACTTTTGAAGCATCAAACCTCATCAGTTAAATCGTTCAAGGAGTCCATCATGGGTAAAACATTATTCGAGAAAGTTTGGAACGCGCACGTTGTGGCGCAAGACGCAGGTGCGCCAACGGTGTTGTACATAGACACGCACTTGATTCATGAAGTCACCAGTCCGCAGGCGTTTGGAATGCTGCGCGAGAAGGGCTTAACGGTTCGCAATCCGCAGCGTACTTTTGCGACCATGGATCATAGTATTCCGACGCTGATGCAGAACGCTCAGGAGGTCATTCCGCTCGAGATGTGGGGTTCTGAACAAGCCACGCAAGTGCAAACCCTGCGTAAGAACTGCGCGGATTTTGGTGTGACCCTCTGGGATATTTCTGGCGAAGTACAAGGCGTGGTTCATGTGGTGGGTCCTGAAATGGGGATTACCCATCCCGGCATGACAATTGTTTGTGGTGATTCACACACCAGTACCCACGGTGCATTCGGTGCGTTGGCGTTCGGTATTGGTACGTCCGAGGTCGGTCATGTGCTGGCAACCCAAACCTTGTTGCAAAATCCTGCGAAAACCTTTGCGATTAACGTGGATGGTGAACTTGGTGTGGGTGTAACTGCCAAGGATATTATTCTGGCGATTATCGCGCAGATTGGAGCGGCTGGTGGTACAGGCTATGTTCTCGAGTATCGCGGCAGTACCATCCGAGCTTTAAGCATGGCGAACCGCATGACCATTTGCAACATGAGCATCGAAGCGGGCGCGAGGGCGGGCATGATTGCCCCTGACCAAACAACCTATGACTTTATAAAGGGTCGTCCATATGCTCCAACTGGCGAGGCTTGGGATAATGCTGTGGCATACTGGAACACCCTTCCATCCGACCCTGATGCAACATTTGACCGCGAGATTTTTATAGATGCTTCTAAACTCGAGCCAATGGTGACATACGGCACGAACCCAGGACAAGGTGCTGGGATTCGCCAAACCATCCCAAGAGCATCTGACCTCGAGAATGCCGCTGACCGCCGCGCCCTCGAGAGCGCCCTCGAGTACATGGGACTCAAAGAAGGGCAGGCAATCGAAGGTTTACCCGTAGACCAAGTGTTTATTGGCAGTTGCACCAATGGCAGACTCGAGGATTTACGCGAAGCCGCAAAAATACTAAAAGGCAAAAAAGTCTCGAGCCATGTCATTGCCATTGTTGTTCCCGGCAGCAAAGATGTCCGAGCCAAAGCCGAAGCCGAAGGGCTGGACACGATTTTTAAGGACGCGGGTTTTGAATGGCGCGGCGCGGGATGCAGTATGTGCCTTGCCATGAACGAAGACAAAGCTGGCAGTGGTAAATACGTCGCAAGCACATCCAACCGCAATTTCCAAGGTCGCCAAGGACCCGGCTCGAGAAGCCTGTTGATGTCACCCATCATGGCAGCCGCCGCCGCGATTTCTGGGCAAGTCGTAGACGTTCGGCAAATGTTGTAAACCGTAGGGGCGGGGCTTGCCTCGCCCTTACACGCCAAGGCTTTTGGCATATGCAAACGCAGGGCGAACACGGGGGTTCGCCCCTACGAGGTGATTGGTATGGGCGAACAACTCGAGTCAATTTCAAAAAACCTTCAAGATTTCATCGAAAAACAACAAATGTTTTTTGTTGGCACAGCCGCAACCGATGGGCGGGTCAACGTCTCGCCAAAGGGTTTGGATTCACTGCGAATTCTGAATCCTAATCGTGTCATTTGGCTTAATTCCACAGGTAGCGGCAACGAGTCCGCCGCGCATATTCTCGAGAATCCACGCATGACGATGATGTTTTGTGCTTTTGATGGTGCGCCGCTTATCTTGCGGCTTTTTGGTCAGGCTCGAGCCGTACATCCTCGAGATGCCGAGTGGACACAACTGTATGCCAAGTTCAATCCAATTACAGGCGCACGACAAATTTTTATGCTCGAGGTGGATTTGGTGCAAACCTCGTGTGGCATGGCAGTACCGCTTTTTGATTTTAATGCCCAACGCACTGAACTGACCGATTATTGGGAGGCTCGCACTCCAGAGCAATTAAAGGCATATCAACTCAAGAAAAACACCAACAGTATTGATGGTTTTCCGACCAACATTAGGGGTGAAGCATGAATCCGTACACAAAAACCGAAATTCTCGAGGCGATGCAAAACCACACTATAGAGTTTGTGGCATATCTATCGAGTTTACCGCCAGAACAATTTTTTGCTGGCACGACCGAAAAGTGGGGTGCCGCTTTGCAAGTTCAGCATCTAACCCAGACACTTGGCATGATTGCTCGAGGTTTTACCGTGCCAGAGCGTCTTCCACCAGCCCCAGAAACCAAGGCTCGAGTTTTTGAACAAATCAGAACCGAGTACAAAGCTGTTTTGGGTGGCGGTGTGATTTTAACGGGTAATTTCCTGCCAAGCCTCGAGCCAAAAGCCGATGCCGCTTACCAAGCCCAAGTCATTGCTGCTTTTCAAAATACGGTAGCCACTTTCTCGAGTGCTTTAGAAACTTGGGACGACGCACAACTCGATACGCTGGGCATGAAGCACCCGCTCATGGGTTTGTTACCCGCTCGAGAAATGGCAATTTTTGCTGTTTATCACAATACCCATCACGAAGCTGGAATCAAGAAATTTTTACAACCGTAGGGGTTTGCCATGGCAACCTTGCTCGCAACCATTTCAAAGGAGATTCTTCAATGCAACAATTTACCACCCTGACCGCCAAAGCCGCCCCATTACGCCAAGAAAACGTAGACACCGACCAGATTATTCCAGCCAAGTACCTGACGGCAGTCACCAAACAAGGCATGGGTTTAGGTTGCTTCTCGAACTGGCGTTATTTGCCAGATGGCTCAGATAATCCAGAATTTAGCCTCAACAAACCACAACACCAAGGCGCAAGTATCCTTGTGGCTGGGCGTAATTTTGGCTCTGGCTCGAGCCGTGAACACGCTGTTTGGGCTTTGACCGATTTTGGTTTTAAGGCAATTATCGCGCCAATGTTTGCTGATATTTTCTACAACAACAGCCTCAAAAATGGTTTGTTGCCTGTGGTTCTGCCCGAGGATGTGGTCGGTCAACTCTGGCTAACGCTCGAGGCAACCCCAGATGCTGCTTTAACCGTCAATCTCGAGGCGCAAACTGTGACACTGCCCGATGGCTCGAGTCATGGTTTTGCAATAGATGCTTTTCGGCGTTTGTGTTTATTGGATGGCGTGGACGACCTTGGGTATTTGCTCAATAAATCTGATTTGATTGGTGCTTACGAAGCTGCCAATAAGCCATACTGAGGTTTTTATGCCAGTCTGGGATGCCCATTTATACTTAAAATTTGCCTCTGAACGCACCCAACCCGCAATTGATTTGGTCTCGAGAATTCAACTCGAGCCAAATTCGATATTAGATTTGGGTTGTGGACCCGGCAACAGCACCGAGATTCTGTATCGTCGTTGGTCAAATGTAGCTTTAACTGGTTTGGACTCTTCGCCAGAAATGCTTCAAACAGCCAAAAAAAACCATCCAGATTGGCACTGGCTCGAGGCAGACATGGCAACTTTTGAATCCGAACAAAAATTTGATTTGGTTTTTTCTAATGCCGCCTTGCAATGGGTCAAAAATCATGCCCAGCTTTTGCCTCGCCTCAAAAATCTGGTGGCGGACGGTGGCGCTCTGGCGATTCAAATTCCAGCCCATCAAAATTCGTATTTGCATCGTGCAATGATGAGTATCGCCCAAGAACCAAGATGGGTCAATGACTTAAAAAATGCCAGCACTGCGCTGTCGCTCGAGACTCCGCAGTTTTACTACGATTGTTTACTTCCAGCTAAAAAAATTGAGTTGTGGCAAACGGCATACCAGCACGTCATGCCCAATGCGGCGGCAATTCTCGAGTGGATTCGTGGAACGGGTTTGCGTCCATTTCTCGAGGCACTACCAAATGCCCAAGCTCAAGCCGATTTTGAAGCGCACTTGCTCGAGCAAGTGCAACAACATTATCCAGCACAAAAAGATCGGCAGGTTTTATTTGAGTTCAATCGTTTGTTTATGATTGCGTATTTGTGAGGCTTGCTTCATTTTAAGCCGCCCTCGAGCGTTTTGGTGACTGCGCTTCAATCAAATAGTTGCAGCATTTCTATCTGGTTCGATTCGGCGCTGTATCTCAAAGCTCAGTACGCGATAACATCTTATCCATGACTCCGCTCGAGGTGGCTTCTTTCATCGGCACAATTGTCTTTGCGGCTTCGGGCGCAATGCTGGGGGTGCGAAAAGGCTTTGATTTACTGGGCGTGATTGTGCTGGGCTGCGTCACAGCCGTGGGCGGCGGCGCATTGCGCGATACTTTGACGGGCTTACTGCCCGCCTCTTGGTTCAGAGACGAACGCTTACTCTGGGCAGCCATTCTCGGCTCACTGCTGGGCTTTATTGCCTTTCGCAAGCTCGAGAAACGCGAATCTGAACTTGAGTTCTTGGATGCGCTGGGTTTAAGTTTATTTGCCGTCACGGCGGCGCAACGCGGTATGGAACTGGGTTTTGGCTTACTTGGTGTAATTTTTATTGGCACAGTTTCGGGAGTCGGTGGCGGAGTCATCCGCGATATTTTGGCTCGAGATGTGCCGCGAATCTTCTTGCCGGGCGAGTTGTATGCCAGTACGGCTGCTTTGGGGTGCTTGGCGGTCTATCTGCTGACCCCAGTTTTACCCAATGAATGGGTACTGCTGATTGGGGCTTTGATTACCTTATTCTCGAGATTGGCGGCACGGCGCTATCGTTTAACCTTGCCCGTGCGCGACCCCGAGAAACCTTTAATCCCCTGACAAACCCGTGGTAGACTTTTTTGTATGAGCCTACTCGGATTAGCCGCACCCGCCATTCACCTCAAAGCCCATACAGGCGAAGATGTCAGTCTCGAGCAATTTAAGGGTAAGCAAAATGTCTTGCTGATTTTTTATCCTCTGGATTTTTCGCCAACCTGTAGTATGCAGCTTCCAGAATTCAGTGCCATGAAACCCGATTTTCTAGCGCTCGAGACCACGATTCTTGGGGTCAACCGCGACAGTGCTTGGACTCATAAGGCGTGGGCAAAAGAATACGGCATCGAAGTACCACTTTTGGCTGACATGACCTTAACGGCTGCCAAGGCTTACGGCGTGGCACTCGAGGAACGCAGCATGAGTAAACGGGCGACTTTTTTAATTGATAAAGCTGGCATTGTGGTTTTAGAGCATATCGAAACCAACGCTGGAGAATTTACGCTGCACGCCGATGATGTTCTCGAGAAAGTTAAATCGCTTGGATGAAAGCCGTTCAGTTGGCTGGATGAGCGCCGTGCAGTTGGCTGGATGAGAACCGTTCATCAAAACTTAGGTTTGCCACTCATGCGAATTTGTAAGAGTAGGCGCAAGATGAAATCTATATTCCTAACTTTGAGTGCCTTAGTTCTGACTGGCAGTGTTTTGGCACAGACCACCCCGCCAGCTACGCCAACCCAGCCAACCAGACCAGCAACCCCAGCAACCCCAACAACGCCTCCTGCCACTCCTACGACCCCAGCCGTTCCAGCCACCCAAAAACCAGTCGTCAGTCCAATTGGCTGGCCTCCCAAACTGGCGCTTGGTCAGCGCTGGATTGTGACACTCGAGCCAGTTGGTCAGTGGGATATTGCCCTAACCGCTCGAGACAAGGACGGCGACCCAATTGGCACAGCCAAAGCCACCACCGAAAACACCAACAATTATCAAGTCTTTTTTTATTATGTCAAAAAAGACGATGTGACTAACCTTTACTTGAGTGCCAGCAACGGTTCGGGGTACTTGTGTCAATTCTCGAGGGATTCGCTCAGCAGCAACCCTAACGATGTGACAATGGTTGGCGCGTCTTACAAAAAAGAACCCAATAAGGCATTTGAAAGGCTCGAGTCGGTTTGTTTGGTAACTTGGACCAACTCGCCAGTCTCACCGCTTTCGATTCAGCCAACTGGCACAACCCCGATTACCATAACACCGCCCGTTGTTACCCCACCAGTCGTGACCGTACCGGTTGTTACCAGCCCCACCAATGGCACAGCCACCGACTTAAAGCCACCAACAACCGCCCTTACACTGGTTTGGGCACCAAAAATCGAAGTTGGGCAAACTTGGTTGGCTCGGGTTGGCAACCTTGGTTTTGAGGTCGCTTTGCAACGCCTCGCGGCGGGTGTGGCTCGAGGCACAGCTAAGCGCGGCACAGTCAGCGGCGATGCGTTTTTGTTCTATAACTCGGGTGAGAACCGCATGACCCTAGAAATGAGTCTTGGTACAGACCAATTTGTTTGCAGTTTTGACCTCAAGGGCGCACAGGATAAAGCCTATACTGGCACGGTCGTTTATCGTTCTGGCAGCAGCGTGGCACAACCGCTCAAAGAACAGTGCGCTTTATTTCGTACAAAGTAACCAGCCCTTCTCGAGTTTGACAAAAAACGTTATGCTCGAGTCATGTCGTTGGATACTTTTGAACCTTATGATTTGGACAGCCAGAACATTGCCCAAGCCCTTGAAGCCTTGCCTTTTAGTTACGATGGCGCAACCAAAACCTTGGCTGCGCCTTTTGGGGTCATCGGTTTTGGCGAAGGTGCATTGGCAGCCCAATTCTCGAGGCTACTGATTGATGATGCGGTGGTTTTAGAGGCTGGAACACAGTTTATTTTGGCGGGTGGATTTGATTTTGGCGCAGTCGAGGCAGCCAGCCTGATTGCCGAGGCTGGTGGGGCGAATGTTTTTAGAATCGGTTTACCGCGCAAGCGCAAAATTGATTTATCCGAAGAAGAACTGTCATATATGCTCGAGGATGAAACCGACGAGCCTAGCGATGATTTTTTTGCAGTCGCAAACAGCAGTTTAAGCACCTATACTTACACCCAAGCCATTGCTTATCTGAGCAACCAGCTTGAAGCCGCCAAAGCTGCCGACCAGACCTTGGCAACTTTGCGCGACCAATGCAGAAGCACCGTTGATACCGCCCAAAACCCCGCCAAGCAACTGGCATGGCGTTTATGGACTCGAACCGCTATTTTGCTGCCCTCGAGTGGTTTTACGCTCCAAGCATGGGCGTGGCAGGTCTCGCTCTCGAGGCTTGGGAAATCCATGAGCATTCCCGTGGCGCACAATGCGCTCGAGATTCTTGCCAGTGGTTTTGAAGCCCGTCATGAAAGCGGCGATGCTTTGGTGGCTTTAATTTTAGGCGGCGAAGACGAAAACTTAGCCGTGGCTCGAGAAATCCTCGAGACTCGGGTGGATGAAGTGATCGAAGTCCCAGCCCCATCAGGACAAGCCTATGCAGCAAATCTTGGCTTGTGGTATTTATCGTGCTGGGTTGGGTTTTACTTGGCATTGCTCTATAAAATAGACCCAGCCGATGCTAAACCGCTCGAGGCTCTGAAAAAATGAAATGGCTGCCGTGGTTGGTGGCGGTTATTTTTGCGGCACTGGCAGGGTTTTTATTTGGCTCGAGAACAACTTCTACCAATCCAGAAAGCCTCGAGTCGGTGGTCAAACGTACCCTTGGGGCGGTCGTTTCAGTACGCACTAACATTGCCAATTTAACCGACCCCGAAATGCGTGGCGCTGGCTCGGCATTTCATATTGGCGACGGTGTGTACATCACGGCAGCCCATGTCGTGGATGGCGGCACAAAAATTTATTTAGACAACCGCCCCAGAACCGTTCAGCACCTCGAGGGCATCAAAGAAGCCAAATTGATTGGCAAAGTAGACCAGCTTGATTTGGCGGTACTGCGCGGCGAAAATATACCAATTAAGCTCGAGTGGGCAACAGCAACCCCCGAAGTCGGCTCGCTGGCATTAGCACTTGGCAATCCGTTTGCTCGAGCGCCGCGCAGCCTGACGGTTGGGGTTATCTCTGGTTTGGAGCGTTTACAGGTCACACCCAAAGGCGCTTTGGCTGGGCTGGTACAATTTGATGCTCAGGTCAATCCGGGCAACAGTGGCGGAGCGCTGCTGAATAAAGATGGTGCGGTGCTGGGTGTGGTCTCGAGTATTCTATCACCAACTGGCTCGAGTGCTGGGGTTGGCTTTGCGATTCCAACCCGCTTGGTACGGGTGGCAGTCGAAACTCTTTTGCGCGGCGAAACCGTGGATTTGCCAAGCCTTGGAGTCTCGAGCCAAGACCAAAGTGCGGTACTGCAAACCATTTTGCCAGGGGGTCTAGCAGATGCGGCTGGGTTACAAGCTGGCGATAACATCCTTGAGATTGCTGGGCTACCCGTCGAGAGCATCGCTGAGGTCAATGCCGTAATTTTAGCTGCCAAAAGTGGCTCGAGTCTCGAGATAAAAGCCAAACGCGGCACAGCAACTCGAGCATTTATGGTCAACCTGCCATAAATTTCAAAATCAAAGCAACTCGAGGTAAAATCCAAACATGAATGAATCTGAAATTGCGGCTTTAATTGAGCAAAAACTCCAGCCCTTGCGCCTAGAAATTCGTGCCTTACAGGAAAAACTTGGAATGGACGTGCCAACTGAACCTGTCTCGAGCCAATTAGAACCCATCTCGAGCCAATCTGAACCCGAAGTGTCCCCAGAGCGCTCAGATTTTCAGCGCTTTTTGCAACGTGGTTTAGAACAAGAACAACTTGAGTACACCGAAGAAAGTGTGGCAGATAAACCAGCCGCCAAAAAAGGTTGGAATCCATTCAAGCGATGAATTCAATTCCGATTTTGTGCGGTGTCACCGCCAGTGGCAAAACTGCTTTGTCACTCGAATTGGCGCAGAACCACCCGCTCGAGATTATTTCTGCCGATGCAATGATGGTTTATACGGGCATGGACGTTGGCACAGCCAAACCGAGTTTTGAAGAACGCGCCGCAGTGCCGCACCATCTGATTGATATTTTAGAACCCAATACCGATTTTTCGGTGGCGGCTTGGGTAAGAAAAGCCGAAACTGCAATTGCCCAAATTTTGGCTCGAGGAAACACGCCGCTTGTGGTTGGTGGGACAGGTTTTTATATTCGGGCGTTATCGCAGGGCTTACCAAGCACCCCGATGTCCGACCCTGTGGCGATGCAGCGCCTAGAAATCGAACTCAAAGCCCAAGGACTGGATGCCATGCTTGCCGAACTTGGCAATGCCAGCCCTGAGGATGCCAGCCGCACCCAGCGCAACCCGAGAAGGGTTTTACGCGCCCTCGAGATTCTGCGCGGCACAGGAAAAGTCCCTTCAGAATTTGTGCCGATTCCACCTAAGTACAGCTTTACGAAATTTTCCCTCATCCCTCAAACCACGGTTCTCGAGCCGCGTATTGCCAGTCGCACCCGTACCATGCTCGAGTCTGGGCTGCTCGAGGAAACCCAAAGGCTGATCGATATTTTTGCCCGAGATGGTCGTCGTGCCACCAGTTTCCAAGCGATTGGCTATAAACAAGCTCTTGACCATTTGTTAGGCACAACCGACGAAGCGGGCAATAAGGTACAGATTTCGCTCGAGGAAACCGAACGGCGTATTAACCTTGCCACACGGCAGTATGCCAAACGCCAAGCGACTTGGTTCAAAGCTGAACCAAAAACGAAAATTTTTAGCGAACTCGAGACGATAAAAAAGGCACTTGGGGAGTTTTCACTTCAAAGCCGCTCTTGAACTTTGGTTGCGCGTTTAGCGGCATCTGGGTCTATTTGACAAATGATCATTGCCACAAGAATGCAGCCAGCACCAACCAGACCAAGCTGAGTGAACTTGTCGTTTAGCCACCAGACCGAAAAAATTGCGGCAAAGACTGGCTCGAGGGCATAAATGACGGCTGTTTGAAAAGCTGGGACAAGACGCTGGGCGAAGGACTGCGCTAGTGTGGTTAAAGCAGTGGCAATTAAACCCAAGTAAACAATCGGTAGCCAATTCTCGAGTATGGCAGTGGTTGGTGGATTCTGAATCAATTCTGGAGCAGCCCAGCATAGCCCCAAGACGGCTACGACTGCCACTTGGACGGCAGCGAGCGGTAGGGGCTGATACTTTTGCACCACCCTGTCCATCATCACGATATAGAGCGCATAGGAAACTGCACAGCCCAAAACCCAGAAGTCGCCAACCGAAAAGGTCAAAGTTAAACCCTGCACCGACATCAAGCCGATGCCAAACAATGCCACAGCCCCCGCCAGAAAAGCTGTCCAAGGCACACGCTGACGCACAAAAGGCAAAATGAGCGGCACAATAATGACATTTAAGCCAGTGATAAATGCCGCCCTCGAACTCGAGATGCTGCTCAGTCCAATAACTTGTGTCAGGTAACTGATAAACAGCACCAAAGCAATTAAACCACCGTCGAGCCAAAGCTGACGACTGGCAAAACGCAACCATGGTGACAAAACCAAGGCAGCTACTAAAAAACGCATCGCGGTTAAGACAGCCGGCGACAAGCTCTCGGTGGCACTTTTGACAATTGGAAAAGTTGTACCCCAGATGACTGTCACAAGAACTAAAATGCCCACGCCTAAATAATTAACTGATGCTCGAGTCACGGTTCTAGCCTAACATCCCTAAAGAAATTCGCGTCCAATTTCGGCAAAGTCTTGTGCCATCTCGAGTTCTTGGTTGGTGGCGGCTAAACCTGATAAATTTAAGCCGCGTACACCCTTTATACCAAGCATTGCCTGTCCATATTCGACCGCAAATTTAATCCCCTCGAGCCGAATGTTCTTGGCATTCTCGAGCCGCGCCGCCAGCCCAAGCGGCAGTTGCAGATTGTAAAAACCAACTGCGCCATGCAGTGCCTCAAGCGAAGTCATGACCGGAATACCAACCACAAACGGTACGTCCGCGCCAGCTGATTGTGTTTGCGCCTTAAAGTCGGCAACCAATTCGGTGCTGTGTGGCATATTAACCATACAAATATGCGCTCCAGCTTTTACTTTTTGCGCCAAACGCTCGGCGCGAAGATGAGTCGGGATGGCGTTGGGCTTTTCGCCAACCGAAACCAGCAAGCCAGCCGCTCGAGCCAAGGCTGCCAAGCGGGTGCTGTCCAAATCAAAGACTGGTTTGGCATCGGCACGGTGTCCAGAGAGCGTATGGTCGCCCGTGACGCAATTCACACCAGCCACACCCAAATGCGCCAGCGCCACCGCTTCAGACTCGAGCGCCACGCGGTTACGGTCACGGCAATTAAAACCAACCCAAGACTCAAGACCCGCGTTTTTCATCAGCATCGCACGATACGCTGGTGGAAATTGCAACCGAGCGCCGCCGTGGTCGCCAATTAAGTACGCATCGGCGCTGCCACGAATGACATCGGCAATTTCGAGGATTTTATCGGCATTTAAGGGAACACTTGGAATATCGGTAATGATAATCGGACGGTGCTGCATGATTTTGAGGATTGCCAGTCCGCCAGAAGCCGTGACCGCTTGGCTTGGAACAGCCCCAGACCATGTGGGAAGGCTGTCTCGAGTAACAAATGGGCATTGGACACCCGGAATCTCGCATTCGGTGGCAGAGCGCATCCCAGCGCACGGACCGTACAACATTTCTTTGGGGCAAGTAGCCTCAATCATACGAGTTACAGCATCGGTAGACATACGAGTTTCCGCATCGGTACTCATACGAGTTGCAGCATCGGTGGTCATGCAAACCACGACCCTGCATTCACGCCCTTTTCGCCCGTCTCGAGTTGCCGAATTTTACCGGGATTCAGCAGCCATTTCGGATTAAATTTCTTTACGCCCTCGAGAACCGCCTCGCCACTCCAGCGTGGGTCTTGGTCGAGGTAATAAACGTGCGGATTGGCAATTTGAATCCCGATTTCTTCGCAGTAATCAATAATCTCGTATAAGCGCTCGAAGCTCGAGTAGCGAATCAGTGGCAACGAAGCTGCGACCAACGTCCCGCCAGCGCTTAGGTTCTCGTGGATAAACTCGAGGTGCATCAGGATTTCGTTACCAAACTTGGCTTTTAATAATTTGCACTGCTCGAGAACCTGTTCTGCCATAAAACGCCCTTGCAAATAAGTGATGCCAGCATCGGCTTTCATTGCCCAAAGGGTGGTGTGATTCCAGGTAAAATCTGAAATTGCAAATGAGGATTTATGGTATTTCTCGGGTGGATTGTGCCAATCGAGCGTCCCCGAAAACGAAGCCGCTAAACTCGTGGCAGCCTCGAGAAAACTTGCCTCGACCTCGAGCAGCACATTAGCACGACCGACTTTGACCCCGCCATCTGCCACCAGCGGCGCAAAATACTCAGGGATTCCAGCTTCATTGACCGCTAGCTCGCGCTTAGGAATACTCGAGTCCAGCGCCAAGGCATGACCATATGTAATTGCATTCTCGAGGGTTGGAAAGCTATAAACCACTTCAGTCCAGTTTTGGGCTTTGGCAAGTGGAATACTCAGTTCGGTAATAATCGCGGTTGTGCCGTAAGCATGGATAATACTGGCGCAATCCCAGCCTTTTAACTCGAGGATTTCTGGGCTATCGGTCAGGGTCATGACTTCGGCTGCCAAAACATTGTTATCCCAAAGTGTGCCATGGTTAATACTGCCGACACCGCCAAAGCCACCACCGACAAAACCGCCAATCGTACAGGTTGCCCAGGTACTCGGATAGATTTTGAGTTCCCAGCCAATTTCACGCGCCTTACGCTCGAGCGCCCCCATTCGCACCCCCGCTTCAACTCGAGCCAGACCTGTTTCGGGGTTAATCTCGAGAATGGTATTCAGGCGGTGCATATTTGCCACAATCCCACCCGAAAGCGGTACACACTGCCCATAATTTCCGGTGCCAGCGCCGCGAATGGTTAAAGGGATACTGTGTTTGACCGCCAGACGCACGACCTCGAGCAATTCGAGTTTATTGGCGGGTGCGACCACCACATCGGCGCGTTTATCTTTTAGCATCTCGAGCAGTATGGGCGAATACCAATAGTGGTCGAGGCTGAAAATCTCGAGCGAACGGGCATCGGTAAAGGTTTGTTTTTCTCCAACAATGGATTGGAGGGCGGTTAGGATTTCAGGATTCATAATGACCTCGGGATTTTGGGCAGGGCAGGCAAGCTGTCTTGACTCAAAAGATTCACCTGACGGGCTGAGTCGCCCTGGTTAGAAATTCAACTCTATTTTTCTTTCGGCTCGAGACGCGATTTTACCGTTTAGGATGACCAGTTTTTTCTCAGATTGATTTTTGAGGGCTTCAAACCAATTGGGGGCATCAAGCACTAGCAAATTAGCCTTACAACCCAGTTTTAAGCCGTACTGCTCGAGACCAATGGCTTTGGCGGGTGTGGTGGTGACCATCTCGAGAACTTCCATGATTTCGTCACCCCAAGCCAGTGGTGCAAGGTGCGCCATGTACTGCGCGACCTCGAGCAAATCGTTGCGCCCAAACGGATAGTATGGATTGTTAATGTCGTCCTGCGCGGTGGCTACTGGCACACCAGCCCATAAAAGCTCGAGAATCGGGGCATGACCACGCGGCGCGGGTTGGCGGCGCGGCGGGGTGGTAACAAGAGCCACATGAGCATTGGAAAAAATCGTCATCTCGGCTTGTTTGAACAGCCGAATTACCCTTGCTGTATGAGCCACATCGTAAAAAGCCAGTGCGTTGCTTTGTGTGCCACAAACTTGACCCTGCATTCCGAGTTCGATCGCTCGGGTTGCGACCATTTCAGCCGTGCGCGAAGTTGGGTCGTCGGTGTCGTCCAGCACAAAATGGGCTGGAATTTTATACTGCTGTGCCAACCCCAAAACAAGGTCAATATGCGCCGCTTGCGAAGATTCGTTTGGCTCGAGCCACGGAATCCCACCAATCACATCTGCGCCCATCTCGAGGGCTTGGGTTAGTAATTGGGTGGTACTTTCTTTGGCACGAAAAACACCATTTTGTGGAAATGCCGCGACTTGAATCTCGAGTAATCCAGCGAATTGTTTTTTTAAGTTCATCAACGCCGAAAAAGCCCTCAAACCTGCATCTGAATCGACATCGGCAAATAAACGCATTGCACCCGTACCGTGCCGCACCGCCAAACGAATGGTTGCCTCGGCTCGAGCCATGACTTCTTGGGTGGTGTACTGACGTTTAACCTTGGCGATTTCCGTAAACCGAGCGTTCATACTCGAGTAATCAAAAGTATCAGGCAAAGAAGAGCGCCAATCTGATTTACAAGCATGAAGATGCCCATTGACAAAAGTCGGAATGGTCAAGCAACCCATCACATCCAACTCGAGTTTTGCAGTTACCTCCAACTCAGGCTCGAGATGCGCGATAAAACCATCCTGAACGGCAATATCCAGTACCTCACCACTCGAGAGACGTGCATTTCTTAGAAGTAAGTCCACAATCACCCCTCGAGAATTTGGCGTTTGGCAATTGCCCGCACCGCATCTACGCTTGTTTCTGCCTCGAGAATCACATTTTTGCTGCTCAGTGGCTCGAGTCCAAGTGCAAAATCGGCGTTCTTCGTAATCATCTTGAAGGCTGATTCAAGTCCAGCTTGGTGGGTTAAGTGCGTGGCAGTTGCGCCCAGATGCGCCGCGTACAGCAAATCGTAATTGCCAACTGGATGAAATGGGTCTTGGACATTATCCGAGCCAAAACAAACATTAACTCCAGCCTCGAGCAATTGCGCCACTCGAGTGATGCCGCGTGGCATCGGGTGAATTCCACGTCCTTGGAGGTTGAGGTTACAAGCTGGCAAAGACACAATACTTATTTTTGCCATAGCTACTTTTTCGATCACTCGAGCCGCATCAGATTCGGGCATAAAGTCTAAACTGCAACAATGTCCCGCCATCACCGGCAGCCTAAATCCAGTCTCGAGTACCATGTCGGCTAAGACCTCGAGAAAATTGGTTTGGTCATTTTCATCCATGTGCAGGTCTACAGGTTTGTTAAATTCGGCAGCCAACTCGAGCGCCTTGCGAACCTCGAGCGCACCGTCGGCGCGGATGGCGGGGCAACCACCGACCGCATCTGCGCCCAGTTGCATGGCTTGGCGCATCAAATCTCTTTCTTCGGAAGGATTGCCAAGTGCCACAATTTGAATCAGGATTTTGTCTTTGTACATCTCGCGTAACTCGAGCATTGTTTCGAGTGCCAAAAAACCGCTTGCATCCACATCCACATGGGTTCGGAGGCGGGTTGTTCCAGATGCTAAAGCCATCTCTAGGGCAAGGCTGCCACGACGCAGATAATCGGCTCTGGTGATTTGTGGTTTATAAGCCACCCACTTATAAATCGCTTCCATTAACGTACCAGACGGATTGCCGACTTCTTTAATGGTCAGGGTTTTATCCAGATGGCAATGGCTTTCGGTGAAGCCTCCAAAGGCAATTTTATTCATGTGGCACTCCAAAATAACTGATTTCAACAAGAACCTGAGCCAGCGCAGTGGTGGCTGCCTCGAGCCGCACCGCGCCGCGTTCTGGGGTTGCCAAGGTTGGGTCGCCAAAAACGCCGTTGACGCTCCAATCTCGAGTCAGCCACGAAGCCACCGCCGCGCCCCCCGTCAAGCCAACTGCCCCATCGGCAATGTCTGGGTAGTGGCGCATGGCTTTGGTCATGTCCACCAAATCTGGCTCGAGATGCAGCAGCAAACTGGTTTCCCAGTCGTTGGCATGGATGCCATATTTGGCTTCAACGGCTGGGATTTGGATTGGGTCGGGCGCTCCTGCATTGGTAAACGTATTAAAAACCATCAAGCCAGTTGCAATACGAATTTCTCGAGCCATCATCGCCAAAAGCGCACTATTCCCGCCGTGGGCATTGACAAAACACAAGCGCCGAAAGCCCGAAGCTGCCACACTCGAGCCAATGTCGTGCAGCACCATCATCAGGGTTTCGGCGCGGAGCGAAATTGTGCCAGCATAGCCAAGATGCTCGTTGGATTTACCGTAACTCTGGACTGGCAAACGCCAGACTTTGGCATCGGGAGGCAGTTTCTCGAATGCCAGAATCGTCATTCGTTCTGCCAACAGCGCATCGGTAGCAACTGGCAAATGTGCGCCGTGCTGCTCGATTGCGCCAATCGGCAACACCACCACGCCATCGGTTTTATCCAAGTCACGAATGGTTGTCCAACTTAAATTGGGTAAATACCTCGAGTCCATCACAACATCCCCTTTTTGTTTTTATATTCTCGAGTTTAGGTGTTTGGCAACAAATGAATCGCCATTAAACTGACCAAATTGGCGGTAAATAAACTGCGGTGGGTTTCCATAATATTAAATCCAGGAACTAAAAATGCCAAGAAAATCTCATCCATCACCACAAAAGCTGCCCAAAGTGCCAGATTGACCATAAATGCCAAATTAACCAGCCGCAAATTATTCGGGTCAAAACTGCCAAGGGCTGCCCAAAGTAAATAGACCGCCACAATTTCCCAGATAATCGCCGAGATGTACATCATCCAAGTCAGTGGATTAGGGGTACTGTAAACTTTAACCACCATCTGCATAAATGGAAAGTTACCACTGTTAAATTTCCATGACTCGGGCAGGATTTTTAGGTTTTTTGCAACATCCAAAAAGTTGAGCAGCAAAACCAAAGATAACCAAACCGCCCAAAATAAAATAATGCCTTGCTTTAAGGTAATTAAATCCACGTTGTATCCTCGAGTTAGTTGCTTTGATTTATTATGGCTGATAATAACAGGGACGAAGTGATTCTTTCGTCCCTGTTTGTTTGAAACTCGAGTTTACTTTGGTTTTGGAATGAATGTGGTATTAAAGGCTTTTTTCACATCTTGGTCTCTTTTGAGGATTCCAACGTTTTTAAGTGCCTTGTAGACTTCGTTCCAACGGCTGAGTTGCATTGTGCCAAAACCAAATTTCTTAACTTGTCCATCTTTGCCAGTCGCAAATGGAACCACAGCTTTACCGCTCCAGTCGAGAAAGGCTGGGTTGAGGTCTTTGTTATCGGCAGTCAAGGCTGCCCCGTACTTGGCTGGGTTGGCGACATAGCGATTCCAACCTTCTTGGCTGGCTTCGACCACAGCTTGCACCGTTTTGCGGTTTTTCTGGATGTATTCTTCGGTTGTGCCTAAGACACCGTAAGGGCTAAAACCAGAATCGGAGACCAAGAGGTAATCAATATCGCCGCCAGCTTCTTTAATCGTGTACGGCTCGGCAACCGCGTAGCCTTGGCTGACCAGTTTTTTGTTGTTCAAAAAAGTGGCAACTTGACCCGAGTAATTGACTTGTTGGACTTTACCTGCCAGTTTGTACTTGGCAACAATATAATCCCAGTACGGTGCGCCGGGTGTGACCGCCACTTGTCGCCCAGCCAGGTCAGCAAAGCCTTTAATTGGATTTTCCTTGTGGTACATCAGCACTTGTGGCGAAAGTTGCAAATCGGCAAAGACACCAACCACTGGCAGCCCTTCTTCTCGAGACTGCAAAATCCCGCCAGTGTCCATCTGAGCAAACGCAGCTTTGCCAGTCGCTACCAACTGATACCCCGCCACATTAGGTCCACCAGGAATCAGTTTAACTTTTACGCCTTTGGCTTCGTACAAGCCGTCCTGTACGGCTGCATAATAGCCGCCATGTGGTGGTTCAGCAAACCAATTCAAGATGATGCTGACTTCGGGCATTTTTTGTGCCGAAACCAAGGAAGCCACACCAATTGTCAGACCCGCACCAAGCAATACCAAACCCAATTTCTTCATATTTTCCTCCAAAACATCAGGTTAAAAGGTCAAAGGGTCAAAGGTTTTTTTCTTCCTTTTTGCCTTTTCACCCTAGTTTTCATGTTGTACAGCCGATTCGTGCCAGTTTTTTAAGAGCAAATGCCCAAAAAAATTGACCATTAAAAAAAATGCAATGCCAAGTAAAGCCGCACTAAGCGCCGAAGCAAATAAATAACCAGTTTGTAGTCTTGCGCTGGTTTCGGCAATAATGATTCCCAGTCCGCCCATGCCACCGCCGCCAGCCCCAGCCATGTACTCACCAACGATTGTACCAATCACCACTTGTGCCGCCGCAATTCGCCAGCCTGTGACCATATACGGCAAGGCAAACGGGAGGCGTAATTTGAATAAGGTTTGTGGCTTGGAAGCACCATAAAGTTTGAAGAGATTCTGCAAATTATTTTCGACACTGATTAAACCTTGGGTGGTGTTGGCAACCACGGCGAAAATTGCAATAATCACACTGATGGTCACAATACTGGCAAATCCAATATCAAACCAAATAATAATAATTGGCGCAATCGCAATCACTGGGGTACTTTGCAGCATGACCGCATAGGGATACAGGGCTTTTTCGATAAATTTGCTGCTCGAGAGCAAAAAAGACAGGGCAGTACCAAGCACCATGACCACCAAAAATGCCACAAACGAAGCCTGAAAAGTAAACCACGCCGAAGTCAGCAAGCTCTCGCGGTGTTCAATAAAAGCACCAACCACGCGAAGTGGACTGGGCAAAATGTAGGGTTTGAGATTAGCGATGGTAATCACGCTCTGCCAAATTGCCACAAAAAAAACAAATGAAACCGCCGGTGGGAAAATCCGCTCGAGCCAAGCTGGGATTTGGGCTGGGCGTTGAGCTTGGGTAAGCGGTTTAGAATCAGTCATGGTTTATCTCCTCGAGAAGCCAGATTGCAGTGGGCTAATGGGTGTGTGCCAAGAGTTTCATCACCGAATTTACGCCTTGGGCAAACTCTGGTGTACCTCGGTAATCACTGCTGCGTGGATAGGGTGTATTGATTGCAAATTCATCCAAGATTCTGCCCGGACGAACGCTCATCACCACAATTCGGCTCGAGAGAAATACAGCTTCAAAAACATTGTGGGTCACAAAAATAATCGTCGCTTTGGTCAGTTCGCGGACACGCATCAGGTCGTCGTTGAGTTTTTGCCGCGTGATTTCGTCAAGTGCGCCAAAAGGTTCATCCATTAAGAGCAAACGCGGTTTCGTGACCAAGGCTCGAGCAATTGAAACGCGCATCTTCATACCACCACTGAGTTCTCGAGGAAAAGCGGTTTTGAAGTCCTGTAAACCAACCATTTCGAGCGCTTCAGAAACCACACTATCCCAATTGGCTTTGGGAACACGCATTAACTCGAGCGGCAGTTCGACATTTTGCCGTACTGTGCGCCATGGCAAAAGTGTGGCTTCTTGGAAAACAAAACTCGATTGCCCTCGGGCTTGCAAGTCGCCCGGTTGCCGCCCATCAACGCTGACTTCGCCAGCCGTGGCATCGCCAAGCCCTGCGATAATTCGCAACAAGGTGCTTTTACCACAGCCCGACGGTCCAACCAAAGACACAAATTCGTTTTCTTTAACCTCGAGACTGACACTTTCTATTGCAATTGTGCCATTGGCGTACTGTTTATCCACACCATGAACCCGAACCAGTGTTTTGTCCACGCCATGCACCCGAACCAGTGTTTTTGTACTCGAGGGGCTGATAATTGCAGTCATGACCTTCCTTTTGGTGGCGAAGAACCTGAAATTTGACGAAATATAACGGGTTAGATTGCAAACTGTCAAGCTAAAAACTTACATTTGCTTAAATACAGCAAGACAAATGTATCAAAAAACCACATTTTAAGAGAATTGTCTTTTTAGAGTCGTACAATTACACAAAAAAAGCCCAACTGATTTGTTGCTCGAGTCACGGCTATTGGCTTGGCAACCATTGTACACTGACGCTTATGGTGATTGAATTTTTACGCTTTGAAGTCAGCCAAGAAAAACGCGCTGCTTTTCTCGAGGCAGATGCAAGCATTTGGACTGCCGCACTCAGTCAGTACCCCGGGTTTATCAGCAAAGAAACATTTGTAGACCAAGAAACCAATCATGTTGTCACGATGATTCGCTGGGAAAGTCTACAGCATTGGAAATCCATCCCCCAAGCCGAACTCGAGGCAATAGATGCCAGAATGGGCGAAAACTGGATGCCAATTGTTGAAGCTCGAGCTTTATTGCCAGTTTCCTAACTTTGAAACCGCGTCTTATACCAAATTGAGGAAGTTCGTAGAACTTCCCGACTAAAAGGAGTATCAACAAATACCGTCTTTGACAGGTACGAAGCAATCCGCGTTTTTTGCGGA
>JAYWGM010000023.1:0-37179 GCA_043778225.1 Deinococcales bacterium | reverse complement strand
ATCCGCAAAAAACGCGGATTGCTTCGTACCTGTCAAAGACGATATTTGTTGATACTCCTTTTAGTCGGGAAGTTCTACGAACTTCCTCAATTTGGTATAAGATCTTCGAGAAACGCACTTCGTGCCAGTTGCCCTAGACGTTTACCAAGCAAGTAATCGAGTTCTGGAATAATTGAAGCTGGCATAATCAGCAGTCCAAGTTCATCGTCAAAAAGCCTTTTAACTGCACCATGCCAGACATCATCACGGTCATAAAATGCGTACACTGCACTTGTATCCAGTACAATCATTGGGCAAAACCAAGTTCTTCCAGCACTTCATCCACTCGAGCCGATGTATCAGTCTGACCACTGGCGAATGCCCCCGCGTACTTTGAACGTACTCGAGGTTGGGATTCGTCCAGAATTGTAACCAAAGCGCGTTGTTTGTGACTGAGCTTTATCGGCTCGAGTAAGCGAATTTCGCCATTTGTTTCGATTAAGGCTTCTAAAACTTGGGGCATGGCTCGAGTGTAAATCAGAAGTTATTGACTAACCAACTCGAGCTTCTTACCTTCAAACTGCTCTTTCATGGCTGCCCACGCCTGCATACTGCCAACGTGCGTTCCAATATATGGCTCGAGAATCCGCCAAAGGGCTTGACGGGTGCTGCTTTCCAGTGGCTCGAGCAAAATTTCGCGCACTGTTTCGGCTTGAATACGGCGCAGTTCCCAAATCGCATCTTCGCCGATGTGCAACCCAGATTGGGCGCTGACGCTGCCGCGCTGCACATCAAAACGCACACAATCGGTTTGTCCTGTGTCTGGGCAACTCGAGACTCTGGGGTAAAGTCCGTGCGCCCCAAGTAGTTTCCATGCCATCACCAGTGCCACACGGTTGGGGTCTTCGTGCCGCGCTAAGCCGCGCAGTCCGCCACTGACCAGTTCAAAGCCAGCTTGCCCAACGTGGTCGTCTTCTTGGTACATTTTATCGGCAAGTTCGGCTAACCAGTGGGCGTATGGGTAAACCTCGGGCTGGGTCAGTCGCTCGAGTGCGCCCTCGAGAATAATTTCTGAAAGCAGCGCCATGTCGTTGCCCGGGCGCAAATAAACTTGGACGGTCAAATGATGAAACAGATTAACTTTCGCCGCCAAACCATTTTTAGCCCCGGCTCGAGCCACACCGCGCAACTTCCCTTCTGGAGTCAGGAGAGACAGCACCACATCACCAGTTGGGGTGGCTTTGCGGCGCAGCACAATGCCACTTCGGGTACGGTAACGACTCACTGAGGTATTATAGAGCAAAGAGAAATGAAAGATTGCTTTAAGTTAGTTAAGCCATTGCGCTTAACAAAAAAGAGGAAAAGCAACTTGCTTTCCCTCTTTTAATTTTTCTTCCTTCTTAAACCACCAGCCCAACCGGATTCTCGAGCAGTTCAGCCACTTTATGCAAAAATTCGGTGCTTTGTAATGGTGGCAAGTTGCCCGATAAAGTCAGCTTGCCGTGGCGACCAAGGGCAAGCACACCCAAGGCATTTGGCAAGACCAAATCGTCCACGCCCAGTCTCGAGGCATCCACGACCAGTAATCCATTGGCTGTTCCTTGGGTGGCTCGAGAAAGACCTTGCAAGGCTTCGAGGAAGCCATGTTGGAAACCAACCACTTGATAGGCTTGTAAACCACTGGACTCGAGTCGAGCAAGGGTAAATTGTTCAGTCTCAAGCAAATGCAGCGCTCGTCCAACGGCTCGAGCCAAAAAGAGTTCGCTTGGAATTTCACGGTTGTTGAGGCTGAGCGAAAGCTGCCCGCGAATAGCCTCGAGTGGCTGCGGGTTAAATTCTCGACGAGCCACAAACAATTGGAAGAAGTCGTTCAGCACACCTGAACTTGGCATACTAAAACTCGAGGGAGCAGCCAAAGGAGCAACGACCACTGCGATTGGCGCAAATTCTTCTGGCACAACCACAGGTTCTGGGACTGGCACAACCACAGGTTCAAAAGCGGGTGGTGCAACAAAAGTTGGCTCTGGGGCAACAAATACTGGCTCTGGTGCAACAAATACTGACTCTGGGATAACTGGCTCGAGAATGGGGGCTGGCATAACCACATGTTCTGGGACTGGCACAAAAATAGGTTCTGGCACAGCCACAGGTTCTGGCATTGTCCAAACTGGAATAGCTGGCAGAACTGGCTCGGGTGTGGCGGCTTCTGGCATTATCCAGACTGGTTCGGGAACAATAACGGGTTGAGGGATAACCGGGGCTGTCCAGACCGGCAGGGCTGGCTCAATTTTTGCAGCAGGAGTCCAAACTGGCTCAGGAACAACCACTGGTTCTGGCGCAGTCCATGCTGGCATAACTGGCTCAGGGATTACTGGCGCAGTCCATGCTGGCACAACTGGCTCGAGAACAGCAGGTTCAGGGGCAGTCCAGGCTGGCACAACTGGTTCTGGAATCATGGGCGCTGTCCACGCTGGCACAATTGGTTCTGGAATCACTGGCTCTGGGATGACTGGGGCTGTCCATGCTGGTATGACTGGCTCTGGGGCTGTCCATGCTGGCACAACTGGTTCTGGGGCTGTCCACGCTGGCTCTGGAATGACCGCTTCGACTGTTGGGTTCTCAAAAACAATTTCTGGCTCATCATCGGTTAAGTCGTCAAAATCTATTTCAAAAACTGGTTCTTCGCTAAAGCTGCGACTGACCAGAGGTGAAACAACCACAGGCGGAGCAACCACAGGAACTTCGGGCGCACTTAGCTCGAGCGAACCAAAATCCAAAGGTGGCGGTGGGGTCTGATAAATAGAAGTGGCTGCCACGGCGGGGAAACCACCGATTAAAGCACTTAAATCCACCCCTTCTTTGGCAAGCCCAGCACTGGCAGCCGCAAAATTAGCGACATTGCCCGGTACGGCGGCTGGCATACTCGAGGGACCGGCTGGCTCAGACTTATCTGGCTCGGCGGGTAAATCGGCTTCACCAGACATGATTCGGGCTAAATACGTCAGGATGTCGCGTTCAATGACTCGACCTTCAGGTCCTGTACCCCGTATTTTACGCCAATCAATCGAGTTCTCCTCGGCGAGTCGTTTAGCTAACGGCGAGATTTGCACTTCGGTCATGGCTCTCCCCTCCATGTTGGTATCATTAGACTAGGCATTGCACCCAGTCTAGCAGAACTAAGCGACCAACGATGGCTATTTTTCACACGGCTTGCAAACATAAAGTCTAAAATACTTGTCAATCACATAAAAAGCAAGTCATCTGAGAGCCAAATCTAAAACTCGAGTTAGACTGCGCTTATGTGGCTGCAAAGTCCCCACCTCGAGAACACCCATGGTTTTAGCCAGCGCGATGGCGGAAAAAGCCTTGGGGCGTACAGTAGCTTAAACCTCTCGAATCGTGTTGGCGACCAAATAAACCATGTTCTCGAGAATCGTGCTTTGGCACTTTCGGCACTTGGTTTAGAAAATGCTTCGGTGGCATTGTTGCGCCAAATTCACTCAAGTCTGGTGGTTCAGGCTGATTCGGTTTTGGCAGCCTCCGAACCAATCGCTGCCGACGCACTGGTGACTGACCAAAAAAACATTGCCTTGGTGATCGAGACTGCCGACTGCTACCCCGTGCTGCTCGAGGACAGACAAGCGGGGGTGATTGCGGCGGCGCATTGCGGTTGGCGTGGCACAGCCACGCGGATTCTCGAGAAAACAATCCTCGAGATGATGCAGCTTGGTGCAAAGCCAGAACATCTGCGGGTTGCGATTGGACCTGGAATCTGTGCTGGGCAATACCCAGTACGGATGGATGTTCTCGAGCAGTTTATCGAGGCTGGCTTTCCGACCAACCGTTTGATAGAAGAAGAAGGCATTTCTGACAGTGGCTCGAGGTTATTTCATTTAGACCTTGCCAGTGCCAATCGGTGGTTGCTCGAGTCCTTGGGAGTACCGCCGCCACAGATTTGGTCAAGCGAGCAATGCAGCACCGCAACCGACTATTTTTCGTACCGCCGCGACCATGGTCAAACAGGGCGAATGTGGAATTTAATCTGCCAAAAGTAAAAACGCGCCCACACAAGGCGCGTTTTATGGGCTATTTCTAAGCGCTTTGAGGGGCTGTTTCTGGAGTTTCTGGCACAACGGTTTCTGGCACAATGGCTTCGGCTTCTTGTGCCTCGGCTTCGGGGCTATCGTCATCGTTGTCGTCATCATCTTCAGGGGGTGGCGCATCTGAGGCTTTGAGCTTCATGGTCGCGGCTTTGGGGGTTGGCGCAACCATCATGTTCATGTCCATGCCAGCCAGCAACGGCGGGCTTTCGATCAAGGCATAATCACCAAGCGTTTCGGCGGCTCGAGTCAACAAGCGCTCGCCCAATTCTGGGTGGGTGCGTTCACGACCACGGAACATGATCGTAATTTTAACTTTGTGTCCATCCTTCAAAAAGCGCTTGACATGATTGAGCTTGGTGTCAAAATCGCCATCGCCAATTTTAACGCGCAGTTTAATAGACTTGACTTCTTGGTTTCTGGCTCGCTTGCGTGCCTCTTTTTCCTGTTGCTGTGCCTCAAACCTAAATTTGCCATAATCGAGCAAACGGCAGACGGGCGGCACAGTATTTGGCGAAACCATCACCAAATCCAGATTCTTCTCGGTCGCCATTTTCATCGCGTCTCGAGTGTCAATAATACCGATCTGTCCGCCTTCGTCATCAATTAAACGTACCTGACGAACACGAATTTGATCGTTGATTTTGTGGTCTTTAGCTACTGTCATCACCTCCGAGGTGTGGCGGATAGTATAGCCTGTTTTGTGGCGCTTGCACACTGGGCAAAAAAGGCAGGGGAAAAAGTGAAAAGGCAAAAAGGGAGAAAGTCCTTTTTTGGACTTGAATTCAGCCGCAAAGTGGCGCATACTTCGCGCTCGTGAAACGATACTTGATGGCGCTGGCAGTTTTTGTAGTGATTGGCTTGGTTGCCCAAGCGCAGACACCTTTGTTTACCGTCGGTTTTCAGGGCGCAGCCACAACCCTTGACCCGATTTTACGACTCGAGACCACCACAATCAATTGGCAGCAACATATTTTTGATTCGATTACAAAAACCGATTCCAACGGACGAATCCAAGCTGGCATAGCCCAGCTTTGGACGGCTCAAGGCACAAACAAATGGACTTTTATTCTGCGCCGCGATGCCAAATTTCATGATGGCTCGAGCCTGACCGCTGCCGATGTGATTTTTAGCATTAACCGCGCCCAAAACGAGCCAAAAAGCACTTTTAGAAGCAGTGTCTCGAGCATCAAAAGCCTGAAAGCGATTGGCGACTTTACGCTCGAGGTCATCACCGAACGCCCAGACCCACTGCTGCCAAATAAAATGGTCGGGATTTTGGTGGTTTCAAAAAAGCAAGTCGAGAATAATCCAGCTTGGGCAGAAAAACCAATTGGCTCGGGGGCGTATAAATTTGTTTCTTGGCTGTCGGGCGATAACTTATTGCTTGAGGCAAACGCCAACTATTGGGGCGGCGTGCCGAGTCAAAAGCGGGTTCGGTTACAAAACATCCCTAATCCGGCGGCTCGAGTGGCAGCCTTAATTTCTAATCAGGTGCAGCTAATCGAAAAAATTGCACCGCAAGATGTGGCGCGTATCTCGAGCAACAAGGCTTACGAAGTGACCCAAGCCCCTAGCAACCGTGTGATTTATTTGGTCATGGATCTTCGCAGCCCGCAGAGTAGCCCCGCCGTGACTGGCGCAAACAATAATCCTTTTAGCAATCTCAAAGTGCGCGAAGCTGTGGCTCGAGCCATCGATAAAAATTTAATTGTCAAAAGCATCATGGGCGGTTATGCCACCCCAGCCACACAATTTGTTGCTCCAAATGTGGCTGGCTTTGACCGTGGTATCAAAAACCCAAACTACAACCTCGAGAAAGCAAAGGCGCTACTGACCGAAAGCGGCTACCCCAATGGTTTTGGGCTGCGCCTTGATGCCACCAACGATCGTTACCAGAACGACAGCCTGATTGCCCAAGCGGTTGGCGCAATGCTCGAGAAAATCGGCATCAAAACCAAAGTCAATGCCATCAGTCGCACGGTGCTTTTTCCGCAGTTAGACCGTGGCGAATTTAGCGCTTATATCAGTGGGTGGGCTTCGAGCGATTTGGTCAACACCTTGGTTTCCCAAGCGATGTGCAAAAATGCAGCCGAAGGTTTTGGTTCGCTTAACCGGGCGGGGTACTGCAACAAAGAAGTGGACAAACTGATTCTGGCAGCCGCCAGCAACTTTAATCCACTCGAGCGCAATAGATTAGTCAGTCAAGCGATGCGCCAAATTTTGCAAAACGATATTTTTTGGATTCCACTGCATTACGAAAATGTGATTCACGCTATCTCGAGTGGCTACAGCTATAAAGCTCGAGGCGACGAGTTTATCAACACATGGGAAATTAAATAATTTAGAATAACCGTCAATGATCACCGTTCTCGAGCCAGCCACCGAAAAAATCCTTGCCCAAATCCCCGCCGCCACGGCGGCTGATGTGAATGCAGCCGTGCAACGCGCCAAAAGTGCGTTTCCAAGTTGGCGCAAGGTTGCCCCAGCCGAACGCGCCAGAATTTTGTACAGCATCGCCAACCACATTGAAGCCAGCCTCGAGAAACTGTCCCTGCTCGAGTCAAAAAATGGTGGTAAGCCGATTGGCAACGCCAGATGGGAAATCGGCACGGTCGCCAGTGTTTTTCGCTACTACGCTGGGGCAGTCGAGCGCCACATGGGGGCAACCATTCCAGTGGCTGGCGGTATTGCCATGACTTTTCTCGAGCCAATTGGCGTGGTCGGCTTAATTACCCCGTGGAATTTTCCGTTGCTGATTGCTTCTTGGAAACTTGCGCCAGCTTTGGCTGCTGGTAACACCTGTGTGCTAAAACCCGCCGAACTGACCCCATTAACCGCTATCCTATTCGAGCAAATCGTCCTCGAGGCTGGATTGCCCCAAGGTGTCTTAAATGTCGTGGTTGGCACGGGTCTCGAGGCTGGTCGGGCATTGGTCGAGCATCCAGATGTGGCAAAAATTGCCTTTACCGGCAGCACGGGCGTGGGTAAAGACATTGCCGCAAGGGCTGCCCTACAGGTCAAACGGGTGACGCTCGAGTTGGGCGGTAAAAGTGCCAGCATCATCATGGCAGATGCCGATATAGAAGCGGCGGCGGCTGGCGTACCGAGCAGTGTTTTTGAAAATTCTGGACAGGATTGCTGCGCCCGCTCGAGGATTTTGGTGCATAAAAATGTCTTGGATGATTTTATGGCTGCCCTCGAGCCACACGTTAAAAATTACCGCGTCGGCGACCCAAGTGGCGATGTGGACATGGGTCCACTGATTTCCGCCCAGCACCGCACTCGAGTTGAGCAGTTTATCGAAGGCGCAAAAGTCAGTATTTTAGGCAGCGCTCCAAGTGGCGCAGGATTTTGGTTTGCACCTCGGGTTCTCGAACCAGCTTATGCCACCGACCGCATCATGCAGCAAGAGATTTTTGGACCTGTGACGGCGATTATGCCATTCTCGAGTGAAGCCGAGGCGATTGAACTTGCCAACGGCACAATTTATGGTCTAAGCGGCAGCATTTGGTCAAGGGACAGCGCCACCGCTCTTCGCATGGCAAGGGGGATAGACAGTGGTGTTTTATCAATCAACTCGAACTCGAGTGTGCGTTACAGCACACCTTTTGGTGGCATGAAACAAAGCGGTTATGGTCGAGAACTTGGACCAAAAGCACTCGAGGCATACAGCGAGGAAAAAACGGTCTATATCCGCACTGATGTGTAACTTAAAGCCCAAGATACGCCCTTTTAATCTCTGGATTTTGCAATAAATCCTTGCTGTTGCCGGTAATAATCAACTTGCCATGCTCGAGAACATAGGCGCGGTCGGTCACTTTTAAGACTTGGCGCACGTTTTGTTCGACCAACAACACAGTTAATTGTAACTGCCGCAAACTGTCAATCACCTGCATCACTTCCTGTACCACTTTGGGCGCAAGTCCTAGGCTGGGTTCGTCCATCAAAAGTAACTTGGGTTCGCTCATCAGGGCGCGTCCTATGGCAATCATCTGTTGTTCGCCACCCGATAATGCCCCCGCAAAGAGCTTGCGCTTCTCGAGTAAGCGCGGAAAAAAAGCATAGACTTTCTCGAGGTTTTCTTTGCGCTTTGGCTTGCAGCGCGGTAAATATGCCCCCATCTCGAGGTTTTCTTCGACCGTCATTGCCCCAAAGAGTTGTCTGCCCATCGGCACATGGGCTATCCCAAGGTCGGTTAATTTGTGTGGTGTGATGCCGTTGATGCTGCTTTTTTGATAGGTCATGCTGCCCGCTTTGGCTTTCAGCATCCCCGAGACCGCCCGTAGAATGGTGCTTTTACCACTGCCGTTGCCGCCAACCAAACCAACCAGTTCGCGCTCATGAACCTCGAGCGAGACCCCAAACACCACTTGAACATCGCCGTAAGCAAGGTCTAAATTTTGGACACTCAACAAGGCTTCAGTCATCGTCGTCACCTCCACCCAAGTACGCATCTATAACCACAGGATTTTGAGCGATTTGGCTCGGTGTACCTTCGGCTATTTTTTCGCCAAACGCCATACAAATCACACGGTCAGAAAGGGTCATGATCACCCGCATGATGTGTTCGACCATCACCACGCCAATGCCTTTGTCTGCCAGACTTTTGACAAAAGTAATCATTTCGGCTTGGGCTGGTGGGTTAAGACCCGCAATCACTTCATCTAAAAACAGCACTTTTGGCTCAAGTGCCAGCGCTTTGCCAATCTCGAGCCGTCTACGCCGCGCTAAGTTTAGCTCAGAGCATTTTTGGTTGGCTCGGTCCAAAAGTCCAACTTGCTCGAGGATGGCTAGGGCATGGTCTTTAGCAACTTTGGGCTGGGCGTACTTTAAGAAGCTACTAATCATCACATTCTCGAGGACGGTTAAATCCTCAAAAGGGCGTTCGACCTGAAAAGTTCGTGCCACACCAAGTTTTGGTAATTCGTAGGGCGGCGTATTGGTGATGTCGCGGCTTCCAAGCATGACTTTTCCACTGGCTTTAGGGACAAACCCAGTCAAGGCATTAAAAAGCGTGGTTTTACCCGCACCATTGGGTCCGATTAAACCCAAAATCTGCCCAGCCTCTAAGCTCAGGCTGACATCATGCACCGCCTTGACCCCACCAAATTGCACCCCAATGTGCTGAGCGCTAAGTAAGCTCATGTTTTTCCTTTCTCGAGCGGATGATTTTTGCGATACAGCCAATACTCGAGCGACCCAAGAATACCTTTGGGCAAGTAAATCACAATCACCACAATCAGAATACCGTAGACCAAAAGGTTGGCTTCTTTAAGTTGAGCGCGAAAAATTTCTGATGGCACAGCAATTAAAAACGCCCCAACCAACGGTCCATAAATTGTGCCACGACCGCCGATGATGGCGAGCAGTGCAATTTGAATGCTAATCGCAATCAATAAAAATGTTTCGGGTTCAAAAGCCTGTAAAAAGACCGCATAAATCGCGCCACCTAAGCCGGTAAAAGCCGCCGAGCAAATAAACGCCAGTTGTTTGGCTTTGTTGGGATTAACCCCCAGCGCCATTGCTCCGTCTTCGTCTTCGCGCACCGCCTTAAAGTAAAAACCCATTCTCGAGTAGCGCATCCAATGGGTGAAAAGCAGTACCAGCAGCACAAAAAGCAGCACAATATAATACTCGGTTTTGCGGTCAAACAAATCAAAGCCAAAAACTTTGGGTAAGTCTGGCACAAACTTACCTTCTGCGCCACCAGTTAGCCAGGATTCATTCAAAATAATCAGGCGGATAATTTCGGCAACTGCAATCGTAGACAACGTAAAGTACGAACCTCGCAAGCGAAAAGTCATTGCCCCCCAGCCCCACGCCAGCAGGCTCGAGATCGCCACACCAGCCAATGCGCCCAAAGCTGGATGCACCCCAAGTTCGGCAAGAAGCGTGATGCTGTATGCCCCGACCCCTAAAAAAGCCGCATGACCAAGGCTATTTTGTCCAGTCCAACCGCCCAATATATCCCACGAAAGTGCAAAGCCAGCCAAAAGCAAGGTTGCCACGCCAAAGTTCATAAATTGCCCAAAAACCAGTGGGTACAATGCCAAAATACCAATCACCAGCGCAAGGGTATACATCGGATGCCAGTTTTTCATACCCGCTTCACCGTCCTGCCGAACAGACCATTAGGACGCAACAGCAGCACCAACAAGAAAATAATCAAACCGTACGCATCGCGGTAATTACTGCCAAAATGATTGTTCAGGGCTGGAATCAAAGGCAGCACACTCGAGCCAACGCTCTCGACCACGCCCAAAAGCAGCCCACCACCAATCGCACCTGGCAGGCTGCCTAGCCCACCCAGAATCGTGACAATAAATGCCTTGTTGGTAAAGGTTGTGCCAAGCGTTGGCGTTGCTGACAACAACGGAATTAAAAGCACACCCGCCGCTACCGCCAAGCCCATACCAAGCCCAAAGACAATCGCGTAAATTTTTTTGGTGTCCACGCCTTGTAATTCTGCGCCAAGTCGGTTCTGAGCGGTGGCACGAATTGCCCGCCCAAGTTCGGTGCGGTAGAGCATCCAATTTAAGCCCCAAATGAGAATCGCGGTAATCACAACCGCAATTAAACGCGCCTGAGAAATCCGAAACTCGAGACCACCAATTGGAATCACAAAGGCATTGGTTGCATAATCGGCATAGACCGTCTGGGGTTGCGCGCCAAACTGCAACAGCATTAAATTGCTCGCTACCAAACCCAAACCCAGCGTAGCAAGTTTGGTGGTTTGCTCCGACGCGCCGAGCAATTTGGATAAAATCAGGCGGTGAACCGCGTACCCTAAGCCATACGCCAAAGGCAGCACCAAAATTAAACTTAGATAGGGGTCAAAACCAATTACTTTATTAGCAAAAAAGGCAGAGTACATCCCCAAAATCACAAAATCGCCATGTCCAAAGTTAATCAGCCGCATGACTCCAAAAATCAGGCTGAGACCCGCGCCAATCATGGCATAAATCCCACCTGTTAATAAGCCGTCTATCAGGGCTTGTGTGCCTTGTGTAAAAATTTCCATAGACCCCCTTCTCGAGCGCAAAAATACCAATAACTCAGTCTCGAGACTGTACAGAAAAAACGTGACCTCTCACGAACTCCCCCCGCCTACGGCGCCCCCTCTCTTGCCCCTAAAGCAGCACCTGTCTTGACCATATACACGCACCTCACGGGCATGGTCGCTTCGGGCTTTGGGCGCTCGCTGAGGGGGTTTAGAACAAGGCAACGGCTACTTTATTTTGGTACAACAATTGTACCTTCGGCAATTCGCGCTGGAAAAACTGTGATTGGTTTACCTTTTTGAATCTGGGTAATGATTGAAATAACTGGATTTTGATTGTTAAAGCCTCGGTAATCCAAGAAGCGCACAGGACCAAAGCCAGTCGAAATACGGGTAGTCTCGAGTGCCAAACGAACTTTTTCGCGGTCGGTGATTGAGCCAGCCCGTTTGATTGCATCGGCAGCCACTAACATGGCAGCATACGATTGAGCCGCGTGTTGACTGGGTTCTTCGCCAAGTTCAGCTTTGAGGTTCTTATAAAGTTCTTGAGCGCCGGGGTAACGCACATCGTCGTTCCATGCCACACTGACCAACATATTATCGGCTGCATCGGTGGCATTTTTTGGAAAGCTCGGCAGGGCAAAACCAGTTGCAAAACCAGCAAAGAAAAAATTGGGTTTTAAGCCAATTTCTTTGGCTTGGCGCATAATTGCAATGCTGTCGGCTTCGTAGCTGGCAAACATCACGACATCGGGGTTCTGAGCCTTAAAGCGGTTCAGAATCGGTCTAAAATCGGTCAAGCCCGTGTCGTATTTATCAGTTGCCAAAGTGTAGCCGCGTTTACTCATGCGGACGACATCGGTGGCGATGCTGTTACCAAAAGCATCGTTAGAGTTTAAGAGCGCCAATTTTTTGATGCCTTTGTACTGCGCGAATAATTCAAAAAACGCATCCGAATAGGCACTCGAGGCGTTATTGACCCGAAAAGTATAATCGTTGCCCGGTTTGGTGATCGTTTCGTCCACGGCGGTTGCCACCAAAAGCGGCAGTTTGACTCGAGCTGCGTACTGACTGAGTGGCTTGGTGATGCCACTGGCATATGCCCCAATCATCAGAGGCGCACCAGCGTTTTGCAATTTCTCGGCAGCCGCAAGGGCTTTGTTGGTGTCAGAAGCATCGTCCTCGAGTAGCATTTCGACTTTGCGCCCTAAGATGCCGCCTTTGGCATTGATTTCGGACAACGCCACATTAAAGCCAGCTTTCTGCATTTTACCAAAGGTCGCAAAACGCCCTGTCAGACTGGTGATTGCGCCAACTTTAATCGTTTCGGTTTGGGCTTGGCTCGAGACCAGACCAACTGCACCAAGTGCCAGAATACTCAGAATTTTTTTCATGATTTTCCTTTGGGTAGGGCGAGGCGTGCCTCGCCCCTACGGTTTTGACTTTTACCGCTTTTCCCAGGCTGGGGTTGGAAACAGCATCTTGGCATTGAATAAACTCTTTGGATAGACTGGCACAAACTCGAGTTTGCCTCGAGCGTTGCGCTGGACTTGCTGGGCAACCATACCCAAACGATTTTGTCCTTTGTAGCCCGAGTAATTCTCGAACTTGACCCGCCCGTAAGGGGTTTGTAAATCCAAGGCTTGCAGCGCTTTGTTAATCGCTTCGCGGTCGGTGGCAGTACCCGCTTTTTTAATCGCTTCGGCAGCCACCAAGACACTGGCGTGGGCTTGGGCAGCATGATAAGTTGGCTCGAGTCCACCAAGTTGGGTGATTAAACCGGTGTAGAGCTTTGGATTGCCGGGGGTTTTCATTTCAGGCACCCAAGCTGTGGCGGTCACCACAAATTCGCTGGCATCGCCCGCCCCAGTCATAAATTCTGGCAGGGCAAATCCGGCTGCACCACCCGCAAAGAGTTTGGGGTTTAAGCCAACTTCTTTGGCTTGGCGCATGACCGCCACGCTGTCTTCTTGGTAGCCAACCAGCATAATCGCATCTGGGGATTTTGCCTTAAAGCCGTTTAAGATTGGGCGAAAATCGGTTAGACCACGGTCGTAGGTTTGCTGCGCTACAATTGCAATGTTTTTGGCTTTGCCTTCGTCAATAGCGCTATTCAGCACACTTTTTTCAAATGCACCCGAACCCGCCAAAATGGCAACGCTTTTAATGTTGACATCTTCAAAAATTTGAAACAGGATTTTGGCGTACTCATCGGTCGGTGGGTTAATGCGGTAAACATAATCAAAGCCCGGCTTGGTGATGCTTTCATCCGAACTCGAGACAACAATATTTGGCACTTTTTGGCGCGATAAATACTGGGCTTGGGCTTTGACGATGCTTGAGGAATACTCGTTGAGCACCACGCCCACACCAGCGTTGACCAATTTTTCGGCAGCCGCCAAGCCTTTATTGACATCCGAAGCACTGTCCTCGAGAATCAGTTCGATTTTTTGTTTGTTGATGCCGCCACGCCCATTAATTTCGCGCACCGCCAGTTCAAAACCAGCTTTTTGTTGCTTACCAAATTCGGCAAGTCGCCCAGTCAGGGTCGTGATTGCCCCAATTTTAATTGTGCTTTGTTGTCCAACCGCGCTGATGCCCACGGTCAGGGCTGCCGAAACAACAACCAATGCTTTCCAATACTTCATACGAAACCTCCATGTGTTGGTCACGAAGAAAACGCAACCAATCTGCCCAACCCATTAACTTGTCTGACAACCTGATGATATGATAGACTTGGTTCGAGTGTCAAGTCACATTTTAAGCCTTGCAAAAGACACATTCTCGAGAAAGTTGCCAGAAAAATCAGTATTACATCGTCTTAGAGGACAAAATTCATCATGCGCTTACCAATCTTAAAAGCCCAACCACTCGACCGACAACGCCTCGGCGATATTGTGGCAGAGCGCATGGGCGAATGGATTAACGACTCGCAACTCAAACCCAGCGACCGACTGCCAAGTGAACCCGAACTAAGCCAGCACTTTGGGGTTGCCCGAAGCGTCGTGCGTGAAGCTCTCGCCAAACTCAAAACTCTAGGGATTATCGAAGTCTTTCAAGGTAAAGGCGCATTTGTTGCCAATATGCCGCTCGAGTTGCTGTTTTTACAGGTGCGCCGCTTAAACCCAGAACGCACCAATCCCAAACACCTCTGGGAAATCCGCACCATTCTCGAGATGCACAGTGCTGCCGAAGCCGCCAAGAAACGCAGCCGCGACGATTTATTAGCCCTTGACCGAATCATTCAAGAAAGCCACCAAAATCACGCCAAAAATGCACCATACAACGACGAAAACGAACGCTTCCACCGCCTTGTGGCAAGAGCCAGTGGCAACCCGATTCTCGAGCAACTGGTTTCAGATTTTATCGGGTTGCTGGCTTCACAAATTCTGCAACGCGGCGCACCCAGCACACTGGAGCATCAAAAAATTTTAGATGCGATTCGCAGCCATGAGCCAGAAAAAGCCGCCCAGCAGATGAAGCAGCACCTTCAAAACTCGGGCAAACCAGAATTAACCATATAGACAGATTGTATTCCGAATGTATAAAAGTAATTTCGCAAAACCTGTTTATTTAATTTGTTGAATAACATAGTTCAGTACAGGGTCACGACCCAATTTCCAGTCTTGAAATGTTGGTTTAACAAACACATCTGGGGAAAGTCCACCTTGATGACCTGTTAATAATTCAAAGTGCTGGGTTGAATATACTACTTTTAGTTTAGAATTAGGCAGTATTAAGTCATCAGAATCACCAAAAAAATTAAGTGAACCACCTGTTGTGTTACCTACAAAAGTTGCGTGAGGAAATCGCTCTCGAATATCTAATGCGTTCATCATTGCACTTGAATAAGTGTCACTATCAATAAATACAAAGAAACGTTTTGGCTGAAACAGCAGAGGTTGTTGCAAGAGCATATCCAGCAATGGACGAATAACTTCTGAATGACCTCCGCCATTACCGCGTAAATCAAGGATAACTCTGTCAATTTCAAATTGTTCCAACATTTCCGAAAGTTGTTTGGTAGCATCAGCCATAGCAGCAAAATCGCGGCAAGAATTGTATTTGACATACCCTATTTTGTGCTGTTTGAGCTGCTTAACCCAAACAGTTTTGTTAAAATCTACAAGGTATTGAGGCTGATTTTGATAACTTTCTCGCCAAGTTATTTTAGATGGTTCTAAGCCCTGCAATACAACCTTTTTGACCGATTTATCCGAGAGTATGAATGTAAACTCTCCTTTTTTTAGTAGTGGTTGCAATCCACTGAAGTGCAGTATTTCTGGAACTATAAAAATTCGCGCTGCTGAGGTTTCAAGATCAATCGTTGAATCCGCACCGATGAAAGGTTTAATTTTTTCTATCGCTTCAGGTACTGAAAATTTTGAGATTCGCTCGAGTTTTGCCCCAAGTAAAAATTCAAAGCCTTGACCTGCATACACTACATATAGTTGGTTTTGAAACCACCACAACCAAATTGGAAAAGTATGAAATCGGGCAAGGGGCTGCAAATTTGTGTGACCATCACCGATACTGGCAACAATCCGCATAATTTCAACGGTCATAGCATCTTCAGATAATTGCGAAACTCGTTTAATCGTTGCATCAATTAGAGCATTAAAATCATTGGCTGTTGTCTTTGTGAATGGGCGAATATGCAAGCGAGGTAACTCTGCTTTCAAATACATTAAATCCTGTTCCCAACGCCCATCTCGGGTTTTTGCTGGTTGGGGTGGTTTAGAAGCTGTTTTCGGAATAACAACCTCAAAGCGGGATGAATGCTTCGCGATTACATCAGCAATTATAGGTATAGAAAAAGCAACCATAGCAACAATACCAACTGCCATAGCAACTAAAATCAAAAAGTGTTTCAGGTTCATATACTTTTATTGTATCGCAATTTTTCGCAATCACTTTTGAAAGAATTGCTAAAGCAAATCAAAATAACGAACCATAGCCCTGTTATATCCTCGAGTGCTTATGTCAAAATACCGTATGTTCGATTATTTTAAGGCGCTCGAAAGCCTGTCTCCCGAAGAAAAAGATATTCATGCACTGGCACGCGAATTTGTGGATAAAGAAATCATTCCGCACGTTGGCGCATGGTGGGACGAAGGTATTCTCCCTCGAGAATTGCTCTCGAGAATGGGCGAACTGGGTTTTCTAGGACCGACCATTCCCGAAGAATATGGTGGGGCGGGCATCTCGAGTACCGCTTACGGCTTAATTTGCTATGAACTCGAGCGGGCAGATTCTGGGGTGCGCTCCAGTGCCAGTGTGCAGGGCAGTCTGGTGATGTACCCAATTTTTGTGTATGGCTCGGAAGAACAGCGCAAAAAATACCTTCCAGACTTAGCCACTGGAAAGATGATTGGTTGCTTTGGCTTAACCGAATCTGACGGGGGTTCTGACCCCGGCGCAATGCGAACACGCGCCGTTAAAGACGGAGATTCGTACATTCTGAATGGTTCAAAAATGTGGATTACCAACAGCCCAATTGCCGATATTGCCATAGTCTGGGCGAAACTCGAGGAAAACGGTACAGACACGATTCGTGGCTTTATTGTGCCTCGAGAAGCCAAGGGTTTTAGCACGCCAAAAATTAAGAATAAGCAAAGCCTTCGCGCCAGTATAACTGGCGAAATTGTCCTCGAGGATTGCCGAATTCCGCTCGAGAACCTGCTTCCAAAGTCTGGCGGCTTAAAATCGCCGCTCGGTTGCCTGACCCAAGCGCGGTACGGCATTGCGTGGGGCGCACTTGGGGCGCTCGAAGCGGTCTACACCGAAACCCTCGAGTACACCAAAACCCGCACGACCTTTGGCAAACCGATTGCCGCCCGGCAACTGGTACAAGACAAACTGACTTGGATGGCGACCCAGCACACGCTTGGGCTGCTGATGGCAAAACGCCTCGGCGAACATAAAAATGGTGGCACAATGAACTACGCCCAAGTTTCTATGGCAAAACGCAACAATGTGCGCGTGGCATTGCAAGGAGCGCGGTTGGCTCGAGAATTGCATGGTGGGAATGGGATTACAACCGAGTACCCAATTATTCGGCATATGCTCAACCTCGAGACGGTAGACACTTACGAAGGCACGCACGACATTCATACTCTAATTATTGCACGACATTCATACTCTAATTATTGGACGGGATTTAACGGGTTTGAATGCGCTCGAATGATAATCATGGGAAAACGTAGAACTCATTTTGTAGCGAAACCCGATGGTCAAGGATATTGGCGAGTCTGGGATAGTAAACTTGAACATTGGTGGGGCAATCCTTTTGCTGATTTCCCTAATGTTTTACTAACCGAATTAAACAGCAATAAACAACCATCTGAATTAGTGCGCTTGGGTAAAACAAATCTACGTCCTTTAAGAATCGAGAACCAAAAGCCATGACCCTCGAGCCTGCTGACTTAAACACTGCCTATGACGAACTCATGACTTGGGGTCCTCGGCTTGGAATGCCACTTATCCCCCGCATCCAAGAACGCCTGCCAACCATTAGCCTCGAGTATGCCCAAGCCCTCGAAAAAGAGGCTCAAGCCGCACAGCATTTAGCCAATAACCTGTGCGAGAAAGCCTTTGCCAATGAATTAACCCAAAAACAAGTCAAAACCATGCTGCTCGAGAAATTCTCTTGGATTGACGAAACCAATTTTACCCATGCCTATAACCAAGGTGGTTATTATGCTTGGCATGGTTAAGTTATGCTTGCGTAATTATGACTGGCGCTGGGTGTCATGTAGAATAGCTGATGCAAAATACCTTAAATCTAGGGCATCTCGAGGCACAAAAAATCATTGCCGCAATTCAACTCGAACTCGAGCAACGCCAAAAAAGCGCAGTTGTAACGGTCACCGATTCCCATGGCGAATTATTGGCTTTGGTACGAATCGCAGGTGCGCCACTGCCCAGTATTTTAATCGCTCAAAATAAAGCCTTTACCGCCGCTCGAGAACGCCGCCCAAGCCGCGATATTGGGCAAGCCGCCAGACACCCAACCGATGGTTTTGATTTACGCAACTTTGGCGATTCGCGCTACATCGGCTGGGGTGGCGGTTTACCGATTTTTGTGGACGGAGTCTGTGTTGGCGCAGTTGGGGTCAGTGGGTTGCCCGAGTCCGAGGACATCGAACTTGCCAAACTTGGGATTAAGGCACTTGGGCTTTGATTGATTTCTTGAATGGCATTTCGCTTAAAATTTTCCAGATGGTTTCAAATGGTCCTTGCTTAAAATTTCTTAACCACAGGCTCGAGAAGACAATCAAGGTTAGGCTGATTCCAAGCCACGCCATGAAAGCAAGATAGGCATTTGGCTGACGTGCCAAACCAAATCCCCAGCCATAAAAAAGGATTGATGCCAAGACACCTTGGAGCATATAGTTACTGAGTGCCATCCGTCCGACCCGTGCGATGCTCGAGCCTATGGTTTTCAGCCAGCCATTTCGTAGGGCTAAAGCAATCAGACCAAGATAACCAGCCGCTTGAATTGGGGCAAATAAGTACCGAGCCGCAAAATCTAAGTTCAGTTCGGGATGAAGTGCCAGCAGATTGAGCGGTATGCCCAGCCCTAAACCCCAGTACATCATCATGTTGGTGAGGCTCGAGCCTTGAGGCGTAAATGCACCTTGGCGCATCAGACGCACACCCCATAAAAACAGCGCCACGCCCATTGGAATCACAAAAATTGGCTCGAGCCGCAAAGAACTAAAATTGTTGAGGCGGTACAGAACGCCCTCAAAATACGAACCATTAAGGTATACCTGCGTGATTTGGCTAAGGTCGCCCAGTGAACGCTCGAGTTCTGTGCGTGGGGTCAGTACCAAAAGCAGCGTGATGCCTCCGACCAGCAACAGATGAATTCCACCTGCCACGACCATAGCAAACTGCATAACACGTTCGCCCTTGGTCACAATAAACGCCACCAGCATTGCCGTGACCGCATAGCCCATCAAAATATCAAACTCGAGAATCAGCACAAAATGCAGCAAGCCATCCAAAAGCAGCAAGACCGAGCGCCACAAATAAGCTGGTAAAAAAGCTTTGCCACGTTTTTTCGCACTTTGGTACTGCAATTCTAAACCAACCCCAAATAAAATCGTCAGCATCCCCAAAAACTTACCGTTGGCAAAAAAGAGGGTCGCTTGCTGTAGAACATACTCGAGTTGGCTTTGATAAGCGCTGCTGCCAAAGAACGCCGCTAGGTTGCCACCATTGGCAAATAACCAGATATTTGTGCCGAGTGTGCCAAGAATTGCAAAGCCGCGCAGCACATCCAAAAGTTCAATTCGCTGGGTCATATTTTATCCTTGTGGCTCGAGTTTTTCAGTCGGGCTTTCGATACCCATTAAGTGGCTCGAGAAAAAGCCCAAAGCACAAACAATTGCCGAGAGCGTGCCGCCAACAATAAACACGCCACGCACACCAATCGCGTCGCCCAGTGGTCCAGCGATGGCTAAACCAATTGGTCCAGCCAAGCCCATGACGGTGTTCATTAAAGATAAAACCCGCCCTTGAATTTGGTTTGGCACACTGGTCTGAATAATTGCCATCATCGGGGCATTACCAGTCGAAAATGTGATACCGCTTAACGTCCACCAAATGGTCGCCAGCCATAAGCCATTGCTTGGTGCAAGAGCAGTCAGGGCAACTGTGCCGCACGAAATAGCAAACGAAATAAGTAAGGTCACAATGCGTTTTTTGAACAGCGGAAAGATGCTGATAAAGACCCCGCCAGCAATCATCCCAATACCAGCCAGTCCCTCCATGATGGCGACTTCGTTGACTCCACCACCAAAATGTTGCTTGACCAAAAGCGGCGTGAGGGCAAAGGTCGGCATGACCGTGAGAACCACCAAGCCCAATAAGCCGTACAACATCAGTAAACCTCGGCGTTGCGTCACATAACCTAACCCTTCCTTAAAATCTGTCCAGACACTGGTTTTTTCGGTCTCGAGCCGCTTGGTTTGCGGAATGGTGTAAATTAAAAGTGGCACAATGCCCAACACCGCCGTCACGACATCAATCATCAATGCACCTTGAAATGGCAAAAACGCCAGTGCCAACGCGCCAAGTGGTGCAGCCGCAATCGTCATGATGCCCTGCATGGCTTGGTTCATGCCAGCCACCCGTGGCAGCCAATCTGGTGGCACAAGTAAACTGGTGCTGGCGGCGGCGGCTGGGCTTTGGAAGGCTTGCATACTCGAGCGCAGGAACATCAGGCTGTAAATGTGCCACAAGGCAATTTGGTTACTCGAGAACAAATAAACCATGATGATCATCGCCATCGCGCTGATGCTGTCGGCTGCAATCATGATGTGCCGGCGGTTTAATCGGTCTGCCAATGTGCCGCCCAGTGGTCCAAGAATAGCCTGTGGCAGTAAGCCCATCACCCCAGCAATAGCCAAGGCACTGGCGGATTCGGTGGTTTTGGTAATCCACCAGAGCAGCACAAATTGAGTCAGGGCGCTGCCGATTAAAGATAAGGCTTGTCCAATCCAGATGCTAAAAAAACGTGGTTTCCAATTTTGGCTCATTTTGCCAACTCCAGCAGTTCCTCGAGCAAGGCTTGGCGTTCAATTGCTTGCAGTTCAATCATGCCGCTCAGTTCGCTAAACCACAGTCCATCGCAGGCAAGCCGAATGGCGGTAGCTCGAGCCAGTGGTAAGCCATCAGCCACGATACTGCGCTCAACAAAATCAAAACTGGTTTTTAGGGTGCTTAATAAATTGGGCTGGCTGCTGATTAGGCTGGCAAGCGCAGTTGTCAGGGCTTGTTCTTCGGGGCTGGGCGAAAAAGTGGCGCGGATATAGGCTCGAAGCCAACGCCCAGCCGTGTTCGGTTCGTTGTTCAGTTCTCGAGTCACACAATCTTCAAAAGCGCCAATCAGTTGCTCCATTAAGCCGCCCAAAAGGGCTTCTTTGTTGGGAAAATGATGCAGCAGTCCGCCTTTGCTGATTTTGGCGGCAGCCGCCACATTCTCGAGTGTTAGGCTGTTTGCGCCGCGCTCGAGAATCACAAGGGCAGCCGCTTGGAGTAGCTTTTCTCGAGTTTCTTGGGGGTTATTTATTCTCATACCGTCTGGACGGATTGTATTAGCTCGAGTTGAAATTTAATGTAAGGCAAAATACGTTTGGATGGCTTGGGCATACTCGAGCAGAAAAAAGTTAAGTGGGAATGCAGATTTATGAGGTATCAATACGAAGAAATTACGTGTAGGGGCAGACACAGGGGTCTGCTCTGCTGAGAATTGGTTCAAAGTAATTTAGCTTTACTTATGTTTTGATGCCTTGGGGTAAATTTGCCAAGCCACCTTCAAGCACCACCAACATAAAGCCTCTGCCACGCAGCACCAGTTTTTTGTCCGTCCAACCTGTTTGTGTTTCAAAACTGGCAGTAAAATAGCTTTCGCCGCCGACCCCACGCATAAAACTGGTGGCGGCATCTAGGTGTGGCAAAACCAGAACATTGCTTTGGTCTGTGTTGGCTTCTTTATTTTGTAGCACCTGGCGTTGCTGCTCGAGCAATTCATCTTGGTCTCGAGCCAATTCAAGCGATAAAGCCGTTGGGTCAAGGTCAAAACGGCGTTCTTTGGGTGTTGCATGGGTGTCCAATAAAAAACTGCCTCGCTCGAGTTGCAATAAATCCATAACGGCTGCTTTTCCACTCAGATTTGGGTGTTCGACCGATACAATTCGTCCGTCTAGCAAATAAAGTGTGCCACTATACTGGTGGGTATCAGCCCGCTCAAAATGAATCGCACCACTCGAATGTGCCACCGAAAGCATCTGTAGTAAAATGACAGCCCCACCTAAATTCTCGAGATGCCCCTGCATCTGACCATTTTTGAGTTGAGCTTGAATCGTGGCAAGCTGGGTTTCGATTTGCTCAACGGCTAGTTGACTGTCTCGCTTGCCATCCAAGCTGTTTCTCAGGTCTTCGAGCAATCGCTCGAGCTTAATCCGCTCAGAAATATCGCGCTGAATACTTAAAAAATGGGTAATCTGACCAGTCTCATCCAACACTGGGCTGATGTCCCATTCAACCATATAGGTGCTGCCATTTTTGCGGTAATTGGTGGTTTGTCCGCGAAATGGCTGTCCGCTTTTGAGCGCCAGTTTTAACTCAGCAAGCATGGTGCGGTTGGTCTGTGCGCCTTGTAACATCCGAGGGGTTTGACCAAGTAGTTCGGCTATTTCGTAGCCAGTCTGTTTTAAGAGCGCTAAATTGGCAAAAGTAATTTGCGGACCCGGCAATTCGATTTGGGCATCGGTAATTAAAATCAGTTCATTGCTGTTTTGTACAGCATTCTCAAGAATTCGATAATCGTCTAGTTTTTTGGCACTCGGTAATTGGGTGATGTCCAAACCAACCCCCAAAACACCTTGGGCTGGATGCTCGGGGTCTATCGGACGTACCAAAGTGCTGAGCGTCTGGTCGCGCCACTCGAGGATGGTGTGAACGGTTTGTCCCTGCATGGCTTGGCGAATGGCTTCTTGGAGGGCTGGCGAATAAACTTTACGTGCAAAAACTTCATCGCCGACAAAATTTTTATTTTTGGAAAGAATTCCTTGGGTTTGCCATTGGGTAAATGCACCACCGCCAATAAAGTCAAGCTGCCCAAATTGGTTGGTTCGTAAAAAAATTAAGGGTAACTGATTGACAAGTTTGGTTAATTCTGGTTGGGTTGCTTGATAGTATTTCAATTCTCGAGTGGCATCTATACCAACCATGACCATGCTGATTAGATTGGTGAGCAACTCGAGTTGTTCGGCGGTTGGGCTGACTTGCTTGGTGTCTAAAAGCAGCATTGCCCCCATGACTTCGCCCGAGTAGGCGTAAATCGGTAAACTCAGCACAAATTGGTAGCCACTGATACCCAGAAAACCTTGAATGGGGCTAAGCACCGCTTGGTCAGTACTGCTGCACGGTGCTTTTGGCATAAACCAAGTTAAATCTCGAGGCGGCAAACGAGAAAGTAAGTGCTGTCCTAGACCTTGGGTACTTAACAGGTCAATCGCTCCGCCTGAAATCCAGCAAACGGCGGCGGCTTTTAGATTGGTTATTTGCAGTGCCATTGCACCAGCTTGAGAAAACTGCTGAATTGCAACAGTGCGAATTTTATTGTATTCAAAGCTCAGGTTCGTGCCTATAAGCTCAGCTTTACTTTTGCTTAAATTCTGCATTCTACCCTCCCCACAAAGAGAATATCATACAAACCCTCACATCGAGGTAGATAAACCGCCAAATGGGGGTTTCTCGAGGAAATTTTCAAACAAAAATCCCCAATTTATTGGGGATTCAAGACAACCCATGTTATTTTTGGACAATATAGACTTTGGTCATGCTGTCTGGGGTTGTGCCAAAGCTCGGGCGGCTTGGGTCAATGCGTTGCAGTTTATCCAGCACATCCAAGCCCTCGACAACTTTACCAAAAACACTGTGCTTACCATCCAAATGCGGTTGGTCAGCAAAAAGCATAAAAAACTGGCTGCCATTTGTACCCGGTCCAGCGTTTGCCATGCTCAGGATGCCTTTACCACGGTGGCGCAGTTCGGGGTTAAACTCGTCGCCAAATTTGTAGCCAGGTCCACCGCGCCCAGAGCCAGATGGATCGCCAGTCTGTGCCATAAAACCCTCGAGAACCCGATGAAAAACAATCCCATCAAAGTAATGATGACGCGCCAACCAAACAAAATTGTTGACGGTTTTTGGAGTTTGGCTGGCGTATAACTCGAGAACCATGCGCCCTTTGTTGGTTTCGACCACTGCCATATACGACTTGCCGCTTTCGATGGCTTGTCCGGCTGCTAAAAATTCGGTTTGGCGTGTCTCGGAGAGGTAGGGCGTGAGGGTGTAGCCGTCTGGAATATAATCACTCATAGATTGTCCTTTTGGAGCATTGCCAGTTTAACATCTCGAGCCGAGGAGATTGGACTGTTCACCAAAATAATGCGGTTGTGTGGCATACTCTGACTGTCGGTCGTTTCTGTTGAAAACTGTAGCAGTCTGGTTTTTAGGCGACTATCGTTTTGTAAATTTTAGGAGGTCTTTATGAAAAAGCAAGTTTTATTGGCATTTGGGGCATTGGCACTCAGCACACTAATGAGCGCTCGAGGCGCAACCGAAGTCTGGAAAGTGGTCGAGCGCGATAACTTAAACATTGCGATTGCCGAATCAGAAACCGATGTTGAGAATTTTACGGCGCGTACCAGCAAAATTAAAGGCACATTTAATTTTGACCGTGAAGCCAAAACTGGTACCGGCACAATTACTGTGGATGGTGCAACACTGGATACTGGTGTCGAGCAACGCAACAAAGATATGCGAACCCCAGCTTGGTTTAATTTTGATAAGAACCCTGAAATTAAATTTGAAGCCACCCGAGTCCAGTGGATGCGTGACAACAATTACCGTATCACAGGCAGTTTAACCATGAACGGTGTCACCAAAGCCTTGATTACTGTGGCAACGATCAAAGTCACCAATGCCAATGCTGCCACGGCTTCGGCTCGTATCGCTGGCGATTCCTTGGCGGTCAATGCCAAATTTCCAGTTAAACTTTCGGATTACAAGGTCAGTCATCCGAGCATTGCGGCTGGACGGGTTTCAGAAACGATTGTCATTACCCTAAAAACCATTGCCACCAACAAATAATACACACGTTCTCAAGGGAAATAATGAAATTGGTTCGCTTTAAGACTACTTTTTTTGTGCTGGCAATTCTGGCTGGGGTCTTGCTGCTTGGTAGTTTGCTTGCCTCGAGCCTCTTATTGCGCGGTTCGATTTATGCTCAATTGGCAGAAAAACTCGAAGCCGCCGAATTATTTGGCGATAGTCAAAGCAATATCTACATTGGCAGCCCGCAAAAATTTCTTGCCTTACCCGCTCAAGCCTATATGCAAGGCACTGGCGAAAAAGGCGCACAACTGATTGACAATACCTACTTAAAGCAAAAGGGGATTTATCCTTACCAAGTCAAAACGATTGAATTTATTCGCAATGTGATTGCGGTTTGTTCAATCCTTGGCGGGGCTTTGATGCTCTACCTTTGGACAAGAGCCAAACGTTTAAGTCTGGTCACGTCCCGGTCAGCCTAAAAACACCAGTTCTCGAGAAGCCGATTGTTGCCTGCAATCGGCTTTTTCTTTGCGACAATACCTCAATCGTTTCTTTGCTAGAATAAGCCTTATGAAAACCATACGCTTTGGAGTCCTCGGTGCAGCCCACATTAATCAAAAAGTCATCCCAGCAATGCACGCCGCCCAGCATATTGAATGTGTTGCCATTGGCTCGAGCGACCAAGCCAAAGCCCAAATTCAAGCCCAAGAACTCGAGGTTGGATTAGTTACAAGCTATCAGGGCTTGCTCGAATCCGATATTGATGCGGTTTATATTCCACTGCCCAACCATCTGCATTTGCCATGGGCGATAAAAGCCATCGAAGCTGGCAAACACGTCTATGTTGAAAAACCAATGGGCTTAAATCCAAGCGAGGTACAAACCATTCTCGAGGCAGCCAAAGCCAAGAATCTGCTTGCCATGGAAGGCTTTATGTACCGCCATCATCCGCAGTTTACTCGCGCCCTCGAGATTATCAAAAGTGGTGTTCTGGGCGAAATTCGGCTTATTCGTTCAAGTTTTTCTTTTATGCTCGAGAACCCAAACAACATTCGTTGGGTTCGCTCTTATGGCGGTGGCGCACTCTACGACCTTGGTGGCTACTGCATCAATGCCACGCTACTGCTTTTGGGCGAACAACCCAAAGCCGCCAGCGCTCGCGCTTTTGTTGGCGGTGTGACCGTGCCGGCGGAGTATTCTGACCTGACCACCAGTGCGATTCTCGAGTTTGAAAAAGCCCAAGCGGTCTTTGAATGCTCAATCGCTTTACCAGACCGCCAGCACCTCGAGATTGTCGGCTCAAAAGGTAGGCTCGAGCTACCGCAATTTGTCCATCCAAGCCAAGAAATCGGTACGTTAATTTTGAACGGCGTAACCGAAAAAACCATCCAAGCCAATCGTTATCAGCTTCTGCTCGAGCATTTTGCCGCCGTTGCCAATGGCGAAGTTGCCCTTGCCTTTGGCGCACCCACCGACAGCACCAACCCGCTTGCCCAAGCCAAAGTGATTGAGATGGTGCAACAAGCCATGGGATACAAGATGGATTCATAAGTCGAACCCCCATGTCTGCCCTGTTTTGACCCATGTCCCAAAGCGGTGAGTCCCATTTTTAAGTTGGAAAACGATTCTGCCCACAAAGTGAAAGCCAGTCAATTCTAACTCCAAAGGGAGAAGCGTGCTGTTTTCAAAAGCGATTTGGTCACTGCCTGTGGTTTTGCTTGGGCTGACACTGTGGTTTTCGTCTCGAGCCACGCCAGAAGTCGTTTTTAAGCCACGCCCCAGCACCGAACTCGAGACTTTGCTGCAAGGCGCGTTTGTCGCCGCTCGCCCAGCGATGCTGCAACTGCGCTCATTGCAGGTTTCCAAGGATGACCGTTTTTATTACAGCCGTACTGGTCGCGCCAGTGGCTTTTTGATTTCCAAAGATGGCTATGCTTTAACTGCCTATCATGCGGTCGAAGGCATTGATAAACTCGAGGTCTTAACCACCAAACAAGAATTGCTGCCGGCTCGGGTGGTCGGCTGGGATGAGTCTCGGGATTTAGCCATGATTCAAGTCCAAAGTCCGCGTCAACTCGAGTTTTTAGCGCTCGAAACCGAACAAGAAGCCAAAATCAACGACCCAATCGTTGAAGTTGGCAACAGTGGCAACGATTTTATCCAGCCGCGTTATGGGGCAGTCCAAGGCTATTTGCAAAACGAGGACTTACTAATTCCTACCCGCCTGATGCTCTCGAATGTGCCGATTCACCCTGGAGATTCTGGTGGAGCAGTCCTGAACTTTGCGGGGCAAGTGATTGGTGTAGGAATCGGCTATACCCAAGATGCCACCAGCCGCGTTTCGTTTCTTGTGCCGCTCTTTGGTTTAGCGCCGTGGCTCGAGCAACTTAAAAAAGGTGCAAAACTCGATTTGCCAAGTGCTGGCTTGCGTGTTTCGCAAAGCCAAGAAGGTCTGGAAGTGATTTTAGTTAAAAAAGGTGGTGCGCTTGAAAAAGCTGGCATTAAACTCGAGCCACACAGCCAAACGCGCTTACTAGAACTCGATGGAGAAAAAGTCGAGACGCTGCGCGATTATCATCGCATCATCCGTCGCAAAAAAATCGGCGAAAGTGTTCAGCTTTTACTTTGGCACAAAGGGCAAGAACTGCGCCAGACCCTAAGAATCGAGTAAAAACTCCGAGACCACACGATTTAAGACCCACCATCCAGCTTGGGTACAACGCACCGTGTTACTATCCCACTCGAGCCACTGCTTATTTTCACAACGCGCAAAAGCGGCGGCAAAATGCACTTTGGCATCCAGTCCAGCCCGTCTCGAGATGTCGGTGATGTCCACCCCTTGGCGCAACCGCAAACCATTAAAAAGCGCATCGGTGATAAACTCGGCTCGAGAAATCAGTTCTTCTGTGCCGCGTTCGCCCAAAAGCCACTGATGCAAAAATGGATTGGTACGGCGCATCGCCACATGGTTGTCCGAAACATACGGATAATGTCCGGCTGCTCCAGCGCCCAGTCCATAATAAAATTTATTTTGCCAGTAGGCGGTGTTGTGCTTAGATTCCGCGCCAGCTTTGGCATGATTAGAAACTTCGTAGCGCTCCAAGCCGTACTGCTTTAACATCGGTTCGGCTAACTCGAGGGCGTGGGTTTCGGCTTCTTCAGAAACTTGAATTCCTTGTTTATAAAACGGTGTGCCTTCTTCAATTGTTAAGGTATAACACGAAATATGCCTGATGCCCAACTGCCCAAGGGTCGCAATATCCAAAGCCAAGTCTTGGTTTGGTACAGCCGTGATTAAATCGGCACTGACCGCAAACCCAGTCGCTTGTAAAATCTGCAAAGCCTCGAGCGCTTGGGCGGCGCTGTGGGTGCGCCCCAAAAATTTGAGGACAGCGTCTTGGGTACTCTGCAAGCCAAGGCTGACCCGAGTGATACCCAAGTCTTTCCAGTGCTGCGCTCGAGCCACACTGACCGTTCCCGGATTGACCTCGAGTGTGGCTTCAAGGCTTGCCCAGCCAAAATGTTTTTTGATCGTGCGACACAACTGCTCGAGTTCGTGGTCGCGCAAAAAAGACGGTGTGCCACCGCCAATATAGAGCGTCTCGAGTGGATACGCGCCGTGTCGAGCCACAAGTTGTTCAGCATCGCGCTCGAGTTCGGCTAAATAGCCTTCGACCAAGCCCGAACGCCGCTCGAGAACGTGAAAATCGCAATAAGGACAAATACTCGGACAAAATGGCACATGAAGATACAAATGTGGAATCACGACTTGAGTCTACTCGAGTTCATCTACGGCGTGAATCCAAGCTGCATCGGCATCATCCAAAGGCAAATGGTGGCGTTCGACAATCTCGGCAACTCGAGCCTCGCCTCCAGCCGACCGAATCAGCATTGCGCCAAGTTGTGGATGTAATGCCCGAACTTCGAGCGCGGTTAAAGGCGTTTTTTTTCGCATCGCTTGGTCAAAATCGAGTTTTGGAATGGTTTGTAAACCCGCCCAGATGCGTTCACGCCAACGGTATGCCCGAACTTGTTTGCCGCAATCGTGCAACAGGGCTGCCCGAATCAGAATTTGGCTCGAGTCGGGCTTGAGTCGCAACAACCTTTGCGCTACCCGAACCGCGTGTTCGCGGTCTCGAGCATCCATCTTGGCATAGACACGGTATTCAAAAATACTGAGGTATGAGGCAGCCCAAGCGTCGTCAGGCTTAGCAAACTCGAGACGCATGGCTCTAAGTAAACGATTGACTCGAGCCAAAAGGCTGTTTGACCCTAAAACCTTCATGATTTACCGAAAATTTAAGCCCAATCTAAAATACGCTTCGGCTCGAGCCGAGCCAAGCGCTAAAACACCCAACAGCACCATCAGCAATCTTTTCATCACAATTTATACTACAATAGCAGCAATGAAAGCCTTGCAATACCTTCAAGTCGCGCTCCTCATCCTCGGTGGCATCTACTTGGCTGTGGTTCACCTCAACAATGCCAGTGTCTTTGTGACTCTCGAGACATGGATTCTTGGGCGTTTCTCGAGTCCAGTCAGTCTGGTGATTTTGCTGAGCTTTTTAACCGGTTTATTGTACGGTTTACTTTTAACCATGCCAAGCATTGTGCGTCGCTCGACCCAAATGCGCCGCATGAACAAACGCATCCGAGAACTCGAGAACACCCTAGCTAAGCAAAAATCAATGCAGCCCGAAACTCCCAGAATCCCAGACCGTGCCGAAACCCTGGCTGCACTGCGTTCAGAAGGGAAGATGTAAAGGGCGAAGGGCAGGGTTAAAGGGCAAGGGCAAGGTTAAAAGGTTAAAAGGTTAAAAGGTTAAAAGTGATGTGCATTTACTTTTAACCTTTTTTACTTTTCTACTTTTAACCCTGCTTTTAGCTCACAGGGGTTAGGGCGGCGTTGTCCGATTCACCAGTGCGGATTCGTATCACGCGCTCGAGTGGCTGGACAAAGATTTTTCCGTCGCCAACCGCGCCACTGCGAGCGCTGCGGACAATGGCTTGGACGGTGCGTTCGACAAATGGCTCAGAGACGGCAATCTCGAGACGAACTTTTTCGTGGAATTCAAAAACCAAGGGGCGACCTCGGTAGGTCTCAAGGTGTTCTTTTTCGCCACCATGACCAGAGACTCGAGAAATGGTCAGACCAGTCACCTCTTCTTTGAACAACTCAGCTTTGACATCATCGAGTTTCTCGGGGCGGATAATTGCAACAATTAATTTCATGGACTTCCTCCTAAAATTTTGCGGTGTGCCTGAGAAGTTTACCGCCTGAACTCGAGCAGATGCTAGTTGAATTCAGTTTTGCAGAGTGTACAACTTTTATTGTACATTTGACACAACATCTCGACACATTACCCCTAGTCTTAATCAAGTATGCCTAAATGTAAAGTAATTTTGTTCAAATAGACTGCTTTATCTTGACAGTTTGCAAATTGCTGTTTATACTTCCGCCATTCAGCCGCGCTTTTGGCGCATCAAGGGGGCATACATGAAAAACTGGAAACGAATAACGCCGATGTGGAAACTCGTAACGCCGATGTGGAAACTCGTACTGCCGATGCTTTTGGGATTCTCGAGTCTTGCACTGGCGCAGGAAGCCGCACCTTGGGCAGCCGATACTGGCGACACCGCTTGGCTGTTGGTTTCAACGGCATTGGTGATGCTGATGACTCCGGGCTTGGCGTTTTTCTATGGTGGCTTGGTGCGCTCTAAAAATTCGCTCAACACGATGATGATGTCTTATATCGCACTTGGCGTGGTCACGATTCTTTGGGTTACGATTGGTTTTAGCCTTGCTTTTACCCACGACAAAGACCCGAACTTTATTCCTGGTATCCTTGGTAGCTTCCAATATGCTTTTATGAATGGCATAGATGGTTTATCGGCGTATCCAACTGCGCCAACCATCCCAAACAGCTTGTTTATGATTTTCCAAATGATGTTTGCGATTATTACTCCAGCTTTAATTAGCGGTGCGATTATCGAGCGCATGAAATTTAAGACCTACTTGGTTTTTATTGCCCTATGGCTTTTGGTGGTCTATGTGCCAGTTTGCCACGCTGTTTGGTCGCCGGATGGCTTCTTGTTTAAGTGGGGCGCACTCGACTTTGCTGGTGGCACAGTAGTTCATATCACGGCTGGTGTTTCGGCACTGGTCGCTGCCATGATTCTTGGACCACGCCGTGGCTTTGGGCGGGTTGCAATGGCACCGCACAATGTTCCGTTTGTGCTTCTTGGGGCTGGCTTACTCTGGTTTGGCTGGTTTGGCTTTAACGGCGGCAGTGCAGTCGCGGCTGGCGGTAGCCTCGCAACCAATGCCTTTATGGTTACTCATATTGCAGCAGCCACAGCCATGGTCATCTGGAGCATCCTCGAGATTGTTAAGACTGGTCACGTCAGTGCGGTTGGTGCTGCTACAGGTGCAGTGGTGGGCTTGGTGGCTATTACTCCTGCGGCTGGTTTTGTTGGTCCAATGGCAAGTATCGCTATTGGGGCAATTGCAGCAGCCGTTTCTTTTGGTGCAATTCAAATCAAAAACCGCTTAAACCTTGATGATTCCTTAGATGTTTTTGCTTGCCATGGTATCGGCGGAATTACAGGTGCGCTTTTGACGGGTGTGTTTGCTCAAAAAAGCATCAACAGCCTCGGCAGTGGTTTACTCGAGGGTAACGGCGAACAGATGCTCAAGCAACTCGGTGGTGTGGGCTTTGCAGTGGTTGTGGCAGCCGTTGGTACTGCGGTGCTGATGTATGCCTTAAAAGCCGTCATGGGACTGCGCCCAGACAGCCGCGACGAAGAACAAGGGCTTGACCTTGCCGACCACGGCGAATCCGGCTACCATGGCGGCGAATATGGTGTGACCCTTGGTACGGGTTCGATTGGCTCGAGTGTGACCTTGAGTGTTCCAGTCTCAAAAGCGGTGGCTGGCGATTAAATTCTAACTCGGGAGAAAGCGCAACCCGTTTTGGGTTGCGCTTTTCTAATTTTGGTATTACGAACCTATATAACGTCAGTTGTGGTTATGGCTTTTTGAAAATCGCTTAGGTTCGCAAATGGAATGCTAGAACTTAATGCCCTGCCGTTATCACCTCGAGTTCTGGATTAAAAATGAGTAGCCGAATGCCGTAGCCTTGAACTACTTTTTGTCTCTAAGCATACTCGAGCAATTTTGCCCTTGCCGCATCTGGCACAGGCAAACTGCTTTTGCTGTCGTGGTCGTACCAAACCAGTACCGTCTGAAAAGTCGCACAAAGAATCTGATTGGCAAAAACCTCGTGGTTTACAGCAAAACTTTTATGCCCCACTCTCGAGACCCAAGTTGTAATCAGCACAACATCGCCGTAATGAACAGCTTTTAGATGGTTCGCCACAACTCGAGCCAGTAAACAACTTGGAAAGGCTTGGTCGGTAATCCCAAGATGCCCAAAGAACTCGAGCCGCGCAAATTCGGTGTACGAAAAAAAGACTGCATTATTGACATGACCCAGCATATCAAGGTCAGAAAACCGCACAACTATTGGACAGAAGAATTTTTTACTCAAACCTATAGCCTTTAGGAACGATAACCACACCTTTATCAGTAATCTTAAAGCCTCTGGCACGGTCTTCCTCGAGATTGACCCCAATTTTTGTTCCAGATGGCACGATTACGTCTTTGTCAAGAATTGCATTTTGAATAATGCAGTTGCGCCCAACTTCGACTTCATCAAACAGTACGCTGCGATGCACCAAAGAATACGAATTGACTCGAGCGCGGCGAAAAAGCACCGAATCTCGCACTGTGCCACCAGAAATAATTACACCACCAGCCACAAGGCTGTTGAGGGCGCGTCCGGTGCGGTCGCCAGATTCGTGGACAAACTTGGCGGGGGGACTATCGGCGTTGACGGTACGCAGTGGCCATTCAGGGTTGTACAAATCAAATTCTGGATTGACCGAAATCAGTTCCATGCTGGCTTCGTGGTAGGCATCCAGTGTTCCAACATCTTTCCAATACGTATTTGGGCGGTCTGTGCCAGGAATTGGGTTCTTGAAAAAATCGTAAGCGTGTAAATGATAGCCATCGCGCAGACCACGTGGCAGCACGTCCTTGCCAAAGTCCTTGCTCGAGTTGTCGTCTCGAGCATCTAAATCGAGTAAATCCTCGAGGGCTTTACGGCTAAAAATATAATTGCCCATGCTGGCGAGTGCCATGTCGGGCTTTCCGGGCATTGGGAATGGATTTTTTGGTTTTTCTTGGAATTCGGTAATTCGGCTGCGGTCATCCACCCCAAGTACCCCAAAACGACTGGCTTCCTCGAGTGGCACAGGAAAAGCCGCAATGCTGACATCGGCTCGAGAATCCATATGTTCTTGAATCATGTGGTCTACGTTCATTTTATAAATATGGTCGCCACTAAAAATAGCAATGCAGTCGGCTTTATAGTTTTCGATCAGGTGCATATTTTGCCAAATCGCATCAGCAGTGCCACGATACCAAACCGCGCCAAGCTCCTCGAAGCGGTATTGTTGGGCGGGAACAAGGGTAATAAAGTAATCAGATAAGAACGAACCAAATCGCCAACCACGCTGAATATGTTCGGTCAAGGATTGGGCTTTGTACTGGGTCAGCACATAAATGCTGTAAATCTCGGAGTTGATAAAATTGTTAATCGCAAAGTCAATAATGCGGTACTTTGCACCAAACGGGACTGCTGGTTTGGAACGCTTAGATGTTAAAGGAGCAAGCCTCGAGCCTTGACCCCCTGCGAGAATCATGCCTAATGTACGAACAGCCATATGTGTACCTCCGGATGGGCGCAGTATAACATTAGATAAGGTAGCACTGGTTTTGAAACATCTGGCGAGTTTGACGGCTTATGGTTTTATGGTCATAAAAACACTGTTAGGGTCTGCATTATAATCTGCAAACGGCTCACAGACAACAAATCCATGCCTAGCATATAAATTTCTAGCGGGGGCAAAAAATGGCATTGCCCCCGTTTCTAAACTCAAGCGCTGGTAGCCTCGAGCTTTGGCTTGATTCATCAGGTATGTCAGCAGGCTCGAGCCAATACCTCGACCACGATAAGCTGGATTGGTTCGCATTGATTTAATTTCGCCGTGAGTCGGCTCGAGTTCTTTAATCGCGGCAGTCCCAACCAAGGTTTCATCCTCCCAAGCTGTCCAAAAAGTGATGCTCGGGTGTTTGAGCCCAGCCAAGTCAAGCGCGTGCTTACTTTCGGGTGGCGAGACTGAGCGCATATCTTTTATGTGCTGCTCGAGAAATTCTGCAACTCGAGCATCGGTCAGGTCGTCGGTTTTAATCTCCATTGGCAATTTTATCATAGCGATTCAGGTAGACCAAAAAATTCCCTTGATGACTGACCACTTTTAGCCCTGCGGCTTTTGCCCATTCGTCTATTTGGCTTGAAGGAACATACTCGGGTTCAAACAATTCTTGGCTGATAATCATATGCCCATTTGGTTTGAGGGCTTTGCGGCACTGCTCGAGCGCCAGCACTGGGTTAGGGATTTCTGGCAGCACCGAAATCAAGACAATCACGTCTGCCACAGCGCTTAGCTCGAGCTTGCAGGCATCTGTGCTGATAAATTCAAGATGGCTTAAATCTTGGGTTTTGGCTTTGGCTTCTTGCACATAACGCGGCTCGATGTCTTGGACAATCAGTTTGGCACAGCGCAAAGCCAAGGCTCGAGTAAATAAGCCTGAGCCACAACCAATCTCGAGGACGGTATCGGTTTTTTGGATGCCACATTGGTCGGCGGTACGTTCTGGATTGCGGTAGACCTTGCGCCATGGATTCTCGAGCAGCCACGACCAGCCATAAGGAATCGGTTGTGGAAAAAGCCGAAACCAGACGCGAATCAGGATTTGAAAGGCAACAAACGCCAGCAACAAGTCAAGCAAAAACATAAAGGCAGTATACGCCGCCCAGTATACGCCGCCATAAAAGGCAGTATACGCTGCCACAAAAAAGGACGAAGCTCGAGCCTCGTCCTTTTGGTGCTGTTACTTAGCGAACAACGGTTGTGGCAACTTTGACACTCGGACCCATGGTCGTAGTCAAGTAGAGGCTTTTGACAAATGCGCCTTTGGCAGTGCTTGGTTTGGCGGCTTCTAAAGCAGTTTGAAAGGCTTTGAGGTTTTCCTCGAGCTTTGTAGCGTCAAACGATGCCTTGCCGATTGGCGCATGAACCACGCCAGTTTTATCGTTGCGGAATTCGATTTGACCAGCTTTAAGGCTCTTGACCAAATCACCGATGTTTGTACCGACTGTACCGCTCTTTGGGTTTGGCAACAAACCACGAGGACCGAGGATACGACCAAGTTTTGAGCCAATTGCTGCCATCATGTCTGGCGTAGCAACGACCGCATCAAAGTCCAGCCAACCATCAAGAATTTTAGCGATTAACTCGTCACTGCCAACAAAGTCAGCCCCAGCCGCTTCGGCAGCTGGAATGCCATCACCTTTGGTCAAAGCAAGCACCCGAACTGTCCGACCTGTGCCGTGTGGCAAAGCAACCGTGCCGCGCACATTCTGGTCGGATTTGCGTGGGTCAATACCAAGACGGACATGAACCTCGACGGTTTCGTCAAACTTGGCACTGGCGAGGGTTTTGACCAAGACAGTCGCTTCGGATGCTTCGTAGTTTTTGGTCGAGTCCACTTTGGCAGTCAGTAACTTATAACGCTTGCCGCTCATAATGGTCTCCCTTCGATCGTCACGCCCATGCTACGAGCCGTTCCAGCCACGGTTTCGGCAGCCGCATCAATGCTGGCAGCCGTCAGGTCTGGCATTTTGGTCTTGGCAATCTCGAGGACTTGCGCCCATTGGAGTTTACCAACTTTATTTTTGTTGGGTGCGCCCGAACCCTTAGCAATCCCCGAGGCTTTACGAATCAGGTAGCTCATCGGCGGGGTCTTGTACACAAGGGTAAAGCTGCGGTCAGCGTAAATCGTAATTTCGACTGGGATAATCGCGTCGCCCTGATTGGCGGTGGCTGCATTAAAATCTTTGCAGAACTGCATGATGTTTGCACCATGCTGACCCAGTGCCGGACCGACCGGTGGGGCTGGCGTGGCTTTGCCTGCTGGAAGCTGGAGCTTCACGAAACCTGTTACTTTCTTTGCCATATTGTCCTCCTTCGCTCCCCGCTACTCGAGTCTGAAATCTCGGACATGGGTGCTTAACGCGAAGTGTTGCTCGAGCCAGTAGTTTCTAGCGGCTCGTTTGAATCTAAAATTAACTTCTTGCAACTTGGGCAAACTCGAGTTCAACTGGGGTTTCACGCCCAAAGATATTGACCAAGACTTTAAGTTTGCTGCGCTCCAAATTGACTTCCGAAACCACACCCGTAAAATCCGAGAACGGACCAGAGACCACTTTGACCTGATCGCCTTCCTTGAAGCTGGCTTTGACGGTGACTTTTTTGGCTTTGACTTGTTCAATAATCCCGACTTGCTTTAAGAGATTATTGACTTCATCCATCGTCAACGGGAACAAATCGGTTGGACGCTGTGGGTTTTTTGTGCCAACAAAACCAGTTACACCAGCCGTACCGCGCACTGTTTCCCAGGCTTCATTGAGTTTATCTGGCTCTTCTGGGTCAACGACATCCATTTGCACAAAGACATACCCTTGATAGGTTTTTTTGCGCTCGACAATTTTCTTGCCGTCCTTACCCACTTTGCCCGCTTCGGTGCTTTCTTCGGTCGGAATCAAGACTTGAAAAATCTTTGTGCCAAACATCCCCAAAGCTCGAGCCCGTTGCTCAACATTGGTGGATACCTTGTCTTCTTGCCCAACATAAGTGTGAACCGAGTACCACTCAATCGCCATACTCAGCCTCCCGATGCCAAACGAAATAAGCCGTTGGTCAGAGCGGTGCGGAAAATTGCATCCATTGCCCAGAAAATCAGCGTCATGATCAACAAAAAGAGCAAAACCGTCTGTGTACCCTGAAGCACCTCTTCTCGAGTTGGCCAAGAAACACGTTTCAGTTCCTCCCACGCTTCGCGGAAGTAATTGATCATGATTAAATCTTTTGTTCTTTGAAAGTAACGTGCTTACGGGCAATTGGATCGTACTTTTTAAGCTCGAGCTTAGCCGTTGTGTTACGACGGTTTTTCTCGGAAGCATAAAAGAAACCAGTGCCGGCGGATGACATCATTTTGATGATAATTCGTGGTCCATCTTTTGCCATAATAACTCCTTCCCTCCCCCATATGGGGTGTGCCGAGGTAATCCCCGACTAACGGGCTTTGAGATTGTACTACATCTATTGGGATTTGCACAGGGCTAATAGTATCAAAATGAAAAGGAGCAGGGATAATCCCCACTCCAAAACAAAGCTGTAATTTACTCAAGAATTTCTGTAACAACGCCAGCCCCAACTGTCCGTCCACCTTCACGAATTGCAAAGCGCAATTCCTTTTCCATGGCAATTGGTTTAATC
>JAYWGM010000022.1:0-2874 GCA_043778225.1 Deinococcales bacterium | reverse complement strand
TCGTATGATTCATCTCAATGAGAATATATTTGCTTGACTGACGCATTCGTAAAATTCATGAAAGATTTTTAAGTGAAACGTACACCTTAACTTGGTATCAGTAGTCCCAAGCCAGTTATACCAAATGAAGTTAATCCGTCGCGGCGTGAGACACAATGTTTTCTATCCACTGCAAGAAATCAGCTAATTCAAAACTGTCTCGAGCGCAGCCAGTGCTGCACTGACATCTTTTATCCCGCCAGCTTGTGCCATCGCTGGGCTGCCACCGCCGTTGCCGCCGCCAGCTTGGGCAAGTTTGCGGATAATATCGCCAGCTTTAATACCTTTGGCATTGGCTTCTCTGGAAACCTTGACCACCAAACCCCCACCAGACCCAACCACAATAATATCGGCTTTGGTTTTGTCCATCAGGTCATCGGCGGCGGTTTTTAATGCCGCGCCTTCGACACCCTCGAGTTGAAGGCGGGCGGCTTTGAAGCCACCAATCTCGAGACTGTCCACATTTGCGCTGCCAGCCGTCTGGGCGCGAACCACAGCCGCTTTAAGGTTTGTAATTTCTCGAGTCGCCGCTTTTTGTTCGTCAAACAATTTCTCGAGGCGTTCGGTCAGGTTTTCGGGTGTGGTGGTCAGGGCGCGTGATGCTTTTGATAGTAACTCGAGGGCATGACGGGTGTAGGATACAGCTGCTTCGCCACACAAGGCTTCGATGCGGCGCACCCCAGCTTTGATACTTTCTTCAGATACGATTACAAAACTACCGATTGAACCTGTGCTTGGCACGTGTGTTCCGCCGCAAAGTTCTTTGCTCGAGATGTGCTTGACTGTTTCTAAAATCCCAATGCTCGAGACTTCACCATTAACACTCACGACCCGTACAATATCGCCGTATTTTTCACCGAACAATGCCATTGCTCCAGTCTTACGGGCATCCTCGAGGTTCATGTTTTCGGATGTGACACCAAAATCAGCTTGAATCCAGCGATTGACCAGCATTTCGACTTTGCTTAGTTCGTCATTCGAGACACCTTCGGCGTGAGTAAAATCAAAGCGTAAACGCTCTGGCGAGACATACGAACCCGCTTGATTGACGCTCGAACCTAAAACTGCTCGGAGGGCGGCTTGGAGCAGATGCGTGGCGGTGTGGTGGCGTTCTGTGGCGCGACGTGCCGAGCTTTCAACGCTGGCTTCTAGGGTATCACCTGTTTTGAGTGTGCCGCGCAGCACTGTACCTTCGTGAACAAAAACGCCTTGGGCTGTTTTGAAGGTGTTAGAAATAGCGATTTCGCCACTTTGATGACTTGAGATTGTCCAATGCAGCATTCCAGTATCGCCAACTTGCCCGCCGCTTTCGGCATAAAATGGGGTGGACTCGAGAATCACTTGTACCAACATACCTTCGGTCACACTCGAGACCAGTTCATCGTTGGTAACCAGCCCAATAACTTTTACCGTGGCTTGGGTACTCGAGTAACCATTAAAAACCGTGGCTGGAATTTCCTCGAGAATGTTATTTTGCCCTTCAAACAATCCGCGTTTGAATTTAGATGCGCCTCGAGCCAAGGCTTGAGCTTTTTCCAACTCGATTTTATACCCAACCTCATCTAAAATTAATCCGTATTCTGAAGCAACTTCTTGAACAATATCTTTTGAAATTCCATGAGTTGCGCTGAGAAGGAAAAGCCTTTCTCCTGAGATTTCAATTAGATTCTTAATACTTGTTGGTAATGAATAAGTTTGATCCAATTCATAAACTGCAATACCACTTTTTATAGAACCTACTCCCTGTTTTTTGGCTATATTAAATTGCAAGCTAGAAAATTCCCGTTGGAGGAGAATTATCTTTTCTTTCGCCTTAGTTTCACCTAGCCAATCTTGCAAGGTAAATTGAAAGTCTTTGAATGTTCTTTCAAAATCTTCAAAACCATACTGCCGCATACCTTCGTTTAAATAAATTGAATACGCAAAATTCTCTGCATCATGGTCAAAAGCCAACGATGTATTGTTCGTTCCTAGGTGCGAGTTTGACTCAAGAATCTGATTCACAATTTCTCGAGTAATTTTGGGCGCTCCTGTTATTATAACTTTTAGCGCTTTGGTCTCCTCGAGCCTGATTTGTCTTGCCACGCTTTCGGCGGCGGCAATTAGTTCAGGAAATGCCGTTCCTAAAGTTTGCACAACAATTGGCACGAGGCTGTACAACGCAGGTTCTTTTAAGCCTAGCAAATAAGCGTGTCTCGAGGCGCGACGCATGACTTTACGAACCACATACTCGCGTTCGCTCGTTCCAAAGGTTAAGCCATCGGTCAGGGTCATCGTGACCATGCGGATGTGTTCGGCTATCACCCGATGCGAAACGCTTTTTGTGCCTTCGTATGGCTTTCCAGACAGTTTGGCAATCGCCGCAATTAAGGGTCTAAAGTCGTCGGTATCGTATAAATCTTGAACATTTTGCGAGATTAAGGCAGCCCGAATAAGCCCCAAGCCCGTATCAATGTTGCGCCGTCCCAAATCCTCGAGTGCGCCCGTGCCATCCTCGCCGTCAGAACGGTTATAGCCCGGAAAAACCAAATTCCAGAACTCGAGAAAACGGTCAGACTCGGGATTCTTGGCGTAATCCTCCCAAGTGTCTGTGCCGAATTCCTCGCCACGGTCATAAAAAATTTCGGAACACGGACCACACGGACCGTTAGGACCTTTTAATGGGGCATTTTGAGGCCAGAAGTTCTCGTCAGCATCAAAGCGATTGACTCGAGATGGGTCTAAGCCAACGTTTTTTGTCCAGTATTCAAAAGCCTCTTCGTCATCTTTGTAAATCGTGACATAGATTTTATTGCCATCAAAGCCAAGCCAATCTGGACTGGTGATAAATTCCCA
>JAYWGM010000021.1:0-39355 GCA_043778225.1 Deinococcales bacterium | reverse complement strand
TTCCCGACTAAAAGGAGTATCAACAAATATCGTCTTTGACAGGTACGAAGCAATCCGCGTTTTTTGCGGATTGCATAGTATCTAAATAAAGACGGTATAACATGAGGATAAAAGCCATAACCCACCAACCAAAAACCCCCTCAAAAGAGGGGGTCAGCGCTGGGGGAGTTCGTGAGAGATAGTTTAATGTGAAAGCCCATAAAAACTTACTTAACGAGGCACTTCGCCCCACAAAATAATACCTACTTCACAAACAGCATTTCGCGGTAACTTGGCAAATTCCAGTGCTGCTCAGACACCAGTCCCTCGAGTTGGTCAGCCGCTTCACGAACCGCCAACATGGCTGGCAAGACATTATCGCGCAGGTGATAGGCTTTCTCGTGAACCGTATCGCCGCCTTCTTCGGCATTTTGGGCTTTCAAGACCTCGAGCGCATCCGACAACTGGTCGGTCAGGCTCGAGACCGATTTAATGATTCTTTCGGCAGCTTTGGACTTAAAATTGACGGCGCTTAAATCGGCAAGATACAACAGTGCGGCTGGTAAAATCTGGGTTTGTGCCATATGGGCTGTGGTTTCGCCTTCGATATTGACGGTCTTAAAGTAAATATCGTACATGATTTCTTGGCGGCTTTCGACTTCTTTATGGCTTAGCACACCATAATCACCAAAAAGTTTGACGTTTTTGTCGCTAGTAAAGACTTCAATCGCATCCAAAGCAGTTGGTAAGTTTAATAAACCACGTTTGGCGGCTTCTTTGTGCCATGCTTGGCTATAACCGTCGCCGTTAAAAACAATCCGTTTATTGGCAACGTAAACTTCTTTGACAACCTCGAGAATTGCCGTTTCGAGCGTGGTTTTCTTTTTCAGTTTGGCTTCCAGCAGAACCACCAAAGCATCAATGCTTTCGGCAACAATCGTGTTTAAGACGGTAATCGGAAAAGAAATGCTCTGGCTCGAGCCAACCGCACGGAACTCGAATTTATTGCCCGTAAACGCAAATGGACTGGTGCGGTTGCGGTCGCCAGCGTGGCGTGGCAGTGGTGGCAAAACTGGTGTACCAAGTTCTAAGATACCAGCTTTTTTGCCACTTCCACCTTTGCCACTGGCAATTCGGTCAAAAATATCGGTCAGTTGGTCGCCCAAGAAAATACTGATAATCGCGGGTGGGGCTTCGTTTGCGCCTAAACGGTGGTCGTTGCTGGCACTGGCAACCGTTAAACGCAGCACATCTTGGTGGGCATTGACGGCTCGAATCACGGCGGCAGTAAAGAATAAAAATTGCAAGTTATCTTGTGGGGTCTCGCCCGGCTCGAGCAAGTTAGCGCTGTCTGTTCCCATGCTCCAGTTACAGTGCTTGCCCGAGCCGTTGATGCCTGCAAATGGTTTTTCGTGCAGCAGCGCCGCCAAGCCGTACTTACGCGCCGTGTTACGGATGGTTTGCATCGTCAGTTGCTGATGGTCGGCGGCAATGTTGCTATTTTCGTAAATTGGCGCAATTTCAAACTGCCCCGGTGCAACCTCGTTGTGGCGGGTTTTGACGGGAATCCCCAAGGCATAGAGTTGGGCTTCAAAATCGGACATAAACGATAAAACGCGGTCTGGAATGCTCCCAAAGTAATGATCCTCGAGTTCTTGACCACGTGGTGGTTTTGCACCAAACAGGGTGCGCCCAGTCATCACCAAATCTGGACGGGCATAATAAAATTCTTCGTCTATTAAGAAATACTCTTGTTCTGCGCCAAGGGTACTCGAGACTTTAGAAGTGATTGCAAAGTGCTTCAAAAATTTCTGAGCAGTGGTATTTAAGGCTTCAATGCTGCGTAAAAGTGGCACTTTGGTGTCGAGTGCTTCGCCCGTCCAAGACGCAAAAGCCGTCGGGATACAGAGTGTTGCGCCGTTTGAGTGGCGCAAAATAAAGGCGGGGCTGGTGGGGTCCCAGGCAGTATAACCACGGGCTTCAAAAGTTGCCCGCAAGCCGCCACTCGGGAAGCTCGAGGCATCGGGTTCGGCTTGAATTAGTTCTGCCCCCGTAAAGGTGGCAATGGCTGTACCTTCGGCAGTTGGCGCAACAAATGAATCGTGTTTTTCGGCAGTCGCACCGGTCAGCGGATGAAACCAATGGGTGTAATGCGTAGCACCTTTGTCGAGCGCCCACGTTTTCATGGCTAATGCCACGGTGTCGGCAATCGCGGGGTCGAGGGCTGTGCCTTTTTGCATCGTAGCTTGGAGGCTTTTCCAGACAGGTTTTGAAAGCCGTTCACGCATTTGTTCGGTACTCAGCACATCGCTCCCAAAGGTACTAAAAGCATTGGGAAGGATTTCTGACTGTTGCCAATTACGACTTGCTGCTGCTGCCACATCATAATTTTTCATTTCGACTCTCCTCTAACTTACGACCCTTAGCCTAACACAATTTTTTAGCAAGTTGTACATCAAAAAAAGTGCAAGTTGTCAGAAAAAACCGACACTTCTCGAGTAACCAGACACGAAGCTGTTGATTGTTCAAATTGTTTTGCCCTTTATGCACACTTGGTTCGTACAGCCAAGCCACGCACAAAAGCCTATGAGCTTTGAGGATGCTCTTACCGCCCTCAGTAACAAAGGCTGTAACCCAACCGTTACCAAGCCGCGCTACCTTATTGGCACGAACACCAAGGTGTTCACTAAGGAGAAAAATATGAATAAGCACCTGAAAACCGCCCTCGCCGCCTTCGCCCTCGTGGTCACACCTTTAACCTACAACGCTGTTATGGCACAGCAAACTGGCACAACCAGCGTGGTTCAACAAGCTGTGGATTATTCCAAAACCTTTGTCCAAAAATTGGCTGGCACATTGGGCGTAGACCAAGCCAAACTCGAGGCAGCCCTGAAAACTGCTGGCAACGCGACCGTAGACGAAATGCTCAAAAACCAAGACATCACCAAGACCCAAGCCGAACAACTCAAAACCCAAGTCGGACAAGGGCGTTTGGGCGTTTGGGAGCGTGGCGGTGGCGGCGGACGTGGTAACGATCGAGATGGACAAGGACGCGATGGCAGACGTGGCATGGATGGTGGCATGATGGGCGCAAACCTCAGCCAAATTTCGTTGCTCGAGAGTGCGGCTAAAGCCCTGAATTTAACAGCCGTTCAACTCGATGCCCAACTGCGGGCTGGACAAACCCTGACCAGCCTTGCGACAACCCAAAAAGTGACCCTCGAGACGGTTAAGAATGCAGTGATTAACAACTTAAAAGCCCAGTTGGATGCCGCCGTTAAAGCCAAAACCTTAACCCAAGCCCAAGCCGATTCGATTTTGGCTCGCGCCCAAGCCGATGCCAACTTTGGACTGCATGGCGGACGTGGCGGTGGCAGACGCTAAAATCTAGCCCTACCCCCAAGTGATGCCGTTGAAACGCGGCATCATTTTTTATGGTTAGGGCTTACGGTTCTCGAGTCAAATTTGTGAGAAAATTCCTGTCCAGCAAGTGCCTACCTAACCTAAAGTTGAGTGTATGAACCCACCTAAACCCGATATAACTAGCACCATGCACCGTTTTGACGACCAAGCACGAATGGTTTTGGGCTTTGCTCGAGAAGAAGCCCTGCGTCTTGGACATCCCAGAATTGCGCCAGAACATTTGCTGCTTGGGGTATTGCGCCAGAATGATTCCTTTGCCCAAACTTTGTCTTTACCACTTGGTGAAGCCCGAACACGGCTCGAGCAAATCGTTGGTCGGCGCGAAACCAGCCACGAAACAACGCTTGAAATCACCGAAGCTGCACGGCTGAGCATGGAAACAGCAGCATCCGAAGCACGGCGCTTACAAGCCAGTCAGGTCTCGCCTGGGCATTTATTGCTTGGCGTGATTCGACAAGCCGAAATTTCGGGGAGACAAATGACCGGTGGAATTGCTGTTGGTCAGATTTTAGGCGAACTCGAGGGTGGCATTCGTGGGGTAATGCGGCGGGTACTCGAGGGTCTGCGAACCCCAGAAGCCAGTGCCGTAAATCAACCAATGACTGTCGAACTTAAACTCGAGCCAGAATTTCATCAAAAACTGCTTGCCTATGCCGACAGCCAAGGGCAGAGTCTCGAGGCATCGATATTGGGCATCTTACAGGCTACAATAAAAGCGTGACCAAAGCCTTTTTATTTGCCCATCCAGTCAAACACAGCCTCTCACCAGTCATGCACAACGCCGCCCTACAAGCCCTTGGTATCAATGCCCAATACGAGGCTTTGGATGTGCCACCCGAAAATCTCAAGGCAGCCCTCGAGCAACTACGCCAGACTGACACATGGGGCGTTAACCTGAGCATTCCCCACAAACAAGCGGTTCTTGAGACTTTGGACAGTATTTCTACCGAAGCCAAAATCATTGGCGCGGTCAACACGATTGTCGTCAAAAACGGTTGGCTCGAGGGACACAACACCGATGCGTATGGCTTTATGCGTTCACTTGAAGAAGCTGGAATTCACGTGCAAAACACAGACGTAGTGGTACTTGGGGCTGGCGGTGCAGCCAGAGCCGTGGCGTATGGACTCAAACAAGCGGGAGCGCTGGTTACGGTTTGGAATCGCAATTTTGAACGTGCCAGAGTCTTGGCGACAGAACTCGATTTAGATGCTTTTCTTTCGGATGATCTGCTAGAAAACGCAATTCATGGCTCTGTCGGACTGGTCAACACCACCAGTGTCGGACTCGAGCAGCCAGACCTCTCCCCTATTCCCGACGAGCTTCTGCCGATGGGTGGCGAAAACAGCAAGCCATGGGTCTGCGATATTGTCTACCGCCCACTCGAGACACGGCTATTGCGGGTAGCACGAAAAGCTGGCATTCAAACTGTAGACGGTCTAGGAATGCTTGTCTACCAAGGTGCAAAAGCCTTTGAACTCTGGACTGGACTCAAGCCAGACACCAACTTAATGCGCCAAGTGGCGATGAAAGAATTGGGTTTTTAGAGGTCGCGGAATTCTTCTTCAGTCAGCCCAGCTTGCGTCAAAATTGCACGATATGTACCCTCTTTTCATTTCGCCCGAATGAAACGGAACAACCGTAAACCTACCATCTGGATGAAAATAATGCCGATGCCCACCTTTGGTTGTAAATTCTTCAAAGCCAATCCGACGTAATTTTCTGGCAACCTCAGCCGGACGCGGTGGCAAAAGACCTCACCTCGGTTTCAAACAATGCCGATGCTGTAAAACTAACTGATAAATCCACCCGAACCGTTTCAAAGGCTGCGTCTGGCAAACCAAAATCAGTCCGAATCTGGGCTAATCCAAAGTCTAAATCGGTAGCCACTGATGGTAGCAAACGCCCCAATTCAAAAAATAATTCGAGCGTCCCCTCGAGTGCTAAGGTCGTCATTTTAAGTGCCTCGTCTCGAGTTGCACCATCTGAATGCACACCACGCATAGCTGGCACAGCCCCATACCAGACTTCTGGCTCGCTTGGGTCTTGGAAAAGCACAATGGTCATGAATCGCATAATAGAATAGTAGCACTGAGGTAAAAAAATGAAACCGCAAACAATGGCAGAAAAAATTCTTTCCAAAAAAGGCAATAAAACCGTGTACGCTCTCGATTTGGCTGTGGTCGAAGTGGATAACGTCATGATTGTGGATTCAATTGCCGAAAGTGTGATCGAAATTCTCGAGCAAGAACTTCATGCTAAACCAAAGTACCCAGAGCGGGTCAGCATTGTCATAGACCACGTTGCACCTGCCAGCAGTGTCAATGTCGCTAAATCGCACCAAGTCAGCCGAAAATTCGCGCTCGAGACTGGCGTAAAACTTTTTGATGTCGGACGCGGCATTTGCCATCAGGTCTTAATCGAAGAACGTCTGGCTTTTCCGGGTGCGATTGTGCTGGGTTCGGACTCTCACAGCACGACTTACGGCGCAGTGGCAGCCTTTGGCACGGGCATGGGCGCAACCGACATTGCGCTGGCTGCCGCCAGTGGTAAAACATGGTTAAAAGTTCCCGAGAGTGTCAAAGTAACCCTGCTTGGAATGCCAACTGGTGATGTCAGCGCCAAAGACATTGCCCTCGAGATGATTCGGCTTCTGACCGCTGACGGCGCAACGTACATGGCAATTGAAATTCATGCTGGGGACAACTTCTCGAGGGGCGAACGGATGACCCTCGCCAACCTATGTGTTGAAGCTGGCGCAAAAGCCGGCATGGTCGTACCGGGCGGCGAAATACTAACCATGTACAACGTTCCAGATTGGGTTTACCCCGACGAAGGCGCGGTTTATGCAAAAGAAATAACCATTGACTGCGCTGCCTTAACCCCACGCATAAGCGTACCAAGTTACGTGGATAATGTCGAAAGCGTCTCGAGTTTACGTGGCAAGCGCGTAGACCAAGTGTTCATTGGCACTTGCACCAACGGGCGGCTCGAGGATTTACAAATTGCTGCTGCGATTCTCAAAGGTCATAAAGTGGCTTCGCACACAAGGTTACTGGTCATTCCAGCCAGTTCCGAAGTTCTCGAGGCAGCCATGCAGGACGGCACGCTCTTAACGATTATCCAAGCTGGTGGCACGCTCTCCACGCCCGGCTGTGGTCCGTGCATGGGCAGACACCAAGGCGTACTCGCGCCCGGCGAGGTTTGTGTTTCGACCAGCAATCGCAATTTTATAGGGCGCATGGGCGATAAAGATGCCGAAATTTATTTAGCCAGTCCAGCCGTAGCTGCTGCCACTGCCATTATGGGCAGTATTGCCTTACCATCAGATATTGCGACTCTATTATGATTGAGCGTTTTGCAAATACACTAGGCAACATTGCTTCAGGGCGAGACGAAACACTCAATTACCATGGTGAGAAAAATTCAAATCGATTTAAGCTGGAATCAAAGCGAGGTTTAAGTGCAAGACTCTTGGTATTTGGAAGTTTGACTCTTTTACCTGCTGCTATTGGTTGGTTTGGTTTTGAATCATACGTTGGGATAGGCTTAGGATGCGTGTGGCTTTGCTGGCTACTTTTGCAAGAATGGCTTTATCCCATAAGTATTTTTGTGAATGCAGAGCCAGAAAATAACGTTATTGAAATCACCACCCAAAGAGTCTTTATTCAGCAAGTTCGGCGACTCAGGCTAGATTCTTTTAATCAACTCGAAGTTTATGCTGATTATACTCAGGCTCCAGATGCGTCTGGTCTCTTTCAATTTGTTCTTTGTTCGAGCTATGAACGATTGCCAATTTCTCTTTTCGTGGTAATTACAGAAAAAAATTTGTATTATCTCGAACAAGACATTAGAAACAGGCTCACACTCAAAAAATCACATGAGTGAAGTGTTGCTTCTACAACAATTGACACAAAGCTACTCGAGCCTATTGGTAGTGCTTTCTTAGTCATGGTCATCCCGAATCATACTCTACAATTGGCTTTGTCTCATTTGTTACAGATTGTGCAGTATGATAAACTCGATCCTGAACAACACAAAACAGCGTGGACATTCAATCCATGCGACCCTGACACCATTTTGGGCAGAGCGACTGGGTAAAACCAAGCTCGAGGCGCGACAACTTTCTAACCGAGGTGGAATTTTGAAATGCGAATTGCGTGGTCAATGTGTCTTAATTTGTGGACAAGCCGTTGTTTATCTGCGTGGCGAAATTACGACCAACATTGGGTAAACTGGTTCTGCTGGTTATCCGAAATTTCCCAGAAAAACTGTATCATTTAAGAGTATTAAAAATGGAGAACACCTAATGGCTCGAGTTTGGAAATTTGGAAATTCTATCAACACCGACGATATTCTACCCGGTAAGTACGCCCCGTTTATGGCTGGCGAGGGTTTTTACAAATACGCTTTTGCCCATTTTCGCCCTGAATTTGCAGCCGAAGTGAAAAAGGGCGATTTGCTGGTTGGCGGTAAGAACTGGGGCTTAGGCAGTTCTCGAGAATATGCGCCGATGGCACTCAAAAAACTCGAGATTGGTGGGATTATCGCGCAATCATTTGCACGGATTCATTATCGGAATTTACTGAACCTTGGCATTCCAGCCTTTGATGATTTACAAATCCCAGAAATTCTTACGGACGGCGAAGAAGTAACGTACAACCGCGACGAAGGTATTATCACTCGAGCCGATGGCGAAGTGCTGCGCCTTCCACCACCACCCGAATTTTTGCGTGAAGCCCTGAAAGAAGGTAGCATTCTCGAGTTTTATAAAAAGTACCAAAAATTCCCTGGCGAATAATGCTTTTAACTTTACTCGAGCAGATAAATGGTCTCAAAGCGCGTTGGGATGCCGCCTTACCGCTCGAGCCTCGTTTGCTTACGGCTTTGCGCTTAGATTGGGAAGTCACGCACACGTATCACAGCAATGCGATTGAAGGCAATACCTTAACGCTTGGAGAAACCAAAGCCATTCTGCTCGATGGCATCACCATTGGCGGTAAGCCTTTGCGTGAGCATCTCGAGGTCGTTAATCACCGCAGTGCCATGCGTCTGATGACCAAATTGGCAATGCAAAAATCGGCTTTACTCGAGACTGAAATTCTCGAACTGCATAAACTAATTTTGACAGGTATTCAGGATTTGGATGCTGGATATTACCGTGATACCCGAGTTCGGGTGGTAGGCTCGAGTCGAATCTTCCCGAATCCCTTAAAAGTCCCTGATTTAATGCAGGAGTTCGTGCAGCAAATACATGATTACAAAGATCACATTGTTGTTCAGGCGGCTCGAGTTCATTTTGGTTTGGTGCATATTCATCCGTTCGCTGATGGTAATGGTCGCACAGCGCGATTACTGATGAATTTGCATTTGCTGCGGGCAGGATTTCCGCCTGTGCTAGTCCCACTTTCGGTTCGGGCGCGGTATTACGATGCACTCGAGGCAGCCAACACTGGTGATATGGCAGCTTTTGATGCTTTAATAGCCGAATTGGTTTTGCGGTCGTTGCTGCAAATTTTAGAGGTTATTGAATGAACTCGCTTATTGTAACTTGTCCAGATTGCTTTGAAGAACTCGAAATTAGTGCTGCCGACTGGAAGGAATTCCAGTTGGGTGACATCCTTGGTTGCAATTCATGTGGCGCAGAACTCGAAGTCACCAGTCTCGAGCCACCCGAATTCGAGCCGCTAGGCTATAGCACCGAATGCCCCAAATGCGGTAGTTTCTTAGCGCTCGGAGAACTCGACCTCGAGCTTGGAAAAGTCACTTGTCCAGACTGCCAATTTTCTTTTGTCCTTGAGGACAATTAGAATAACAAAAGGAGTACCTATGGCAAAAATAAAGTTTGAAAACCCAGAATCCGGAGCAATCATTGAACTCGACAATCCCGAACTGGGGGAAATCGTGATTGACGACGAAACTGGTGCGGAATTTGAAGTTGTTAGTCTCGAGCCACCACGTTTAGAAGCCGCCCCACAAGAGGGCGAGGACTGGGGAGAATAACCGTAGGGGCGAGGCACGCCTCGCCCCACGGTTTCATTTATGGCTGACCTTGCCCTGATTTATGATCGCGTCCGAGAGGACGAAAAAATGCTGTTTGCAGCGCTGGACGGACTTGGTGTCGAGTACGATAAAGTCTACGCGCCACATCTTAGTTTTGATTTTCACGGCGATTCTCCTAAATGGAAAGTCGTGATTGAGCGTTGTGTCTCGCAGTCTCGAGGCTACGCGATTGCTGCCAGTCTCGAGGCTTGGGGGGTGGATGTGGTGAATCCCAGCCATGTGATTGCCAATTGCGGTGATAAGCTCGTGACCAATGCGCTTTTAGCCAAGCACAAAATTCCCACACCGCGCACCCAAGTGGCTTTTGACACCGAAAAAGCGCTCGAGGTGATCGAAGATATGGGCTATCCCGTCATCATGAAGCCGCCCGTTGGTTCTTGGGGGCGCTTACTGTCTAAAATCAATGACCGTGACGCTGCCGAATCCATTCTCGAGCATAAAGAAGTGCTGGGCGGGTATCAACACCAGATTTTTTATATCCAAGAAATCATTGATAAACCGATGCGCGACATTCGGGCATTTGTGGCTTCGGGCAAGTGCATTGCGGCAATTTACCGCAACTCGAGCCACTGGATTACGAATACGGCGCGGGGCGGTAAAGCCGAGAATTGCGAGGTGACGGCAGAACTGGCAAGCCTTGCCGAACGCAGTGCTGTAGCGGTTGGCGGGGCAGTGGTGGCAGTGGATTTGGTCGAAGACCCAGTGCGTGGCTTATTGGTCATCGAAGTCAATCACACCATGGAATTTAAGAACAGTGTGACCACCACAGGTGTCAACATTCCTCAAAAAATTGCTGAGTACGCCATCTCGAGACTTTGAAGTTTAGTGAATTGGAGGCTCGAGAAGATTTCGAGCCTCTTTTTCGTTGTATTCTTTTTCTAATGGAACAACGCGAAATTAAAGAAATTCTCGAGGCGACTCGAGCCGCCAAAGCCGATGGTGTGCGGGTGGCGCTGGCGACCGTGGTGCGGGTACGTGGCAGTGCTTACCGGCGTGAAGGCGCAAAAATGCTGATTCGAGAGGATGGCGATTACGTCTGTATGCTGTCCGGTGGGTGTCTCGAGGCTGAGGTCGTAGCGGTTGCGGTAGAGCTTATCGAGTCGAACTCTGCCAAAGTGGTGTCTTACGACCTCTCCGAAGATGCAATGTGGGGTTTGGGCATTGGTTGTGGCGGCAGCGTGGACATCTTGATCGAACCGCTCGAAAATAATGGGCTGCTCGAGTCTTGGCTTGGGTTGCTCGAGCGTGGAGAACTGGCAGTGGCAGCCGTTGGTTTGGATGTTGCAGATTTCCAGAGAGTGCTGGTGCATTCAGATGGTCGGCTCGAGGGCATAACTGACCCTGTGATTATGCAAAGTATTCGTGACATCGGACTCGAGATGATGGCTTCATTGTACCCTCGGGCAGAAACCAAGTCCATTGATACATTACGGCATACTTCAGATTGGTTTTTTGACACCAGCAGTCCAGCCCCCGAGTTGCTGATTTTTGGGGCTGGTCACGATGCCATTCCGCTTGCAGCCCAAGCCGTAGCATTGGGTTGGGCTGTGCGAATTGTGGATGCTCGAGGTGCATTTTTGAATGCGACTCGATTTCCAAATTGCGAATTAGTTTTGGCTCATACGACTGAATTTGACTCGAGACTCGAGGTTTCTAAGCGGACATTTGCAATTTTAATGAATCATCATTTGGAACGTGACACAGCTTGTCTCGAGTGGATTTTAGGTCAGGATGTGCCGTATGTTGGGGTGTTAGGTCCAAAAGAACGGTTTGATAAAATGCGCTCAAGCAGCATGGGAAATTTGGCTCATGTTCGCAATCCAATTGGCGTGGACATTGGCGCAGAAAGCCCCAACGAAGTTGCCATTGCAATCATGGCAGAGTTACTTGCGGTACGCCGTGGTTTTAAGGGTGGTTTACTGAACGGACGCAACGGTCGAATTCATGACCCAGTTTAGCCGTTATAATCTAAACAATGGCTTCGTTTAATCCTGATAATCCTTTAATAGTTCAAGCCGACCGAAGTATTTTTCTCGAGGTTCATAATGCGCTTGCCGAGGCTGCGCGGGCAGCGATTGCACCTTTTGCCGAACTCGAGAAATCGCCAGAGCATTTGCATACTTACCGCATTACGCCGTTGTCGTTGTGGAATGCGACTGCCAGTGGTGTGAAACCCGAACAGATGATTGTGGCACTCGAGGATTTTGCCAAGTATCCTGTACCGAGCAATGTTCTGACCGATGTGCGTGAATTGGCGGGGCGTTGGGGGCGCTTAAAGCTGCATGAGGCTGGAACGCAGTACGCACTCGAGGTGCAGCCATCCGATAAGGCATTGCTGCTCGAGTTGCGACGCAATAAGCGCTTAATGGTGCTGCTCGGCGATGGTCTAGGCGATTTTGCGGTGGCGGTGCCGCTTCTCAATCGGGGGGTAGTCAAACAAACGCTGCTCGAGTTGGGTTATCCGGTTGAGGATTTGGCTGGCTTTGCCGAAGGGCTAGAGTTTCCAATTGAACTTGCATCTCGAACCAAAGTGCGAGATTATCAACTCGAGGCTGCCGAAGTGTTTTACCAAGCTGGGGCAAAATCGGGTGGTTCTGGTGTGATCGTTTTGCCGCCGGGCAGTGGTAAAACCATGGTTGGGATTCAGGTCATGAGTTTGATTGGGCAGCGTACTTTGGTTTTAACCACCAACCGTACCAGTGTGGCGCAGTGGCGGCGCGAAATTCTCGAGAAAACCCGTTTAGAACCCGATGATGTTGCCGAGTACAGTTCGGATAAAAAAGCCATTGCCGCAATTACACTGTGTACTTATCAGATGCTGACGCATCGTAAATCCAAAAAGACTCGAGAAGAGGGTGTAACCGAATATCCGCATATGGAGCTTTTTAAGTCCTCAGAATGGGGCTTAATCATTTACGACGAAGTGCATTTGCTGCCCGCACCAGTCTTTCGTATGACTGCCGAGGTTCAGGCGCGAAGACGGCTTGGTTTGACCGCCACACTCATCCGAGAAGATGGACGCGAAGGTGATGTCTTTAGTTTAATTGGTCCTAAGCGTTACGATTTACCTTGGAAAGACCTCGAGGGGCGCGGTTGGATTGCCACGGCGGTCTGCTGCGAAGTGCGGACTCGACTGCCCGAGGAGGAGCGCCTGACTTACGCCGTATCTGAAGAGAACATGAAGTTTCGGATTGCTGCCGAGAATCCTGTTAAACGCGATTTGGTACAACGCATTCTGGCACTGCATGGCAATGTCCCGACCCTAATTATTGGGCAGTACCTCGGGCAACTCGAGTTAATTGCTGCTGATTTAGAGTGTCCGTTAATTATTGGCGAAACCAAACAAACTGAACGCGAACGGATTTTTGAGGGTTTTCGGGCTGGGGTAATTCAGCGCATTGTCTTGTCTAAAGTTGGTAATTTTGCGCTTGACCTACCCGAAGCCCAAGTGCTGGTACAGGTTTCTGGAGCGTTCGGCTCGAGGCAAGAAGAAGCCCAGCGTTTAGGTCGGTTGTTGCGCCCCAAGAAAACTGGCGAAACCGCCCATTTTTATTCGATTGTGACTCGGGAATCCAAAGAAGAGGATTTCGCGCATCATCGGCAATTGTTCTTAGCCGAACAAGGCTATGCCTACCGAATTTCGGACGAAAGCGAGTGGCATTTTGATGATGTACCCGCAGGTCTGTTAAACTAGCACCATGGCTCGAGTTAAAAAGGAAACTTTGATTGCTCCGATAGCTGGGGCTTCGTTTGAACCCGCTCCGATAGCTGGGGCTTTGTTTGAACCCGCTCCGATAGCTGGGCAGGTTTTGGCACATCAGGATTTAAGTTTACTCGAGGTTTCCGAAGCGGCTGATTTGCAGTCTTTAATGCTGGATGCGCGGGTTAAACCACTGATTCTGGCAGCCGTCTCGAGTACCCAAGCGCTGGTGCTGCCACAGAATACCAAGGCGTTGCTCGAGGCGCTGCGAAAAGCTGGGCATACGCCTAAAGTGCAGGCAACCCATGCCTAAATTACCTCGCTTAGATTTGGCTGATTTTTCGGATTTACTCGATAACCCAAAAGAATTATTGTTGTTGCAAGAACTGATGGGTTCAATCATGCCTGAGCAATTACGGCAAAGCCTTTTAGGTGATGCTTCTGTATCCATACCTGCTTTAGTCGAGCAAACCGTTAAGCTCGATTCGATGTTTGAACGCATGAATGCTGACCATATCAAACTGGTTGCCAATCGTTTTGTTGCGGGCAATAAAGTCACTCGGGTAGCTGAGGCGCAAAAAGCCATTTTGCAAACCTTAAAATCCGAGAAAGCCCTAACAGCGATGCTCGAGAACTGCACAGACTTAGAACGGGCAGCTTTGGACTATGTGGCGTTGCGTGGCAGTCCAGTCAATGGCTGGGAAGTGGTTGCCCAACTGGCTCGGCTTGGTTTTACCGCTCCTAAAATGAACACCAGCGTACCTTATTTTCGTGGGAACTTATCCAATCAAGTTGGCGTTCGTCTGATTGGTTTGTTGCTGCGCGATTGCTTGCTGATTCCACAATCTTCAAGTGCTTCGTGGTTTAGCCAAAGTTATTATTATGGCTCAAATACTGCTACAAATTCAGAAGCTGATTTACTGTTTGTGGATGCTCGGATTTTAGCTGCCCTAAAAAAATTGCCACCTGTTACCCCGCTTCAAGCCAAGCCTCTGGAGCTTACAACCGTCAAAGGCAATCTTATTTTTACGCATCCTGCCAAGGTTTTACTTGAGTTATCTGAAGTGATGAATCTGGTTCTCGAGGATGGGTTGGTCAGTACCACCAAAGATGGCAAAATTAGCAAAGCGGTTTTCTCTAAGTTTGCCAAACGCCGTGTCTGGTTAGCCAGCCGCCTCGAATTTTACTTAAATGGCTTACAAACCCTTGGTTTTCTAAAACCAACTACTGATGGCTTAAAGCCCAACATTCAAAACTGGTCGGCTTTTTTGATGTTGCCCCTCGAGCTTCGCTATGCCAATTGCCTCGAGTTGTACCTAACTGCGCCATTCAAAACCGAACAGAATTACCTCAGCCGTCCGGTTGGTATTCCAAATGTGATGGCGGCTCGGCAGGGATTGCTGGCTTGCCTTCCTTTACTGCCCGATGATCCTGTGGCGCTTGAACCCGCCTTAAAAGCGATGTTTGAACGGGTACTGCGTTATTTTTCGGGCGAAAGCGATGGTTATTCGTACCGCGACCCTAAGCCAGTCACGGCTGTACCTGGCTTTTTTAAGCACGAAATCATTGGCAGGCTGCACGAAATTGGGCTGGTGGCATTCGAGACCAAAGGCAGCAAAGATAAACCAGAATACGTGATTGCTCGAGGGGTTGGTGCAAAATGGATTGGTCAGTTTGCCCAAGGCGCACCAAACCCAAACTTAAAACCCCAAGCAAGTTTACTGGTTCAAGCCAATTTTGATGTGCTTGTCTATTTAGATCAATTATCAGCTTTTGCCATAGCTGCCCTGTCTTGTGCCGATTGCCAACGGATTGATGCCCAAACCGCGATGTACACGATTTCTCGAGCCAGTGTTTACCGTGCTTTGGAAACAGGTTTAAGTGTACAAACCATTCTGGAAATGCTGACCATCTACTCGAGTACCCCCTTACCTAGCAATGTCCGCTCGAGTATTCAAGAGTGGTCTGGGCGACGCGAACGCTTGAGTCTGACCGAAAAAACAACTTTACTCGAGTACCATGACTCCAAAGAACGCGATGCTGCGCTTAAATTAAGTTCTGGCGCACGAGCGGTTGGCGAACGCTTTATGCTGGTCGAGGTAATTCCAAAAAACACCATAGTTCACCGTTATTCAGGAACGCCAAATCGCACCATCGTTTTTCAAGCCGATGGAACATTTAAGCTCGAGGGTGGTGCAGATTTAGCAGCTCGAGCGATGATGAGCAGTCTTGCCATACCTCTTAAAGCTGGGGTTTATGGCTTGAATCGCCAAGCCGTCCAAGCTGGTGCTTTTAACGCCAGTTACCGCGAGGCTTTTTCGGCTCGAGTCAAAGGCAATATCCCAAGGCATTTTGAAGCGCTTCTAACACTCTGGGAAGGCAAAATTGGTAAACCCAGTCTTGTCCCAACCACACTTTTTCAACATGAACTCGCCAATTCGCTTGCGACCCATCCAAGCCTCGAGGCACATTTAGCCACCCAACTCAACAGCACCACCTATTTGGTCAAAGCGGGTTCAGAAAAATCACTCCAAGAAGCCTTAAAAGCCCTTGGTATCGAAGCTGGGGCAGCCTTGCGTGCCAACCTTACAGCCACCAGCAGTCAAAGTCTTAACCCACTACAGATTGGTTTGAACACTCGAAAAATGCGAGAGATGATCGAACTCGCTATTGCTCAAAATCGCAGCCTTGAAATCAAATACGATGAGGAAAAAACCGTTTACGGCAATTATGGGTATCCAGAGAAAACCCGTGGCAAAATTAAGCACGAAAAAATCAAGCCAACTGATGTTTCGTATGCTGCCAGCACGCCCTACTTTTCAGGTAAAACCCTTGAGGGTGCTAAAGAACGAACCATCCGAATAGGTTATATTCATGCCATTGGAGTCATTTAACGCAAGGCACTCAAGACGTTGTTGCTGTCGGCTCGAGCCATCGCACTGCTGGCGTAATTACCAACCAAAACACGATAAATACCATCATCGCCTTGGGAAACTCGAGCCATCAGTCCAGTAGCGATTACTTTGGCTTTCAGTGCTTCGGCGTTGCCTTGGGTACGAAACGCTCCTGCTTGTAAGCGCCAACTGCCAGCTTCTTGACGCACGGTCAGACTTGGGATAGCTACAGTAGCTTCTGGTGACGTGGTTTTTTTTGGTTCTGGTGTTGCAGTTTCGGGAGTTTGAGTGGCTGGCGGCACTGGCGTTTGGGTCACTCGAGGCAGATTTTGAATGATGGGCGTTTTTCTTGGTTCGATTGGCTTGGTTGGTCTGGGTTTGAGGCTCGAGACTGGATTTTGGGCTGGAGCAGCCTTGGTTGGCTCGAGATTTTTTGGCAATGGCATCACTGGCTCGAGTCGCACAGTCTGCACAACTTCTGAGCGCAGCAACACATATGCTCCCATTCCAAACCCAAGCACTGCAATCACGACCAGAATCCATTTCATCCTACTCCATTCTAAGCGAATTCTTGCCAGTGCGCTCGAGAATTTTTGGCAGTTCTAAATTTCTCAAGCTGCTGCCTATCCCATTCAATTAAGGTTTGGTCATTGGCTTGACTTTCTAAATGGTGCTGAAGCTCGTGGGTTAGGGTTTCCCAAAGTTGCTCGTCCCAATCAAAATTTGGGTTGTACTGGGCAACGGCTACAAAACTGCCATAATAAATGTTGATGTGTCGTCCGATATGAATTCTCGAGTCCATAAAACTTTCAAACCCGGGGTCAAGATATTCGCCCATCCTTACCAAGCCGCGTTCAGGGTCGCCTTTACGTTCAATAAAACAATGTACCCCTTGGAGGTTCTTAAAGTAAGACTCTGGAATGATTTCCACCATTTCTTGGAGGCGATTTTCAAACTGCTCGTAGGTCATAATCTGAGTGTAATAGACTCAAGTGAGTTGAGTATGTATTCTCCCTAACCCAAACGTTAAGCGCTTTGGCTTAAAACCATTTCTGGGCATATACTGTCTTCATATGACCAAAAAAGATGCTGTCAAAGCCTTGGGATTTACCGCCAGTTTACTCGAGCTAATTGGCGAAAACGAATTTCGCGCCAGAGCCTATCAGACTGCTGAACGGGCGCTGGACAATTTAACTGGCAATTGGGAGGATTTGGTAGCCAAAGGATTTACAGGGGTGCGCGGTATTGGCGTACAGTTGGCAAGCAATTTAAGCGAATTTCATTCGACTGGTCAATTTATGCCACTCGAGGAATTAAAAAAAGAAATTCCAAAAGGTGTTCTCGAGTTATTTCGGGTTCGTGGGCTTGGGGCAAAAAAAATTCGAGTCTTATGGGATGCCGATATTCTTAGCTTGACAATGCTGATAGAAGCGGCTCAGTCGGGTCAGTTGGCGAGCTTAAAGGGTTTTGGCTTAGGTTCGCAAAAAACAATTCTCGAGGCAGCCGAATTTGTGGTGCTGTCTGGGGAAAGGCATTTACAGCAAAGTGCCGAAAGTGCCTTTGTGCAGCTGTCTGGCTTATTTCCCGATTCGGTGCGGCTCGAGCCAGCCGGAAGTCTGCGCCGTGGTCTCGAGACGATTGGCGATTTGGATCTGATTGTACTCGGCGACCACGACCTGATTTTTGAGTGCCTAGCGCCTTTTAATCCAGTTCCAGACACTCAGTATCCGCACTTATCAGCTTTTTTGTTCGAGGGCTTGAGCGTACAATTGTGTATCACCAACGCCCAAAACCTTGGCGCGGCGCGTTTTGTGATGACTGGTTCAAAACCATTTCTCGAGACAGCTTTTGCATCTGCCCAAACCAAGGGTTTTGCACTCTCGAGCCAAGGGTTATTTCGAGGCTCAGACCCGCTTGCCACGCCCAGCGAAAGCGATGTTTTTAGGCTGCTCGAACTTGCAGAGCGCCCGCCAGAACTGCGTGAAGCCGAACACCTTGGTCGAATCCTGCCAACAAACTTGGTGCAACAAAATCAAATCCTTGGAATGCTGCACGTTCATACCAACGCTTCGGATGGTTCACACACACTGCGCCAAATGGCACTGGCAGCCATGGACTTAGGCATCTGTTACTTGGGCATCTGCGACCACTCGAGAAGCGCATTTTATGCCAATGGACTGAGCATCGCCCGAGTCCAAGAACAATGGCTCGAGATTGATGCCTTAAACGCCGAGAATCTTGGCATCCAAATTCTTAAAGGCATCGAATCCGATATTTTATCCGATGGCAGCCTCGATTATCCAGACGAGATTTTAGCTGGTTTTGATTTTGTGGTCTCGAGCATTCACAGCCAATTTACGCTGTCGGCTGCTGCCCAAACCGCAAGACTGGTTAAAGCGGTACAAAACCCATTTACAACTATTTTGGGGCATCCAACAGGGCGTTTATTGCTGCGCCGCCCAAGTTACGAATTTGATATGCAAGCGGTTCTCGAGGCTGCCCGAGAGGCTGGCACAATCATCGAAATCAATGCCAACCCAAACCGCTTAGACTTGGATTGGCGAATTGTTCTCGAGCATCCAAAAAACCTCTTTGCGGTCAACACCGATGCACACAGCACCGCAGGCTATTTGGATTTAGTTTATGGGATTCAGGCTGCTCAAAAAGGGGCTGTAACCACCGAGCGCTGCATCAATACGTGGTCTGTGGAAAATTTTGTCGGGTACGCCAAAAAGAAGTCAATAGACAAAAAAACCACGTAAACCGGTAGCTTCTGCCCATTGCACCTCAACGCTTTTGACCACCGCATGAGTCGAGCCTTGTTTAAGATAATGCAGCAATTGCTCGAGGTCAGTTTTTTCACCTTCGGCAATGACTTCGACCCGACCATCCGACAGGTTCTCGGTGTACCCGGCTAAACGCAAGGTTTCGGCTTGGCGTTGCACAAAATGCCGATACCCCACACCTTGGACACGACCACTGACCAATGCAGCCATCCGCAAGCGTGACTCGAGTATTGTTCCTGACATTACAGGGCTTGGCGCAGCAACGCCACGACAGGCTCAAAGCCGACTTTGCGTGCCAAAGAGATGCTGGCAGCATTTTCGGGATGGGTTTTAATCAGGCTGCTGCGAGCGCCACGGGCTTTGGCTTCGGACAAGCCAGCCTCCAAAAGTTGGGTCGCAACACCATTTTTACGCGCATCGGGTTCAACATAGTACGCCACCGACATTTCATCGGGGTTTTCGGGCAACCACCACGAGACACCCAACATCTTACCGTTGCTTTCGGCGACATGGGCAAAGCCTTCGGCAGCCACATTCTCGAGGACAGTTTCAACCGCCAACTCGAGTGAACCATTGCCTTTAGCAATCAAGCGCGGATACTCGTGGTATGCGGCTTGGATAGAGGTCTTTAAGTACGTTTCATCTTTTGTCGAAGCTAAGCGAATCTGATTCATTCCGCCCGCCAGTCTACACCTTCAAAGCCCTCAACAGTGTGACCAAACCCCACCATGCTCAAATTTTGCCCTTAAAGGTATCGCATTGGTCTGGACTGCCACTCTGTAAGCCACGGGCAAACCACTGTTGACGTTGGGCGGCACTACCGTGGGTAAAAGTGTGTGGATTTGCGACTCGCCCAGCTTGGCGTTGCAGCACGTCGTCACCAATTTCAGCCGCCGTCTCGAGGGCTGCCCGAACTTCTTTTTCGGTGATGTTGGCTGCTCGGTCGGTAGCCGTAGCGTTACCCCAAATGCCAGCAAAGCAATCGGCTTGGAGTTCTAGGCGCACCGATAAGTTATTGCTGGTGACTTTATCCGATTTGGCGCGTTGCGCCCGAACTTGGCTCGAGATACCCAAGACATTCTGGACATGATGCCCGACTTCGTGCGCCAGTACATACGCCTGTGCAAAATCAGAATTCGATGTGCCGCGCAACTCTTGAAAAAAAGTCATGTCAATATAGATGGTTTGATCGCTTGGGCAGTAGAAAGGACCCATGGCAGCTTCTGCCGCGCCACAAGCACTTTGGTCTTGCCCAGAAAAAAGCACCAATTTGGCTGGCTGATAAGTCTGGTTTTCTCGCTTAAAAATTGCCCCCCAAACATCCTCGGTTTTACCCAGAATACTTTCGGCAAATTGTCGGTCTCGGTCGTTGAGGTTAGCGCTACCCGTACTCGAGACTCTGGGGTTAGCGCCGCCCAATAAGCCAAGCACTTGGGCTGGATTGACTCCAAAAACCAGACTGGCAATCACAGCAATAATGATTCCACCAATGCCCAGACCACCGGCTCGAGCCGCCCCGCCACCACGTCGGTCTTCGACATTGCCACTCTTTCGGAAATTACGCCAATTCATACTGGTCAGTCTAGCCGAAAACCAGAACAAAGGCAAAAGCACAAAAATTGCTTCTCGAACGTCATTCAGGCACTTTTAACCACAGACTCGAGAAAAAACTGGTGCAGGCGCGTGTCGGCAGTCAATTCAGGATGAAAGCTCGAGGCAAGCAGCCGACCTTTTCGTGCCAAGACAATTTGATGCTCATACTCAGCCAGCACTTCCACACCCGCACCAACCGACCTAAGAATCGGAGCGCGAATAAACAGGGCTGGAAAAGGCTGCTCGAGACCCTGAATGATTAACGGCGTTTGGAAACTGTCCACTTGTCGCCCAAAGGCATTGCGCTTAACCCGCATCTCGAGTAAGCCAAGTCTGGGCTGGTCAGAATCGGCAATATCGGTAGCCAGTAAAATTGCCCCCGCGCAAGTCGCAAATATCGCTCCACCATGGTGGTAAAAATCGGTCAGTGCTTCGATAAACCCATAATGCACCATCAGTTTGCCGATGGTTGTGCTTTCGCCACCCGGAAAGACAATGCCGTCTAAACCTAAAAGATGCTTGGGCAGTCGTACCTCTGTGACTTGGCAACCAAGGCTCTCGAGCATGATTCTATGCTCACGAAATGCACCTTGTAGGGCGAGAACGCCAATCTTCATGTTTCCTCCAAATAAAAACAGGGCGACCCCCGTCGCTAGACGCTCGGTCGCCCTACGGAATACTTTTTTACCAACCGCGAACAGCCATTTTTTCTTCTGGGGTCAATGCCACAACCTGAATACCGACCATCGCTTCGCCTAGGTTACGGCTGACCGAAGCCAGCATTTCTGGGTCGTTGTAGTGGGTCGTGGCTTTGACAATTGCTTGGGCACGTTTTACTGGGTCGCCACTTTTGAAAATTCCACTACCGACAAAAACGCCATCCATGCCGAGCTGCATCATTAGGGCTGCATCGGCTGGGGTGGCAATGCCACCCGCCGCAAAGTTTGGCACAGGCAGTTTGCCATTTGCCCAGACATAGCGCACCAGTTCAAATGGGGCTGCCATGTCTCGAGCCGCCGCCATCAATTCGTCTTCGCGCATCGCATGGATTCTGCGAATTTCGCCAGTGATTAAACGGGCATGAGTGACCGCCTCGACCACATCGCCCGTTCCCGGTTCGCCTTTGGTACGAATCATGGCTGCGCCTTCGGCAATCCGCCGCAGGGCTTCGCCAAGGTTACGGCTTCCGCAGACAAACGGCACTTTGAAATCTTGTTTATTGACATGGTAGGCATTATCGGCTGGGGTGAGAACTTCGGATTCATCAATAAAGTCCACCCCTAAAGATTGTAAAATTTGGGCTTCAACAAAATGCCCAATGCGGCACTTTGCCATGACTGGAATACTGACCGCCTCGATAATGCCAACAATCATGTCTGGGTCGGACATCCGCGCTACCCCACCATCACGGCGAATATCGGCTGGAACGCGCTCGAGTGCCATCACAGCGGTTGCACCAGCGTCTTCGGCAATTCGGGCTTGGTCGGGCGTGACCACATCCATAATCACTCCGCCCTTGAACATTTCCGAGAAGCCAGTTTTTATCTTGAGTGTGCCAGTTTCTACAATCATCATAAGGGCAGTAGGATACTCGAGTGATACAGCTTGGCTCGAGAATTGGGCTAGATGTGTAGACAGCTTTTAACGAGAGGGCAAATCATTAGCCAACAAAAATCCTATAGCCAACGAATCACGCCTCGAGCAGTTTTTAGCCTCGAGGCGTGATTTGATTTACGCTGTGCTGTATGGCGGAGAGAGAGAGATTCGAACTCTCGGAACAGTTTCCCGTTCACACACTTTCCAGGCGTGCTCCTTAAACCACTCGGACACCTCTCCTTAATGCGGCGAGAAGTGTACCAGTGGGCAGCAGTTTGGTCAATGGGCTACACAGCTGGCTTTGTGCCAGGTGCATCTTTGGCTTCGCTCGAGTGTCCGGGTTCAAATTTAAGGCTTGGGTTGGCTGCCACAGCCGCGTGGTTAGCTGCAATGGCTGCTTCGCCGTAACCTGTTGCAATCAATTTTAACTTGCCTTGATAAACACAAATATCGCCACATGAATACACGCCAGCCAAGTTGGTCTCCATCACATTAGAAACCTTAATGCGGTTGCCCTCGAGTTCTAAGCCCCATTGGGCAATCGGTCCGAGCTTCGATAAATAGCCAACCATACTTAACACTTCATCTACCTCGAGAATGGTTTCTTCTTGGGTGCTGTTGTTAAAAATAATGGCTCGCTCGAGTTTATCGCTGCCCTCGAGTCGGCGCAATTCAAATGGCGTGAGGATTTTAATTTCACCCGCATCGTGGGCGGCAATCATTTGGTTGGTGGTGGCAGCATGAGCGCGAAACGAATCGCGGCGGTGAATCAGTGTCACGACTGCGCCAACATCTTTGAGCATTAAAACCCAGTCCACAGCACTGTCGCCGCCGCCCATCACGAGGACTCGTTTGCCTCGGTACATCTCGAGGTTTTTAACAGCGTACTGTACGCCCTTGCCTTCAAATTCGGCAATGCCCGGCGCAACCACTTTACGCGGCTCAAACGCGCCAACTCCACCCGCGATAATCACGGCAGTAGCTTCAAAGCGGTTGCCTTTATCGGTGGTTAGGGCATAGCCACCAGTCTCGAGTTTCTCGAGTTTTTCGGCACGTTCACCAAGGGTATAAATTGGGTGAAAAGGCGCAACCTGTTCAATTTGATTTTTGACCAATTCTTTGGCACGCACCTTGGGGAAACCAGCCACATCGTAAATATATTTTTCTGGATAGAGCGCCGTCAGTTGTCCACCGGGTTCTGGCAGCGGGTCTACAATTCGCATTGATAAATCGCGCATTCCGGTATAGAACGCCGCAAATAAGCCTACAGGTCCAGCGCCAACAATCAGTACATCGGTCTTTGCCATGCCAACAGCCTAGCATCTTGAATGCGTAACAAATTGGGGGACGGTTTCTTTTCAAACCATTGACCAAAAGTGCTATTGTCGGACAGTGATTCGGCAATTGGTTTTTTTGGTCGGGCTGTTTTTCGGCTCGAGTTTGGCGCAGTCGCTCGAGGTCAGCCCATGGTTGCCGACCCCCGACGGGCGCACAACCCTCAGTGGACAAGGATTTAAGCCGACTGCCACAGTGGCTTTGAGTTTTTTAGAGCCACGCCCAATGCTGCCCGATGGCAAGGCTGTTCCAGCTTCGATTCAAGCCAATGACCAAGGGGCTTTTAGTCTCGAGTTAAAAGTCATGGGTTCACGGCTGTCTGTGACTGCCAAGAGTGGTTTGCAAGCAGTCTCTTTGGTTCGCACCCCGCCACAACTTGAATTTATTCCAGATGGCAGCACGATTGTGGCTAAAGATGCCAACACAGGTAAAATTGCCCAACGCTTTTATTTGTCTGGCTTGGTCAAAAGCCTCGAGCCAACCGCTTCTGGCTACCGTGCGACCGTGCAGATTGCACCTGGGATTGAAGAGATTTTTCTGCTCGAGAACGGGAAAATTCTTGAACGTGTGACCTTTCCAGCCTCGGCAGCGTTGCTAGAAACACTCAATCGAGCTTTACGCCAACCAGTTATTGGCGATGCCGTGAATTTTTGGCGCGAGCGTTCAGAGCAAGACCCAACCAATCCGCTTTTGAAAGTGCAGTTAGGTATGGCGCTACAAAAAGCCAACCAAACCAGCCAAGCCAAAGCGGTTTTTTCTCGAGCCATCGAGGATAGTGCGCCGTTTTATGCCTATTTGCGTTTAGCCCAAGAACTCGAAAAAGCCAATCAGCCAGAATTAGCAGACTTGGCTTTAACTCGAGCCAGAAATCAATACGCAAGTAGTGGTTACGACCCCGGTTTTGCTGTCTCTAAGGCAGTTTTGGTGGCTTGGGGCAATCCTCTTGAAACCGCCAAAACTTTATTTAAGAATAAAAATCCAAAACGCGCCGAGGCTTGGCTGAGTTATCTGCGCGATACCACCCCAAATTTTCCGGGGTCTGGAACAGTTTTTCTCGAGTATGCAGCTTGGCTCGAGACCCAAAACCGTGCTGGCGAGGCACGTCAAATTCGTGAATTCATCAGCGATGTCAGTGCTGGTACAGTCTATCAGTTTGGTGACAGTGGCTTAACTCGGTTATCGGCAGTGGCTTTAGCGGCTGCGATTGTCTGCCTGATTTCGTTTTTATTGTTGCAATTGGTGCTGCTTTTGAAGTATTGGTCGCAGCAAACTCGAGACTTAGCCACGCATGGTGGTCGTTTTGGAGCGATTTCTCGAGCGCCATTATCGCGTTTGCGTCATGCCTTACCGTCTTATCACACCTTTACCGAAAAATTGGTGTTGTTGTTGTTGTTGGTTGCCAGCTTGATTGGGGTTGGTGTCTGGCAGTACAGCAATTTGGCACAGAATTGGTTGCGTCAGCCTTTTTTAACCCAAGGGACAGTTGGCGGTACAAGTTATTATCAAGCCCTAAATAATGTACCCGAGCCAGCCAGCAGTTATTTACAAGGCTTAGGTTTACATCTCGACAACGACCTCGATAAAGCCATCCTTGCCTACCGCAACAGCCAAGGGATTGCTGGGGCAGCCAATAATTTAGGGGTAATTTTGGCAGCCAGAGGCGACAATGCCGGTTCTTTAGCCGAATTTCAACGGGCTGCCAGCCTTGGCTCAAGTGTTGCCAACCAAAACCTAGGCTCGAGTATTGTTGGCTATCGGGCTGCTTTCCATGCAGCCCACCGCAAAGGCACACCGATGCTCGAGATTCCCAGTGCCGCCGAATTGGTCAAATTGCGCTTCGGGACGCTCGAGCAAGAATTCAGACGCATGGTACAAGACCCTTGGAATTATTGGTTGGCTATTGGGCTTGGTGTTCCAATCTGGGCGCAGCAGATTCTTGGGGCATTTATTCTAGCCACGCTGCTTTTGAGTATTTTATGGCTGCTTGTACCTCGAGTCGCCAGCGCAAGAACCGCACCGCGCAGTATTTTGTATCATTTGGGAGCGATATTGATTCCAGGTACAGGTTTAGCCGATGAAGTATGGGGGATTTTATTGTTGCCCCCAGCCGTGGCGTTGGGGGCTTTATTGGCTATTCAAAGCCAGCAGTTGCCGCTTGCCGAAAGTGTCTTACAAGGTTCAAGTCCATTGGGTTTAATAACCTTACCGCCTCTGCTCGACCTACAAGCCAACTGGCAATACCTCATTCTCGCACTGGTGGCAATTTATGGCATCAACTTTTTAGGCTGGTTGCTCGAGACTTTGGCATTGACACGTCGTAAATCACCCTGAGTTACCAAGTTTCAAGTTATGATTCAAGAATGGGTTCACCTCTTAATTTGTTGCTCTTTAGTTTGCTGTGGTTAGCCACAATTGTTGCTTTTGCCTTTGATTCAACCGAAGCGCGTTTACTGATTTTAGGAACAGCCGATTTTGTTGGTGTTTACTTTCTGTTAGCAGCAACTCAGAATTTAACAAACCAAATTCGCAATACCTTGCGTGGTCTAGCCTTGGGTTTGGTCTTTATTGGTCTGGGCGAATTTTTACCGTTTCTGACCACAAATGAAGACATCGTATCCGGAGTAACGATTTTTGGTGTGGTCATCCTGCTTTTTAGCGGCTTGTTGACCCCGTTTAGGCTCGAGCGCAGTGGTATTTTCAAAGCAGGTCATGCTTGGGGCTTGCTGTTCTCGAGTATCCTCTTGACGGCGGTACTGTCTGGTCTACTGACTTGGTTAGCTCAGCCCTCTTTGGTGCGAACAATTTATCAGAGCGCTTCGATTTTTTTAACAGTTTTATTTTTACGCATCACCTTTGCTAGTCAAAGCCGCAATCTGGACTGGCAAATTATTCAAAGCATCACCCGAGCCTTGACCGTGGTCAGCCTTGCCCAACTCCTGACCAGTATTTTCTCGCCCATTAATCTGGATTTATCATCACAGCTACGCCATAACTTTTGGCTGCTTGGGATTTCATTTTTGGCGTTTTACCCAAGTAAAGTTGAAATCATGTCAAGTCGTAAAAACTTGCCTTTATTTTTTAGATGGTTTCGGGATGCCAGCATTTTTAATGCAATCTTTTTTGTCTTGGCATTTACGATTCCGCCTTATTTATTGGCGGTTTATGTACAACTCGAGCGCAAAATCAATGTCCCATTTTCGGCAGAACTGGTGGTGCAACAGCGTCAGGATTTATTGACCGCGATTTTAGCCGCCATGAGTCTGATTGCGCCACTTTTGATTATTTCAGTCTTTTCAATCACCAACAGCATTGGCTACCGCGCTCGGAAGATGGCGGAAATGGCTCGGGAGTTAGCACGAGGCAACCTTGAACAAGACTTTGATGACAATGCCAAAGACGAAATTGGCGTGGTCAGTATTTCTTTACAACAAATGACTCTTTATCAGCGCAACATGGCAGCCATTGCCGAAAAAATTGCGGCTGGCGATATTAGCCAGCAAATCCAACCCGAATCTGCCGACGACCAATTTGGCAATGCCTTTTTTAAGATGACCAAACGCCTAGCCCAGTTGATTGCCGACCTGCAAAACAGCGCTACCCAAGTCTCGAGCGCTGCCCAAGAAATTCTTGCCACCACTGGACAGCAAGCCTCGAGTGCCACCCAGCAAAGCGCCAGTGTCCACCAGACCACCAGCACTGTCCAAGAAGTCCATGCCAGCGCTCAACAGATTGCCGAGAATGCCAGCAGTGTCAATTCCAGCGCCAAGGCTGCCAGCCAAGTGGCATCGGTCGGTGTCCAAGCCGCCAGAATCGCCACCGTCAGCATGAACGACATCCGCGAACGGGTGCAGTTGATTGCCCAGAATATCCTCGAGTTATCCGAACAGACCCAAGCCATTGGCGAAATTATTCAAACCGTTTCTAAATTGGCAGACCAAACCAATTTACTGGCACTCAATGCCGCCATCGAAGCTGCAAGGGCGGGCGAAAACGGTAAGGGCTTTGCCGTAGTTGCCCAAGAAGTACGAATTTTAGCCGAGCAGAGTAAAAACGCCACCACCCAAATCTCGAGTATTTTATCAGAAATCCAGAGCAGCACCAACACGGCTGTGATGACCACCGAGCAAGGCTTAAAAAGTGCCGAAACTGGAACATTTAGCATTGAATCAGTCTCGAGTACAATTCATAACCTCGAGCAAGCCATTCAGGAGGCTGCCACCAATGCCCAATTGATTTTTGCCAGTGTGCAACAACACACCATTGGTATGGAACAAATCGGCAGTGCGATGCAGCAAATTCAGCAGAGCGCCAGCCAAAACCTCGAGAGTACCAAGGACACCAAAAACGCCAGCCAGCACTTGGCTGACCTCGCCGAACGCTTAAAAGGTTTTGCGGCTCAATACAAAGCCTGATTTTTTTGATACAAAGTCATACCAAATTAAGGTAAAGAATCGCTTTTTGATTCTTTACCCGACCAACGGGAGTATTAACGATACCGAGTTTAACGCAAGAACGGCAGTTTGCCGCACTTCAGGCAAACGAGAGTGATTAAGTTAATTCGGTATCAGCAGCATTTATTAAAAAACACGGTTTTACAAGAGGCGAGGCGTACCTCGCCCCTACGGTTGAACCGATTTTCATTTTGGCTTTGCTCTTTTCTCTTTCCCCTTTTCTCTGTTATCCTACTCACAATGTTACCAGATGCCCTTGAGATTCACCCCTTCACAAAGCCTGTAGATGCCATTGTCGCACCACCCGGCTCAAAAAGCTACACCAACCGCGTTTTGCCATTGGCAGCCTTGTGTAGCGGCGAAAGCATCCTCGAGGGAGCGCTTTTTAGCGACGACACCAAGTACATGGCTCAAGCCCTGCGTCAGCTTGGGGTTGGCGTTCTGGAACAAGAAGCCCAACAGCGTTTTGTGGTCTCTGGCACTGGCGGAAAATTACAAGCCTCGAGCCAAGCACTTTTTATTGGCAATTCAGGTACAAGCGCCAGATTTTTAGCCCCGTTGGTTGCCCTTGGACAATCTGAATACACCATAGATGGTATCGAGGCAATGCGGCTGCGCCCGATTCAGCCTTTAATCGAGGCGCTTAACCAGCTTGGTGGCGATGTCTCGAGTGAGACTGGCTGCCCACCGCTTCGGATTGCCGCACACGGCATTCGCGGTGGCAGTGTCAAAATTCGTGGCGACCTCTCGAGCCAGTATTTAAGTGGATTATTGATGAGCGCACCATACTTTGAACATGGCTTAGAGTTAATTGTTGAAGGTGATTTGGTCTCTAAGCCCTATCTCGAGGTGACTGCCCAAGCGATGCAAGCCTTTGGTGTCAGGCTCGAGAACCACAACTTTGAGCGCTTTGTGGTTGCACCAAGTCGGTATCTGCCCACAACCTACCAAGTCGAACCAGATGCCAGTGCTGCCAGTTATTTATTTGCTGCTGCCGCGATTAGCAACGGACGTGTCACCGTGCCGGGCTTAGGCAGCAACAGTTTGCAGGGCGATCTAGGCTTTGTGCGGGTTCTCGAGCAAATGGGCTGTACAGTTCGGATTGATGCCAACCAAACCCAAGTCATCGGCACAGCTAAACTGCGCGGACTCGAGGAAGTCAATATGAGCCAAATTTCCGACACTGCCCAAACTTTAGCAGCCGTGGCGATTTTTGCTGACCGCCCAACCAAAGTAACCGGCATTGGATTTATTCGTAAAAAAGAAACCGACCGTATTGGTGCAGTGGTGATCGAAATGCAGCGCCTAGGAATTCGCGCCACCGAAGAAGCCGATGGTTTTACGATTTACCCCGGTACAATAAAGCCTGCTCGAGTCGAAACTTACGATGACCACCGCATGGCAATGAGTTTTGCTCTGATTGGGATTAAGCAACAGGGTGTAACGATTCTTGACCCAAAATGCACCAGCAAGACCTTTCCAGAATTCTGGGATGTGCTAAAGAAATTGGCAAACTAGAGTTTTGCCAACTCCTCGTACAAGTAAATACTGGTCTCGATGCCTTTTTCAAAACACTCGAGCGTAAAGCGTTCGTTTGGTCCATGCGCTCCGTCGTCCGGCAAACCATAATCCACCAACAAAACTGGCGCATTTAAGACCTCACGGAAAACCGAAACGACTGGAATTGTGCCACCAGTCCGCACCAAAGACGGCTTGACATTGGGGTAAGCTCGAGACAATGCGGCTATAGCAGCCAGTGCGGCAGGGCTGCTCGAGTCCACCAAAGCTGGGTTGCCGGTGTGTAATTTTTTGACCGTCACGGTCATGCCGGGAAGCTCGAGACCCAGAATATGATTTTTGACCAATTCAAAAATTTGGTCCGGGGCTTGGTCTGGCACAAGCCGCAGACTGATTTTTGCGCCAGCCTTAGCGGGCAGCACAGTTTTTTGTCCTTCGCCACTAAAACCGCCCCAAATGCCATTGATTTCAAGCGTTGGACGCGCCCAAAGCCGCTCGAGAACACTGTAATTTGGTTCGCCGGGCAAGGCAGTCACACCGACGCTTTTCATTAAGGCAGCTTCATCAAAAGGCAAGCTCTGCCAGCCCTCGAGTTCGGCGGGTGGCACAGGGCGCACATCGTCATAAATGCCCGGAATGATAATTTCGCCGTTGCCATTGCGTAGGCTTTGAATGATTTGTGCCAACGCCTGAATTGGGTTCGCCACCGCGCCACCAAAACCGCCAGAGTGCAAATCTTGTTTTGCGCCCTGCACATGAACCTCGAGATAACACAAACCACGTAAGCCTGTGGTCAGGGTTGGCACGCCCGGCGCAAACATACTGCCATCGGAAATTACAACCACATCAGCAGCCAGTTTGTTGGCATTCTCGAGAACAAAGGCTTTAAGGTTAGGGCTGCCAATTTCTTCTTCGCCTTCGATTAAAATTTTAAGATTGACGGGCAACTTGCCATAGGTACTCAGATGATGCTCGAGCGCCGCAACGTGCGCCCAGACTTGCCCTTTGTCGTCGGTGCTGCCACGTGCATAAATTGCCCCATCGCGGATGTCAGGTGCAAATGGGGCTGTTAGCCATTCGTTGTCTGGGTCGGTTGGCTGAACATCGTAATGCCCATAGAGCAAAACTGTAACCGCCGCATCGTGCAAGGATTCGGCATAAACCACAGGATGCCCAGCCGTCTCGAGGATGCTGGATTGTAGCCCCAGACCGAGCAGTTTTTGATGCAGATAGTCGGCTGCACGGCGAATATCTGGGGCGCATTCGGAAAGGGTGCTGACACTTGGAATTGCCAGCCATTCGAGCAATTCTTGTTTGGCTTTTTCAAAATTCATTGTTAAAGCATACCAGAACAATGTGCTAGACTGTCTATGTACCCCGAGGTGACACATGGCAGACCCAGCAACGGTAATTATAGAAGTCTCGAGCGACGGCACGCATTTGGTGACCAGCGCAAACCAAACCATTTACTTGTACCGCCCAATGCAAACCGACCCATTTCACAAATATATCCCGTGGGGCAGCAGTTTCCCCGGTTATATGCAGGAATTTATTTTGCAATGGATGCCGCTAATTGGCATACCCAAAGCAGGAAGTGGCGTTGACCAAAGCGATTTAAGCACGATCACTCGAGGTGGCAGCCCCGACAAAGCCCAGCAACAAGTGGTGTACAAAGGCTGGTGGCTTTATGTGATTCCGGGCGAAGCCGCAGGAGCGATGAACCCAGTGGAGGGGCAATTTGAATTGGTTTCGGTCAAAGGCGAATTGCTCGAGTTACCAGTTGCGAAAACTGGGGATGATATTGGCGACCCGACAACCCTTGGAGGTGGACCTTAAAACTATTGGCAAGTTTTCATGGGAAAGTAGGCTCTTTTTGCAGTTGATAAAGTTTGCAAGTAAACACCTCCTTCGGCTATACTTAGCCGAAGGAGGTGTTTATGAAAAATTTGAAATCAATTCTCATGCAACTCACAAAGCCTTTTGTCATCGTCTTAGCTGTACTTACTTTGATGTTTGGAGCATCCAACTTGCTAGGAGTCACCCTAGCTGACCCTACTGGTTATAATGGCGGTCCGTAATTTGTTGGTAAAACGCAGTTGAGCAGATTCTATTTGCTGGTCAGAAGTCTCTTGGATAGAATCAATCTCCAAGTACAGCGATTGGTCAATCAAAAACTGCTTAACAAAAATCCTTCGCTTGGTCATTGCTTTATGAGCGATGACCAGTTTTAATAAGTCCCATAAATCATTTCGGTACACCTTTGGAATTAGGTCTATTAGATTAACCAAAGTTATAAAGAGTGTCAAAATACTTTGTCTTTCATACTTAACAAAAAGAATTCCAGTCAATACATCCTTAGCGGTATTCTGATTCCCTTTAAGCATTTCAATTTTTCCAAGCAATGATTGTGAAAATAAGTAGAGTGCAGAATTTGTTTGAGATATATTTCGCAGAATGAATTTCTGAAGCCAAAATTCAGCTTTTTTCAAATCTTCTATGACTAAGAAATACTGACAAATTAAAATTTCAAAATAAGGCTGGCTATAAATAGAAGAGTTTTGTGTTGAGTAATAAACTTGAGTCATTTCAGGAATAAACTTTGTGATTTCTTCTCTCGGAACATAATAAAGTAAGAAGTTTGCCTTTTCTATTATCAATAAGACTTTTATATTGTCAATATTAAGTTCTTGATTCAAAAAGTGAGCAGATTCCCACACATTCCAAAACTCTTCAAAATCTTCAAGTTCTCGATAAACTCCAGCTATTCTTATAAGAAGCGTTGCCTTTCTAATTTTAAGATTGTCGGCATCACAATATCGGACAGCCTCTTCAAAATAATTTAGTGCTGTTGTGTGTTCATAATCTAATGATGCAATGTTTCCTAAAATATTAAATGCCTTAGACAGATTATTTTTCCCTAAAATTGGCTCACTTTTAGCGTACTCGACCGCATATTCACCATACATTTTTGCTTTCTCAGCATTCCCCAAACGAAAATGTAACCATGCAATGCCAATTGCAATTCCGCTTAACAGTAAAGCCTGATTCTGGGCATTTTTGAAGGCTTGGTTGGCTTCTTCAAAAAATGCTATTCCCTGCAAAAACAAGGCTTTCTGGTCAAAAAACACCACCATTTCCTCGAGCGCTGCCACCCGCACAAAATCCTGATGCTCGAGCGCCCACGCCCATGCGGCTTCTAAATTATTGTAGTCGGCTTCGATTTTCTGCATGGCGCTAACCGCTTCTGCACCACGAATTTTTGGCATTTCGCCAGCCGTTTGGTCTAAAAAATAAATCGCGTGTTGCTCGAGAATTTGCGGGAATTCTACATCAGCCCGCAATAATTCAAGCGTGTACTCGAGAATAAGCGGATGAATCGTATAGCGTTGTTCGCTGCGTTGCACCAAGGATTTATCTATCAGTTGGGCAATTTGGGCTAAACCGATTTCGCCAACCGCTCGTAAAGCAGTGCGGTTTGCGCCATTCTTAAAAATTGCCATACGGCGCAAGGCTTGGCTTTCGGTTTGTCCAAGCAATCCCCATGAATGCAAAAAAACCGCACGAAGGCTGCGTTGGCGTTCGGGTAAGTCTGGATGGCTGTTTTGCAATGTGTCCAGACTTTGCTCGAGAACTGTTTGTAACTGCGCCAAGCTAAAACTTTGGAGTTGCGGCACAGCCAATTCGATCGCAAGCGGCACACCTTGGAGCAATTGGCACAGACTCAGGATTTGGGCTTGTTCAGAACCCGAAAAGTCTTGAGCCGCCCGAATCATAAACAGTTGTACTGCGCCACCCAAAACATCGTTGGTCTCGAGTCCAGCAATTGGGTAAACGTGTTCGGCACTTAATCCCAGCACTTCACGGCTGGTACAGAGTAAACGCAGATTTGGGCAATGCTCAAGAATTTCGGCAAGAATTGGTGTTTGTTCGGTCAGTTGCTCGAGGTTATCAAGCAGCAGCAGCATGAACTGGTTGCCGATGTGGGTTTTTATTTGCTCGAGTAAGGGTCTAGTGTTTTGGATAGAAATTTGCAACGCAACTACCAAACGAGTCAGTAAATCGGTCTCGGTAAAAGCCGTCTCGAGCGCCACAAAATAGATTCCATCCAAATACATCTGAAGCTGCAAGGCACAACGGGCAGTCTCGAGCGATAGCCGTGTTTTGCCGATGCCACCAAAGCCAAGCAAAGTTATCAGTTGGGCTTGGTTTTGGAAACGCTCGAGAATGGCGCTGATTTCGTGGTTGCGACCAATAAATTCGTTGCCGATGGGCGGTAAGTTGTGTGGCGCAACTCGAGTTCGTTTTAGTTCGTTTCTTTGCTCGAGTTCTTTGACTTGGGCTTCGAGCCAACGCCGTAAGCTGTGGTCGGCAGGATTCAAAACCAAAAATGCCTTCGCCAGAATTGGTTCTTGTTGCGTCTCGCTTTCGGCTAATTTGAGGTGCGCTTCCAAAATATGGCGCTTTAAGAATTTTCGGGTACTGAATAGCCAAAGCTCGAGTTCAGAATTGGCTGGCGGACTAAAACCTGCCAAAAAATCACCTTGGTAGCCATCTATGGCAGCTTGTAACTGCCCAGACTCGAGCAATTGCAACATTTCAAAGACATCACACGAGGCATTGAATTCAATAAACTGACGGCTGACCACCAAGGCATCGCCCACAAAAGGGCGAAGTTGCAAGACCTGATTGCGTAAACTGCTGAGTGGGTTGGCGGCATCTGACCAAAATAAATCTGCCATAAACTGCCGATTTTGCCGCCCCTCGAGCAATAAATAGGTTAAAAATGCGACTGCCTTGGGGCGACCGAATTTTTGCGGCTCGAGTTTGGCGTTTCCGAGTGCCGACAAAAAAACAGATGTGACAGCAGTGGCGGTCATATTCCCGCCCTGAGTCTACCCCAAAACAGGGCGACATAAAAAAGCCCAGCGACCAAACTCGCTGGGCTGCAAAATTATTCCGAAATCATGCTGGCAATTTCTTCGAGTGTGGTTTTTCCTTGCAAGGCTTTCTCGAGTGCGTCTTCCATCAACGTCACCAGCCCCGCTTTTTCTCGAGCAATCTGGCGAATTTCAGTCGAAGTTTTGTGTTCGATAATCGCTTTACGAACATCATCGTTGACCACCAACAGTTCATGGATTGCCATACGACCTTTGTAGCCAGAATCGCCGCATTTGTTACAGCCTAAACCCTTAACGATGGTACGCCCGACCAGTTGTTCGTCCTTGACCCCAAGACGGCGCAAGACATCGGGGTCGGCTGGCAGTTCTTGTTTGCAGTCCTTACAGACTTTTCGCACCAAGCGCTGTGCCAGTACACCAACCAAAGAAGCTGAAACATTGAAAAGCTCGACCCCCATTTCCTCGAGCCTCGTGACCGCACCCGCCGCGTCGTTGGTGTGCAGCGTCCCCACAACCAAATGTCCAGTCAGGGCAGCCTCGACCGCAATTTTGGCGGTTTCGGTGTCACGAATCTCACCGACCATAATAATGTCTGGGTCTTGACGCAAGAACGAGCGCAGCGCTCGAGCAAAAGTCATACCGGCGGCATTGTTGACTTGGGATTGGTTAAGTCCGGGAATCTCGTACTCGATTGGGTCTTCGATGGTTGTGACGTTAATATCCGGGGTAGCAATGCGCTTGAGGCTCGAGAAGGTGGTGTAGGACTTACCCGAACCCGTCGGACCAGTAATCAGGAAAATGCCATAAGGTTCTTGAATAAGGTCTTTGTAGCGCTCCAAGTTGTAGTCCGAGAAACCCAAGTCTTCGATTTCGGGAATGTTCGTAGCTTTTTGTAAAATACGCATCACGATTTTTTCGCCGTATTTGACCGGCAAGGTACTAAGCCGCAAATCGCAATTGATGCCCTTGGACTTAAAGCTAACCCGACCGTCTTGTGGAACTCGGCGCTCGGCAATGTCCAAGCCACCCATGATTTTAATACGAGCCGCAATGCTGTTGGCGCTTGCCCTTGGCAGGGTGGTGATTTCTTTGAGCGCACCATCAATCCGAAAACGCACCCGCACCATGTCTGGGCTTGGCTCGATGTGAATATCCGAGGCTTCTGCCAAAATGGCTTCACGAATCACATGGTCTACGGTTCGCACCACGGCGTTGTCGTCAAGGCTCGAGTCTATTTCTTCAATTTTACCACTGCCACCAGCCCCAAGTGCCGCCAGTTCTTTATTGAGTTCATCGGCATTGATTCCAGAAGCGCCATAAGCGCGGTCAATCAATTTTTGAATATCGGCTTCGATGGCAACGACCGGCATGATTTCCCGCCCAGTCATCAGTTTGAGGTCGTCAATCGCAAAGACATTGCGTGGGTCTTTCATCAAGACTTGCAGCACGTTGCCATTCATTTTGTAGGGAAACAGCGTATAGCGCCGCGCTTGATTTTCTGGGATTAAAGTAATCACCCCGGGGTCTGGGGCATCTTGTCCGGGATTGACAAATTCGTATCCCAATTGCACCGCCAAGGATTTCGCCAGCATTTCGGGCGAGAGTTTACCCGACTGCACCAAGGTATCCTCGAGCCGTCCACCACCTGTTTTTTGTTTGGCAAGGGCGCGTTCAACCTCGTCGGAACTGGCATAACCCAACTCGACCAAGACTTCACCGAGGGGTTTAGATTTGCCCTCTTTACGCTGGATTTTTAAGGCTTCGGCTAATTGCTCGCGGTTAATTTTACCTGCTTCGACCAGACTGACTCCAATCTGACCCTTAAATTGATAAATCCGTTCGATTAAGGATTCAACATGGGTCGGGGTCATCATCGAAATTCGCACTTGCTTTTTGAACAGGGCTTGAATATCAGGCTGGCGTTTGGGTTCTGGGCAAACCACGGTAATCGTTGTACCGTCGTCGGCAATCGGCACCGCCTGAAAACGCAAAGCATCCGAGCGCAACAGTAAACTCGAGACTTCCTCGGGAACATTTAAGGAAATGCTGTCCTCGATAAATGGCGCGTTAATTTGCTCGGCAAGGGCGCGAAACAATTCAACTTCTGGTAAATAGCCCAAACGCAATAAAATTTTACCCAAAGGCTCACCGTTGGGTTCTTGCAGTGCCAGCGCTTCCTCGAGTTGCTGGTTAGTAATGATGCCTTTACGTGCCAAACGGTTGCCAAGTCGCTCTTCTTCGGGGCTAGACAGTTTACCGATGTCTGGAATCTCGAGACCTAGTTCTGGGTAATAGGTCGCAATTGCCCATTTCACATGGTCACGCAGGGCTTGATGCGGGTCAACCACACAATCGGTGGCATCTTCGATGGCTTCGATTGCCATGGTGTTCAGTGGGTCAACAAATGCCACCCGCAATTTGCCATTCTCAAGCTTAAATGGAAACGCCATCAGTTCTTGGGCGCGGTTGCCATCTATTAAAGAAGTCACTTCTGGTTCTGGCTCGAGCAGCACCAAATTGACCAAAGGATAGCCAAGTTCGTCCTCGATGGCTCGAGCAATGCGGCGTTCGTTGACAATGCCGTTATCAATCAGAATATCGGCTAAACGTCCGCCCAATTCTGAGTGTTTTTCTAAGGCGCGTTGCAAATCGGTATCTGATACATAACCAAGTTGTAAAAGTATGGCTCCGAGTCGTCTGTCTCCAATTGATAGTACGGGCATAGTCCCCCTTGCTTACCGCTTTGGGCGGTCACAAAACTTTGATACGCTACAGTCTAGCCCATTTTTACCGTTTGGTGTCACAACAAACTTACGCTAAGTATCTCCCCGAAATGTTTTAGGTGTTTTTCCTAAAACATTTTGCGACTAGAAGGAGTAAGGACAGCGTATCTACCGCCGAAGTGACGGATTTGCCGTATTTTGAAAAATCTAAAACAAAGGCGGTAGATACTTAACGGGTCACGTCGCCCTTCTTTTTAAGTTACATTCGCCCTCATGAGTAAACTTTCGGTCGCAATCGTGGGTGGTTCTGGGTACGCTGGTGGCGAATTTCTGCGTCTGGCATTGGGGCATCCCAAACTCGAGGTCACACAAATCACTTCTCGAGCCAACGCTGGCGACCCTGTTACCTTTACCCACCCAAACTTGCGTGGGCGCACCAGCCTCAAGTATAAAAAACCAAGCGACCTTGAATCTGCCGATATTGTTGTGCTGGCGATGCCGCACCACGAAGCAATTAAGCAATTTGATGTCTTCTCGAGCCTGAGTAAAGAAGTGATTATAGACCTCAGTCACGATTTTCGGATTCGTGACCCAGAACTGTATCAAAAGTTTTATGAAGAAGCTCACCCACGCCCAGAACTGCTCGAGACTTTTGTTTACGGCAACCCAGAAATCCATAAAGAAGCCTTGAAAGGCGCGAGCCGAATTGCCTGCGCTGGTTGCGGCGCGACCGCCACGATTTTAGGTTTGTATCCGCTCTATAAAATGGGTGTACCAATGCCCGGCAAAGATGTCTTCACAACCGTCCTGATGGGTTCAAGCGCCGCCGGAGCAGCCTCGAGCGATGCGAGCCATCACCCAGAGCGCAGTGGCTCGCTACGGGTTTTTAAGCCAGTCGGGCATCGCCATACAGCCGAGGTGATTCAAGAAATCCCCGCTAAAGTTGGAATCCATATGACGGCAATTGCCGTCGAGCGAATTCGTGGCATTCTAGCCACCTCGAGTGTGTTTATCCCCGATGGTTACTCCGAGCGCGATGTTTGGGGGGCATACCGCGAAGTTTACAGCGACGCGCCCTTTACGCGGATTGTGAAAGTCAAAAAGGGAATTCACCGCTACCCCGACCCAAAGATGCTCGATGGTACAAACTATTGCGATATTGGCTTTGAACTCGACCCCGAGACTGGGCGGGTGGTGATTATTACGGCAATTGATAACTTGGTCAAAGGTACGGCTGGTCACGCCATCCAAAGCCTGAACATCTCGCGCGGCTGGGAAGAAACGCTGGGACTCGAGTTTAGCGGGCTACACCCTTAAACGCCAATCTGTAGGCAGAACTCGAGCAAACCACAAACCTCGCAGCGTGGTTTCCTCGAGTCGCAAACCCGCCGCCCGTGCAGGATTAAAGCATGATGCACAAAAATCCATTCAGCTTGGGGGAAAATTTGCTCGAGGTCAGTTTCGACCACATCTGGATTGAGCGATTTTGAGAAGCCCAAGCGCCGCGCCAAGCGCCCAACATGGGTATCCACCGCAATTCCAGGGCGACCATAGGCATTGGACAGCACAACCGTGGCGGTTTTGCGCCCTACGCCCGGTAGCTCGAGTAGGGCTTCAAAGTCGTTGGGCATTTGACCGCCATGCTTGGCAACCAAAATTTGGCTTGTGGCAATAATATTTTTGGCTTTATTGCGAAACAGCCCAATGGTTTTAATCAGCCCTTCTACCGTCTCGAGGTCGGCATTTGCAAGCGCTGTGGCATCTGGGTATTTGTCGAACAGGGCTGGGGTTGCCGCATTGACACTGACATCGGTGGCTTGTGCCGACAGGATGGTGGCAATCAGCAATTCAAATGGCGCGGTGTACTCGAGTTCAGTTCGGGCATCGAGGTAGTCGGTGCGGAGTTGCTCGAGAACCGTGTTGGCTCGAGCCAGTTTGGCTTTTTTAGATTCTTTGGGCATGGCGTATGCTAACAGGCGAGACCAAACGAGATATGGAACTTTCTCACCAAAAACAGCATATTGTGTAATGGAGGTTATCTATGAATATCATACTTGCAATTCTGATTGGGGCTGGGGCTGGTATCGCTCTGGCAATGCTGCAAATGAAGCTCTCAAACCCACAACACCTTGGCATTGCCGTGGTCGGTGGAGCGGTGGCTGGCGTGCTGGCAAACATTATACTCGCCCCTATTGTGGCTGGACTGTTGGCATTTATTGGGCAAATTGCGATTGTTGCGGCGGCTGGGGCTGGCGTGGTCTATGGCGCTCAGGCTTTGGGATTGTTCAAAGCCAAAAGCTAAGTATCTCCCGCCTACATTTTAGAATTTTCAAAAAGCGGCAATTCTGTTCTTGCTCGTAAAATAGCACCTCACGGGCTACTCGCGCTCATTACGGCG
>JAYWGM010000020.1:0-39464 GCA_043778225.1 Deinococcales bacterium | reverse complement strand
AGTTCTTCTTTGGCTTCGTCGCAACCAGCTACATCTTTGAATTGGGTGCTTGGTTTCTCGATTTGTTTAGCTCGAGATTTCCCAAAGCTCATTGCTCCGTCCGAGCCACTTCGCATTCCACGCACCATAAACCACAAAAATGCACCCAAAATCAAAATCGGCACGATGTTTAATGCCAATGCCAACCAACCGATGTTGCCAGCTTCACGGACACTGACTTCAGTGATGCCTTGGGCGACCAAATAAGTTGGCTTTGCCCAATTGTCGTCGGCAGTCGTGCTGGTGCGGTACTTGGTGTCTGGTTTAGCGTCGCGCAGGGTAAACTCGAGTTCGACCAAATTGTTGTTGACCCGACCAATCAGCACACTTTTGACTTGTTTAGAACTGACTTTGGCGGCAAATTGACTGATTTCATAGTTGGTGGCAGACGTACCGGGACGCAAATTAATGCTCACCAACAGCACCAAGGCGAGGGCAATCAACAACACAACCCAGATATTCGGGCGTTTCATGGTTTCTAGCATACCGCTTGCAGTGAGGTCAATGTGTGCAAAGCGCTCTAATTTTAGGGGTATGGCTTAACGTTCCTCGAGATCGAACTTGAGCGTCCCTTGAGAAAAAATAACTTTGGTGCTAGTCTCTTTCGGCTATCGGCGAGATGCTTGGCTGCTGAAATCGTCGAATGAAATGTTGCGCTCCGTCGCGTGACAGCCTCAAAATCGCGTAGGAGTGTATAAAAAAATGGTCAAAATTCGTCTCACCCGTCTGGGCAACACCCACAACCCGCATTACCGCTTAATTGTCGTGGATGCCAAGCAAAAACGCGATGGTGGCTACCTCGAGAACTTGGGTCACTACGACCCACGCAAAACCACCGAGAACTGGCTGAACATCAACAACGAACGTGCCAAATACTGGCTCGGGGTTGGCGCACAAGCCAGCGATACCGCCCGTCGTTTAATGAAACAAGCTGGCGTTTACAAAACAGCTTAAAGCAGACAAAAAAATCGCCGCTCGAGTCTCGAGCGGCGATTTTTACATTTTTTTAGCGGACGCTAGAAATGGCGTGACTGCCCCCGCAATCTCTGCCAAGACGAGCAATGGCTCGAGCTTGGGTGTAGGGTTTGGTACTTTCAATTGGCACAGTCCAAATCAGCGGACTACCACTCGAGACCATCCCCTCGACCGAAAGCGGCTTAGGGCTGCTGATGCCTTCTGGCAATGCCAATTCGGCTTTGGTTGGAATGGCATAGGGGAACAAAGTCGAAATCGTGGTGGTCAGTTCTTGGCTGTCGGAAATCGGTTTGGGGGTTAAGACAATGCGCTGCAAAACAACATACTCAAGCGTAATTTCGGTGGTTTGGTCTTGAATCGCTATGGCTTTAACTGGGCGCAAGGTTGCACCCGCTAAGGGCAATGCCTCGAGATTGATTTGACCCGCCGTGACTGGAATAAGATCGCCAGTTTTGAAACTTGTGCCGTTGATTTTGAATTCAAGCGCGGGCAGAGCGGTTCTCGAGCCACACGAAAGCGCGACCGCATTGATTTTGAGATTGGTTGGCGATTGAAAACCGGGAAAAGTGGTGTAGAGGGCTTCGCCGCCTAAGCGCACCCGCAAGCTAAATGAGTTGGAAAATTGCTTGGTGCTGCTGAGCGTGCGTGCCACGACCCGCCAACGTCCAATCAGGGCTTCGGTCATGGGAATATCGTCGCTTGTCCACTGCCCGTCTGGGGATGAAGTTAAGGCACGGCTCGAGCCATCTGGCGTGACCAAAGTCAGTTGCATTTCTTCTTTGCCGTCGGCATCGTAGTTGCTGAGTTGGATGGTTTGACCAACCCCACTGGCAGGAACATCAATAAACCCAACCAACAGGTCTTGGTCGGCTTGACCGCGCAAATTGACGGTAAATTCGCTTGCCTCGAGCCGTACATTATTGGATGCTCGCACCGCAAAAGCATTTTTACCATTGCCTTTGGAGACCACTTGGAGTTTATAGTTACCCGGACGCAAGACTCCCGAAAAAAAGCGCTGGATGTTGTGTTCTTCGCCGACCCCAAAAGTTCGGCTTGCCAGCGCACGTCCGCTGACTTCACGCAGCGTGAACGTGGTTTTTAAGTCTGGGTCTTGACCATACATTTCGTCGCCAAAATAAGCAGCTGTATTGCGGTTGGTGGTGTAATCGGCTTTATTGGTTTCCGGGCTAAAAATTTCAACCACGGTTCGCACCAAACTCGAGCCAGAGACCACCAAACGGTAATCTTCGACCCCAAAGCCAGCACTGACTTCGTTGCCGACTGAAACCAGAGGTAATGCCACCTGACGCACCTCAAAAGCTGGATTGTTTTGCGCCCAGGCGGTGCTGGACAAAACCGCCAATATCATCACTAAGAATTTTTTCATCGTTTTGTATTTTAGAAGTTAGCCATTCAAGACACACCCAACTTTGGAATGGTTTATCAATTGTTTATCAAGAAGCCCATCCTCACTCTAGGTATGGCTTTTTATGCAGTCAACTCGAGTAGAGTAGCGCCATGTCATTTAAGCAAACTTTTACCTTGATGGTTTTTTTGTCTGGCGTGGCTTTTGCTTTGCAAAGTGTTTGGCAGCGCTCGGAAATTATGGTTCTCGAGACCCTTTCTTTGGCGCGTCTGCCCGAGATACCAAGCGACCCAAGCAATCGTTATCAGCAAAACCCCAAAGCCATTCTACTTGGGCAACAGTTTTTTTATGACCCACGTTTCTCGGGCGATGATGGTGTTTCTTGTGCCACTTGCCATATGCCAAGCAGCAACTATGTGGATAACCTAGCCTTGTCCGAAGGGCGCGGAATTGGCACACGCAAAGCCTTATCGGTGGTTGGTGCAGCCTACAGCCAATGGTTGTTCTGGGATGGTCGAGCCGATTCCTTGTGGGCGCAGGCGCTAGGTCCGCTCGAGAACCCACTCGAACACGCTGGCACAAGAACCCAATATGCCAATGTTGTGCGGCGTTTGTACCGACAAGAATACGAAGCTGTTTTTGGTTTGATGCCAAGCGATAGTATCTGGGCAAAATTGCCAAAAAAAGCTGGTCCAACTGGCACAAGTATCGAGCGCCAAGCCTGGGAAAAACTCAGTTATGGCGAACGCGACCTGATTAACCGTGTTTTTGTGAACATCGGTAAAGCCATTGCGGCTTTTGAAACCAAACTTAAACCCGGTACAACCCGTTTTGACCAATATGCTGACCAACTTAAAAAACCTGCGGCGGTCTCGAGTTTAACGGGTCAAGAAGTGGCTGGCTTAAAGCTCTTTATCGGCAAAGCCAACTGTATTGCTTGTCATTCAGGGACAAGGTTTACCGACGATAAATTTCACAATACTGGTGTGCCAACGCCACAAAAACTTCAAGCCGACGAAGGCAGACAACGGGCAGTGCGGGCGCTGATTCAAAGCGAATTTGGCTGTTGGTCGCCATACTCAGACTCGAGCAGCAATTGTGGGCTCATCAGTGGCAACACCAACGCCGCTCAAGCCCCAGCCGGTGCGTTTAAGACCCCAAGCCTTCGCAATGTGGCGAATCATTATCCGTATATGCACGCGGGGCAGTTTTATACCCTTGCCGATGTCGTTAGCCATTATAACAATGCCCCCAAAGCGGTGGTCGGTACAAGCCAACTTAAATCCCTCAAACTCAGCCAACTCGAGCAGCAGCAGTTGGTGGCGTTTTTAGAAACTTTAAGCGCCCCAGTCAATGCCCCAGCCAATTTACTCGAGAGTCCAGTCTTGCCAGAAAATTAAAAGAGGCGAAAATGATTTTCGCCTCTTTTAATTTAGAACGGGAAACCAAGCCTAAAATAAAATTTACCGCCCGGATTCCAAGCGCTCCAGCCGTAATCTAAGCGGATAGCTGGCAGCTGAATGCCTCCAAAGCCAAGGTTGACCTGTAAACCCAAACCATAGCCGAATTGTAAACCAAAGGGAATTCTTGTGCCATCGGCACGGCTTGCCCGAAATTGGCTGTCGCCGCCCCAAGCATTGCCAAAGTCAATCCAAACCATACCGAGTAAGCCATACGTGAAAGCGGTCTGTAAACCAAAATCAAAGCGCAACTCGAGTGAACCGGTGTAGTAAACATCGCCGCGTAAATCGCCGTAATCAAAACCACGCAAGTTGATGGCTTCGGAAGCCGTCGCGCCACCAATACTAAAAATACGGCTGCTTGGCGCAGAGCCAAACAGCGAACCAGCGTTAAAACGAAAAGCCAGTGCAAAATTGCGGTCTTCGCCACCGACCCCAAATTTACCTTGGGTATCCCAGCCTAAACCCAGATAGGTGCGAAAACCGAGTGTGCCTTGTGTCCAAGAAAGCGGACGTGGCGGCGCACCAACGATAGTAGAGTCTATGCGGTCTGTACCAAAACCATAACCAAGGCTGCCTTGAACCAACCAACCTGTGGTTGGAAAATCCTCGCGGTTTTTGGTGGTAAATTCGCCCGACAAACTGACATAGGCGGTTAAATTATTTTGCGGTACACCCGTGCCGTTACTCAAGTTATTGGCGTTGTTTACGGCGGTATCGTTGTTGGTGTTGTTAAAAGGTACGGTTGCGACATTGCCCGGAGTCTCGAGAAAATTTTGTTCGTACTGAAAGTCAAAAGCAATGCGAATTGTAAAATTAGCAAAAAGTTGCCGCCCCAAGCTGATTCCAGCCCCGGTATTGCGGGTGCTAAAATAACGCGGACCTTCGTTGACGTTGGCGGTGGTGCTTAAATCAACAAAAGCACGACTGAACTCGACCACCCTTTTACCTGCGACATTCGAGTTAAAGTAAATCGAGAACTCGGTGCGGTTGGTTGCAAAATCTAAGAAGTTAAAATCAAGCCATGGAATTGAATAGGAAAAACCACCAGAAACGGCTTGACCAGCATCGTTAGGTTGGGCTTGAAAAGTAACGTTCATGCGGTGGGCTACCCCCCAAGCATTGCGTTCACTGTAGGTTAAATTGCCAGCAAAACCATCTAAAGTCGAAAACGTCAAGCCCGGTAAAACCTCACCAGTGCTGCCTTCCTCGAGTTCCAAAACCAAAATCACTTCTTCGGGTTTGCCAGATGGGGCTGGTTTAATATCTGGGCGAATGTCTTTAAGAACCCCTAGGGCTTGGATATTGCGAAACGAATTTCTGATTTTATTAAAATCGAGTAAGCCGCCTGCTTTTGGCAATTCGCGCAAAATGATACGGTCTTGGCTGCGGTGCGGATTGCGCCACTTGAGTTCGTAGCCGACTAGCCGAACCTCGAGAACCCGAATGGTATAGACACCATCCAAGTAGCCAACATCTGGCGTGCCGACCAAAGTAAAGCCAGCCTCGGTGTAGGCTTGGGAGATGGCGGTAAAATCAATTTCTCGAGCAATCTGGGCGTTGTAAGTGTCGCCTAATTTTTGCGTTACCAAACGCTGTAATCTGGCAGTTGGAATAACGGTATTGCCCAGAATCCGAATCGTTTGAATCGGTCCTGCAACCGCATCTTCGATGATAAAAGTGACGATGACCGAGCCGTCGCCGCTTGGCTCAAGTTGAATACCAACTTGTTTATCACGTCCTCGAGCCAAAGTACGGGTTTCACGAATCAGCGTTTGGTAATTAAAGAAATCGCCTGGTTTTTGCGACAAGGTACTCGGGTCAATCCCAAGCGCAGTGGCATCTATGGCAGCAATTTTGACCTCGCTGATTTGGATCGTCAAGACTCCATTCTCGAGGTTTGAAAGTTCGACATTTGGACCCGAACCGATGTAACCATCTTTGGTGGTTGCGCCATAACCTTTTTTGCTATACAAGTCGCGCACCCCACGTAAACCCTGAAAGTAGGTGCGAATCTCGAATTTACCAGAACGAGCCAAGTCTTGAAACTGGGCGGCAACTTCTAGGGTCGGTACAAGCGTTGCACCAAGCACTTTGACCTCACGCACCGTAGCGCTTTCGTTGACGGTATAAGTGATGGTGACTTTATTGTCTTTGGGTTTGGAAACCTCGAGCTTGACTTCCGGGGTAAATGGAAAACCAACGCTCTGGCGGTAAACCGTTCCTAGACCAATTCGTGCTTCCTCGAGCCTCAGGTTGCTGACCATTACCCCAACCGCGACGTTATAACGCTGCTCGAGAAAACGCAGGATTTCTTCTGATGTGACCACACTCAGTCCCTTAACCTCGACTTTTTCGATGCTTGGATTTGGCGTAACCGTAATTCTTAAAATGTTGCGCCCATTTTCGACCAGCAGCACAGCTTTGGTGGTATTGGCTTGAAAGAATCCAATGCCCTCAACCTGTCCGACAATCCCAGTTAGATTCAGTCCTTCGGTCGGGTCGCCGACCGTAGCGCTAATGGTGACTTTGACCAAACCAATCAGTGCCTCGTCGAGTGTACCAATGGTGCTGACCACAACGATTTCATCTATTTGACCAGTCGCTGTTTGGGCTGTGACCCCCGAGAGAAAAAATAAGCACGAAAAAATAAACCCAGTTAGCAATCGCATGAAACCTCCATATATCTGTTGACGCGCTCGAGTCTCGCGGTTTTTTGACCAGCGTGCGTGAAGCATGGGTGAGAAGCGCTAATAAAGTATTTTAAGCGTTGGTCACAAGCCAAGAGCGTGCAAGTTTACCCGAGTCAAAGTCCTTTAAGGTGAGCGAAGTCTCAGACAAACATCGTAAGATGAAGACCATGAGTCAGACTTTTGCGATAAATGAAAGAATTCAAAGTATTGTGAGTGCTTGGCGGCAGCACTCGAGCCACACCCCAGAGCTTGCGATTATTCTTGGCAGTGGCTTAGGACCGCTTGCCGACCATCTCGAGGATGCGGTGGTTGTGCCGTATCAAGACCTGCCGGGTTTTCCTGTCTCGACTGCGCCCGGACACGCTGGCAAGGCTGTACTGGGGATGCTCGAGGGAAAGCGGATTTTGGCATTCCAAGGGCGGGTTCATCTGTACGAAGGTTACAGCGCCCATGAAGCTGGAATTCCAGTGCGTTTTGCCCATGCGCTTGGAGCAAAAAAAATTATCCTGACCAACGCTTGCGGCGGCTTAAATCCAGCTTGGAATGCTGGCGATATTATGTTGCAAACCGATTACATCAATTTTACGGGGACAAATCCATTGCTTGGCGCAAACGACTCGAGCCTTGGCGAGCGCTTTTTGCCAATGATGGATGCTTACGACCTCGAGTACCGCCAAATTGCCAAAGCAGCTGCTCGAGCCACAGATTTAGAATTGCGCGAAGGCACGTATTTAGCGGTTTCTGGACCAATGTATGCCCCAAAAGCCGAGTTGCGAATGTTTCGGATGTGGGGTGCGGACGCAATTGGCATGAGTACCGTGCAAGAATTGATTGTGGCGCACTACTTAAAAATGCGGGTATTAGGTCTGAGCAGCGTGACCGATATGGCAGTAGCTGACCAAGGCGACCACTCTGGCACAACCGAAGCCAAGGTGATTGAAACTGCCAAAGCCACTGCGCCACGTTTCCAGAAGTTGCTGCGGGCGATTTTACAAAGGATATAATGCTTCAAGACGTACTCACCCGCATCAAAACCGCCTGCCAAGCCGCCAACCGCGACCCCAAAGAGGTCAAACTGATTGCTGTCACCAAAGGGCATTCTTTATCAGAAATCCAGACGGCTGTTTTAGCCCATGGTCATGGCATCCTTGGCGAAAACCGCATTCAGGAAGCCCTACCCAAACTCGAGGCAGAACCAAATCTCGAGTGGCATTTAATTGGGCATCTGCAAACCAATAAAGTCAAGTTCTGCGCTGGCTTTAGTATGATTCACAGCATCGATAGCCCACGCTTACTCGAGGAAATTGCCAAGCGCAGCCAGACTTGGGAGCGCATTCCAGATTTACTTTTAGAAATTAACATGGGTTTTGAAGCCCAAAAACACGGCGTTGCGCCAGACCAAGCTGCCGAACTATTGGCAATTGCTCGAGACTTGGGTTTGAATGTGCGTGGCTTGATGACGGTTGCGCCGCAAAACTTAGAATTAGCCCAATTGGCTTTTAGCGGGCTGCGAAAACTCCGCGACCAGCTTGGACTCGAGCATCTGAGCATGGGAATGTCGGACGATTTAGAACTGGCGATTGCCCAAGGCGCAACCGTGTTGCGAGTTGGTCGCGCCTGTTTTTAGGCTCGAGTCGTGACAATATCAACGCTGGCAGCCCACTGTGAAATATCGCGCCGCGAAATCGCTGCCGCCATCATCTCGGGGAAAAGGTCTGGGGTACAAGCAAACACAGGTACGCCCATCTTTGCCAGCGCCGCACCATTTTGGACATCGTAACTCGGTCTGCCGTCGTCGGACAGCGCCAGCAACGAAATAACCGTCACGCCAGCCGCCACAAACGCCTCGAGTTTAGCGAGCATTGCGGCACTGCCGCCACCTTCGTACAAATCCGAAATCAGAATAAAAATCGTGTCCTCGGGTTTCTCGAGTAAGCCCGCGCAGTAATCCAAAGCCCGAGGGGTGTCGTTGCCGCCACCAAGTTGTGTGCCAAACAACACATCCACAGGGTCTTGAAGTTCTGCCGTTAAATCCACGACTGCCGTGTCGTACACCACGACTCGAGTTCGCACCGCAGGGAGGCTTGCCAAGACTGCCCCAAAAACACCAGCATAGACCACACTCGAACCCATTGAACCGCTCTGGTCAAGGCACAAAATAATGTCGCGCAGGCTCGAGCGTTTACGCCCAAAACCAATTTTGATTTCTGGCACAATGCTCTGATAATCGGGTTGGTAATGCTTGAGGTTTGCCCGAATGGTTCTGTTCCAATCCATTTCGGTGTGCTTTGGGCGACGGTTACGAATCGCACGGTTTAGGCTGCCTGTAATTGCCTGACGGGTTTTTTCGGCAAGTTTTTTCTCGAGGTCTTCGACCACTTTTCGCACAATCAGCCGTGCGGTTTCTTTGGCTTTTTGCGGCATGATGTTTTTTAGCGCCAAGAGTGTGCTGACCATATGCACATCTGGAGTAACAGCTTCCATCATCTCTGGCTCGAGCAGCATTCTTTTTAAGCCAAGGCGCTCAAAGGCATCACGCTGCATCACCCGCACCACACTGCTGGGGAAAAATTCGCGGATGTCGCCAAGCCAACGAGCGACTTTAGGTTGGGATTTACCCTTGCCAACATTGTTGCGGTTTTTGGCTTTGTCTTCGGGCGACATATTTGAGTCACCATCGCCATACAAAGACTCGAGCGCAAGGTCAATCCGAGCATCCGAGGCACTGCACGCACCACAAGACTCATCGGCAGCACTACCCAACAGCAACCGCCAACGGCGCAAACGCTCAGACTCGAGGGTCACTCGAGACTCCAGTCAATTGGGCTTTCCAAAACCGCGTTAATGCTTGAGAATGGCTTAGAACCAAAAAATCCATTCCGAGCCGATAACGGCGAAGGATGAGCGCTCTGCAAAACCGTGTGCTTTTTAAGATCAATTAACTCGAGTTTCTTCTGAGCATGAGCGCCCCACAAAACAAAAACAACAGGTTCGGGCTTAGCACTGACCGCTTTAATTATCGCATCGGTCAGGTTTTCCCAACCTTTGCCTTTATGCGAAGCTGGCTCGTGCGCCCGAACTGTCAAAACTGTATTGAGCATCAAAACACCCTGCCGCGCCCACGACTCGAGAAAACCATGCTTAGCCCTTGGCACAGCCAAATCCGACTCGAGTTCCTTGTACATATTGACCAGACTTGGCGGGATTTTTGTTCCACGCTGCACCGAAAACGCCAAGCCATGCGCCTGACCAGCATCGTGATACGGGTCTTGACCGACCACCAGCACCCGCACCGCCTCAAATGGCGTAAACTCGAGCGCCGAAAAAACTTCTGATTGTGGCGGGAAGACTTGATGTGCAGCTCGTTCAGTCTCGAGAAATGCCTCGAGTTTTGCGATGTACGGCTTAGAGAATTCTGGCTCGAGAGCGGCTTGCCACGATGCTGGGATTTGGGATTTCAGGGACATGATTTAGACTCCTTTTGGTGATGGGATTTGCAGGTCACAGGGTTTGCCATGGCAAACCCTACGGTTAAATGCCTAGCATTTGGGCAATCAGCGGAATGACTTTTTCGGCTCGAGAAACATCTAGGTTTTGGGCGGCTCGAGACGTGAGTCGCTGCCTTGGGGTTTTGACTTTCTGACCAATGTCGCGTTTTTCGGCTTCTTCAAAACTCGAGAAGGTACGGCGCATCAGGGGCAGAATGGCAATAAACGCCTCGGGGGTGAGGTGCTGCACCCATGAATCCAGCACGCCAAAAAGTGCATCGTCGTGAACCAAGACTAAGCCCGAACCACGCAGAAAACCATCTGTCCAAGCTGCCACTTCGTTTGGGTCGGTGGCAACGCCAGCCACATACGATAAACGATTGGCGGTGGTTGTGGCACTGTAAACACCAGCTTCAAGCAGCCATCTCGAGGCTCGACCAGCAATTAAACCATGCAGGTTGTGCTGCACGGCTAAGACTGCCAGCACTTCGCGCCACGAGGTCAGTAAATCGGGTTGCTCGAGGGTGGCAATAGCACTGTGCAACTCGAAAAAATGCGGAAATAACTCGAGCGCAGCCTCGTCCGATAAACTGACACAGGCATTCGGTAGCCCAACGCAGACCCGCAGCACCAGCCCAGAGACAACACCAGCCAGCATGGTTGTATCGAGTTGCCGCACACTGCCGTAACGTTGCACCCTTGCAAGTGGCGGAATTGCCTGCATCAGGTGGTTAATGTCCGCGTCTTGGGCGGCAGCTGCCTCGAGCCGCGTCATCACGAGTTGGGCGGCATTGGGCAAGTTCGAGAGCAAAATATCATCGAGTAATTTTGTAAGCGTTGGTAAATGACTGGTTAGACTCGAGATTTCTAAGACTCTCTGGGTGGCGGCTTCCAACACACTCGAACCAAACATGGCAGCTTCGATCAGCCGCACCGCAAATTCGGGATGCCACTGAACCCGCCAGCCCTCCTTAAATGTTCCTTTGCCACTCGAGCCGATAACCTCGCCCCACGGCACACCCAACAAGCGCAGCCGATGCAGCAAGACACTGCGCTCCAAATCATTGGCGGAACGCAAATCAAATTCCACATTTTTAGCAACTGCATCGGGCTTAAAGCGCAACCGTTTTTGTTCCGCCTCGAGGTCGCGCACCAACGGCACAGTCGGGGTTTCGGGCGGCACAGCCCCAAGGGTTTCTGCCAGAATCAGTTTCTCGGCAATGAGCTGGAGTGGCAAATCAGAATCCCACGCGAACAAAGCTCGAGAAGCCTCGTTTAATTCCTCCAAACCCGGCATTGGCGAACCACGCAAGGCAGCCAAGGCTTCGGCTAAACGCACGGCTTCAATCACACTGGCACTCGAGGCGGGTAAATCCTCGGCTCGCAGCAAATGCGCCACTTTGGTCAACCAGTGGGTAATCACATTGCGCGAACTCGAGTCTTGGAGTTCCCACAGGTGAGCATACCAACCCGGACTGGTAATGCCCGCGCCGTAACCACTCGAGCGAGCCAGTCTGCCGTGTGTCCATGGAATCCAGGTACTCGAGACCGCCGTTTTTGGCAGACCCTCGAGCAAGGCTGCATCGGCTTTGGCATCGAATTGGTCACTATCCAAGACTGGCGAATGCCATGCACCAGAGACCACCGCGATTTTTTTGAAACCGTCCTTTTGGGCTTTGCGAATGCTTTGGCGCATAAACGCCTCGCGCTGGGCTTCGCGTAGCTCGAGGGTCTTTGACTCGAGCCGCAGTGCCGTCATCGCCTCGAGAATTGCCGCAAAGACATCTTCGTCCGAGCGGCGCTGTTCGACCAGATATTCCCAGTAGCGCTCGCCATCGGAAAAACCTGCGGCTTTTGCCAACCAACCTAGCGGGTCGGCGGCAACATCATCACCAACTGTAGGGTCAAGACAGCTTGCCTCGCCCGCTTCTACGGTTAATTGATGGGTTTGGGGTAAATCCATAAAACGCACCGTGACTTGTGCCTCGAGGGCATAGCGTATGGCTTGGAATTCTGGACTAAAGACCGCAAATGGATAGTAGACGGCTCTCGAGGGGTCGTCTTTGGCGTACAGCAACAGCGCAATTGGCGGGGTCATGGCGGTATGAGCCAAAAGTGGCAGTAAATCGTTGGCATCGGGCGGACCTTCGACCAGCACACAATCTGGCTCGAGAACACGCAAAGCACGCAACAACGACCTTGCACCACCAGCGCCGTGATGGCGAATACCAAAAAAATGTAAGCTCATTTCACACCACGTCGCGGCAGGCGCGGTAAATATCTTTCCAACCATCGCGTTCTTTGACCACCGTCTCGAGGTACTCAAGCATCACCACACGGTCTTGTATGGGGTCTTTAATAATCGCCCCAATTAAACTCGAGGCGACATCGCCCGCCCGCAGTACCCCATCGCCAAAGTGGGCTGCCAATGCCAGCCCTTGGTTAATTACCCCGATGGCTTCGGCGGTGCTTAATGTGCCGCTTGGGCTTTTGAGTTTGGTTTTGCCATCTGTGGTTTTGCCATCGCGCAGTTCCCTAAAAACCTGCACCACCCGCCGAATTTCCTCGAGCGCTGGGGTTTGGGCGGGTAACTCGAGGGCGCGACCGAGGTCGGCAACCCTTGTTTGGACAATCCGAATTTCTTCGTCCATATTGTCTGGTACAGGTAAAATAACGGTATTAAAGCGGCGCTTTAAGGCGCTCGAGAGTTCATTTACGCCACGGTCTTTATTGTTGGCAGTGGCAATCATGTTAAAACCTTTTTTGGCTTGGACTTCGGTGTTCAGTTCGGGTATCGGCAGGGTTTTTTCGCTTAATACCGTAATCAGTGCGTCTTGAACATCACTTGGGATGCGGGTCAGTTCCTCGAGCCGTGCAATTGTGCCAGTTTTCATGGCGCGAATAATTGGGCTTTCGACGATTGCTTTGATACTCGGTCCTTTGGAGAGTAACTCGGCATAGTTCCAGCCATAGCGAATCGCTTCTTCGGATGTGCCAGCAGTACCCTGAACCAGCAAGGTGCTGTCGCCACTGATAGCAGCGGCAAGGTGTTCAGAGACCCAACTTTTGGCTGTGCCGGGTACGCCCAAAAGCAACAATGCACGGTCGGTGGCGAGGGTTGCGACGGCAATTTCCATCAGGCGTTGGCTACCAATGTACTTAGGTTTTATCTCGAGTTTACCAACCTTACCGCCCATCAGGTATTGAATTACCGCCCACGGGCTGAGTTTCCAATTTGGCGGTTTGGGCTTATCGTCGAGTTGACTCAGCGCCTCGAGTTCGTGGGCAAATTCTTGTTCGGCGTGTTGGCGTAGTTCTTGGCTCATGATAAAATTTCCTTTCGCATCGCAGCGCGGGTCTCGAGGGTGGTGGTCAGGGTTTTGATTTGCTCAAGGTGATAGGTCACCTGATAATGCTGACGATTTTTTTCGTCTGGCAAAAAACCACTGGTTTTTTGTTGGAAGGCTGTCCAGTGCGGATAATGTTTTGGGTCGTGCCAATGCAGTGTGATTTCTGGGTTGGCAAGATAAGCAATTTGGCTGGTGTTGTGATACTCGTTTTTGCCAGCCAGTATTTTCTGCCCAAGCTGACCGAGCCATTCAAAACATTCTCGAGTAAATTCAAGACTCCACGGGTGGTTCATCCAAGCAAGCCAGTCAAATTTTGTGTTTTCCTTAGCAAAAATAAAGTATCTGACACGTTTTTCACGTTGCTCGAGCGGTAGGGTGTTCATCAAAACAGCGTTTTCCATAAATTTGCTGTCGAAATTAAGCAATGCCTCAATCCACGTTGGGTTTGGATATGTGCTGATGGCATTGACAAAACCAGTCTGGATGGTGTTGCGCCAGTCTTTTGGCAGCAATTTCAAAATTTCTTTTGGCTCGAGTCGCAAGTGAATTTCCCATGTTTCTATCGGGATACTCGAGATAATCCGTTCCAACCAATAGGCTTTGTCGCCGCCAGAATAGTAGGGCGTTTTTTTCTCGATGCCATCGCGCCCAAGGTCGCTACTCCATTCGGGCAGGGTGATTTCCAGTTCGGGTGTACTGAGCGCAATCAAGCCTTTTTTCTTACCTCGATTCAGCAGGCTTTCGCCTCGAGCAACCATCCGTTCGACAAAAGCACTGTTCGGTAATTTTGCCAGCAACCCAGCCGCAATTTGGCGGACATCTTTGCTGCGGTCATCTAAACAAGACTCCAAAAAAGGTTCGTCGGCACTCGAAATGCCAGCCTCGAATTCGGCTAAAAAGGCTTTGCGTTCCTCGGCAACTTCGCTTTTCCAGACCGCCTCGAGTAAGGCTCGGGCTTGGGCTGGTTGCTCGGCACGGAGGCTGCGTAATGCCACAACTCGAGCCGCCCTAGAACCTGTTTCCCAAGTCTCGAGTGTCGATTCAGTGCTACCAGTGTCGCCGACTGCCCAAGCCCAAGCGGGGTTTTGCTTGGCTAACCATTGTCCTCTCGAGTCCAGCACGGCTCGAATGCCATCTCGGAGGTCTGGGCTATGCTGGGCTTGGTTGAGTAACTGCACTAAATTTGTATGTGGCAGACGATAACCAGCTTGGGCAATCATCTCCAGCCATTCGGGCAGCAATTGTTTTTGTGAATCGAGTAACTGTTCCAATCGCGCACTGGCAAGTTCAGGCACTGCCGCTCGAACATCAGGACTGGCGGGGGCAAGACTGCCCAGACTCGAGTTGGCTGGCTGACCGGCTCGAGCCATGTTAAAAGCCAACATTGCCACGCCAAGCAGGGTGGCTGGACTGCCTCGAGATTCGAGGCTTATGCGTGCCTGTTCAAGTTGGGGATGCTCCAGAACACCCAAGGGGCTGCGTTCAGTGCCTAAGAGCGCACTCGAGGTGATGGCGCGAAGGTCGTTCATGATTGCCTTGCGAGGGTGTAGATACTGCCGTTGCTGGCTAAGGTCAAAGGTACAAAGGTTTTGCCATCGTATTCACCAAAAATTTGGACTGGATGCCCACCTGAGAGTGCGAGGATGTACCAATCAGCATCGGTTTGAATCGGGAGCATCTGACTCGAGTCCTGAATTTGCCAATTTGTACCATCAAATTGTACAGTCACATCCGTCAAGCACATCGGGTAACGCTCAAGCCACGGACATTTTGACAGTGCTGTTGCGTACTGCTCGAGGGCAGTTTGAATGCTATAACCACGCAGTTCGCTGAGGTTCTCGAGGATTTTGACATCTGGTTTGAGAATCGCTCGTAAAGGCAGATGGCTTGGGTAATAAATCAGTTCGGTCTCGAGGGTCACGCCAATTGGCAGACCAACCGCCATCGGTTGGCTGTTGATCGCAAAATCCAGCAACAACGCCACTTCTCGACTTTCTATATGCTCGAGGTAAGTGCGGCGAACCCGTAAATTATCCTCTTGAACGCTTATTTGCCCAAGGCTTGTCCAAACGGCTTTGGGCGGGTTTTGTTGCAGCAATTCGGCTTTATCTTGGGTAAAACCAACGGCGGCTCGGACATCGGCTTGGATGCTTGGGCTTAACGTCTCGAGTCGGCTGTAGGCATTCACAATTAAGTGCAAACGTGCCAGTGCCTCGAGCAGCCAGCCGCCGACGGCTGCGTCTGGCAATTCGCGTACCATTCGCGCCAGTCCGGGTGCTTGGGCATCCACCAAGCGGGCTGCCACAGATTCCCAATAACTGTAGGGCTGACTTGGTGCATTGCTCACGCCATTTTTGATTTGGTCAGATAACCATAAGCCCAATTCCTCGAGTCCAGCTTCGACTTTTTTCTCGCGGGAAGCGAGGCGTTTGGCAGTTGCCTTGGCAGCTTTCTCGAGGTCTTCTGGGATGGCTTGCGGGGCGGTCTTGGCTTCGGCACGTTTTTGTCTGCCCTCGAGCCAAGTGCTTACCCAGTCGGGCGGTGTACCGCTCTCGAGTGGTTTGGCGGCGTTCATCAGCATCAGACCAATGCCGTGTTTACAAGGAAATTTTCGGCTTGGGCAACTGCATTTGGCAGTGTAATCAGCTATATCCACGCTGGTGCGGTACGGGTCTTTGCCGCTGCCTTGGCATTCGCCCCAAAAGGCAGTTTGGCTCGAGCCTAGGTTTTTCCATTTGCTGGTGTTGTTTAAGGCTTTGCCGCTTGAAGCCGAAGAAGCATCTGGGGCAAGAGCAAGGATTTGAGTGGCACTAAGTTGGGTCACGGGGTTTCCTTTATGATGTCTGGCTGCTGGGCTGCCAAAAAGAATACGTTAATAACATAAATGTGTCAAGTACCTCATCATACCGTGCTTTTCAATTTGCGTTGCGAAAAACCCCATAAAACCTGTGGGCAAAAAAAACCCAACAGCCTAAACTGTTGGGTCTTGAGAAAATAACGTGGGCTTATGCAGCCGTTTGAAGGGCAGCTTTGGATTTGTTAATTGCTTTTGCCAAACGGCTTTTTTTCCGAGCCGCAGTGCGTTTGTGCATGACGCTACCTTTTGCAGCTTTGTCAATCAAACTCTCGGCGCGTTGGGTTAAGGTGGCTGCTTCGGCTGCACCTTCACTATTGGCAACAAGGGCTTTTTTTACAAAGGTCTTAATCGTGCTTTTGGTGGCACGGTTGGCGGTGCGACGTTTCAAACTCTGACGATGGCGCTTTTCTTGAGCTAAACCACGACGCTTGGACTTAATGACCTTACGTTCCTTGCGTTTTAGCTTCTTAACAACTGGTGCTGCTCCTGCCATAATTTCTCCTTCGCGCTTTTTATAAAAAGCGGCGGGCAAAAAATTTGCCCGAAGCGAAATCTGCAAATCCTTGCAAATCCGCACTCTTTCGAGTACCACAAACTGGGGTAACCAATTTGGGCTTTGGAAGCGTAGCACAACCATGTAGACTAAGCAAGTGCAATACTGGCTCTTAAAAACCGAACCCGATGTTTTTTCCTATGCCGACCTTGTACGCCTTGGCTCGAGTCCATGGGATGGCATCCGTAATTACCTCGCCCGCAATCACCTCCGCAGTATGGAAATCGGCGATTTAGCCCTGATTTATCACAGCAGCACCAACCCACCAGGTATTGCTGGCGTTGCCAGAATCACCCAAACCGCTCATCCAGACCAACTCCAATTTGACCCAAAAAGCCATTATTACGACCCAAAAAGCCCGCTCGAGAACCCACGCTGGTCTCAAATCTGTCTCGAGCCTGTAGAAGCCCTGCACTTTCTCGAGCTCAATACTTTGCGTGCCGAACCAGAACTCGAGACCCTGCTGATTCTGCGTAAAGGCAACCGCTTATCGGTCACGCCTATCGAAAAAAAGCACTTCCAGCACATTCTAAAAATGGCAAAGCTAGGCTCTGAACTTTGAATGGTTAAATTGGCTACCATCACACGCTGTTTTTGACCTTCACTTTTTACCCTTTGACCTTTTTCCCTTTTTCCCTTACGCTCTTACCCATGAGCCAAGCCATCCTCGAGAAACTCAGCCAAAAACTCACCCCAGAAATTAAAGCCGACTTAAACGCGGTCATCGGACTTGAATTTGATGGCGTTGCCCACACCTTTGATGCTCGAGCCGACGGCACGGGTTTACTGGCGGGTGCGCCAGCCGAACATGGTTTAACACCACGCATTTCAATCAAAGCCTCGAGCAGCGATTTTGCCAAAATCATGAGTGGCGAACTCAACCCAATGATGGCAGCCATGAGCGGCAAACTCAAAATCGAAGGCGATATGGGCTTTGCCATGCAACTGACCAAGTTGTTTGGTTGATATGCTGATTTATGGTCGTAACCCTGTTCTCGAGGCACTGCAAAGTGGCGCAGTGCTGCGAGTCTATGCCGCCGATGGAGTCGAAAAAAGTTTTGCCAAAGAACTCGAGATGTTGTGCCAAAGCGCCGATATTGGCTTGGAGTGGCACCCCAGAATCGAACTTGACCAAGCCGTCAAAACCACCCAGCACCAAGGTGTGGTGGCGGAACTCGAGGATGCTGTTTGGAGCGAACTCGAGGATTGTTTTGAATTGGCAAAGACTCGCCAAGAAGAATTGCTCTTGGTGCTGCTTGATGGGATTACCGACCCACACAATTTTGGCGCGATTATTCGCAGTGCCGAAGTCCTCGGGGCGCATGGCGTGGTGGTTGAGGAACGCCGCAGCGCACCATTAAGCCCAGTCGTGATTAAAGCCAGTGCTGGCGCAACCGCCCATTTGCCACTGGTGCAGATTAAAAACCTGCCGCGCTTCATAGACCAACTCAAAGAACAAAACATTTGGGTCTATGGCGCAGCCGGCGAAGCCAAAACCACAATCGCTAACCTTGATTTTAACCGCCCAATAGCCTTAATAATTGGCTCAGAAGGCGATGGGCTGCGCCGCCTTGTGCGCGAAAAATGCGATGAACTCTTAAAAATCGAAACTCGAGGACAAGTCCAGTCCTTAAATGCCAGTGTTGCTGCCGCCATTTTAATTCACGAAATTGTTTCGAGGCGCACATGAGTACACTTGTTCGGAGGCACAGATGAACTGGTTTGAACGCAGCTTCCCGACCAATACTCCAACTTGGATGTACCCAAATCTTTTAGAGCGCTTGCACGGTACACCAGCCCGATTAGAAGAACGCATTCATGCGATTCCAAGTGAAAACTTGATTATCAAACTCGAGAATAAATGGTCAATCCAAGAAAATCTTGGGCATTTACTCGACCTCGAAGCACTCTGGAGTTATCGGCTCGAGGATATTTTGTTTGGTCACGAAAAACTCCGAGCCACCGACCTTGCCAATGCCGCCACTGACCAAGCCAACCACAACGCCCAACCGATACAGGGTTTACTCGAGCATTTCCGAAAAGCCCGAAGCGCATTTGTAACTAAACTCGAAACACTCGAGCCGTCAGATTATGGCAAAACCGCGTTGCACCCAAGATTAAACACACCCATGAGTATTCTCGACACAATGTACTTTGTTGCCGAACACGACGACCATCACCTCGCCATGATTTCTGCAATTGCCAAGAAGCTCGAGCATTAAGACTTTTTTGGAGCGTGTCGCTGCTCGAGTTCGTTTTTCACATCATCTAAAGTCACACCAACTTCTGCCATAACCCACATCGTATGAAACAACAAATCCGAAGCCTCGAGCGTCAATTCGGCTTTATCGCGGTTTTTGGCGGCAATAATCACCTCGCCAGCTTCCTCGCCAATTTTTTTGAGAATTCGGTCTAAGCCCTGAGCGTGAAGTCTCGAGACGTAACTGCTTTCAGTTGGGTTTTGAATGCGGTCTAAAATCGTGGCGTATACTTCGGCGGTGATGCTACCAAAACTCGAGGAATTCGGCAGTTCACCCTCAAGAGGGTTATGAAAGCACGAGTGCTGATTTGGTTTATGGCAAGCCTCGCCAGTTTGCTCGACCGTGTACAGCACCGCATCACCGTCGCAATCGAGCGTGACTGCCAAGACTTTTTGGGTGTGACCAGATTCTTCACCCTTGACCCAAATGGCATTGCGCGACCTCGAGAAATATGTGCCGCGTTTGGTCTCGAGGGTTAGCTCGAGCGCTTCGCGGTTGGCATAGGCAAGCATCAGGACACGACCAGAGCCAGCTTCTTGGGCGATAACGGGTACAAGTCCGCTCGAGTCGAAGGTAATGGAGGTAATCGAAAAAGGAACAGTAATATCTTTGGGCATAAGCACCTCGGCTTGGGCAGGTTGGGCGAGGCAAGCCCCGCCCCTACGGTTTACAATCTAACGGGTACATCTCGAGATGCCAAATACGCCTTCACTTCTCGCACCGTGTATGTTCCAAAATGAAACACGCTGGCAGCCAGCGCAGCATCAGCTTTACCAACAGTCAACACACTATAGAAATCCTCGAGTGTTCCCGCGCCGCCGCTTGCCACAATTGGCACATCCACCTCGGCTTTGACAGCAGCGCACAACTCGAGGTCGTAACCTTTTTTTGTGCCATCACCATCTATGCTGTTTAAGACAATCTCGCCAGCACCTAGGGCTTGCGCTCGAGCCGCCCACTCGAGGGCATCCAAACCCGTCGGTTCACGTCCGCCCTTAATAAAGGTTTCCCAGCCTTGACCGTTGCTACGGCGTTTGACCTGCATACTTAACACCACACATTGGCTGCCAAAATGCTCAGAAGCAGCCCGAATTAAATCTGGGTTTTTGACTGCGCCTGTGTCTATGCTGACCTTATCTGCACCCGCCAAGGTCAGCTTCCTAAAATCCTCGAGCGTTGTTACGCCGCCGCCAACTGTTAAGGGCATAAAAATACTCTCGGCAACTTGGGTCAGGGTCTCGTAAATCAGTCCACGCCCGTCTGAACTGGCGGTGATGTCGTAAAAAACCAGTTCATCTGCCAACTGGGCATCGTAGCGCCGACAAAGCTCAAGCGGGTCGCCAACATCACGGACGTTTTGGTACTGCACCCCTCGAGTCACTTTTCCTCGGTCTATGTCGAGGCAGGGAATGATGCGTTTATAAATCACACTCAGATTCTAGCCTGTAGTGCTAGGCTGATGCCATGAAAAGACTAGGTGTATTGCTGGTGTTGCTGTTTTCGGTCTCGAGTTTTGCTTCAGGTTTAGATGGTTATGTTCGCGCTCGAGAATTTGCGACCCGATTTGCCAATGTCATTTCCGACAATGGCAACGGCACATACACCATCGGGCGCGAGGACGACAAAGCCAGACGTTTGACCGTTACCCCCGGCTCGAGGTTGGCGTTGGTTGGAACACGTAAAGTCACGCTTGACCGTGGGGTCAAAGTGGATGTGCGTGGTCTGCTGATTCCACCAACTGCTTTACGTTATTTGGGCTGTTCGATTGCCGCTAAAGGCACAGGCGAAGTGATGGTTAAGTGCGATGGCACAAGTTATGCGATTCAACGCTTTGCCAAGTAAGTCAATACGGCAAAATGCTTATCTGCTTAAAACCGATTTTTAGCGTATAATTCTGCTCAGCATGAAACCAGATTCCCAGACACATCCAGCCATGACCAAACTCGAGTATCGTAAACAGATGTTCGGAGACCCTGCGCCACCGAGGTTCAGCGCCAGTAGCCAATCTGGTCGTTACTCAGCCCGAGCCTTAAATGTGGCTGGGCAAGTCGTTGATTTAACGGCTGGCTTGCGTGTCGCCGCCGAGGACATCGTGGCAAAAGTGCCAGAGCTTGGTCACATTGACCTCGAGCGGGTGCATTTTGCGGTCTTTTACTCGAGGCACGCCAAACGAATTTTGACCTTTGCGCGGTGTTACCCGTTGCCAAGTGGCATTCGTAAACGCGGGCGTTATTCGTACCGCTTAGAAAGTGTCACCACCGAACACGGCAAAAAAGCCAAATACATTGTGGCGTTTGCGTGGGAACGTTTTTGGGGTTTAAGCCCACGCGATCGCCTCGAGACACTGGTTCACGAACTTTTTCATATCTCACCCGCCTTCGATGGCACACTGCGCCAATTTGGCGATAAAGTCCATGGCAAAGGACTCGAGTGGTTTGACACGATTGTCTATGCGCTCTCAGAATTGTACTTGCCGCACGGCACAGAACTCGAGCATCAGGCATTGGCGCTCACTTTGCAACCCGGTCTCGAGGTTACGTTCAATAAGCTCAAGCCACCGCGTTGGCTGATAGAGGAGAGGTAAAAAGGTCAAAAGGGTAAAAAGTGAGGGGCGCTCTTACTTTTACCCTTTTGACCTTTTCTACTTTTAACCTTGCTTTTGACCTTTGCCTGTTTTCCCGTTAAGCTATTTGCATGAAGCAATTTAAGCAAGCTGCCATACTTTTTTCGGGCTTACTCTTGGTTGGTGCAATTGCACAGACCACAACTTATCCTGTGGTGGTTAAACATGAAGGCGGCGAAGTTCAGATTGCTCAACGTCCGCAAAGAATTGTTGTGCTTGGGGCAATCACGCTCGAGGTGGCTCTGGTTTTGGGCTTGCAGCCAGTCGGTTACGGTAGCAGTGCGCCGTATATCCCAGAAAATTCTGAGCTTGGTAAGCCCATCAGCAGCATTCCAGCCTATGCTAAACTGATTAAAACCATGCCGGTCTTGGTTGGCTCGCCCAGCAATCCGTCGCTCGAGGCAATCGAAGCCTTAAAGCCAGATTTAATTGTTTCGGATGTGCGTTTTGATGAACTCAACAAAAAACTTGGGGTCGTTGCGCCAACCCTCGAGTTTAACTTTTCGATTGCTGGGTCTTCGGAGCGTGCGATGGATGCGGTGGCATTGGCAACTGGGCGGCTGACTCGAGCCGCCGAAGTCAAGAAAAATCTTGGGCGCACCGCCACGGTCAATAAAGCCCTGTTGCAGGATGTGGTGGCAAAAGGTAAGCGCATGAATATCTTTTTTGTGACCACCGAATCGGTTTACCGTGGTGGCAACGCTTCGGATACAGGCAGGCAGATGATTTCTTTGGGCTTTGAAGTGGTTGGAGTCAACCGCGACTCGAGCCTCGATAAGGTTTCGCTCGAGTCGTTGTCGTTGCAACGCGCCAATATCGGTTTGGTGATTATGAGCGCCGTTGTGCCAGAGGCACGTAAAACACAGATTATGGGCTTACTGAAAAAAAGCAGCATCCCCAAACTCTTTCGTTATGACTTACGACCAGACCGCTTAATTGCGGGTCCGATTTCAGAACCTCTTTTGCTCGACGAATACACCAAGTTACTGCGCGGCGGTTCATGATGCGTTGGCTGGTGCTGCTCTCGAGTTTGGTGGCTTGTGTGCCAACCGTTTCATCCCAAGATTTTTTGCTTGGTGCTTGGTTGCGCTCTGAGCGAATTGCTTCTGGTTTTACTTCGTTTGTGCGTTGGGAATTTCGTGCCAATGGCACATTTTTGCAGACTGGCTATCCTGAATTAACCCAGCAAGGGCGCTACCGAATTCTCGAGGACAACAACGACTTGCTTAAAATTCGGTTTTTTGAACAGAGCGGCACATTTGGCACAGATGACCGTGAGTTGCAAATCCAAATCAACCGTACCCGCGATGAGATTATTATCTCGGGTACGGCTTTTCCTCGAGCCAAATAAATTATTTAAGGGCTTCGAGCATCTTCAAAACGCTGTCCAACTCAAGACTTGCGCCACCAACCAATGCACCATCAACATTGTTACGGCTGCACAGAACCTTGATGTTGTCTGGTTTGACACTGCCGCCGTACAATAAGCGCATCTGATTAGCGATTTCGCCGTACTTACCGACGAACCAAATCCGCATGGCATTGCCCATGTTCTCGGCATCGTCTGGGGTGGCGGTTTTTCCTGTGCCAATTGCCCAAATCGGTTCGTAAGCCACAGTCAGCCACTCGAGGCTATTGCCAAATTCGGTTTGTACCAGTTCTGGGGTCAGCCATACCAGCGCGGTCTCGAGTTGAGACAACGTGTACTTTTCGGCATCACCAGCTTCGCGGGTCTCGAGTTTTTCGCCGACACATAAAATAGGTTTGACTCCGCCGCGAATGGCGACAGCCGTTTTCTCACCAGCCATCGTGTCGGTTTCCCCGTGGTACTGACGGCGTTCTGAATGTCCGATGACCACATAAGTACAGTCGAGTTCGTTCAGCCATTGCACGGCTACTTCGCCAGTGTACGCGCCCTTGGTTTGGCTCGAGACATCCTGAGCGCCCAAACGCACTTCTGAGCCACGCAGCGCATTGCCAAGTCGGTCTAAGCTGACACTGGCAGCCACCACCACCAATTCGGCTGGCATTTCTTCGGGCAGTTGCTCGAGCAGCGATCGTCCCCAAGCGTAACTTTCGGCAGGACCTTTTTGCAGTTTCCAATTTAGGGCAAGTAATGGTTTCATCGCCGTCATTGTAGCGCGTCTCGAGCCACCAGTGCAGCCCCAAGGGCGGTTGCAAAACCTCGGTCAGTCGGAATAATGGCTGGCGTGGCAACCCCGTAAAAACCCCAGACGCGCCGAATTGCAGTTTGAATCGGCATTAAATCGGGCAAATGCCCAACAATCACTATTTGCTCGAGTTGATTAGCTTTGGCGGCGTTGAGGGCAATCACTGCAATCACTTGCGAGACCAGTGTCACCAAACCCGCCGCCAAGTCCTCGCGGCTGGGGGCAGCCGAAAGCCGCACAATCCGCCCAAGATTAACGGCTGTCGCGTCGGCGGGTAAACTGCCAATGCCACCACCAATCACATCTGCCAGTGTGCCGTCCACATGGGCTGGGTCGCCAGCTGATGCCAAAGCAGCAATCTCGAGTGGGTCGGCAGTACCAAGGCAGAGTTTAGCTAAACCAAGCAGTGTCCCACCACCAACAGCACTTCCAGTCACGTGCCGACAGATTTTGCCTCGAGCCGCAATCATGGCTGTGCCAGTACCAGCCGAAACGACCAGCGCCTCCTCAAGACCCGCCATCTGTAAGCCGCCACGTCCAACGGCATCGGCTTCGCTGACTTTAACCAAGCGAATGTTTTTATAGCTGTTGGGTAATTCTTTGTGTCGTCCGCCGGTTGTGCCAATCGCCTGAACTTCCTCGAGTTTTACGCCACCCATGCCCAAGGCGGCTCGGGTTGAATCGAGGCTTGCGCCAGTGCAGTCCATACGCCAGCCGCGCTTGAGAACTCCGTCCTCGAGCAGCACCCCATCGAGGTTGGTCATGCCAAAATCTAGTCCAAGAATCATAAAAAAGTTTCTGGCACAGCCAGCGTATGGGATTTACAAATAAATTTGAGGGCTGTGCGCTCCTCCGAACCCAACTCGAGTTTAACAAAAGCAGGGACACAAAATAAATCCATGTTATCCACACTTAAATAACTGCGGGTAATGGCAATTGCTTTAACCGCCTGATTAACCGCCACTGCACCAATCGCTTGGACTTCGACTTCGCCATGTAAACGCAACAATGCCGCGATAGCCCCAGCCACCGAATTTGGTTTTGATTGACCCGAAACGCGCACGGTTTCCATGTATCCTCCAAGCAAAAGAAAGCGAAATGCTGGCTCGTATTTTAGACTCAAGTTGGGTAAAGTCAATATCTGAGGTATTCTGGTTCATGCAGCAAGCCCTTGCCCATATTGCTTTGGTGGTTAAAGATTACGACCAGGCGATTGCGTTTTACACCCAAAAACTCGGTTTTGTGTTGCTCGAGGATACCTACCAGCCCGAGCAGGATAAACGCTGGGTGGTGATTGCGCCAGCCAACTTGGGTGGCACAACCATTTTACTGGCTCGAGCCTCCACGCCCGAGCAAGCAGCCTTTATTGGAAACCAAGCAGGTGGGCGAGTTTTTTTGTTTTTAGCCACCGATAATTTCTGGCGCGATTACAACGCCATGCTCGAAAAAGGTGTGGAATTTACTCGAGAACCAAAAACCTTAGAGTACGGCACAGTCGCGGTTTTTAAGGATTTGTACGGCAACCTTTGGGATTTACTCGAGTATGCGCCAAATCACCCGATGCGTTCTAGGTTGTTTTAATCGTCTCGAGTTGGCTGCTGACTGCCGCCAGCCGTTTTTTGTCCAGTGTCACACCAATGCCAATACCCGTCGGCACAGGCATCAAGCCGTCTTTTGCCTCGAGTTGCTGCTCGGTGATGTCGGCTTCAAAATACCGACTGGCGCTCGAGGTGTCGCCCGGCTTGGTAAAATTGGGCAGCGTAGACAAATGAATGTTATGCGCTCTGCCAATCCCGCTTTCGTGCATTCCGCCACACCAAACCGGCGCTCCGAATGAAGCAGCCACATCGTGAACCCGCCGCGCCTCGAGATGCCCACCAACCCGCCCAACTTTGATGTTAATCACTTGGGCAGCCCCAATTTGCAGGGCTTTGCGGGTGTCTTCTGGCGAAAGAATACTTTCATCTAAACAAATCGGGGTTTTTAGTTCTTTTTGTACCATTATATGATCGAGTAAGTCGTCAAAAGCCAGAGGTTGCTCGAGGTAATCTAAGCCGTAAGCATCGAGTTGGCGCAGTGTCCCAAGGTCGGATAACGTATAGGCGCTGTTGGCATCCACGGTCAGGTGGGCTTCTGGGAAGGCTTGACGGACGGCTCGGACAACTTTAAGGTCATGATTAGGCTTAATTTTGAGTTTGACCCGCTTGTACCCTTGCTCGAGGGCTGTATTGGTTTGCTCGAGGGTGCTTGGAATACTGCCAATACCTAGACTGACACCAACTTCAACCGCTTGTTTATTGCCACCCAACAACACCCAAAGCGGTAAACCCAAGGATTTTGCCCAGCAATCCCAAAATGCCATCTCGAGCATTGCTTTTGCCATGCGGTTTCCACGCCAAATTCGCATTTCGTCCCAAAGCGCTTGTGGATTGGCAAAATCGCGCCCCAAGACTTGTGGCAAAAGTGTATCGCGCAAAAAACCCAGTGCGCCAACAATTGTTTCTTCGCGGTACTCGGGGGTCATGTCCATCACACCTTCGCTATAGCCTTCAATACCGTCGGCACAGAGCGTTAAAAGCGGAAAAACCTTATTGGTAATGACCGCATTGGAAAATTCAAAAGGATGAAGTAAAGGCAGACTGACTACGCGGATTTGAACTTGCTCGAGTTTCATGAAGACTCCTAAGGGAAGGGCAAGGTTAAAAGGTCAAAGGGTTAAAAGTTGGGTGGTTTTCATTTTACCTTTTTACCTTTTTACCTTTTCTCCCTTCTACCTAAGTGCTTTACTTGCTTTACTCAAAAACACTCAATTCCTCGAGTAACTGTTCTAACTGCTTGCGGCGGGTAGAGTCGGTGCGTTGGGCTGTGCCGATGACCAATAAATGGGCGAGGCTCGAGATTAAACCAGTTGCGCCGTATTGGTTAATGGCTTGGGTCGGAACACGAATAACCTGAGTGGCATGAGGTACAAGTGGCGAATCGCCGTTGTCGGTGATTAAAATTATTTTTGCGCCTTTGGTTTTTAGAGTCAGCCCGATTTGTGTGGTGGCTCGGGCATAACGGCGGGTGGCAAAAATTAAAACAATGTCCTCTGGGCTAACCTCGAGCAGGGTTTCTGGGCTGATGATTGTTTTGGACTCGAGCAGGCGCACCCCTTGGCGCACCCCCAGCAATAATTCGTGGGTCAGAACGGCGTGTCCAAAATTGGAGCGCGAGCCTAAAACCCAAAGCTGTTTGGCGGCTGCCAGTGTTTCGCAGACTCGCTCGAGTAAGGTCTCGGAAACTCGGCTGAGTTCCTCGAGATTCTGTTTTTCGCGTGTCCAGTAAGCAGCAAAAACCCCTTCTTTGGTTTTAGGAACATCTGGGGCTTGTTGCTCGCGCCATTGGCGACGCAGTTCGCGGCGTAAATCTGGGTAGCCTTCAAAGCCTAGGCGCTGGGCAAAACGGGTAATGCTCGAGGCACTGATTTCGAGTTGAGCAGCCAGTTCTGCCCCTGTTAAAAGTGGAGCAGCCTCGAGATGCGCCAACAGGTACGCCGCAATTTGCGTCTCGGAAGGCGAAAAATCAGCGATGTTGTGGTCTATGCGTTCGCGCAGGTTCATAATTTATCCAATCTCGAGAGGCGCATTCTAAAACAAATGGGCAGCTTTGAGAACTTGCAAAAATTCTTGCAAACTGTTAAGATAATCTAGCAAGATAAATTGCTAAACACAAGAACAGCCGTCAGCAACATCACGGCTCGAGTCGGTATTTAAGGAGAAGACATGAAAAAACGTTTGGGGTTAGCGGCTTTCCTGCTCGGTACGGGTTTACTGGCGGCAGTCACCGCCCAGAATTCCCGCTCGAGTACCCTGATTTACGGCGGGGATTTTTCGGGTCTCATTACAATAGACCCCGGTATGAGTTACGAATATGCTGGTAGCCTTGTCACCAACAACTTGTACGAAACATTGGTCAAATTTGAAGGTACGGATTTAAGCACCCTCAAACCGAGCATTGCCATACGCTGGACAACCAAAGACATGGGCGACGCTTGGAAAGTGACTTTTAATTTACGCACCCAGAAATTTGCCTCGGGCAACCCTGTGACTGCCGAAGATGTGGTCTACAGCTTTGACCGCGCCATTGCGATGAAAGGACCCGGTTCGTTTTTGTTTACCAGTGTTGCTAACATGAAAGTCGGTAGCACCAAAGCCATCAACAAAAATACAGTCGAAGTAACGCTGCCAAAAACCGCCAGCCCAGCCGCTTTTTTGAATCTTTTAACCTTTAACATCGGTGCGATTGTGGACAGTGTGATTGTTAAAGCCAAAATCGAAAACAACGATTTTGGGGCAACATGGTTAAAACGCAATTCGGCAGGTTCAGGACCGTTTATCCTTAACCGTTGGGATCAAAACCAAAGCATTGTCTTGGATGCCAATAAAAACTCGAGACTGATGCCAAAACTTAGCCGTGTCATCCTGCGCGAGATGAAAGAAGCCAATACCCAAAAAATCGCCCTCGAGAGTGAAGAAATTGATATTGCCGACAACTTAACGCCCGATATGGTTAAAGCCAAAGCCACTGATGCCAAATTTAATGTCTACAAAGCCGACAGCTTAAATTTGCAGTACATCGGTATGAGCGCAGCCGAAACCAGTCCATTTAAGGATGCCCGAGTCCGCCAAGCGGTGCGTTATGCGCTTGACCAAGACGGTATTATTAAAAGCCTTGCAGGTGGCAATGCCCGTAAAGTGCAAACGATTATTCCGGCTGGTTTATTTGGCTTTAATGCCGCCACGCCGTACAACCTCGACCTCGAGAAAGCCAAGAATTTACTGAAAGCGGCTGGCAAAGAAGCTGGCTTTGAAGTGGATATGCTGACCCCACAAGGGGCTTGCTTGGCGGGTATTCCTTGCGCCGACTTAGCAGCTAAAATTCAGTCTGACTTGGCGAAAATTGCGATTAAAGTCAACATCAAGCAACTGGTAGATTCCGAACTTTATCCGCTCTACCGCGCCCAAAAAGCCAATATGGTTTTGGTAGATTGGTCGCCAGATTTTCCAGATCCGGACGGCAATGCCACACCGATGTCTGATTTTGGCGCTAAAAGCCTAGCATGGCGCAATTCTTGGAATAACCCAAGCGCTGGCAAATTGGCGCAACAAGCCGCCCTCGAGCCAAACCCAGCCAAGCGTGCCGCCTTATACAAGCAACTGACCGAACTGCAACTCGAGGATGGACCATTTGCGGTGCTTTACCAACCGACCGTTTCGGTAACGCTCAACAAAGTGGTCAAAGGTTATGTGCGTAACGCCCAAAACCAGATTCGTTTTGAAAAAATCTCCAAGTAATTTTTGATGACCCTTGAGCCAAAACTCGAGGGTCATGCCGTCGTCAAGTCAAATGTCGTACACTGGTGCAGATTCACAAAGGAGAGGTGTATGCGAAAACGAATTGGCGCGGCAGCATTACTTAGCATTGGCTTATTGGCAGTCGGTGTGGCTCAGAACTCCCGCTCGAGTACCTTAGTCTACGGTGGGGATTTTTCGGATTTAATTTCCTTAGACCCCGGCATCAGCTATGAATTTTCAGGTGGTTTAATCACCGATAATTTATACGAAACCCTTGTTAAATTCGAGGGCGAAGATTTAAGCACCTTAAAACCCAGCATCGCGGCGCGTTGGACAGTTAAGGACGCTGGCAGCAGTTGGAAAGTAACCTTTAATTTGGCAAATAAAAAATTTGCTTCGGGCAATCCAGTCACCGCCGCCGATGTGGTTTATACCTTTGACCGTGCAATTGCTCTTAAAGGCAACGGTTCATTTTTATTCGATGAAGTTGCCAACATGAAAATCGGCAGCACCAAAGCCCTTGGTAAATCCACAGTCGAAGTGACTTTGCCAAAAACCGCCAGTCCAGCCGCGTTCCTGAACCTCTTAACCTTTAACATTGGCGGTATCGTGGATAGCGTTTTGGTCAAGACCAAAGCAGTCGGCAACGATTACGGCTCGGAATGGCTCAAACGCAACTCGGCAGGGTCGGGGTCGTACAGCCTGAACCGTTGGGACCAAAACCAACAAGTGATTTTGGATGCCAACCCCAACTCGAGCCTCAAACCTAAACTAAGCCGCATTATTTTGCGTGAAATGAAAGAAGCCAACACCCAAAAAATCGCGCTCGAGAGCGGCGAGATTGACATTGCCGAAAATCTGACTCCTGATATGGTTAAAGCCAAAGCCACCGATAGCAAATTTAATGTCTATAAAGCCGATTCGTTGCGCTTGCAGTACCTCGGGATGAACACGGGTGCGGGTAGCGTTTTCGAGGATGCTCGAGTCCGTCAAGCCGTGCGTTGGGCAGTTGACCAAGACAGCATCGTCAATGTGCTGGCGGGCGGTAATGCTCGTAAAGTGCAAACGATTATTCCGGCTGGCTTATTTGGTTTTAACCCAAGTAACCCGTACAGTGTTAATGTCGAAAAAGCCAAAGGATTACTGGCAGCCGCTGGCAAACCTAATGGTTTTGAATTTGAAATGCTCGTGCCACAAGGTTCTTGTGCGGCGGGTGTCCCGTGCGCCGACTTAGCGGCTAAAATTCAATCTGACCTTGGTAAAATTGGTCTTAAAGCCAACATTAAACAAATTGTCCAATCCGAACTTTTGGGTATTTACCGCGCCCAGAAAGCCCAAATGGTGATTGTTGGTTGGTCGCCGGACTTTCCGGATCCGGACGGCAACGCTACACCAATGTCGGACTACGGTGCAAAAAGCCTAGCTTGGCGCAATGCGTGGAACAGCCCAGCAGCCGGCAAATTGGCACAACAAGCCGCGCTCGAGACCAACAGTACCAAACGCGCCGCCCTTTATAAGCAACTGACCGAACTTCACCTTGAAGAAGGTCCGTTTGCTATTTTGTACCAACCAAAAGTACCAGTCACGCTTTCGACAACTGTCAAAGGCTACCTTCGCAATGCCCAAGGGCAAGTGCGTTTCGAGAAGATTTCTAAGTAAATTTGCCCACGCGAGGAGCGCAGACCATGCGCTCCTCGCGTCATAAGAGAAAAATGCTGAACTATATTATCCGAAGATTATTTTTTGTGCTGTTTGTGGTTTGGGGCGTGTCGCTTGCCACTTTTTTTATCTCACAAGTCGTCCCCGGCGACCCAGCTTTGGCTGCTCTTGGCGATAAAGCCACCGACGAAATGATTGCGATTTTTCGGGTCAAAAATGGCTTAGACCAACCTGTGGTGACCCAATACTTTAGTTATCTTGGGCGGTTATTGCAAGGCGACCTTGGGACGAGCCTGCGAACAGGTCGCCCGATTAGCGATGACCTGCGCGATTTTTTTCCCGGCACACTCGAGTTGGCTGGGGCAGCCCTCTTGATTGCTGCGCTGATTGGTATTCCAGCCGGGGTACTGGCGGCGTTGAACCAAAATAAAGCCCCTGATTTAATCGTGCGCTTGTTGGCGCTGCTGGGTGGAGCAACCCCGATTTATTGGCTGGCAATTTTGCTACTGGAATTCCTGCACAATAAATTGCGTCTGCTGCCCGGACCCGGGCGCTTAGATGCTTATTTGATTGCGCCGCCTCGAGTCACGGGGTTTGTCGGTCTAGACTCGATTATCGCTGGCGATTGGCAGGTTTTTGGCGATAGCCTCATGCACCTAATTTTGCCCGCGTTTGTGCTTGGGGCGTTTAGCTCGGCGCTGCTGGCGCGTATGACCCGCGCCGCAATGCTCGAGACCATGAGCCAAGATTATATTCGCACCGCCAGAGCCAAAGGCATTGCCCAGTCTCGAGTGGTGGTCAAACACGCCTTGCGAAACGCTTTTTTGCCCGTTCTGACGGTGTTGGGCGGGGTGCTGGGTGGGCTGTTATCGGGGGCGGTGCTGACCGAGACGATTTTTTCTTGGCCTGGTGTCGGGCGCTACACCACCGATGCCGCCATCAGCCTTGATTTTCCGGCGGTGATGGGTGTGACTTTATTGGCTGGGATTGCCTATTCGATTATCAATTTGGTGACAGATTTACTCTATGCGCTGTTTGACCCAAGGATTATGTATGCTTAACACAGCAAGGATTATGTATGCTTAGTGCTGCTCAAGCCCCAAAGAAACAAGCCTCCAAAGCCTCAAAACGCTTTTGGCGCAATCCAGCTTCAATCATCGGTATGGTATTGCTGGTTTTGCTGGTTTTGATTGCGCTGTTTGCACGGGTTATTTCGCCAGACCCGATTCTCCAAGATTTGGCGCAGCGCCTTCAGCCACCCTCGAGCCAACATTTACTGGGCACAGACCAACTTGGGCGCAGCGTTTGGGGGCGTGTGGCGCACGGTGCGTCGTTATCGTTGCAAGTTGGTTTTATCGTCACGGCTATTGCTGTGACTCTTGGAGTGCTGGTGGGGCTTTTAGCAGGTACATTTGGTGGCATCTGGGATAACATTTTAATGCGAATTACCGATATTTTCTTTGCTTTTCCTAGTTTAATTCTAGCCATGGCAATTGCGGCTGCCCTTGGTCCGAGTTTAACCAATACGATTATTGCCGTAGCAATTGTCAGTTGGCCCAGTTATGCACGTCTAGTACGCGCTCAAGCCTTGGCACTGCGCGAACGCGAATTTGTTGAGGCGGCTCGAGCCATCGGCACAAGCCAAATCAGCATTGCCTTACGTCATGTGTTTCCAAATACTTTAACACCTGTGCTTATCCAAGCCAGTTTTGACGTTGGGCAAGCCATTCTAACCGCCGCAGGGTTGTCTTTTATTGGCTTTGGAGCGCAGCCACCAACTCCAGAATGGGGCGCGATGGTCTCGGAAACGCGCAACTTTATTTCCGAAGCCCCTTGGGCAAGTTCTGCCCCAGCGATTGCGATTTTGCTGGCGGTGCTGGCGTTTAACTTGGTCGGCGATGGTCTGCGCGACGCACTTGACCCACGCAATACCCGTTGATTGGCAAGACCTGTTATGCGCCCGGTGGCAAGACCTGTTATGCGCCCGGTGGCGGTGAACGCAGCACTTGCAAGCCCCGAATACCCATGACCATAATCAACAGCCCGATGCCGCTCACCCCTGCAAGACCGTATCTCGAGTATGCCAGAACCAAAAGTATCAACAGCGTTAGAACCGCCGAAAATGGCACACTGCCAAGCCGCACCAGTGGTTTAAGTTTCAAAACCCGATGAAGCCCCATCAGCCCTAAACCACCGAACATCGCTACTGCACCAATCAGAGGGTCTACGCCGTACAATGCGCCCGTCGCAGGAGCAACGCCTTGTCCACCAACCCAACCGTGCCAAATCGGGTAACAATGCCCAAGGGCAACCATGGCTGGGGCAAGCCAAAGCCAATCTCGAGCCAAAAAATACAGTGGCAAGGCGGCTAAAAAGCCTTTGACCACATCGGCAACCGCAATACTAAGCCCGACTTTCCAGCCATAACGCCGCACCATGCCGCTTGCTCCAGCAAAATCATTACTGCGAATGTCTTCTCCTCGAGATTTTGAATACAGCACCGAAAGACTGACCGCCGCAATCAAATAACAAGCAACCAAGGCTAATACTCGAGCAAAAATATCCATAAGCGCAGACTAAAACAAAAAGGTGAAAGCCTTTTAACCCTTTCACCTTTTACCCTTTTTAACTTAGCTCTTAGCGTGGGATTTGCAGTTTTTGCCCAACTTTAATCAAATCTGGGTTGCTGACCCCACTGGCTTTGGCAATGTCATCAATGTGGTCGGTATCGCCAAAGTATTTTTGCGAAATGGCGCTCAAGGTATCGCCCGGTTTGACGATATGGTATTCGTCTGGCAAGTTGACATAGGCTGGTTTTTTGGCTTCTTCGGCTTTGGCAGATTCGGCAGCTTTGGCTTTGGCATTGTCCACAATCTCGAGTTCATCGGACATGACGCGGTTTGCACCGTTTTCTTGGGCAAGTTTGACTGCCAAGTTAAATTCGTGTTGTGAATCCACAGCACCACGCAGCACCACACCATCGCCGCTTTGCAAGACAGCAATCGGGTTGTTGTTCAGTTCTGGGTCGGCTTGGAAAGCAGCAAAGACATTTTTAGCCAAGGCATTACGGTCAATCGCTTCTTGAATGGTGGCTTCGTCAACGCTTTCGATGGCACTGGCACTGGCTTCGGCGGCGGCAAGCACCGTGACATTACTCACGTCTACCGTTTTAATACCATTGATACCAATTGGCAACTTAGAAAGCAGCGTTTTCATGGCATCATTTGCCACGACTCCATTCCAATAGACCGAGCCTCCGCGTTCGGTGAAGGTGATAGATTGATTTGCCAAGAACGGGAATTTCTTCATTTCATCTTTGATGCTGTCGGTTGCACTTTTACCAAATGGCCACATAATGTTTCCTCCTGAATTTTGAAGCTCAGTGTAGAGTATAACGCTTTTATGTCAGCCCTTTACCATCTCAAAGATTGGGCTGTGTCACCATCTCAAAGATTGGGCTGTATCTCGAGAATCAGCCAAAAATTGCGCCCCCTTTCGGGGGCTGGGGGAGGGATGTATGGAGGCGTTCGCTGTTGGCTGCGCCTTCGTTTACTAAGTTAGTCCAGCTTGATGAGAATTATCCTCGAGTTGCGGTGAGAAGTAATACTTTTGCGTGCCACAAAGATGCTCGAGAAATCTAAAGTGTGAATTTTATAACGTTTCCTCTTGGCGAATTGCAAAGGCACGAATGACTTTATCCTTGTCTTCAATTCGCATCACTTTGACCCCTTGACTGCTTCGCCCGTAGCTCGAGACTTCTTCGACTCTGGTGCGAATCGCCACACCATTGGCACTCAGAACCATCAGTTCTTCGTCGCCGCCAACCCGCTCAAGCGAAACCAGATTGCCAGTTTTATCGGTCACTTTTAAGGTAATCACACCTTGTCCGCCACGTCCTTGAAGTGGATACTCAGAAATCGGGGTGCGTTTGCCGTAGCCATTTTCCGAAACTGCCAATAATTCGCCAGTGTCGTCGGGTTGAACAATGCTCATCGAGACCACAACATCATCTTTCTTGAGGCGAATGCCAATCACGCCTTGGGTGGCGCGACCAGTGGCGCGAACATCATCTTCGCTAAAACGAATGCTTTGCCCGTCTAGGGTTGCCAGCACGACTTGTTCGGTCGGTTTGACGACTGCGACTTCGATTAAATGGTCGTTCTCGAGTAGGTTAATCGCAATCAGCCCTGCGGCAGTAATGTTGATGTAGTCAGCAATTTCGGTCTTTTTGATAATCCCTTGCTTGGTGCAAAAAATCAACGAGCCAGCCACATTAAAGTCTTTGAGGTCTAAAATTCCAGCCACGCTTTCGTCGTCGCGCAAAGGCAGAATGTTGCGTAAATGAGCGCCTTTGGCATCGCGTCCGGCTTCGGGAATATCAAAGATTTTTTCGCGGAAAACTCTGCCCTTGTCGGTAAAAAACAGCAAGTAATCGTGGGTGCTGCCAACCAACAAATTGGTGTTGAGGTCTTCGTCGCGCAGTTTGCCCGAGTTTGCGCCACGCCCAGCCCGAGCTTGGACACGATATGCCTCGAGCGCCGTGCGCTTCATGTAGCCGCCCTTGGTGACGGTAATCACCATGTCTTCGACCGCAATTAAATCTTCTTTGGTGATGTCTTCGGATAAATCGGCAATCATGGTGCGGCGTTCGTCGCCAAATTTATCGCGCAGATTGGTAATTTCTTTGATAATCTCGTTCCACAAAATGGTTGTGTCGCCCAGAATCCCTTCTAAAAATCCAATTGTGGTCAGGAGTTCGCGGTACTCTTCGTTGAGGCGGTCTCGAGATAAACCCGTCAAGGTCTGTAGGCGCATATCAAGAATGGCTTGCGATTGCGGCTCGGACAGCGCAAAACGCACCATCAGCGCATCTCGAGCCTCTGCGCCGCTCTGGGCAGCCCGAATCAGACGAATCACTTCGTCAATGTTGTCCAAAGCCACCAGCAGCCCCTCGAGAATATGGGTTCTGGCTCGAGCTTTTCGTAAGTCGTACTCGGTGCGCTTGGTGACCACGACTTTGCGGTGGTCAAGGTAATGCACCATCGCGGCTTTAATCGGCAGCACTTTAGGCGCACCATTGACAATCGCTAAGTTAATAATGTTAAAGCTGGTTTGCAGTTGGGTGTGCTTGTACAACTGGTTTAAGACCAAATCGGGCAGTGTGCCACGCTTGAGCTCGAGAACAATTCGCACCGGGTCTTTGCGGTCAGATTCATCGCGCAGGGCGCTGATGTCTGGAATTTTACCTTCTTTATAACAAGCGCTGATGGTCTTGATAAAGTTTTCTTTGTTGACTTGGTAGGGAATTTCGGTAATCACAATCTGGCTGCGCCCTTTGACTTCTTCGATTCGGGCTTTACCACGTAAACGAATGCTGCCTTGACCGGTCGCATAGGCTTCGCGGATGCCTTTTTTACCGAGTCGTCCGCCGGTTGGAAAATCCGGACCGGTCACATAGGTCATCAGTTCATCGAGTTCAATTTCGGGCTTAGCGATAATTGCCAGCAATCCATTGCAGATTTCGGTCAGGTTGTGCGGCGGGATATTGGTCGCCATACCGACCGCAATACCAACCGCACCGTTGACCAACATATACGGAAACGCGGCGGGTAAAACAGTTGGTTCTTGGTGTGACTCATCAAAATTTGGGCGAAAAGAAACGGTTTCTTTTTCGATGTCCTCGAGCATGGTTTCGGCGGCTTTGGTCAAACGGGCTTCGGTGTAACGGTAGGCGGCGGCAGGGTCGCCATCCAGCGAACCAAAATTGCCCTGACCGTCCACCAGCATATAGCGTAAATTCCACCACTGGGCAAGGCGCACCATCGCTTCGTAAATTGGCATATCGCCGTGAGGGTGGTATTTTTTGATCACTTCGCCGACCACACCAGCGCTTTTTGAGTGCTTGCGGGTCGAGAGCAGATTTAAGTCCGAGTGCATGGCGTACAAAATGCGCCTCTGAACTGGCTTTAAGCCATCGCGCACATCGGGCAAGGCACGTTCGACAATCGTGGACATGGCGTAAGTCAAAAATGAATCTTTGACTTCATCGGTGATATTAACGGGGATAACTTCTGACAAGTGAAACCTCCATAAGCCCATAATGATAACATAAAAACGATACGTTATGCAAATAACATAAATGAGCCACTTATCAAGCTCGAGACCGAGCAAGATACCAGCAGACAACCTAAGCCACTTGGAACAAAATCTGACATTCTCTCGTATGATGTTCTTGGTTGCCTCGAGAGGCAATTAAATTTTAAGTTTTTTTTCGGAGGTTCTTATGGCAGTTGTACTCACCAAGGGCGGTAACGTGAATTTGAGCAAAGAAGCACCCGGTCTGACCAAAATTAAACTTGGTCTCGGTTGGGACGTTCGTAAAACCGACGGCGCAGGGTTTGACTTGGACGCATTGGCATTTATGGTCACCGCCAGTGGCAAGGTTCGCAGCGATGCCGATTTTATTTTCTTTAATAATAAAACTTCGGCAGATGGCACAGTCCAACACGCCGGCGATAACCGTTCGGGCGAAGGCGAAGGCGACGACGAAAGCATTGTTATCGACCTTGCTAACTTAGCGGCTGATGTCGAAAAAGTGATTGCCGCCGTGGTGATTTTTGACGGCGAAACCAAAGGACAAACCTTTGGGCAAGTCGAAAAAGCCTATATTCGGGTGGTCAACGAAACAGGTGGCGCAGAAATCTCGAGATTCGATTTGTCCGAAGATGGCTCGACCGTGACCGCCATGGTCTTTGGCGAGATTTACCGCAACAATGGCGAATGGAAATTCAAAGCCATTGGACAAGGCTTTAACGAAGGTTTCAAAGCCTTGGTGGCTTCGTATGGCGTAAACGTCTAAAGCATAGGGGATGGGCAACCCATCCCCACTGGAGGTCTTTATGGCAATTTCATTAACCAAAGGGCAGGCAATCAGTTTAGAAAAAACTGCTGGACGTTCTTTAACCAAAGTCCAAATGGGCTTAGGTTGGGATGTGGCAAAACCCAAGGGTTTATTTGCGGCTTTTTCGGGCGGTAACAACAGCATTGACCTCGATGCCTCGTGTTTGATGTTTGGCGTGGGTGGCGAATCTGTGGACACGATTTTTTTTGGACAACTCAAATCCAAAGACGGTTCGGTGCAACACATGGGTGATAATTTAACTGGGGCTGGCGACGGCGACGACGAAGTGATTAGCGTAGATTTAACTCGAGTTCCGCCACAAGTGGCACACTTGGTCTTTACGGTTTCTTCATACCGTGGACAAACCTTTGATAAAGTCGAAAATGCTTTTTGTCGGCTTCTGGACGACGCGAAAAAAGAAGTCGCCCGTTTTAATTTGTCTTCCCAAGGCAGCCACACTGGACAAATTATGGTCAAGTTATCGCGCTCTGGCTCAGATTGGCAACTCCATGCCATTGGGCATAACACCCGCTCGACCACCGCCCAAGACTTGGTGACGGCAGCCCGTGGGTTACTCTAACTGTGGCTCGAGACTTAAAAATCTGGTACAACAAAAATTTTTCACCCACCACCCATTCACTCCAAGCCCTTCTGCCCCATGCCACTGTTTTTGCATCGCACACGTCTTCCGACAGCCCGATGCTGTACGGCGATTGGCAGCATTTTCTCGAGCCAGCCGGTCTGGTCGGGGCGGCGTATCTCGAGTATGCGCTTAAAATTTGTAGCGACAAACAAATTGATTTATTTGTGCCGAGTAAAGAGGCGGCTTTATGTGCCAGCCATCAATCGCGCTTTGCCCAAATCGGTACAAAAGTGCTACAGGTTGCCAATAAAGCCACCCTTGATCATCTCGAGGATAAAGCTGCCTTCTCGGTAGCCTTGCCCGCACTCGTGGCTCGAGTTGCCCAAACAATCGTGGTGCATTCGTGGTCAGAACTCGAGGCAGCCGCCGCGCAATTACGAGCTTGCGGGCATTTGGTCTGCATCAAACCAGCCGTTGGTATTTATGGCTATGGTTTTCGCTTGCTGACCAAACAAGAAAACATTGCCGATTTTTTACGCGGTGATACGCACCGAATGTCGTATACCCAAGCCGAACACGTTTTTGCCAATGCCAAAAAATTCCCGCCGATGCTGGTGATGGAATTTTTACCGGGCGCAGAATACAGCGTCGATTGCTTGGCTTTTCGGGGAAATTTGGTCGGTGCTGTGGTTCGACAAAAAGTTGGCGGACTTGGCAATGTCCAAGTGGTCTGTGGTTCGCTTGCTCGCCCCCAACTACACCAAATTTGTTCCGAACTGACGCAGCATTACGACCTCAACGGGATTTACAACATTCAATTCAAAGAAGATAAAAACGGTTTACCCTGTATTCTCGAGATTAACGCCCGTCCATCTGGCGGTTTGCGATTCTCGATGATGACTGGATTTTTATTTGCCCCAGAAATGCTCAAGCTCGAGCTTGGATTGGTCAAACCCGAAGCGATTATGCCACCCGATAGCCGCGAATTACGGGTGACAGAATTAAAAGAAGCCCTGCTCTTGCGCTGATTCTCGAGGTGGCTAAGGAATCTAATACCAAATTGAGGAAGTTCGTAGAACTTCCCGACTAAAAGGAGTATCAACAAATACCGTCTTTGACAGGTACGAAGCAATCCGCGTTTTTTGCGGA